>BQJD01000003.1 GCA_021604525.1 marine bacterium B5-7 | reverse complement strand
CTTTTCTTCGCTTTTTATTGGTTGGCGTATTCATTACTTGTATATCCTGATGCCATGATTGTTACCTATATTGCCTTACGCAATAGCAGGGAATGGCAAACATAATACGCGCGTCAGAAATGCGAATGAGAGTAAATACTTACGTTACAAATCAACTAAAATATGTGGAAAGGGGATTACTTCTCCTGATTAAAATCCATTAAGTATCATCGTTCAGCAGTTGCCAATCTTATTGCCAATGCGATGAAAACTGTTCCGGCTATTTTATTCATCACAACTTGTGCCCTTCCTGAAGTTCTTAGCCACTGGCCAAGGTACCCTGCCGTCCATGCAACAGAACCAAATACGATCACTGTGGCCAATATAAAAAGCCCACCCAGTATAAACATTTGAATGGTTATTGAACCTGTGGACGGATTGCTAAACTGTGGCAGAAATGCGAGGAAAAATATGGCAACTTTAGGATTGGAGATATTCATCACAAAACCACGAACGTAAAGTGTTTTCATTGATGTAGTGGTATTTCGTTTTAACTCTACTTTACTCGCACTTGCATGAAATGCTCGCCATGCAAGATAAACCAGGTACATGGCTCCGAATATTTTCAGAATATTGAATGCTGTCGCAGATGTTTGAAATATGGCAGCCACGCCTAACGACACGGCTGTTGTATGGACAATCAGACCAGTACAAAGCCCGAGAGTCACGATCAAGCCTGCAAGTCGACCGTATAGAGCAGATTGGGTTAATACAAAAATATTATCAGGACCAGGGGTTAGTCCTAATGCAATCGATGCTGCAAAAAATACCGCTAAATCCTCGAATGAGATCATCGATGGTAATACGTTACATGACTGATGAGATACGTCAGTGTACTCTTTAGAGTCTATATTTCTATGTCACAATAAACTGCAGAGCGAGTATCCGGAATCGGCTGATTATCAATTGCTCGATAGGTATACACCAGCGACTTCTTGATTTGGTCAATCTGATTACGGCCTGCCGCATGATACGTCTTGCAGTGGAAGAACACTGCATCACCGACTGAAAGCGTCGCCGCTACTGCTGTATCGATCATGTCACGATTGGATTTGAGATCCGTTCGAAGGAAAAGCGACGCATCAAGTCGCCCTCTTCCAAGGTCGCTGGTATGCGACCCTGGTATCAACAGTAGTCCACCGTTTTCGGGATACTCATCCACAAGAGCAAGCCAGACACTGACCAGTTCGGGGCGATCAAATCGCCAATAGCGAACATCCTGATGCCAACTGGTCAAGCTGCTGTAACCCGGATGTTTGGTCATGATGCAGTTATGATGATTTTGCGATAAGCAAATCCGATCTGTACTCATGAGTCGCGATAAAATTGCAACCACCGATTGCGATCTTGCCCACTGCCTGAATACCTCATCTCTCGTATAAGCATGAAGCAATCGACGTGGTGTAAATCCACCATGTGCAGCCTTGTTTTTCGGTGCGCCGGGATAGAGGATATCGGCCTCAAACTCAAGTGGTGCCAGCGGCGGATCCAGCGAATCATCAACGACACGATTTATGGACCGACACAGGTCCTTTGCGGCAAGCCCTGGTACCACGAGGAATCCATCCCGATTAAATCGATCCATGTCATCATCGGTTACACCGGCTGGTAATGGTTGTGATGATGACAAATCAGTGGTTGTATTTTTCATCGTAATATTTTCTCACAATACATAAAAATGCCTGGTCACGTATGGCGCGCGAATATGATTGCAATCATACGAGATCGAGCCCACGCAGCAGATATAAGCCTATGGTTACTGTAAACGACGACAGCAAGGTTGATGCAACGACAATCCCGGCTGCCAGGGACTCATTACCACGCATCGCCTTGACCATAATAAAGCTTGCAGCAGCGGTTGGAGTTGCACCTAGAAAAAATACCACACCGAGCGTTTGCCCACTGTAGCCCATTAACCAAGCGATCGATGTATAAATCAAGGGGGATACAAGCAGTTTCCAGATACACGCCGCTGTCACAGTGCCACGTACTGAACGTAAAGTCGTAAAATCCAGTGAAGCACCTATACAGATAAGGGCCAGTGGCAATGTCATTGATGCAAAATAATCACCTGTATCACGAACCAAAGCTGGCAAAGGGAGTCCTGTCGCCTGATAGGCAAACCCCGCGACGATGCCGAGAATGAGTGGGTTGCGAGCTATTGATCTACATGTCTTCCAGGCAAACCCACCCTGACGGCCATCAACCGGATTTCCAAGTATGAAAACCGCAAGAATATTATAGAGAATAGTCAATATTCCCATGGGTACAGCGGCTTGTGAAAGACCGGATAAACCGTATGCATTGGCACAAAAGGCTAGACCGATTACCCCAAGATTGCCGCGAAAGCCCCCTTGCATGAATACTCGCCGGTCATCTGATGAGGCAATACGAATCCGTGCATGGAGCGCACTTCCGCCAAGCAGTATCAGAGTAACCAGGATCATCATGATAGTCAGCCTGAGCTGCTGATAACCCGGTGGCTCGCCTTCATAAATACTGAGGAATAAAATTGCAGGCAAGCCGACACGAAACACCACCTGCGAGGCGGAAGTGACGAAAGCTCCATCAATAATATTCTTTCGTCGCAACGTATAGCCCAGTAAAACCACAAGAAAAATAGGCCCGGTGACAGAAAGTGCAAATGCGAGGATACTCATTTCAAAGCACTACGCGAATCTTTCAGGAACCTGCCGCAACCGGTCGGGTCAAAGGCAGTTATTGAAATGATAAATGGGAGTACCACCATGAAATACACAATACTCTGTTTTGTTGTTGCCCTTATCTTTGCAACTACAGTAAAGGCTGACCAGAATGATCCACAACTCGACGTATTATTTGAACAACTTCATACAATAAAGGATGAGAAACCCGGACTCGATATTACCGCCAAAATCTGGAGTATATGGCACGAAACTGATGACGATGTTACTGAAAATCTGCTTCAAAACGGAATCGCATTAATGTCTACGGGTCTTAACGATGCAGCGCTTGAAATGTTCGATCGCGTAATTGAACACGCTCCAACCTTTGCCGAAGGGTGGAACAAACGCGCCACCGTTCTTTATCTTATGGATCGCAACGAAGATTCCCTTTATGACATACGTCGCACGCTGGAACTCGAACCACGACACTTTGGTGCATTATCCGGTCTTGGAATGATCTATCTCGAAGCCGGCCAGTACCAGGCGGCCCTGGTTGCCTTTAAAAATGCCGAAAAGGTCAATCCGTTCCCGCCCGGTATTCGCGAGAACATAAAGCGTCTGGAAACATTGATCAAAGAAAAGACCATTTAATTCGAAGCCCACCATGGTGAAATTATTAGCAGTGAGGAATATTATTCATCCCAGCGCCAGTTGGGGTAAGACTTGCCTGGCTCCCACAGTAACTCGATCTCCCCAAGAGTCGCACTGCTCCAGCGTCCAAATACGAACAAGGCATCAGATAGCCTGTTCAGATATTTAATTACTTCAAGATTAACCGGTTCTTCGGTGTTCAGCCGCAACACCTCGCGTTCAGCACGTCTGCATACTGTTCGTGCCTGATGCAGGGCTGCATTCATAGGGCTGCCACCGGGAAGTATAAAACTGAACAGCTTGGGTAATTCCTCATTCATAACGTCGATTACGTCCTCGAGCCACTTTGTGTCGTCGGACGAAAAACTCACCTGCCCTTCATATTCATCACCAGGCAGGGTTGCAAGCTCGGCACCCATATCAAAGAGCTTGTGTTGTACGGCCTCAAGAATCAGCTCAAATTTATCACCCCGCAACGAAGGTTCCTTTATTGCGTTGTGACTGCGGACGATACCAATCAGACTGTTTAATTCATCCACCGTGCCATAGGCTTCAATACGGGGATGAATTTTAGGGAGACGTCGACCGCCGACCAAACCGGTTTCGCCAGTATCGCCGGTACGTGTATAAACCTTGGTTATTTTGACCATATCTGCTTGCGTACTTACATGAAAAAATTGAATGATCAGATTCCAGTCATCTGATGCTTAACGACGTCTATCTTCGGGTAACCGCTGATAGTCGAGACAACCAATATCAGCCGTCACTGGTCCGGGTGCAGCAACAATCAGGATTTTCGACGCAATATCGGAGAAATCATTTCTGAAATGTACTGAACTTTTCAAAGCAATGATTCGTTCTGCAGCAGGATCGATGCCGATGTGGGCAAAAATTGACTGGTCAGCAGTCTGAACCGCTTTAGACGTGACCAGAACTCGAAGCCCTCGCGACTTGCCAGAATCTCTTGCTGGTGAGGACGATAAATCAGTCAACTCTGACGTTGGGCTCACTGCGACAAGGGCGCATTGCCCGAGCTCCATTCTCGCCCCAAAATACATGGGTCCGGTAGCCATGAACCGCCCATCAGATAAAGCGAGAACCTCAAAGCGGCCAAAAAACGGGGTATGACCCGGCATCGCCGAATGCTCGCCCAGATTGCCCGAGAAAGAAGCGCCGACACCTGCCTCAGAACAACGTGCTGCAAAATCGGCATCGGCCAATGCACCCAATAACGCATCGTCCACCCCTGTATTTACAAGTGCTTTCAAAAGCCCTGTGGTGTCGCCTGGCCCACCACCACCGGGGTTATCCTGGGTATCGGCTAATATCACCGGACCCGTGCCATCATTCGTTAACGCTTGTGCGATTGCCTCATCTGGCGCATAAACCATACCGCGAAAATCCCCCTCCCTGTCGTTGACGAGGGCGAGAATATCTTCCGCGACATGTGTTGCTGCCTTCGCTTTACCATAAGCAATAATTGTCGGACCGGCTTCCTTGATATCGGATAATGGAAAACCGCAAGCAAATGAAATTACCGGTACGTCCGCTGAGCAATACCTGGCGAGCACATCGTAAATACCCTTCGCTGGCTCAATCAATGTACAGCCCCAATTCAGCGGAATCAGAAAGTCAGTTCTTCTGAATGCTACATCCCAACGAACGCCACTATGGATCATCTCCAGCAGATGCGTGGCCGCACGTGCACCCGTTTCACCCATGTCAATGTGCGGATAGGTTCGGTATATATCGATCACGTCTGCATATCTCACCATGGTATCGGTGACATTGGCATGCAGATCGAGACTCACTGAAATGGGTACATCTTCACCAACTACGTCACGCACTCGTTTGATGATCTCACCATCACCATCTTCAAGTTCCTCGGTGACCATCGCGCCGTGCAGATCGAGATAAACACCGTCAAGAGGGAACACGGCACCGATGCGGCTACACAGCTCGTAACACAGACGTTCAAATGCGTCGGTTGTAACATGGGCACTTGGAGTTGCCGAACACCACATGATGGGTACAACTTCGACGTTATTGGCATTAAACACATCGAGCGCGCCAGTCAACGGGAGATGAACGCCTGAAGTTGCCAGAATCATCTCGTCGCCAAAACTTAATGGTGGCCATTCGTCGGCTTCAGCAAAGGCGTTAAAGTCAGCTTTAACGGGTGCGAATGTATTGGTTTCGTGTTGCCATCCGGCAACCGCAACCCGACTCATGACAACAATACGATGCAGTAATTCATGTGATCTGCGATCCAGTCAGACAGAGTAATTCAACCGCTTGAAATAAACCGGTCAAGAGCCATGAACACCTGCACTACTGATAGTTGACGTTACGCCGAGAGTAAATTCCCGGCGTGCTTTCGAGAACAAGTTAAAGAAGTTATCGGTCGTTGCCGAAAAAATATTTTCAAGCGTATCGCCTCGAAGCTCGGCTATATATTCTGCTGTGTGACGGACATAAGCTGGCTGATTGGTTTTACCACGAAACGGTACAGGTGCAAGGTACGGTGAATCTGTTTCAACCAGCATGCGATCAAGGGGTACCTTGGTTGCAACCTCTTTTAACTCGTGTGCACTTTTGAAAGTGACAATTCCAGAAAACGAAATATAAAACCCAAGATCAAGGGCCCGACGTGCAACTTGCCAATTCTCGGCGAAACAATGCATCACTCCACCGATGTCTCGCGCAGCATGATCGTTCATCATGGACAAGGTATCGTCGGCTGCATCGCGTGTATGAATAATCAGAGGTAATGCAACCTGTCTAGCTGCTTCGATATGTCGTACGAACCGATCACGTTGCCAATCAAGATCACCGCTGGACCTGAAATAATCCAGACCGGTTTCGCCGACGGCAATAACCCGTGGGTGTTTTGCTTCATGTATGAGGACGTCTACCGATGTCTCCGGCTCATCTTGTTCGTTGGGATGAACACCCACTGATGCAAATACACCCGGGTTGGATTCGGCAACGGATCGCACTTTGGGAAAATCGCGCATGTTGACGCTGACACATAACAAGTGGGAGACGCTATTTTCACGGGCATACCGAAGCACAGCATCGATATCTTCACCTAACGGCGAGAAATCGATATGACAATGCGAATCAACAAGTTCCATAAGAGGAATAAATTGGGGAAGTTCAGAGGTTTAACACTTTAAAACAGATCTAAAGCGTGTGAGTCATACGTCGGGATTTCAATGCCCCGCCGAGAATGCCTTCAATTTTTGAACGGATTTTACCCGCCTCGGGACCGGTAAACTGAATACCTATTCCTTCTGCCCGGTTACCCATCGCGCCTTCCGGTGTTATCCAGACTATTTTGCCGGATACGGAGATGTTTTCTGGTGAATCGAGCAAACGTAGCAGGAGAAAAATCTCGTCACCCATCTTGTACTGGCTGCTGCTCGGAACAAATATGCCACCGGTTTTCAAAAAAGGCATATAAGCAGCGTGCAGGGTTTTACGGTCCTTTATGCTAATGGACATAACTTTAGGTCGACCAGGCGCGGGAACACGTACTGTGAGCTCCTCAATGCCGCCACCATGTAGAACAGAATCGTACTCTACGGAAGCATCCGTGGACGCTTCCGGATAGTCAATGGAATCACTCGACGATGCGGGTGGATTCCTGGGTCGGTCAGATTTTTTGCCAAACAGCAATCAGTACATCCTCTACAAAGAGTTGTTCGTCAACAGCGCGCTGCTGGTAACGTCTGTAATACTGCAATTTGTCAATGATATCCCAAAGTGGCCGCGAAATCAGCCAATGACACAGTGAGTCATTATCAGCAATGACATTCTCACCATCGGTGACCAGCAATGTACTCTCACGACGACCGAATCGGGCAGCGACAGCATCACATAGAAGTCTTTCGAGCCATAGCAAAAAGTCTCCAGTAGACTCTGATTCGATATTTGCCGCCATGGATACGGGTAAAATTTTTGAGGTGATCAATTTCTCGAGCAAGCGTTGCCAACCCCGTGTTTGCTCCAGCAAATTACGTTGGTGATAAGCGAGTGCAGTCATTGGCGCCTCAGCCGACAAGGTCAGTAGTTCTTCTGCATCACTTTCCCTCACCCCATTTTCGATCAACCATCGCACAGAGACATCAAAATCCGGCCGTGCGATCTCAACACACATCACCCGACTCAGGATAGTTGCAGGAACACTATCGCGCGCCGAACAAATTAAAATAAACCGTGTATCACCTGGAGGCTCTTCAAGTATTTTCAGCAAGGCATTGGCAGCATTGACGTTCAAATCTGTAGCAGGCGCAATTAATACTACCCGAGCGCCACCCTGATGCGAATGGGTTGCCAGATTTTGAATCAGGTTTCTAACCGCATTCACGGAAATCACCTGGCGTGGCTTACGAGGCGCTTTCGCTGAATCTGTCGATTCGTGGTAACGAGATGCCGTCAGGGAAATGCTTTGCGAAAGGTTGGTTGCGAAGGCCTCCGTTGTTAACAGATGAAAATCGGGATGCATTCCATCCGAAAACATCCGACAAGCACTGCAACGACCACAGGCCCCTGCCGTGGCAGTGGATTCAGTAATAGGGCTTGCACACAACATCATCCTGGCAGTTTCGAGACCAAGGTCAAATTTACCCAGACCACGAGAACCTAAAAACATAAGGCCTGTTGGTAACCGGGTGGACTCAGTTTGCAATGCCTGAGTGATCGATCGCCATTGATCCTGAAGCCATGGTTGAATCATGTCGAAAATTTACTCGATATCCCAGGATAGGCAACTTTCATACAGCACCTGCTCGACCGATGCCTTAACAACTTCAATTGACTGACATGCATCGATTATTCTGATTCGCGCGGAAAACCGTTCAGCACGCTCGAGGTATGCATTCCTGACTCGACGTTTTCGTTCCAGCGCCATGGATTCAAATCGATCACCGGCACTCCCCCGGGTCATTACACGTTTAACCCCGACTTCTACCGGCAGATCGAAAAGCAAGGTCAGGTCGGGCCGAAGTGAGCCTTGTACCCAGTTTTCCACGATTTCGATTTCGTCATTTTCAACCCCACCGGCGCCACCCTGGTAGGCATAAGTTGCATCGGTGAAACGATCGCAGACCACATATTCACCGCGTGCCAGGGCTGGTTTAATCAACTCCTCAAGATGCTGCAATCTGGCAGCAAACATCAATAGTATCTCGGTTCGGGCGCAGGCTTTCGTACCTTGTCCGCTCAATAAAATATCGCGTATCGCTTCTCCTATGGGCGTGCCGCCCGGTTCACGGGTGGTGATCACGCTGACGCCTCTGGCCGATAGATATTCCTTTACAAAATGTATCTGAGTGCTCTTGCCAGCTCCATCAGTACCCTCGACGGTTATCAATCGGCCGCGTTGTTCACCTGCTGTCATCTACCCGTCCTGGCCCTTATCAGCATTTCGATTCGATTTACCATTAAGTTGATATTTTCGAACGGCACGAATATGTTCGGCGTGAGTGCTGGAGAACTGGTGTGAACCATCTCCTCGCGACACAAAATAAAGCGCTGTCGTTGATTCAGGATGTAGCGCCGCATGAATTGATTCTCGTCCCGGCATGGCTATCGGCGTGGGCGGCAGGCCGCGCCGCGTATAGGTGTTGTATGGTGTATCCGTTTTTAGATGACGGCGGGTCAGATTGCCATCGAATGCATCGCCAATGCCATAGATAACTGTTGGATCGGTTTGCAGACGCATGTTCTTTTTCAGTCGATTTATAAAGACACCCGCAATAGTACTTCTCTCCGATGCCAGTCCTGTTTCCTTTTCAATTATCGACGCCAGTATCAACGCTTGATAAGAATTTTGAAGAGGTAGCCCCTGTGCGCGTGCTTGCCATTCATCGTCAACAACTTGTGCCATCTTACGGTGTGCACGAGTGAGAATATCAACATCACTGTCGCCGGCAATGAAACGATAGGTGTCGGGAAAAAATCGCCCTTCGGGATGTTGATCCGCAAAGCCGAGTAATGTCATTACCTCGTCGTTGGTCATGCCTGTTGCTAGTTGCTCAAGGTTTTTAACGTCGGTAAGAACGTCACGCAATTGACGAAATGTTTGCCCCTCAATAAATTGCACATGGTAGGTCACAACATCCCCACTCACGATCTTGTCCAGCAGGTCGATCTGACTGATGCCATCATCGAATCGATACTGCCCTGCCTTGATTCGCGTCGCGACATCCTTGTATCGCGCATAGGCCTGCAAGCTGTACGCCTCCTGTATGACACCGGCTCGCCTAAGCTCACGTGCAAAGCTTTTCAGTGTCTGACCCCGTTCAATGGTGTAGATTGATGACCCGGGGTGAAGCGGCGCCGACAATGTATGGCGCATATAAATACCGAGTGCGGTAAACCCGATCACGACAGCAAACAATATTATGGCGAGAGCAATCCACAATGAGAAGCCGCGAATCGGATTTTTTACTTCAGTATCTCGAGCCGATGTAAATGCGATTTTCATTTTAGTGGTATCACCACTTACGGACCGCTTTAATTATCCAATGGAAAACACGATGATGTTGTAACACGGCTTGAATTGCTCATCTACCCAATTAACATGGCAGTTTACGGTCAAGTTGTGTCAAAAATCGCACTGACCTGCAACATGTGTGCAGCATGCGACTAGACCCGGCTAAATACCAGAGTACCGTTGGTACCGCCGAAGCCGAAGGAGTTTGATAATGCTGCATCGATCGTCATCTCCCGCGCGCTACCCGGTACGTAGTCGAGGTCGCATTCAGGATCCTGATTTTCGAGGTTGATTGTCGGAGGAATGACCTGATGATACACACTGAGTGCTGTGGTCACCGCCTCTACGCCCCCTGCTGCACCGAGCAGATGACCGATCATGGATTTAATTGAGCTGACTGCAAGCTGATAGGCGTGGTCACCGAAGGTTCTCTTGATGGCTAGCGTTTCGGCAATATCACCGAGCGGCGTAGAGGTGCCGTGTGCGTTGAGATAATTGATTTGATCGGTATTCAACCCTGCATTGCGGATTGCATTAACCATGCATCGGGAAGCGCCTTCGCCTCCGGGAGCTGGTTGAGTCATGTGGTGCGCATCGCCACTGACACCAAAACCTGCGAGTTCTGCATAGATTTGCGCACCTCGACGTTTGGCATGCTCCATCTCTTCGAGAACCAACACGCCGGCACCTTCACCCAGAACAAAGCCATCACGTCCGATATCCCACGGGCGACTGGCGGCGGTTGGATTGTCGTTGTTACGACTTAACGCCTTGGCAACGCCAAACCCGGCCATGGCGGTGGGTGTAACCGAACCCTCGGTGCCGCCGGCAACCATGACATCCGCATCACCATATTCGATCATCCTGCTTGCTTCACCTATGGCGTGGGTACCCGTGCTACAAGCAGTCACCATCGATAGATTCGGTCCTTTCAATCCATATAGAATCGACAGGTTACCGGAGACCATATTGATGATGCTCATCGGAATATAGAATGGTGATACGCGTTTATAGCCCCGCTCCAGAAAAGCCTCAGTGGTCTTTTCAATAGTTCCAACGCCACCGATGCCTGCGCCAATATAGACGCCACTTGTGAGAGCAAGAGCTTCATCGCTGAAATCAAGCCCGGAATCCTTGATTGCCTCAATTCCGGCGACCATGCCAAGCTGGATGAAACGATCCATCTTGCGCAATTCCTTGACCGGGAGTACCGCTTCGGGATTAAAATCCTTAACCTCGCCAGCTATCCTTGACGGCATGCTTGAAGCATCAAAACTACGGATGGTATCGACGCCACTGACACCACCCAACAGGTTCTGCCAAGACGTCGGACAGTCGCTGCCCACTGGCGAAACCATGCCAAGCCCGGTAACGACAACTCGACGTTTACTCATATTAAAACCCTGTGCTTACACTAAAACGCCGCCACCAGAGTTGAAACGGGCGGCGGCGTTGTTCAGGTGATGTCCGAGAGGGACTCGGTCAAGTAGCATCCCAATCAGCGTTCGGAGTACTGACAATTCCTGTTGCGTTCAGCACCTCGGAATTGTACGGCACTACCGACTATCACGCGGAGTCGGGAATCAGGCGCTGGCGTTTTCCTGTATGAAGGTAATCGCCTGTTTCACAGTGGTAATTTTTTCAGCCTCGTCGTCAGGAATCTCGGTATCGAATTCTTCCTCGAGAGCCATCACAAGCTCAACGGTATCAAGTGAATCCGCGCCAAGATCATCGACAAACGATGCATCGGGAGTTACTTGGTCATCACTAACACCAAGTTGCTCCACAACGATCTTTTTGACGCGTTCTTCAATGCTACTCATTATCGGTAAAACCTCCAGTTAGGATGAGTCGGTACCCAAACTCCGGGTAGTGTCCAGATCGCTCGGAACCGCGAGGTTCCTCCCCTCATTCGGGAGCGCAAAGTTAACACTATTCACTCAGCCAAGTCCACCATGACAGACACGACCCGTGATTTGGGAAAAATAATTGGTTAATATAAATAAAACAACAAGTTATAAATGTTTTAAAAACGACTTTACAACGCACGACTGGTTGTAAAAAGCCACTTTACAGACACTGTGGTTCAACCCATATACATGCCACCATTAACATGAATGGTTTGACCGGTGATGTAATTCGCCGCAGGTGACGCTAAAAATACAGCCACTCGAGCGATTTCATCAGGACTTCCGAGGCGCCCTAATGGCACCGTCGCAAGTAGTTTCTCGCGTACCGTATCGTTTAGTTCCGCGGTCATATCAGTTTCGATAAATCCAGGTGCAATGGCATTAACAAGAATATTACGGCTCGCCAATTCAGAAGCAAGTGAGCGTGTAAAGCCGATCATTCCAGCTTTGCTGGCGGCATAATTGGATTGCCCTGCATTCCCGGTAGCACCCACTACCGAGCTGATATTGATGATACGTCCTGAACGAGCCCGGGTCATTGCCCGAACACAGGCACGCGTCATACGGTACAGCGATTTAAGATTGGTATCCATGGTGTCGTCCCATTCCGATTCCTTCATACGCAGGATGAGATTATCGCGAGTGATGCCGGCATTATTGACCAGAATGGTTGGCGCGCCAAATTTTTCCCCGACAGCTTTAACGACCGTCTCAACACTGTCGCTGTCAGATACGTTGAGTAGCATGCCGGTACCACGTATCCCGGATTCCTTGAACGCGCCGGTAATGGCGTCGGCGCCGCCAGCGCTTGTTGCTGTGCCAACGACTGTGGCACCGGCACTTCCCAGAGCAATTGAAATTGCCTGTCCGATTCCGCGGCTCGCGCCTGTTACAAGGCAAATTGCGTTTTCAAATGCAGAGTCAGTCACAAGCTAATCATCCTCCTAATATCGAAGAAGCACCGAACCCCAGGTAAAACCACCGCCGAATCCTTCGAGCAGGATTACATCGCCGGGTTTAAAGCGTCCGTCGCGCACTGCCACATCGAACGCCAATGGCACCGAAGCCGCAGATGTATTGCCATGATCGCACACCGTAATAACCAGTTTGTCAGGACTGACTCCAAGGCGTTTGCCAATGGCATGAATGATTCTGACATTGGCCTGATGAGGCACTACCCAGTCAACCTCATCAACACTCATATTGTTATGCTTAAGTGCATCCAGAGCAATATCACTCATGGCATTGACGGCCCAGCGAAAGACTTCATTACCTTTCATTCGGGTAAAGGCTCTACCGGCTTCAAGCTCGGCACCGCCATTCGATACCCCGACCGGAACCCAGAGCAGTTCCTTGTAAGCACCATCGGCATGTATATGCGATGACAGAATACCGTGCTCTTCGTCTGCGCGGATCACCATCGCGCCGGCACCGTCACCGAATAACACACAGGTGTTGCGATCGGTCCAGTCGATAATCCGGGAAAAGGTTTCCGCACCGATCACCAATACATTATGTGCGGCACCCGTGCGTATATATTTATCGACAATATCCAGCGCATACATGAATCCGGCGCAGACCGCCTGAATATCAAATGCCGGACAACCGCGTATCCCAAGGCGATGTTGAACCAGCGTTGCGGTACTCGGGAATACCAGATCCGGGGTGGTGGTAGCAACCACAATTAAATCGATCTCGTTGGGATCAATTCCGGCCGCGTCAATCGCCCGACGTGCAGCAGCCTCGGCCAGATCGCTGGTAAATTCACCCTCGGCAGCAATATGGCGTTGTACGATTCCCGTACGCGTACGAATCCACTCGTCACTGGTATCGACCATTCGTTCGAGTTCATGATTATCGACTATGCGGCTGGGCAGGTACGAACCCGTGCCTATGATGCGACTGTACATAATTCAGACGGCGACCTCGCCAATCTCACCAAAAGCTGCTTCAAGATTCTCGATAACCCGGTTTCGTACTTCGGTAACAGCGACATCAATGGCTTTGGCATATCCCAATACGTCGGTTCCGCCATGACTTTTGATAACAGTTCCACGCAAGCCAACAAGACTTGCACCATTGTAGCGGCGATGATCCATACGCTTGCCAAGAGAACGTAATACTGGCATTGAAAACATTCCTGCCAGTCGTGTAAGCAAGTTGCGGCTATATTCTTCCTTGAGCATGGCACGAATCATTTGCGCGAGTCCTTCACTGGTTTTGAGAGCAACGTTTCCCGAGAATCCGTCGCAAACGATCACATCGACTGTCCCGTTGAAAATCTCGTCACCTTCGACAAACCCGATATAGTTTAGCGGACTGTCGCGAAAAAGTTCCGAGGCCCGGCGAATCGTATCACTCCCCTTGATATCCTCGACACCGAGATTCAGCAAGCCGACGGTGGGTTCACGATTTTCAATGCAACGCACCAAGGTAGCGCCCATAACCCCAAACTGAAAGAGAATTTCCGCTGGCACGTCGACATTGGCACCGAGATCGAGGACGTGAACACGTCCTTGAGCGCGTGGCAACGCCGTTACGATGGCTGGCCGGCTAATCCCTGGCAGGGTCTTTAACACGAAGCGCGCCGTTGCCATTAATGCACCGGTGTTTCCGGCACTTACGCAAGCCTGTGCCTTGCCATTCCTGACCTGGTTGATTGCAACGCGCATTGAGGAGTCTTTTTTGCCACGCAATGCGTTAGCCGCCGACTCATCCATGCCAACCACCTGGGTCGCGTTCACCAGGCTCAATCGCGCATCACTGACCCGGGAACCCAGATGAGACTTAATGTCTTCAACAGGTCCTACCAGTATCAGATTAACGTCGTGAGTCTCATCAAGGGCGCTAATTGCTGCCGGTATCGTGACATCGAGGCCGAAATCACCACCCATTGCATCGATTGCGATCGTTATTGTCATCCGAAAGCCAGATTCAATCGATCGCTGCGGTCCGGATCAGGCTTCTATATCGATATCTGCTTCACGATCGGCAATTACTTTCTTGCCGCGATAGTAGCCGTCGGCGGTGACGTGATGACGTCGATGCAGTTCACCTGATACAGGGTCGACTGATAAACAAGCCTCTCCCAGTGAGTCATGCGAACGACGCATACCGCGTTTTGAAGGGGTCTTTCGACTTTTCTGAACTGCCATTCTCTCAGTACCTTGTTAATTTCCCGCGATTTGTTCGATCTGATGGGAGGTGATGAGCGCCGATGCACGACTACTCACGAAGACCGATATGGTAACCCATCACCGGACGCAAAAAATCGGCGAATCATATAGATGTGTCTGGAATATGTCAAAACGTTGAATAACACCAACTGAAGTTTTCAGATCTGACCGTGTCAACCCATCTCGACGGTATACTGACGCCCGTAATCGAGTATCCCAAAGAGCCTGTCTGACTCATGAAATCGCCCTATTCTATCGTTCTTGCATCGTCGTCACCGTTCCGTCGCGAATTATTGGCCCGTAGTGGACTTGAATTCGAGTGTGAAAGTCCTGAAATCGACGAATCCCCTCGTCCGAATGAGTCGCCCGAAGACCTGGTTACAAGACTTTCGGTTGCCAAGGCGCTAAAGGTCGCCGAGGGCCGATCCGGCACACTTGTCATTGGCTCCGATCAAGTTGCCGAACACGCGGGCATCATAGTCGGAAAGCCGGCCGATCATGACGAAGCCATACGTCATCTCCTATCCGCATCCGGCAACAGAATAACGCTGTATACCGGACTTGCGTTGCATAATACCGAGACTGGACGTACACAAACCGCTGTAGATCCGTTCTACGTTACCTTTCGGGAAATTGATCGAGAGATAATCGAGAGATATCTTGCCTTTGAAAAACCCTATAATTGTTGTGGCAGCGTCAAGGCCGAAGGTGCAGGGATCAGTCTGATTCGTTCATTAAGCGGTAACGACCCCAACAGCCTGATCGGCTTGCCAATGATTCGATTGTGCGAGATGCTGAATGTGGAAGGGGTCACGCTTTTTTAAATATTTATGATAACGAATTGAGAAAATATTCCACAAACACTTATATCAGGCATTTTCAGGTCTACGTGCCACCTGATCAATTATTGTAAACGCCATCCCGTTTTTTCGATTATTCGGGTCAGCACCAAGCTGAATTGCATCGACAACTCTCGTGAGATTTCTTCAAACAAATCGTAGCCGGGTGTGTAATCGACGATCTGTTCTTCCCCGATGATGTCTCGAGCCACCGAATCAACCGTGCCATAGTCATCCGCCAAACCAAGTTGAAGCGCCTCTTCGCCGCCCCAGATCATTCCACTGAAGAGGTTCGTGTCGCCCGGATTTAATCGTTCGCCACGACCCTTTTCAACAGCCTCGATAAATTGCCGATGTACCGGCTCGATCAAACTTTCAACGAATTCGACATCGTCTTTCTGAAGCGGCAGGAACGGATCCAGGGCGCCCTTGCGTGAGCCTGCAGTAAACAAACGACGTTCGATTCCAAGTTTTTCCAGCGCCTCGACTAACCCGAAGCTGTCCAGCCTGACGCCTATCGATCCTACCAGGCTGGCGGGATCGACAAATATCCTGTCAGACGCAACCGCCACGTAATACGCGCCTGATGCACAAATTTCCTCGACCACGGTATACACCGGAATATCCGGGTGCAGTGATCGTAATCGCGCAATTTCCTGGTTAATTTGTCTGGACTGCACCGGACTACCACCCGGGCTGTTAACCCGCAGGATCACACCCTTCACGGACGAACTTTCAAAAGCTGCACGAAGTCCTTCATTAATTCGATCGGAAGATGCGTCCTCACCTATTCCAATGACGCCGCTTAAGTCAATTAAGGCGCTATGTCGACCGACATCGGTGTGTAAATCCTTGACCATCGGAAAAAAAATCAGCGCCAGAATGAGGATTGCCCAGAATGCACGCGCCCACCAGCGACCTCTCCGATAACGTCGAAATTCCGTCAGGATTTCCCGGGCAATAGATTCAATCTTGTCGTCATTCATAAATCAATAATACCTGTAAGGTTAAAGTTCTGGTTTCTGTGGTGTTCAAGGATATTGAACAAATTAATAGTCAAAACTGAGGGTAAAGCTATATCCTGGTTGTAATCTTCGTTGTCGCAGATGACCGTATGAATACCTTGTTGCCAACGACCGATACGTCCAGTTGTTTGAGGGATTTGCCGATACAAGGCCCGGCAACACAAAATCCGGTATCTGGTTCGAATATCGCCCCGTGGGTTGAGCAAATTATGTGGTCAAGATCGTGTGAGAAGAATTTGCCTTCAATCCAGTCGAGTTCAAGTTGGTGATGCGCGCATCGATTGATAAAGGCGCAGAGCCCGTTTTCCGTTCTAACAATAAACGCGTTTGTCGGAATTGTCGCAATTGTGATAATAAATCGATGCCCGTCAGGCGGGTCGGGAATGTCTGTCAATTTACAACAATACTGCGCCGTTGACCCGAATGAATTTGGCGGATAACAGGTACCGGTGCCGCGCTCGTTCATCAAATCTTTTCCAGTTTTTCGATCACATCTGAAAGCTCGGGTGCAAGGGGCGCATCAAATACCTGTCGTTGGCCATTTTCCGGATGATTGAAGCTGAGTGTACTCGCGTGTAAAAACAATCGTTTCAGACCACAATCACGCAGTGCCTTGTTGCATCCACTATCTCCGTATATGTCATCGCCAGCAACTGGCAAGCCAACGCTTGCCAAATGCACCCGGGCCTGGTGCATACGTCCGGTTTCCAGATGAACCTTAACAAGACACGCCGAATCAAAACGCCTGACAAGCTCCACCTGACTGGCTGCGCTCTGGCCAATGGACGAGACGCGCATTCGCGAGTGCCCGGTCAACGGATCACGGTAACGCTCAAGTGGGTGATCAATACGAAAATGGTCACCTCTGTCGTCTAGCCACTTGCGTGCCGCGAGCGCGAGATAAACCTTACTGACGAGCTCCGCTTCACGCCGGAATGCTTCGTGAATGGATAACAAGGCTTTTCGAGTCCGCGCCAACACCAGACAGCCCGATGTATCTCGATCGAGACGATGACCAAGCTCCAGAAACTCACCCGCCAATGACGATCTCTTGAGTGCTTCAATGACTCCGAAAGGTATACCGCTGCCACCATGAACTGCTACACCTGCAGGTTTGTCAATTACCAGCAGATGCTCGTCTTGATACAACACCCGTGAATCAAGCATCTTAAGGGCCTTGGGTAGAGGCGCCGTGTTATTAGCATCATGTGCGGTACGAACGGGTGGAATCCGTACGACATCACCGGTAGCGAGGCGCGTCGATGGCAAACATCGTGATCCATTGATACGCACTTCACCCCGCCGGATTATCCGGTATAGCCGCGATCTCGGCAGACCTTTGAGTCGACTGGTCAGATAGTTGTCGAGACGTTGCCCGTCTTCGTGACGAGTCACGATTTCCTTACGGGGGCCAATTGGGGTGCTATTGATGGGACGATTTTGATCGGGAGTTCAGGGCGACGACATTATAGAGTCTGTAACGCTTAAGACAAAGCGTTCCATTTAATAGGCTCACTATGGATTATTAAGGTGATTGCGGTCCCCAAATAGGGCTGTTATATTCGTCCATGGCGGTTTCCGTTATAGAAATCACCACAAGTTTTACAGCGATGAGGGAATTTTTACAGGCTCTCACGTTGAAAAATAATGGCTTGAATCATGGTCCGACGATCCGGGTTGCCACCCGGGAAGTACATAGAGCACCCGTCTTAGCCACCGAACGGCATCAGTCCGCCGACCACAAGTTTGTAACAAAAACAACTTGGCTTATGTCTGTCAGGCGCGATCAGAAAATCGGGTAGCATCGGCGAAAATCGAGTGCGTAATGGCGGTGGCAACACGAACTGATACTAAATCGTCCGGCCAGGGGCTTAGCGTTCCTCGCCCTTCATATTGAAGGAACGCACCTAATCAGTGCCGATTTGACCGAATGTGTCGCAGTGCAAGCTACTGTGAAATGAACCAATTTGCGTAGCAATATTACGAACTTGCTTTTAAAAATATCTATAAATATTTGATTTATTATGTATTTTTAGTTCACACCTAGAGTGGAACGTGCAATTGTTTTGCAACTGACTGGTATCGTATTCCAGTAGACGCGACACGTTCGACGGCAAGAATCGGCCGGAGAACACACCCGCGATGAAACGCATGCTTTTTAATGCGACCCATCCTGAAGAACTCAGGGTCGCCATAGTCGATGGCCAAAAGCTACTCGATCTCGATATAGAATCTGCTGTAAGAGCTCAGAAAAAAGGCAATATATACAAGGCAAAAATTACCAGAGTCGAACCGAGTCTTGAGGCCGCATTCGTTGAATACGGCGCTGGTCGACAAGGTTTCCTGCCCCTTAAAGAAATCTCCAGGACTTACTTCCAGAACTTCTCGCCATCAACTCCGATGGCCCAGGTCAAAATCGATCAGGTCGTTAGCGAAGGTCTGGAACTCGTCGTTCAAGTAGACAAGGATGAACGCGGCACCAAGGGAGCCGCGCTGACAACCTTTATCAGTCTTGCCGGTCGCTACCTTGTGTTGATGCCAAACAATCCAAAAGGCGGCGGGATTTCAAGACGCATATCAGGCAGCGAACGGGCAGAACTTCGCGATGCAATTGCTGGCCTTGAGTTTTCTGATAATCATGCACTGATTGCCCGAACAGCCGGTATCGGCCATTCCCAGGAAGAAATGCAATGGGATCTCGATTTCCTCCTGCAACTCTGGGATGCCATCGAAAATGCAGCCAAGGAACGCCCTGCCCCTTTCCTGATATTCCAGGAAAGTAATCTGATTGTTCGCGCCCTCCGAGACTATATGCGTGGCGATATATCAGAGATTCTGATTGATGAGCCAGGCATACATGATCGCGCGGCACGATTTCTCGAACAGGTCATGCCGAATTCACGGGTTCGACTGAAACTATATGAGGACAATATTCCGCTGTTCTCCCGCTTTCAGATTGAGCACCAGATTGAGACTGCTTACTCACGGGAAGTCAGATTACCCTCAGGGGGTGCGCTGGTTATTGATCACACAGAAGCAGTCGTTGCTATCGATGTGAACTCGGCACGTGCAACCAAAGGCGCGGATATCGAAGAAACCGCGCTACAGACGAATCTGGAGGCGGTTGATGAAGTCGCCAGGCAACTTCGAATTCGCGATCTCGGCGGCCTTATTGTCATTGACCTCATTGACATGTCGTCGACAAAAAACCAGAGACTGGTTGAGAATCGTCTGAATGATGCTTTGAAAGCCGATCGCGCCCGTGTTCAGGTTGGTCGGATTTCGCGATTCGGCCTCCTTGAAATGTCGCGTCAGCGATTACGGTCTTCCATTAGCGACTCAAATTACGTCGCCTGTCCCCGCTGTGAAGGAACCGGTAGTATTCGCAGTGTCACATCATCAGCTTTAAGCCTGCTTCGAATACTCGAAGAAGAGGCACTTAAAGAGAATACCGAGGCAATTCACGCGCATTTGCCGATTTCAACCGCGACTTTCTTGTTAAACGAGAAACGTCACGAGCTTAATCAGATCGAGTCCCGTCTTGCCACCAGTATTTTGATACTACCGACTGACGAGCTTGAATCTCCGCATTTTCAAATCAAACGCCTACGCTCTGACGATGTCGATGAGCTTGAAAATATGCTCAGCCACATGATTGAGTTCAATAAGGACGAACCGACTGACCTGAATGCCGATACGGTCTATGCAACATCTGAATCACCCAGTATCAATCTCGACGACATTCAGTCAAAGGTGAAGGCTCCAGTCGAGGCAGAAATCCGCAAGGAAGGCTTCCTGAAAAGAATCTGGCAGGCGCTTTCAGGTGAAATGTTGGGTAATAGCTCTTCTGACGAAGCAAATACCGATGACAAGAATACTAATAAGCGTTCTTCCCCAGGTGGTCAGCGACAATCACGTTCTCGTAATCAACGCTCATCAACCCAAAACACCGACGGACAGCGACGACAAAATCGCAGCCAGAAGCAGCGCTCCGAAAGCGATTCGCAGACTAGTGGCAGTCGGAATCAAGGCAACCGCCCTCAGCGGCAGCGTGGTGAAGGTGGATCGAAACAATCCGAGGACGGTGATCAGCCGCGCAAACCCCGTTCCAGTCGCAGTCGTTCTTCCAATCGAAGTGGACGGCGTAGTGATAGCAACCGTAACGAAAGCAACCGTAACGAAAGCAACCGTAACGAAAGCAACCGCAACGAAAGCAACCGCAACGAAAGCAACCGCAGTGAAAGCAACCGCAGTGATCCGACACAGCCTGGGGTGGGATCACCGACTGAAGGGAATTCACGTGGATCGAGAAGCACTACTCGAACGGCGTGGTCGCGAGGCGGTCGCAATAATCGTCGTGGCGGATCGAAGCCAGCCGACAACACAGCAGAGCCAAACGGCAGTATTCAACCTGTAGTGCAGTCAGATAAATCAACGGAATCCCGAAACGACAACACTTCAATACCCGTAGCGGAATCAACAATAGACAAAGTCGAGACCTGATTACCTGGGTAACACTGATTTATTCAAAACACGAATCGGCCTCATGCCGGCTCGTGTTTTGAAATGGTTTTATTTGCAGGAAATCGGCTTAAGCTATTTAAGGTTAAAAACAGCGATTGATTCAACATGGGTAGTATGTGGAAACATATCAATAATGCCCACTTCATCGAGCCGATAATTTTCCTTGTTAACAAGTAATTCGCTATCACGGGCAAGTGTCGCTGGATTACAGGACACATAAACAATTCGTTCGGGTTTTAGTTTTGGCACCAATTCCTTAACGGTCTCAATCGCCCCGGAACGGGGAGGATCGAGAAACAACTTGTTACAGTGATCAAACCGTTTTAATGATTCGATTTGATCACTGTACAAGTCTGCCACCACGAACTCGGTATTATCAATGTTGTTTAATTGTGCATTGCCACGTGCCCGCTCGACCTGTATCTCATTCGCCTCGACTGCGACAACTGAACCGGCGCGGCGAGCAAAGGGTAGCGAAAAGTTACCGATACCGCAAAATAATTCCAGTATGTTGTCAGTCACATTTGGTTGGAGAAGTTCAACTGCACGCTTCACCATAGCATCATTTACGTCTGCATTGACCTGCACAAAATCGGTCGGATCAAATCGAATATTGATGTCGAATTCGTCGAGACGATACTGAAGAAGCCGGGCTTCACCTGTTCGTAACGGCATTACTGTGTCTGGGCCACCTGACTGCAGATAGATATCGACATCGTGATCACAGGCAAATGTCTGTAATCGTTCATGATCCTGGTCAGTTAATGCTTCAAGATGACGAAACACAAGGGCGACCTGGGAATCGCCGCGAGCAACTTCAATTTGCGGTACCCGGTCATAACAGGATAACGCACCAACAAGTTGGTGTAATGCCGGTAGCAGACATGAAATGTTGGGATCAAGCGCCAGACATTCATCCAATGATGTAATGTAGGATTTATGCCGTTCACGAAAGCCAACCAGGACACCGCCTTTTTTAGGAACGAATCGAATTCCGAGTCGCGCTTTACGACGATATCCGATCGATGCACCGGTCAGCGGTTCAAGTACCCGTGTCGGATCCACCTTGCCAATTCGCCGTAGAGAATCCAGCAAAACACCCTGTTTGTAAGCCACCTGTGCGGCACTATCGAGGTGTTGCATTGCACATCCACCACATACCCCAAAGTACTGGCATGGCGGTTCAACCCGATCATCGCTTGGCTCGAGAATCTCAACGAGCTTACCGGTCTCATGCCTGCGGTGACGTTTGGTACGTTGAAACCTGATTAACTCGCCGGGTAGTGCACCTTCGACGAAATATACTTTGCCATCGACCCGGGTTACCCCGCGCCCATCATGGCTCAGATCATCGACCTGCGCTTCAAATTCGCTCATGAAGCATTCCAGGTTTCAAGGAAGCGGGTAAAGTGTGGTTTATTCTCTTCAGTCAGGTAGTCGCGAATCTCCGTGCACTGTCGCTCGAAGGATTCAATGTCAAGTACGCCCCGGGTAACTTCAAACCGCAGATAAACGAGATAGGTATTCAGTACATCGGTTTCACAATAGTCACGAATATCAGACAGACGACCCTCAAGATAGGCCGGCCAGACTTCACTCCCACTCATTCCAAACTTACCTGGAAATCCGAGCATTACGGCAATCTGATCGAGCGGTGCCACGGCACGTGCCTGGTAGCCTGAAAGTACATCCATCAGATCGGTATGACGGGCATGGAATCGATTGGTGTAATTGTTATATCGCGATTCACGATCCAGTTGTCCGGTATCCCAGTATCGCTCGGCATTAATACCGTAAATCATCGACCGATAGTGAAGAACGGGCAAATCGAAACCACCGCCGTTCCAGCTTACCAGGGTGGGCTGATAGCGATCGATACCGTCAAAGAACCTGCGGATCAACTCACCTTCATCGGAGTCTTCATCACCCAGCGACCAGACTTTGAATTGTTTCGATGTCTTGAGACAAATCGAAATGGCAACGATTCGATGGAAGTGGTGCTGAAGAAATTCGGAGCCGCCGGTTTTCTCGCGTCGACGCGCAAACATCGCCCGTGCAATGTCTGCGTCATCCAGGCCTTCAAGTTCAAACAGGCGCGCGCCAAGTGCGACATCCGGTACGGTTTCGATATCGAATACCAGCGTGTTCATGAAGTGCTATCCATAGGTCATGTAATTGGTTTCTTGCGTCAGATCAAGAATCAAACTGTCGAATAAGTCTCAACTATCAGCTTCCGATAGCAGGGCTCGCTCTTCTATCAGATACTCGACAACCCGACTGACGTCGCGTGCCATATCCTCACGTGGCTGTTCAAAGCCGTCTGCAAGCAGGTCGACAATCTCACCTACGGTACGTTTGTCGCTACATAAGTGCCAGATAAGAATGCCTGAATCATTGAGCTTGATTACATGACCATCATCCTGTTTGTCATGCAGAAGATAACAGCACGGTATTTTCTCAAGCCTGAATGACTGACTTTGTGACAGAACGATAGCATCATCCATAATCGGGTGCAGTGAGTGCAGGAACTCTTTGTCGGTATTAACCATGAGACTTCATCGGTAAATTTAAGATTGATTGTGAAAAAATAACTATAAATTCAGTAATGCAAGTTAAATGCACATATTTAATGTTGTGATTAGGGCATTAATCGATTTGCAAAACACTAATTGAAAACGCCGGTACTGACATAGCGGTCACCACGATCGCATACAACGCTTACGATAACCGCACCCGGAAATTCCAGTGCAATTTGTCGCGCTGCGAACACCGCACCGCCCGATGATACACCGCAGAAAAGACCCTCTTGCCGAGCGAGTAAGCGACTATATTCTTCGGCATCAGCCTGTCGAACTTCAATAACCCGATCAACGCGCTTGGCGTCATAAATTTTCGGCAAATACGCTTGTGGCCAGCGTCGAATCCCGGGAATCGATGACTCCTCATCAGGCTGTACGCCAACAATGGCAATTTGTGGATTCTTCTCCTTTAAGTAGCGCGACACACCCATGATTGTCCCGGTGGTACCCATCGCGCTAACGAAATGCGTAATCCGACCTTCAGTCTGACGCCACAGTTCAGGACCTGTTGTTTTGTAGTGGGAATCCGGGTTATCAGGATTGGCAAACTGATCGAGCACAATACCCTCGCCCCGTTCCTGCATGCTTAATGCCAGGTCTCGGGCATATTCCATGCCTTCATCCCGAGTCACCAGAACAAGTTCCGCACCATACACGCTCATGGTTGTACGACGTTCCTGGCTCATATTGTCGGGCATGATAAGTCGCATCCTATATCCGCGCATTGCCGCAACCATGGCAAGTGCAATACCGGTATTACCACTGGTCGCTTCAATCAAAGTATCCCCTGGTCGAATATCACCACGACGTTCCGCTTCCATGATCATATTGAAGGCGGGACGATCCTTGACCGATCCCGCGGGGTTCTGGCCTTCCATCTTGACCCACATCTCGCCGCCATTATCCGGATGGAGTCTCTTCAATGAAATCAGTGGTGTATTGCCAATAAGATCTTCAAGTTGCATGAGAAAGAATTTCGCGGTGAAGTTTTAATATCAATTGTACACAAAGCCTGTTACTTGCCAGCAGTGTCGTGTCAATTCGCTACCGGGTTGAAATGTTCAATGATCAGTTGCGGTCGGACGCGGCCGGCAAACTCATTCAGATCGACACGATAGGCCGCATGAATCGTTGAAAACTCGGGACACGGGGCACCGGCAGCCTCCAGGAAACGAAACTGGATTCCCTCAATACGCTGCGAGCCCCCCTCTGGCGCCAGTACCATCTTCAAATGAATATCGCCAACGAGCTTTTGTTCAATCACACGGAAGGTGTTGTCGAACAGTGGTTCGGTGAATCCCTGCCCCCACGGCGCCAGTGTGCGGAGTGTGTGAATAAAGCCGAGATCATCGAACTCCCCTTGCAGTGGCCCATCCGTTAACAGTTCACTTGCCGCGCGTATGCTGTCGTCATGGTGCTGCAAAGCAAGGAGAAACGATTCACGAAAACGGTCAAAATCGATTTCCAGGATAGTCATGCCAGCGGCCATGGCATGACCACCGAATCGAAGTAGCAAACCAGGCGCAAGTGCATCAATCTCGCACAAAATATCACGTATATGTACGCCTGGAACCGAACGAGCAGAGCCTTTGAGTTCGCCATTTTCAGATGGCGCGAAGGCTATGGCCGGGACTGAACGACGTTCCTTTAACCGTGAGGCAACCAGCCCGACAATGCCTTCGTGCCAGTCCTTATGATATATACAGAGTCCTTGTACGGGGCTATCAGGCTGTAAACTGGCTTCATGCGCAATTGCCGCTAACGCCTGTTGTTGCATCGTTATCTCGATGCTCTTACGGTCGCGATTGATAGCGTCGAGCTGATCAGCCAGTTGTCTCGCACGCACGGGGTCGTTTTCGATCAAGCATTCAATCCCAATGGACATATCCTCGAGTCGCCCGGCGGCATTGAGTCGCGGAGCAATCTGAAAACCAAGATCGCTGGCAACCAGACGACCAGCACGGCGACCACTTACATCGATCAGGGCACGTATGCCCGGCCGGCATTTACCCGCGTTGATTCGACGCAACCCCTGGGCAACCAGAATCCGATTGTTGTGATCAAGGCGAACCAGGTCGGCATAGGTTCCAAGTGCGACGAGATCCAGATAGGTGGCCAGGGCGGGTTCGCGAATACCGCGTTTTTTGAACCAACCGACTTGTTTGAGGTGCTGACGAACAGCGGACAAGACATAAAAAATAACCCCTACTCCAGCGAGGTTCTTACTCTGAAACGAGTCCCCGGGCAGATTGGGATTGACGATGACCGTTGCATCCGGCAATACATCTCCAGGCAGGTGATGATCAGTAATAACAAGATCTATTCCCTTCTCCCGTGCCTTCCTTGCACCCTCTAAACTGGCGATTCCGTTATCTACGGTAATCAATAATGAAGGTTCACTGTCACTGGCGATATCCACCAACGCGGCCGACAGTCCATAGCCGAGCTTGAATCGATCAGGCACCAGATAGTCGACGCTGATTGCGCCCATTTCACGAAGCACCAGCACACCGAGGGCACAGCTTGTAGCGCCGTCTGCATCGTAGTCTCCCACCAATACAATGCGTGATTCACTAACAATGTGCTTACAGATAACCTCTGCCGCCAAATCAAGATTTAATATCCCCGTGGGCGGAAGCAAATCCTTATTTGAAAAAGACAGGTCATCAATGGAACGGATATCGCGGTTGGCAAGCACCCGGCGAATCACCGGCGCCAGCCCTTCGGCGCCAATAACTTCATGATTGTTGCTACGTCTCGATATCGTTTTTCTTGCCCGCATGTCGGTTATTGAACCGGTCGTTCGTGCAACATTCGATTGATCGTGTTACGAACCAAGAATAACCTCACGAACTGCATCCGGATTGGACTCAACCGAAATTGGCGAAACACTCTGAGAAATAGCAATATCAGGATCCTTTAAACCATGTCCGGTGAGAGTGCAGACTATATTCGATCCGTTACCCACTTTTCCGGCAGCGATGTCACGAAGTGCACCGGCAACGGATACTGCCGATGCCGGCTCGCAGAATATTCCCTCGCGTTCGGCAAGCAGTTTCTGGGTAGCCAGAATCTCGTTATCGTCGGCCTCAAGAAACCAGCCGTCGGATTCCTCCCTGGCGCGTATTGCAAGATCCCAGGATTGTGGCCGGCCGATTCGAATAGCCGTTGCCACCGTATCGGGCTCATCCACTGGACCGCCTCGCAAAAATGGTGCTGCTCCCGAGGCCTGGCAGCCGATCATCTTCGGCGTCATCGCCGCGGGACCATTCTCGCAATATTCTCGATACCCCATCCAGTAGGCGCTGATATTGCCGGCGTTTCCCAAAGGCAAAAAGTGATAGTCCGGCGCGAAACCAAGGGCATCGACAATCTCAAATGCTGCTGTTTTTTGACCCTGCAGCCGATAGGGGTTCACCGAATTTACCAGCGTGACCGGTGCGATATCGGGCATGGATTTTACGATTTCCATCCCGGCATCGAAATTACCGGTGATCTGCATTACCCGGGCGCCGTGCATCATTGCCTGGGCAAGTTTACCAAGCGCAATCTTGCCTTCAGGTATCACCACGAAGGCACGGATTCCGGCCCGTGCTGCATAGGCGGCCGCAGCCGCTGAAGTGTTGCCGGTGGAGGCGCATATTACCGCCTGGCTCCCTTCGTTGACCGCCATGGTAACGGCTACCGTCATACCCCGATCCTTGAATGAACCAGTGGGGTTGAGTCCTTCATATTTAACATAGACATCGATACCACGCGCGGTGTCACTGCCTATATTGTTGAGTCGTATCAAGGGTGTGTTACCTTCGCCAAGACTGATGACGCGGGCATCGTCCGGAACTGGCAGACGATCCCGGTAGGCGTCAATCAGGCCGCGGTAGCGTGTGTAACTGGTCATTTGGTTAATCCCATTCGAGGTTTTCTAGACGAAGTCGGATAATCTCACCAACTACGGTTTGCAGTTCGCCCAATTGAGCCAGGGCCTGGTCCATATTCTCTTCGCGTGTCATTTGAGTAACGATGATTATGGGCAGTACCGCTTCATGATCGCCATTACCCTTTTGCTGAATAGCCTGGATACTGATATCAAGATTACCCAGGATTCGAGTGATATCAGCGAGTACGCCGGGACGGTTAAGGGCATTCAAGCGAAGATAGTAGGCCGACTGAATTTTTGCGATTGGCAGAATCGGCACATCCGACAGGCGACCCGATTGAAAGGCCAGATGCGGCACCCGGTTTTCAGGATCGGTGGTTAATGCACGAACCACGTCAACCAGATCGGCGACCACCGCTGACGCGGTCGGTTCGGCGCCGGCGCCGGCACCATAGTGAAGCGTGGGCCCGACCGCGTCACCTTCAACCAAAATGGCATTCATGACCCCATCGACATTGGCCAGCAGCCGCTTTTCCGGCACCAGGCATGGATGCACGCGAAGCTCGAATCCTCCCTCAACACGCGCAGCAATACCAAGGTGTTTGATTCGGTATCCCAATTGCGCGGCGTGTTCGACATCTTCCGGCCGGATATTGGAGATTCCCTCTGTGTAGACTTTATCGAATTGCAAGGGTATGCCAAATGCGATGGAGGCTAATATCGTCAGCTTGTGGGCAGCATCTATTCCGCCCACATCAAAAGCTGGATCAGCCTCGGCATAGCCAAGTCGTTGGGCATCGCTCAGAACGTCCGCAAACTCGCGACCACCGACACGCATCTCGGTCAATATGAAATTACTGGTGCCATTGATAATCCCGGCCAGACGGTTGACGCGATTACCGCTTAATCCTTCGCGTATTACCTTGATGATTGATATGCCACCGGCAACCGCCGCCTCGAAGGCAACCATGACCCCGTGCTGCCGTGCATTTTCAAAAATATCGTTGCCATGTACTGCGATCAATGCCTTATTGGCGGTGACCACATGTTTGCCGCGAGCAATGGATTTAAGCACGAGATCGCGGGCAGCATCATCACCGCCCATCAGTTCCACAATAACGTCTATTTCCGGGTCTTCAATCAAGTCTCTCGAGTCGGTTGTCAATTCGATACCCGTTAACGGGCAATCGCGCAAGCGCGATGCATCCTTGACGAGGGCACGGGTAACTTCAATTTTCCGACCGGCACGCCTCGAGATTTCATCGCCGTTACGCTCCAGCACGCGAACAGTGCCACAACCTACGGTGCCTAATCCAGCGATACCGATTCTGACTGGTTTCATTAGGTTCGAATACTCCTTGAAAACTTGAATCGAGATCTGATATCCCATTACTTTCGCATGACCGATAAAAGCCACCAGACACTTCTTGATAACAAGTGCTTTACAGCGGTTCGATCGGAGTAGTCCCAGCGACGAATGGTAACGGTTAAACGCGTAATTCTAACGAAATTCGTCAACAACTTCAGGTCTTAAACACGGACCAGGTGAATCGGGCGGTTTAAATCTGCATGTTACAATTTTGATCGAATTTCCCGACGAACTCACCAGTTAACAATCGTAATCATGAAACTCCATCTCGATACCATCGGCGGCATTAACATCATCAAAGCATACGAGGATGACTGTATCGTTGTTAATGACGCAAGGCATTATGGCAGTGTGATTCTTTCACCAGAAAAAATATCCCCCAACTGGTCGATTACTCACATGAATAATATCGACGAAAACGCCTGCGAAGAGATTCAATCTCACAGTGCCGAAATTGTCCTTCTTGGAACGGGTCATACGCATGAATTCGCGCCCGCGTGGATGCAGGCCTGGTTCTCGAACCGCGGTATGGGACTTGAGGCAATGGCAACGCCGGCAGCCTGCCGAACCTATAATGTGCTGGCCGGTGAACAGAGACGGGTAGTCGCTGCATTGATTATCAATTCACATTGCACGGATTCTGGTTAGAAGGCCCTAGCTGCGAACCAGAAGTTGCATTGGGTCCACTGGCTGTCCATTGCGCCGGATCTCGAAATGGATCTGGTCACCTTCTCCGGGCGCACTGCCGCTTTCAGCAATGACTTGCCCACCAACGATAACGTCACCCTCTTCCACCAACAATTTACGATTGTGCCCATAAGCACTCAAGTATTCGTCGCTGTGCTTAACGATCACAAGTTGACCATAGCCACGTAATCCAGACCCTGCATAGACCACCCGGCCGGGAGCCGACGCATGTACCGGTGTTCCCTGAGTGGTAGCGATATCGACTCCACGAGTCGCCTTGAAATCACCAACCACCTTGCCTTTTAATGGCCACTGCCAGGTACCGCGATTATTCAATGCAACCGCGTTGGCGGGTGACACGGGTACGCTAGCTCCAGCCTGTGACGGCACTGTACTGGGCTGAGGCTTTGCGGCAGTAACGACAGATGGCGCTGCAGGTACAACATCTGGCGATTCGATTGCTGTCGGCTCAATCGGCGTTGCCACTGCTGCCGTGGTCGAGGGCAAGGCGCTGATTTTCGGTGAGGTCCGACTCGTTGAAGCGGCTACAGACGGCTGACCTGCAACCGGCTTACGACCAGTCGGTATCAGGCTAACACGCTGACCCGGCTTGATAATATAAGGTGGACTCAGTCCATTCCATGCAGCCAGCTGCCGATAGTCCACACCCGCAGCCCAGGACAAACTGTACAGCGTATCTCCCGGTCGCACGATACGATATACCTCGACCGCTTTCAGCGGTGCCGATAAATCACGGACCGGCGCGGATACGCGCGGCGCACAACCGTTGATGAGTATCACAACAATTGTAATTACCAGCACATGTACCAGTGTGGATTCAGGTCGGCGAACTTCGCAGAATGTCACGGCCAAAACCTCAATGAGGCAGAAGCAGAAAGGCTGCTATCGCCAACACAATGACACCCCAGCCAATCCATTCGACATAATTGCGTATCGATCCCGCCAAACGATCGCCTCCGAACACCACCAATGCGGCAATCAGGAAAAATTGTCCGGCGCGCCCTACTAGCGAAGCCAGCACAAACGGTCCAAATGCAAGCCCGAGCAGCCCGGATGTAATGGTAAACAGCTTATATGGAATGGGTGAAAACCCGGCGATAAACACAACCCACACTCCATATTCGGAAAACCAGCGCATCGCGGTATTGAACTTCCCATGGGCATCGTAGAAATCAATAATCTGCTGACCGACTGCGTCGAAAAAAAACATGCCGATCAAATAGCCGACGATCCCACCCAGAACCGATGTGAGCGTTGCATTGAGGGCGTAAGACCAGGCGCGATCCCGCCTCGCCAGACACATGGGCGCCAACATGAATGCTGTCGGTACCGGAAAAAACGATGACTCCATCGCGCTTACTGCGCCAAGATAGTACCGGGCATGACGATGTTGCGACCACCGCATGACACGGTCGTACAGGCTGGAAAATATCATGATCAGACTTTACCCGAGAGCATTGGAACGAAATTGACCCATTCACCCTCGCTTCGTTCATAGTTATTGGCGGTGCGACGTATGGTGATCAGTCGCTGGACGTTTTTATCACCTTCCGGCAGAACCATGGCACCGCCTACGGCCAACTGCTCGTAGAGTTCTTCCGGCACGGCTTTTGGTGCAGCGGTAACGAGAATCCCTGTATATGGGCCATTTTCCGGCCATCCGGCGAATCCGTCTCCATGTTTGATATAAACGTTACGAATTTTCAAATCGTACAAACGATCACGAGCGGCCACTTGCAGCGGGCCAATGCGTTCGATGCTATAGACAAGATTGACAAGCTGCGCCAGCACCATCGTTTGATAACCACAACCGGTACCAATTTCAAGAATTCGCGTATGCTTTTCAACCCCAGCTAGCAGAGCCTCGGTCATGGTGGCGACGATAAATGGCTGAGATATGGTCTGTTGATAGCCAATGGGCAGTGCGGCATCTTCATAGGCGCGCGACGCGAGTGCCTCGTCGACGAACAAGTGTCGAGGCGTGTTGGCAATCGCGTCCAGAACCCTCGGATTGCTGATACCTTTGGCTATTAGTCGGTCAACAAGACGATCGCGGGTGCGTCGCGAGGTCATGCCGATCCCTTCAATGTGATGGCGATTCATCAAGCTGGCTGTATCACAGAGTCGGCAACCATTCGGTAATCTGGTGAATCTGATCGGCACGGGTCAGATCGACACGGATAGGGGTCACCGATACGTGGTGATTTCTAATTGCATGAAAATCGGTGCCATCTCCAGCATCCTGTTCGCCACCTGGCGGACCCACCCAGTAAATCTCCCGACCCAGAGGATCGGTGCTTTTAATCACCGGTTCGGATTTGTGACGATGACCGAGACGTGTCGCCCTGATTCCGCGAATTTCATCGAACGGGATATCCGGAACATTCACGTTCAAGATGGTATCGCCCGGTAATGGATCACTTTCAAGACGTTCAAGCAAGGCTGTAACCACGCGTGCAGCGCTATCGTAATGTGACGGATTACGACCGGCTAAGGAGACGGCTATGGCCGGGTAGCCCAAAAACCGCCCTTCGGTAGCGGCCGCCACGGTACCGGAGTACAATACATCGTCACCCAGATTAGCGCCGCTGTTGATGCCAGCTATGACCATATCCGGGGCAATATCCATTAACCCGGTGATCGCAACGTGAACACAATCGGTCGGCGTGCCGTCGACGAATAAAAAGCCGTTATCGGCCGTGCGCACCCGCATCGGCATCTCCAGCGTCAGTGAATTGCTGGCGCCGCTGCGGTTTCGATCCGGCGCAACGACAGTAATCCTTGCAAAACCGGCACAGGCTTCCGCCAGAGCCGCCAGTCCTGGCGCAAGATAGCCGTCGTCATTGCTGATAAGAATACTCTTCATGCACCCGTCTTTAATAAAGGCAGGATTTTAACCTATCTCAAGGGAAGACATGTGGGACGACTTCGCAGAATTCAGAAACAAAATAAGCACTGATATTAGTGCTGATGTATTTCGGCAATGATTCGAAATCGCCACGATTCGCTTCAGGCAGTATCAACCGGTTTATCCCGGCGCGTCGAGCCGCCACCACTTTCTCGCGAATACCGCCGACTGGCAGCACTTGTCCGGTGAGAGTCAATTCACCTGTCATTGCAATTCTCTTGCGCGGCGAACGGTTACTCGCCAAAGAAAGCAGCGCGCAAGCCATGGTGATTCCGGCACTTGGCCCATCTTTCGGCGTCGCACCTGCGGGGACATGCAGATGTATCTCGCTGTTTTTAAAAAATTCTGCATCAACGTCAAACTCCCTGGCACTCGATAAGATATAGCTGTATGCAATTTGCGCCGACTCTTTCATGACATCGCCGAGTTGACCGGTAAGATGGAAGCGACGTCCAAACTCGTGTACCCGACGCGCTTCGATACTCAGCGTGGCGCCACCCATGGAGGTCCACGCCAGTCCCGTTACACGGCCAATACCAGTTATCGGCTTTTCGCGGGTGAATATCGGCTGATCGACATAAGATTCCAGGTCGGCTGCCTTGATGTGTATCGGCCGTTTCTCACCATCGAGAATTTTCATCACCGCCTTGCGGACGATTTGTGCCAGCAACATGTCGAGCCGGCGGACTCCGGCTTCGCGCGCGTACTCTTCAACAAGCCGTTTAAGCGCCGCCGCATCAATTCTTACATCGCCTCGACGTTTCAAACCAGCTCGTTCAAGTTGACGCGGGAATAGATGCTTGCGGGCTATGGCGACTTTTTCCGATGCCAGATACCCAGCCAGACGCAAGGTTTCCATACGGTCTCGTAGTGGCGCCGGAATCGTGTCAAGGGAGTTGGCCGTGCAAATAAACAGCACGTTAGATAAATCGAAGCGAACATCCAGATAATGATCGAGAAAATTGCCGTTTTGCTCCGGATCAAGAACCTCAAGGAGTGCCGATGCCGGATCGCCATGAAATGACGCGCCCACTTTATCTATTTCATCAAGCATGATGACCGGATTCGCGGTGCCGGCATCTTTCAATGCCTGCAGAAATTTTCCCGGCATGGCGCCAATGTAGGTACGTCGATGACCCTTGATTTCTGCTTCATCGCGCATTCCGCCCAGTGAGAACCTGAAAAACTTGCGACCAAGCGCGCGGGCTACCGATTGACCCAGAGAGGTCTTACCCACGCCCGGCGGCCCCACCAACAGCAAAATCGTACCGCTAACGGTGCCCTTCATGATGCCGACACCCAGAAACTCCTTGATCCGGTCCTTGATGTCATCAAGCCCTTCATGGTCCTCATCGAGAATTTTACTGGCACGCTTGAGATCAAGTTGATCTTCGCTGAATTTGCCCCAGGGCAGAACGGTCAACCAATCGAGATAATTCCGGGTGACGGTATATTCCGGTGAACCGCGTTCCAACACCGATAATTTTTCCAGTTCTTCATTCATTCGATCGAGCGCATGCTCGGGAATCTCGAGATCTTCCATTCGATCACGAAACGTATCCACCTCTGCGGTTCGGTCGTCTTTGGATATTCCGAGTTCCTTGTGGATAAATTTCAACTGTTCACGCAAGAATACCTCGCGCTGTCGATCCTGCATCTCGCCCTCGACATGCTGACGAATTTCCATCTGCGCGCGAGCGATCTCAAGCTCTTTTTGAAGCAATTGGAGTGCCTGCTCAAGCCTTGGATACAGCGGTAAGGTTTCAAGTACTTCCTGAACTTCAGGCGCACTGGCTGTCGTCAGGCTAGCACCGAAATCTGCCAGTCTCGCCGGTTCATTCGGGCCAAAATGGGCCAGCGACTGCTTCAGCTCCTCGCCATACAGGGGGTTTAACGGCAGGAGTTCCTTGATGACGTTAATTATCGCGGTGGTATACGCCTTGATCTCGGTAGTATCGATATCCTTTTCGTCAGGCAAATAGTCGACGCGTGCAGTCAACGGCCGTTGTTTTGATATCCATTCACGGATCACAAATCGTTCGATCCCGATCAGCACCACATGTAGTACGGATTCCTGTTCATTTACCTGATGAATTCTGCATACCGTACCAATACTTCTACAGTCCTCGGCAGTACTTATCTCGGGCGATTCTGCATCGCTGAAAATGATCCCGATAATATTATTGCCGTTTTCGTGGGCATGCTTGAGGGTCTCAAGCCATGTATCACTGGCCAGAATCAGCGGCATGGCCTGGCCTGGAAAATACGGTCGATTGGTAACCGGTAGAAGGGTGATAATACTCGGCAAAACATCGCCTGGTCGGGCCAGAACGCCACTTACAGCGGGCTCGACCTGTTCAGTGGATACAGTATCGCCTGCGTTATCGACATCTGCATTCAAGTCCTGATTTTCGCTTTCGTTCATATTCTTAACGCTGTAATTTACAATTGGCACTCATCATGAAGTCACTGATATGGGGTCGCTCTATACAACCATCCAGTGCAACACGACATGTTGCGTAATATGGGATAATCGAAGGTCTTGCAATGCCTCGCCGAGGGTTGTATTCAGCAGTCCGAGACCTTAATCCTACCCATGCCACAAACTTCCGCATCATCGACCGCTTCTGCCCAATATCGGATTACGCGCCGGGTCACTTTAGTCGGCGCGGTACTTGATTTTATTCTGGGCGTAATCAAGATCTTTATCGGTTGGCTGGCACATTCCCAGGCATTGATCGCGGATGGCATTCATTCGATGTCAGATCTTGCCACGGATGTCATGGTCATTCTGGCGGCGCGACACGGTTCACGCGAAGCCGATGAAGCACATCCGTACGGTCACGACCGTATTGAAACTGTAGCATCAGTAATTCTGGCAAGTGTTCTGGCGGCGGTCGCCCTTGGCATTGCCTATGATTCACTATCACGCCTGGCAAGCGATGAAGATATCGCCATCCCGGGGTTTATCGCATTAGTCATCGCCGCAATTTCAGCCGCGCTCAAGGAAGGTATTTATCATTACACCATGCGTGCTGCAATAAAACTGGACTCTCGATTGCTCGCTGCCAACGCCTGGCACTCACGATCTGATGCATTGTCTTCACTGGTGGTAATGGCTGGTGTAGGCGGCGCCCTGCTAGGATTCATCTGGGCAGACGCCCTTGCAGCGGTCGCAGTGTCCCTTTTGATACTTAAGGTTGCCTGGTCCATCGGCAAGGAGGGTTTCAAGGAATTGATTGACACGGGTCTTGATAGTGAGGAACTTGTACGCATCCGCGATACGGTCCTGGCGGTCGATGGCGTTCGCGACATGCACGAGTTGCGAACTCGCAGAATGGGACAGGGAGTACTCGCTGATTTGCACGTCCATGTTCCATCCGCGGTCAGCGTTTCGGAAGGTCATCGCATAGGCGATGAAGTGCATGCACGTCTTCGTCGTGGCCATAGCAACCTGTCCGACGTTATCGTCCATGTGGATTGCGAAGACGATACCGAGCATCGCCCCTCATCACTGCTGCCGTTACGTGAGGAGGTTGAACGCAAGGTGCGCGCTCAGATCGAGAAAGTGTTCGGGACCGCAGACGTATTTCGACGCCTGACCCTTCACTATCTCGGCGGTAAAACACACATGGAGTTATGGCTAACACCCTCAGTAAATGCAAACATGCCGATCGCCGAGGGTGCTGAGCGCTTGAAACCATTGCTTGAGGCATTACCCGATGCCGGCAATGTCATTCTGCTTACCGAGATTCAGTCGCCTGCCGGTAATACAGTAAACTAACCGGTAAATAGTTAGAATCTGGCTCAAACTGAGCGAATGTCACCAAGATCAGGCAAATGGGAGAGAAAACCCGCGGTTTAAATGGGCAAGTGAGCACTTGAGCGAGTAATTAACACCGTATTTGTGGGTTGCAGCCGTCTCGAGACTGATTCTAGGTGTTTTCTATATCCCGCATGACAATATCGGCAACTTTCAATGCTTCAAGACCGTCCCGACCACCAACCAGCGGTTTATTACGGGATCGTACACACTCGATAAAATGTTCGAGTTCAGCATCAAGCGGTGGCCGTTGCTCGATCTTTATTTTTTCCGAGACGATCGCCGCAAATCGGTCGCTTTCGTTTATCTTTTTCGGCCTGACAATTTCAAGCTGCTGGTCAGCAAAGTTCAGCGCCATGTAACAGGACTCGGCGAATACGCGGATACGTCGGAATTTTTTACTGGAAACACGAGAAGCGGTCACGTTAGCAACCGTTTTGTCTCGGAATTCAAGACGTGCATTGGCAATATCCACATGTCCCGTCACCACCCGGGTACCCACCGCGGTAACACGTTCAAGCGGCGAATCGACCAACGACAGAACAATATCGATGTCGTGGATCATCAGGTCGGTGATCACGTCAACGTCAGTCGCACGTTCGACAAATGTTCCGAGGCGATGCACCTCAAAAAATCGCGGCCGATCAAGCATATCGGCGAGTGCAATAACGCCCGCATTAAAACGTTCGAGGTGGCCTATCTGCAGGATAACATCGGCTTTTTCTGCTGCATCGACAATTACCTCGGCATCAGCAACGCTATGTGCCACGGGCTTTTCCAGAAGGATATCGACACCGTTGTCGATAAATAACTCCGCCACTTCGCGATGCAACGTAGTAGGCACAACGATACTGACTGCCTCTACCTCATCCAGCAGTTGTTCGGGAATGTTGTAAAAATCGCAGTTACAGTCCGCCCCAACCTTCTTGGCTGTCGTTGGATCGATATCGGCAACACCCACCAGTTCAACATTTGGCATGCGTGCATAGATCCGCGCATGTATAGAACCCAGGTAGCCGACTCCGACCACGCCGACTCTGGTCTTTTCCGTCATATGCTGCTATCTCTTTGCATTTGTTTTAAGGATCCTTGAGATAGATTCACGATGAACAACTCATTCAAATTTGATCAATCACCAATTAAAAGGATACGACCCCATGACCTTAACCGATGATCCCAGACGGATCATTCTGATAACCGGCTGCTCGAGTGGCATTGGTCGCGCCGCCGCATTCGGCCTTCCCGCCGAGCGCTACCGGGTTTTCGCGACGGCACGTCGCCTGGCCGATGTTAAATCGCTGCGTGAAGCGGGTCTGGAATCCACCTTGCTCGATCTGAATGACAGTATATCCATCAACAATGCACTCTCATATGTACTCGATCGCAGCAATGGTCGCCTGGATGCCCTCGTTAATAATGCGGCATTCGGTCAGCCCGGCGCGGTCGAAGATCTTTCCCGGAGAACTCTCAAATCACAATTTGAGACCAATCTGTTCGGTACCCACGAACTCACATGCGCATGCCTGCCAATCTTCCGAAGTCAGGCCGAAGGCCGAATTATACAGGTTAGCTCGATACTCGGGCGAATCTGTCTTGCCTATCGAGGAGCGTATAACGCCAGCAAGTATGCCCTTGAAGCACTGTCCGATACACTACGCCTGGAACTGCGCGGTAGCGGCATACAAATCAGTATCATAGAACCGGGACCTGTGGAAAGTCGCTTCAGAGACAATTCCTTGCACGTTTTTTTAGATCGAATCGACATTGATTCGAGTCATCACAGTACACTTTATCAGAAGGTACTCAAGCGTCTTGAAAGTACATCGAATACGGCATTCACCATGCCAGCAGACGCCATCGTCAAACCGCTGCGTCATGCACTTGAAAGCCGACGACCACGAACCCGTTATCCACTGACGATACCCGCCCGGATATTACCCATGGTGAAACGATTTCTAAGCGATCGCGCAATGGATCGTATTCTGGAAGCAGCCGGCGACAAGCCGGATTGAATCGGCACGTCAGGCTTGTATTCGTGCGTCGATAATCTTTCGTAGTTCCAGCACCCGTTGCGCCTCGGTCACATGCAACGCTTCGACTAATTGTCCGTCAACGGTGGTAACCCCATCGCCGCGCGTTTGAGCTTCATGAAAGGCATCGACAACACGCCGGGCGCGTTCGATTTCTTTATTGTTCGGGGTGAACGTTGCATTGCAGATATCGATCTGTGACGGATGAATCAGGCTTTTACCATCGAAGCCGAGATTGCGTGCCTGCTCACAGGATTTCGCGAAACCCCGTTCATCCTTGATATCGATATGGACACCATCAATCACATCGACTCTGGCAGAACGTGCCGCCAATACGCAGGTCGATAATGCGGCAAGCAATCCCAAACGTCCCGGAGTGAGAGGAATTCTGAGTTCACGCGCAAGATCCGACGTGCCGACGACAACACAGCTTATTCTGGAACTGGCAAAAACAATTTGGCCAATATTTAATATTCCCGCGGCAGTCTCGGCCATGATCCAGATATCGGCTGCCAGTCTTCTTGCATCAAGCATCTGTTCGATTCGCTTAACATCTTGCGTGGTATAGACTTTTGGCACCAGGATTCCGTGTAACTGAAGTCCGACCAACGCGTCGAGATCAGCTTCAAAATGCCCGCTATCAAGCCCGTTTACTCGAACAATACATTCACGCGGCTGAAAATTATCTTGTCCAAGTGCTGCAGCAATCTTGATGCGTGCATCGTTTTTACGATCAATGGATACCGAATCTTCCAGATCAAAAATGAGTACATCTGCAGGTAGTTGTCGCGCCTTCGTCAATGCCCGCTCATTAGTCGCCGGAAGATAGAGCACCGAACGTCTGATGACAGGAACCAAATGTTCGGTCACGGTAGTTGACGCAATGCGGCGATTCGATCATCCAGCGATGGATGGGTACGCATCAGATTGCCAAGACCTGCCTTGACCTTGCCGGAGATACCAAACGCCACCAGTTGATCCGGTAAACCGGATTCCCCCGATGCAATCTTTAAACGCTGAAGTGCGGCGATCATTTTGTCGCGTCCAGCCAGTGATGCGCCGCCGGCATCTGCACGGAATTCACGTTGTCGACTGAAGTACATGACAATCATGCTAGCCAGGATACCGAAGAAAATCTCGGCGACCATGGTAGTAATCCAGAATCCGATTCCGTGGCCCCGCTCGTTTTTAAATATCACCCGGTCGACGACCTGGCCGACGATCCTCGAAAAGAAAATGACAAACGTGTTGAGAACGCCCTGAATCAGCGCCAGAGTAATCATGTCACCATTGGCAACATGGGTAATTTCGTGACCTAAAACTGCCTCGGCTTCGTCGGCATTCATGGACTGTAACAATCCCGAACTGACGGCCACCAGTGCCTTGTTGCGATTCATGCCGGTAGCGAATGCGTTAACCTCCGGTGCATCGAAAATGGCGACTTCGGGCATGCCGATATTGGCTTTTTCGGCCTGACGCTTCACGACCTCGATAAGCCATTGCTCGGTACGTCCGGATGGCTCCCCAATTACCCTGGCTCCTGTCATCCGCTTGGCACTCCATTTCGAAATTGCCAATGAGATGAATGCGCCTCCCATGCCGAACACGGCTGCAAATATAAGCAGACTGGTATAATTCAGCCCATTTTGGGAAAGATAGCTGTCGATACCGAACAGTCTGAGAACGGTACCAAGTACGACGATTACCGCCAGATTGGTCGCCAGAAATAAAAAAATACGCTTCATCGTGCCTTTAACGCCTCTCGAATTCATTGTGATTAGTAATTCGTAGGTATAGTATTTTCAAGCAAGATTTCAAGCAACTCGTTTGCGAGTCTGCGACTTCATCCACGATAGCCATGAAAGATCGTAAACAACAAATACAGGCCATGCACGCCGGTTTCGTCAATGGTGTAGTCGAGGTATGTTTGGGGCGTCGCGACCGCCAGGAACTTGAAAACGTTCTGGCTGCCGCTGAAGCGAACGGTTGGACCGATGTGGTCTCGGCAACCCGTAAAATTGTTGCCGGCAGTCGCGATGCATCCTTGCTAAAAGGGCTTGACGATGAAGATGCTACTATCGTTGAGGCGATTCTTAATGGCCTGATCGATCCCGCATCACTGCCAAAACGTGATCAAGGCGTTGAAGCACAAAATGCAGCCCCAGGGCTTGCATCGATTATTCACGCCGCCGCCAGTGGTGACACCGATGCCCTGCAAGCACTTGCCATGATGTCTGAGCAGATGTCGGCAGCAGGTGGCGATATGGCAACACTCGCCGGATTAATGCGACGGATTCTTAATGGCGAACGCAACATCGATCAGCTTGAAGAGGGACTCGGTCTCAGTGCGCGCGAATTGCTGGCCTCGGTTATCGATGAACTGAATCGACTTATGCCACAGTAAATGTGATATCCATGCCGATTGCTATCAGACATACCGCTTTTGCTTACGCCACGATTTAGGCAATCTTTTTCAAATAGTCGACTCGCTGCTGCAAATGAAATATCTGTACACACTCCTGAAAGCGCCACGAGTAATTTACGCAAGCAACAACCCAAGTAGATACCTCGTTGAACATCTGTATGCCGATCACTTGTCGTTACCACTGGGTGCATCGCTTACAGTTCGAAGCGGTGAACAGGCATTCATGGCGATCGAGAACAGAATTGTCGCCTCATTCGAACCCGGCATTCACTTGCTGAATCGCGAATGCCTCGCTGATCTGGCGGTGCTGTATTCCTGGCCAGCCGATTTTGTCGGACCAATCGGTGGGGACATCCTGTTCACATCGCTCGCAGAACAGCAGGATCTGTGGGAAACGACGATATCGGATACAACATTCCTGCAAGCAGACGTAACCTCCAGGAATACACAATATGAATCTTCCAGTTACACAGCTGATTCAGATAATCACATGAGTACTCATACGCTGAAGATCAACGGGTCGTTAAATTATAGTGTCATCGATGCGGGTCGATTTGCCTTTGCCTGCCTGAAGCATTGGCGCAATGAAAAAGACTTGGCTACCAAGCTCGTGAAAAAAACCACAATAGAAGCCATACAAGCGTGTTTTGCACAGGACTCGAGCGCAGTTCAGTCACTTGTCATCGACAATCGATTGGTTAGCGACTCATTACAACGAAGTGTACGCGCACAGCTCGAGCCGCTTGGTATCGGTGATATTCGTTTACGAATTCGGCGTGTTACAGATTTACAACCACCCAAAACCAACGACGATAGAAAAGCGTATACGGATTCTGCTCATAGAGTTATACCCTTGCCGGTCAACGTCGCAGCCAGCAACGATTCTTCTTTGGACTCATCGATAATCCAACCAGTCAGCTCAGAGGAGCTTGCAATTCGCGCGTTGGAAGAAGAAATCTCCCATCTCGATGCGTGGGGATCCATCAGTCAATCCAACCGCCAGCCGGATCATCGACAAAATCAATCAACTATTCTGAACGACAATCGTGTCGAACTTTCCCCCACAATAGAGTTTGATGAAGTAACTCATCTGGATTCTCCTTATCCTGACGGACATCAAAAAGTTTCCGATAGAAAGTTAATCGAACCCAGCGTATATCCGCCTGGCCGGCGTGATATCGATGCTTCAAAGATCAACGCTGAAATTGCTGAAAAATCATTAAGCAATATTCACACTCCACACGACAATGAAGAACCGGATACGGGTTATCGGGATTTGGATAATCTAGAGTCGGATTACTCAGATCTTGCTAAGAGTAGTGAAATAGATGAGTTATTACGTGAACATTTTGCCGAGATTGAAATTTATGTCGCTTTAAACATGCATCAGAGCGGTCCATACAATATTGATGCAATACTGGATTTTATCTACGAACAAACAATTACTGCTGATACGCTCATCTGGTTTCAAGGCATGACTGATTGGCAACGCGCAATTGACATAGCCGAACTCGAAGAAAAATTTACCACATGAGTACTACGTTAATCGTTGCGTAGATTATCGCTGTGTAAAGTGCAACTTCAATCGACAATTGAAATTATTCGTCAAACACTACGATAACGCGTCGGTTATGCTTTCCTTTCTTTTCTATTTTCTGAACTCTCACCACGCCGATTTCCGCCGTTGAAGCAACATGGGTACCGCCACACGGCTGAAGGTCAACATTCTCAAAATGCACCAGGCGAATTTTGCCTGAACCACGTGGCGGAGCCACCGACATGGTTCGCACCAGGTCAGGCTGAGCATCGAGCTCCTCATTGGTAATCCAGCGCGTTTCCATCGGGTGGTCTTCGGCGATGAGCGAGTTGAGCCGCTCTGTAAGTTCCACCTTGTCGAGGGTGTCACTCATATCAAAGTCGAGCCGGGCACGATCTTCAGAGATTGAGCCACCGGTAACCCCGTATGGAACCAGTGAACATAGCATATGCATGCAACTGTGCAGACGCATATGACGGTGACGACGCTGCCAGTCAAGTTCGATCGTTACCGGCTCGCCGCGTTCCGGTAGATCCGATGCAGCTTCAGTCAAGTGAACAATCATTCCACTTTCACGGTCACTTATTGTTCCGATAATAGCCGCCGTGTCACCAGATGACCGAACAAGGGTGCCAATATCCCCCGGTTGACCACCGCCAGTTGGATAGAACACGGTTCGATCAAGCACCAAGCCGTCTTCGCGGACTGCCATGACAGTCGCATCACAGCTTGTCAAGTAAGCGTCATCGCGAAACAATTCTTCTGTTATTATTTGCGTTGTTGTCATCAGCTTTCTATCAATCGGTTGTCGGTTTTATTCAAGACGCCCATCGAGTCGATCGAGCGACGTCTCGAGATTGTTCAGAAACTCCGGGATCACCGATTCATCACAGGTCCCGACTGATATTCGGTACCATTCGGATTGATCGCTCGCACCAAAAAATGAAAAAGGAATAACCCCTACCCTTGCCTCATCAAGCAAATAGTCCAGCGCATCATTGGAACTGTTTAATACCTGTCCCTTCGACGTGCGTTTGCCAAGCAGCGGAATACGTACCGTCAAATAAATACCAGCCATTGGTGAGATTGCCTCGACATCGAGGCCTCGGGTTTTCATTGCCTCGAAACCTTCATGAATTGTTGTCAATCGCTGACTCAAACGATGTCTGAAACCATTTAAGAAGGCATCGACCTGATTAAGGTCGTCGAGATATTGCGCCACCGCGCGCTGTTCCGGTTTCGGTGCCCAGGCGCCAACATAGGCAATGATATCCGACACACTCTTGATCAGGTGTCGTGGTCCTGAAGCCCAGCCAACCCGAACGCCTGTTCCTGCGAATGACTTGGAAAGACCATCGGCGAACAGGACAAAATCGCGGATATCCGGACAAAGATTCACGGGGTGTGGATATTCGATGCCATCGAACGTCAACAGCCAGTAAACCTGGTCAAACATCACATACAGCGGCTTGGATCCTGCTGGACGTCTCTTGTTCTCGGCGACAACAAGGTCGCAAATATCTTTCAATTGATCTCGTTTGAATACCGTACCGGTGGGATTCTGGGGCGAGCACAATGCGAGCATAGCGGCATCGCCGAGATGAGGTTCAAGCGCTTCGGCAGTAGGCATGAAATTATTCGATGCACTTGTATCAACGGGGACTCCCACCGCTCCACACAGATGACAATATGCATCATTCATCCATGACGGTACGGGATAGACGACTTTATCACCCGGATCAACCACACTCCGATACATGGCATAGATAAGTGGACGCGAACCACTTGAGATTTGAATCTCGTCCGCATCGTAGTTGACTGATGCAGCATGCTCAATGAGTCGACTGACTCCCTGGCGAAGCGGCTCGAGACCGGGCGCACCGGGATAATTGGTCTGATGATCGCGATATTGACCGATTACAGCCTCAGTCAGTTCGCCGGGGATAGGGTAAATACAGGGATCGAAATCGCCTACCGTGAAGTTGAAGAATTGTTCACCTCGAGCAATTTTTTCGTTGATACGCGCAGCCACCATCAGGATCGGCGGTGTCGACGTCTGTTCCGCAATGCGTGAAAGCCTCATGTACTCATAATCCCAATTTACCAGCGGCGAATTGTAGCAGTACTTAAGTTCGTTTTACGTCTGGCAAGTGGAGTATGACCTGATTCCTGATTCAGCCCTCATACAAACATTACCCGGAAGATTTACCTGTAATCCGAGTTGTGCAATCATCATTATGAGTTGGTTGATTCGAACCAAGCCCCAGTATCTGACAAATTCCACTCGCCAGATCATGTTGGTTAAGGGTATAAAAATGCAAATGCTCGGTGCCGTGTTCGATCAACCGCGCGCATTGTTCCGTTGCCACAGTGGTGGCTACCATAGCGCGAACCTCGGGGGAATCATCAAGCCCGTTAAACAGTTCATGCACCCAGCTTGGGATGTTTGCGCCGCAACCGGCAGCAAAACGGGCCGTACCAGCATAATTATGCACAGGTAGAATCCCTGGAATGATTGGTATGCGAATCCCGGCGGTGACTGCAGCATCACGAAATCGTAAAAATTTATCTGTATCGAAAAAAAACTGGGTTATAGCTCGATTGGCGCCTGCATCCTGCTTTGCTTTTAATGCCGTTATATCTTGCGCGAGATTGGCCGACTCAGGATGCTTTTCAGGATACGTTGCCACAGATATATTGAAATCACCGCGCCGCCTGATTACTTCAACTAGCTGATCCGCTCGCGTAAAGGCACTGGATATCAGTGTATCGGGGCCCGCGTCGCGTGGTATATCACCGCGTAATGCAACGAAGTGATCGATTCCAATTTCGATAAAACCATCAATGGCTGCATCGATATCGGCGCGCGAAGATCCAATGCAGGTCAGATGGGCCGCCACCTCACATTTCGATCGTGCCTTTAATGCCGATACGGTATGTAATGACTTCTCACGATTACTGCCCCCTGCCCCGTACGTGATCGAAGTGAAGTCCGGTGACAGGGCGGTGAGTACATCATAGGTTTTAGCCAATCGTCGCTCACCGGCTTCATTCCCTGGCGGGAAGAACTCGAATGAAAAAGTCACTCGTTCGCGAATCGAACGAATTGTTGAATTCAATCGGCGCCGTGCAAGTCGTTCAGTGGTTTCGCGGGCATTTGTACGCACCGAGTGCGTGGATTCGAAATTCATTTGCTACAAGACTCCGGTATAAGTTTTCTTAATACGGTTATTGCCATCATGAGATGCAGCCCAGATAACGACATCAAGCGGTGCTCGTTCGCCGGTCACTGGGGCATTGTCACTGATTGATTCAACTGCTTCACACTCAAGACCGGCTTCCTGAATTAATCCTGCAATCTCGGATTCAGCAAAGCCCAGCCGTCGATGCGCAAACTCGGTGCGCAGTAACTCATTGTCGTGGGGAGCAAGATCGACAATCAAAATTATTCCGCCGGGTTTTAATATTCGTGCGGCTTCATGCAACACCTCGGCAGGTTCGTCGAGGTAATGAAGCACATGGTGAACTGTCACAAAGTCCACGCTGGCGTTATCGACATCAAGCGTACGAATATCGCCAAATCGCACCTGGCAATGTCGCAGTTTTGCCGAATCAAGATTGGCACGCGCCACTGCAAGCATTTCACGACTATTATCGATACCAACTGCAACACCTGTGAACGGTGCAAACAGCCTGATCATTCGTCCAGTGCCGGTACCAAGATCGATGTGCTGATCAAATACCCTTTTACCGATCATCGATATTAGTCGTGCCTCCACCGATTCCTCGGACACATAACGGGCACGAATCTGATCCCATCGTCGGGCATTCTGTTTAAAATATTCAGCAGCCGCTTCACGTCTTTCCGCGCGTAGTTTTTCAAGCCGTTGCAGGTCATTGACGATAATTCGATCGTCAATCGGGATGCAGTCGTTCAGCGCGTCTGTCAGTGAATGATTCGACAACCTGTAGAACACCCATGTGCCTTCCTGATAACGCTCGATTAAACCAGCCGCAGTCAGGATTTTCAGATGTCGACTGACACGAGGTTGGCTTTGTTCAAGTATTGATGTGAGTTCCGTAACGGTTAATTCGCCATGCAACAAAACGGCAACTATTCGCACCCTGGTTGACTCCGCCAGCGCCCTCATTGCATTTAAAAAAGAATCAAGCATCACAACAGGAACTAATATAAAGATATGTTTATGTATTTATATATTAGTTGACTTTGGGAAGCAATTACTTTTTGCCTGCCCAGTGAAACGTTGCTAACATACTCCAGTTGCTGGGGGTGGTAATTATTTACGATTGCATTTGCCTGGCTTGGCTTTACGATCCGATGGCACACCCGTGCTCATAAGTCACCAAAAACTGGAACACAACTTCACCGTTGTTTATTTCAGAAATAGTTGAAATACATATTGAAATACATAAGGAGTTCTTTAATGAAACGACGTGACCTTCTAAAAGGCGCTGCCGCCGCTGGCGCTGCCGCCGGCGCATCGACAATCGCTGCACCGGCCATTGCCCAAAATCGCATCGAAATCAATATGGTCAGTACCTGGCCGCGTGATTTCCCGGGGCTCGGTACAGGTGCCCAACGGTTCGCTGAGCGTATTACCAATATGACGGACGGCCGTATTCAGGTGCAGTACTTTGCTGCAGGCGAACGTGTTGGTGCATTTGATTCATTTGATGAAGTTGCATCCGGCAACGCCCAGATGTACCACGGTGCTGATTACTATTGGAAAGGCAAGCATCCGGGCTGGGCCTACTTCACTGCAGTTCCGTTTGGATTAACCTATACCGAAATCAATGCCTGGATCCGATTCGGCGGTGGTCAGGAACTATGGGACGAGTTGGCTGGCGGTTTTGGACTAAAAAACCTGATGTGCGGTAACACCGGCGTCCAGATGGGCGGCTGGTTTAACAAGGAAATCGAATCTGCAGACGATTTCAACGGATTAAAAATGCGTATGCCGGGTCTTGGTGGCGATGTCATCGCCAAACTTGGCGCCTCACCGGTTTCCCTGCCTGGCGGTCAGATCTACGAAAATCTGGTATCCGGCGCAATCGACGCAACCGAATGGGTAGGTCCGTGGAATGATGCGGCAATGAAATTCTACGAAGCCGCCAAGTACTATTACTATCCGGGTATGCATGAACCGGGTTCAATGCTTTCATGCGGCATGAACAAGGAATTCTGGGAAAGTCTGTCGAAGTCTGATCAAATAATCATTGAAGCCGCTGCATCGATGGAAAACGATGTGATGATGTCGGAATACAATGCCAAGAACGGTGCTTCACTTGCCAAGTTGATCAAGGAGCAAGGCGTCGAATTGCGTGAATTCAACGATGACGTTTACGACAGCTTCGGTGTAGCCGCCGATGAAGTGTTTGCAGAAGTTGTGGCACACAGTGATCTTGCCAAGCGCATCCACGAGAGTTTCCTCAGCGCTCGTTCGGAAGTGGGTGGCTGGGCGAAGATTTCGGATGTTGCCTACATCAATCAGCGTAATCGCGTACTGGGGCTGTAAATTCAGTCACGGCATAGAACGCCACACAACTTACGACCAACTGAAAACGGAGCCCCAGGGCTCCGTTTTCTCAAGGCGTCATGAAAATTTCACTTAGTGTTTGTTGTTCTGCATGATGATTATCGATGTTCAGCCATGAGAACCAGGGTTGATCTACCAGGCCGATCAAATCATCATGTTGATTAAGACAACCTTACTTCACTATTTAAACTGCACTATTCCCTATGACCAGTTCTCAAAACGCGGGCATAGCCACTGACGGTATCGATTTCACTGTTCGGCTTGTTGCCTGGATTCTTTTCGCGGCAATGGTGGCATTTCTCTTGAATAGTTACTTGACCTTCTGGCTTGAATGGCCGGGGACGGAAGCACTGTTCAAGCATTTTGGTGGTGATGAGCGATATCTACTATCCGGCAACACATTATTACTAGCCTGGTCTCAACTGTTGATCTACCCGTTGGCGCTTGTCGCGGTGTTTACATTCGTCTCAGCTGGTCCAAAACGAAGCCTGCTCATGGATTCAGATACGTTTGCATCGATATCCGCTTTTATTATCCGTGCCGCGTTCTGGTCAGTATTGCTGGTCGGCCTGGCCGATATGGTTATCTCATTCATGAGAATTGAGGAAATGCTGTCCGGTTGGATCTCGGAGGGATTGATTACTCAACTCGGACGGCCCGAGTATAGAAGCACTCATGTGCATTATCCGTTAATCGTCACATCCATGGTCATCGCATATTTCACTCGTTCCATCGGTTTTCACTGGTTGGCAATTCTGGTTGTCATTGCCGAGTTTCAGATCGTTATTGCACGGTTCATCTTTTCTTACGAACAGGCATTCATGGGCGATTTGGTACGTTTCTGGTATGCCGCACTATTCCTTTTCGCCAGCTCCTACACGCTCATCCATGAGGGTCATGTCCGAGTCGACGTTGTCTATGCGTATTTTTCCGACCGAAGCAAAGCCTGGGCTAACGCTATCGGTTCGCTAATGCTGGGAGTTCCCATATGCTGGATTATCCTGAGTCGTGGTTTGAGTAGTAAATCCAGCATTATTTCCAGCCCATTACTGAATCATGAAATTTCGCAAAGTGGCTTTGGCATGTATACCAAATACCTGATGGCCGGATTTCTGCTGATCTATGCAATATCGATGATGGTGCAATTCATCAGTTATTTTCTGCGAAGTGTCGCGGTCATTCGAGGCGCAGAGGTTCCACAACTGGAATCTGCTCCTGTTCACTAGACGTTCCCACCCTCAAGGCACGATAAATGGAACTGGTATTTCTCACAATTCTTTTGCTGATCATGATCAGTGCATTAAGCTCCGGTTTTCCGGTGGCTTTCGCCTTGCCTGGCTCAGCTATTCTGACAATCTCTCTCGCGGCACTTTGTGGCTATCTATTCGTAGGTGATGCCAGCGCGTTTTTCGCCCACGATGGCCCGACCCAATGGTTGACTGCAGGCATTACAAATTTCAGGGGAGTGTACTGGGAGGTTGAGCGAGATACGCTGATAGCGATACCGCTGTTTATTTTCATGGGTATCATGCTGCAGCGATCAAAGATTGCCGAGGATCTGCTGGTTACCATGGCTCAGTTATTCGGTCCCATACCGGGTGGGCTGGGCATATCAGTCGTATTCGTTGGCGCACTGCTCGCCGCTACCACCGGAATTGTAGGCGCTACGGTTGTGGCAATGGGTCTTATTTCCTTACCCGCCATGCTGCGCAACAACTATTCCAAACCTCTTGCCGCCGGCACGATCTGCGCTTCCGGTACATTGGGGCAAATTATTCCGCCATCCATTGTTCTGATTATTCTCGCAGATCAGCTTTCAAGCGCCGCTGATCAGGCCGCGACTTTACGAAAAACCGCCTATAAATTCGCTACCGGCGAATTCAATATGCCCTCGGTGTTTGACGTCACCTCAACCAGTGCCGGTGAGATGTTTCTCGGTGCTTTTATTCCCGGTCTGATTCTTGTCGGACTTTATATGGCTTACATCCTCATCGTTGCGCTGATTCGACCGAAGTTGGCGCCGCCGGTTCATTTCGAGGGAAAAATCAATCTTCGCTTCGCCGTTCGGGTCGTGTTGGCTCTGGTCCCACCCCTGGCATTAATTGTCATTGTACTCGGCTCCATCATCGCCGGTATCGCGACTGTCAATCAGGCAGGCGCAATCGGTGCCATCGGCGCCATGATTATGGCCGGCTATCGCCTTTTTGAGGGGAAGCGCAGCGCCTACTATCCAGCAATCCTCGCCGGGATATCTGTAGGTTTCATCTTCTTTTTCAGTCGTAACTACGATCTCAACATCAAAAACGCAACACCCGATGATTACTCCGGGATTGCCATGGCTGGTATTGCCGTGATCGGCTTGCTCACAGCCGTTTTATGGAGTGCATGGCGCACATTCAAGATCGACAACACTCTTCGCGGCGTCTGCATCGAGACGGCTAAAACCACCTCAATGGTATTTATTATCCTGCTGGGTGCTGCCATGTTGACCGCTGCTTTTCGTGGTTTCGGTGGCGAGGAATTGGTGAAAGAGTTCCTGACCAGCCTGCCGGGTGGATTTTGGGCACAGTTCATTGTCGTCATGGCAGTAATTTTCGTACTGGGGTTTTTCCTGGACTTCATTGAGATCGCAGTCGTGGTGGTGCCGATCATGGCGCCGATACTGTTAGCTGACCCATCCGCCAATGTCACTGCCGTGTGGCTTGGTGTCATGGTGGGCATTAATATGCAGACATCGTTCCTGACACCACCGTTCGGCTTTTCACTATTTTATCTTCGAGGTGTAGCCCCACCGTCCCTTAAGACCACACAAATCTATCGCGGTGCCATTGCCTTTATTGTATTGCAACTGATTGCACTAGCCATTGTTGGTTTTAACCCGCCACTGGTAAATTTTCTGCCGAGCCGTACATTCCTGACTTCACCAACCGCACCACCACCACAAAATCCTCAACTACAGGAATGTATCGAAGAATACATGGCCGGCTATTTTCAGGAAAATCGAGATATGCTGGAGGATCGGATTAATGCCATGAGCAAAGTCGATCTATCTGTACTACCCGCCAAGACGCGTAGCAAAATTGAAGCGTCATTTGTATCGGCCTTGGCAAGTTTTGAAAACCTGAAAGGAATTAAAACTACCGACGAGGCTATAGAAACATACGCTGAATCTTATCGACCGTTACATCGCAAGGTGCGCAACATTCAAAGAGAGTTGCGCGGCATTGATGAGAAAATTGCAGAGATCGATCAGCGCTACCGACGTGAGACCCAAGAAGGCGCCTCTGATGAACAACTGGCTAAGTTGACTACTGCTATAGAAAAATTAGAGCGTCATAAAGTTGAACTGAATGAATCATTACCGTCGGAATGGGATGATGCACGAAAGCAATTTCTGGAACTGGCAGATAGTCAGAACAAGGCACGCCTTGCATATCGTCGTGGTGTCGATGACGCCTACGAGCCAATACAGGAACTCAATCAGGTGCTGACTGAAGTTGAACAGCTAGCCGCACTCGATCAATCGGTCGAAGCCTTAAGACAGGTTGTTCTGGATGAATCTCCGAGTGCTGCTACAGAGCGCTTAAAGGAGGTTGAAAGTCAATTTTCTTCTCTTACTGATGCGAGCCAGATTCGTTCGGCTTTTGCAAAAGTTCGCCGCGAATTTAAAGGGGAAAACCCAAATCGTACAGCGGCAATGGAAAAGCTTGAGGACGCTATACAAACGTATCGCACAGAACTCACTTGGCGACAGAAAGCAGCCGATACCTTGGGCGAACAACTGGCGAACTACGACGACCTGTTGAAGGAGTCTATCGGCATGAGGCTGCAATCTCGACTGACAAGTGATCAAGCTGAGGTAATCGCCAGTTGCCGCTCGCATCATAAGGATATCTCGCTATACTTTTAACAAATTGTTGAAATACGTATTACATAATGAAGATCAATATCGAGATTGATATCAGTCCCGAGGAACTGCGTCGTTTTCTAGGGCTTCCGGATGTAACTGCAATTCAACAGGAATTGATGGAAGAAATTCGCAAGCGGGTAACTGATGGCGTGACCGATTACGATCCTGTCAAACTGATGGAACCCTTCCTGACCGGTAATCTCAAGTCGTTCGAAACCATGCAGAACCTGTTTTGGAAATCCATGAAGGATGTCGGTTCAAAGTCGGGCGATTCGGATAAAGAGAAGCCTTGAGTCTGGTAGGCGACCTCGAAATTCATTTATTCTCTTTCGGGGAAAAGATTACCGGGCTGTATTCAGTACGGCCAGTAATCAAGCCCGTGCCAAGATCTACCGTAACATCTCTCAAGATTTCGCGTAGTCGCGAGTATCTTCCGTAATCGCCTGCTGACGCAGAAGGTGTTTCTGGATTTTCCCTGTTGGAGTCTTGGGCAATTCCGACATCAACCTGATATATCGGGGGATCGCGAAGGATGGCAATTGTGATGCGAGGTATTCCCTGATCGCATCCACATCAATATTTTCTTCATCACCAACAACAGCCACCATCACTTCATCCTCAGTACCTTCAATGGATGATGACACCGCATAAGCAGCCACTTCACGAATTCCAGGAAAATCTGCAATAGCATTTTCCACTTCAAAGCTCGAAATATTCTCACCACGCCTGCGAATGCAGTCTTTGATTCTGTCAACGAAAAAGACATCACCGTCATCGTCCATCCATGCAGCATCACCGGTATGAAACCAGAAGTTGCGCCACGCCTCGACTGTTTTGTCCGGCATATTCAAATAGCCAGACATAAATCCAAACGGTTGCTTCGGTCGGACGACAATCTCTCCGACCTCACCCGACTTTCTTTGTTCATCCGTTACCGGATCAACTATCATAAGTTCGTAATAACGATCCCACACCCGGCCACAACTATTCGGTTTATCAACATCAACATGAGTGTAAAGCGGAATATTAATCTCCGTCATTCCGTATAAGCCAACGATCCGGGAGATGGCGAAGCGTTCTTTCAGTCGTTCCTCCAAAGACGCACTCACCGGTGCCAATCCCATCACTCTCAAATTGTGTTTTTTGTCCATATCGCCCAGCGGTTGATCAAGGACAAAAGCTGCCACCGCACCAAGTGAATTGGTAGCGGTTGCCTGATATTTAACGATATCGCTTAGCCACGCACTCGCACTGAAACGCCGCTTGATGATTGCCCGGGCTCCGGCAATCAGGGTCGCATAGAGTTGCATGAAAAGACCGTTGGCATGAAACAACGGTAGAACAATATAAAACACATCATTTTCATCAAGTTGGAAATGCTCAATGGTACCAAGTCCGAACAAGTAGAGATGTGCATGAGGCATCAGCACACCCTTGGACGGACCCGTGGTTCCGGATGTGTACATAACACAACCAACATCCTTGTAAGTGGGTGGCTCAAAGTCGATGGTGTCATTGCACTGTCGCCACTTTGAGAATATATCGATCTCAATAACTCCTCGTGATCGGGGTATCGTAAAATCGAAGCGGGTATTCAAGTCGATGGACGGGCTGCTGACATTGCTATCAACTATCAATATTTTCTTTACGTAATGAAGTTCATCGACAATATCGGCAATCCGCTCAAGATAACTCGCATCTACTATTATCAGGCGTGCCTCACAGTTATTTAACACGTGAACGAGGAAACGGCCCAGGTAGTCCGTATTCACGGCAACATGTACAGCGCCAAGCCGTGCCAAGCCGAGCCAGATACGGCAAAATTCGAGACCGTTTTGCAGCATAACGGCAACTGGATCACCCACTTCTGCTCCGTTCAGGGCTAGATAATTCGATACTCGACCGGCATCTGAATACGCCTGTCCATAGGTCAGTGATTCATCTTCACAGGTTATGAAGACTTGCTTGCTGCGAACAATACTCTGGTGTTCAATGACATGCGCAATAGACCATCTCGAATGGTCATACCGGTTATCACGATTCAAACTGGTTTCCATGAATGCTTCGTATCGATAACTCTTGGCAATTTTCGTTGCGGAGAAAGTTTATGTACGCAGTCTTAAGTGTTTTCCGGGCGCTTCCAGCGTTTTAATAATAACGAGTTTCCAACCACGCTAACGGAACTCAAGGACATGGCTGCAGCCGCTATCGCCGGACTTAAATAGCCCATGGCGGCAAATGGAATGGCGACACAGTTATAGATAAACGCCCAGAACAAGTTCTGACGTATCTTCCTGCGGGTTGCCTGCATCATGCTAAAGGCATCGGCCACCAGGTTCAGATCGGCACGCATGAGAATAATATTGGCACTTAGCCGAGCGATATCGGTACCGGTTCCCATGGCGATGCCAACATCGGCATTTGCAAGTGCAGGCGCGTCGTTGATACCGTCACCGACCATGGCGATCGTTTGTCCTTTGTCCCTGTTGGACACAATCCATTCGGCTTTATCTGCAGGCGAAAGGTCGGCTACATAATCATCTAGGCCAAGTTGCCCAGCCACCTGGGAGGCAATTGCCACATTGTCACCGGTGAGCATCACACAATGCACGCCATCATGCTTCAACCGTTCAATAGCAGCCGCGGCCTCAGGTCGTGGCATATCTGAGTAATCGATCACTGCCCACACTGCACCATCGATAACCAGGTAACTTCGGGTTGATGGGATATTGTTCGTCGAGGCGAGCAAGTCGACACCGAAGTCGCGAAGTAGTTCGGCATTGCCCACCATAACACGCCGCTCACCGATTCTGCCGCTGACTCCCCTGCCCGGCAAGTTCTCGAACTCGCTGGCGGGTGACGGGTTTACACCTCGCTCTTTGGAGTAGCGAACCAATGCAGCAGCATATGGATGCTCACTATCAGTCAATAGCGAGGCTGCAATCTGCAATGATTCATCGGCATCACAACCTGGGGTCACGATAAATCGGTCAACCTGTGGATCGCCTATCGTTAATGTGCCGGTTTTATCGAATACAACCGTTGCAACCCGCCCCGCGCTTTCGAGGGTGGCGATATCACGAATCAGGATACCGCGTCGCGCGGCTGTACCTATACCGGTAACCAGGGCCGTTGGCGTCGCCAGCCCGAGCGCGCAGGGACAGGCAATTACCACAACTGAAATTGCAGCCGCCAGTGCCATCGAGCCATTACCCGTATCAGCAATAAGCCAGATGACTCCAGTCACTATGGATACCAACAGCACCACTGGAACGAACACCGCACTAACTCGATCCACCAATCGTTGAACACCGACCTTGCCGGTCTGCGCGTTTTCAACCAGTTCGACGATGCGCGCCAACATGGTATCGTTGCCCGTCGCAGTAACTTCGAAGATAAAAACACCGCCCCTATTGACTCCGCCCCCTGTGACTTTGTCTCCAATTCTAATGGTGACTGGCGTGCTTTCACCGCTGATCATCGACATATCGACATCGCTGATACCATCAGTGACGACACCGTCTGCAGGAAGTCTTTCCCCTGGCAGAACTTTTAAACGATCACCTGGCTCGACACGTTCTATCGGAATTTGCGTCTCACCCTCGTTATCAACTCGCCTTGCGGTGACAGGTCGCAATCGAACCAGTGCCGCTACTGCATCGGTAGCCGCACCACGAGCACGTTCTTCAAGCCAGCGACCCACCATAACCAGCGACACAATAAAAGCTGTCGCTTCGAAATAAAGGCCGTGAACATCCGTGCCTAACAACCATTGGATAACGCTGAATAGCCATGCAGCGCTCGCACCAACAACAACCAGAGTATCCATGTTGGCGCTGCCAGTACGCAGTACGACCCATGCCTGTCGAAAGAAACGAGATCCAACGATAAACAACACCGGTGTCGCCAGGCAGAATTCGAGCCATGCGGGCATAAGCATGTCATGGCCACTCAGCATCCAGATCATTTGAATTATAAATGGAATGCTGAGCACGATACCGAGCAGCATTAACCTGAACGTTTGTTGACGCGCCTTCGTCTCGCGTTCACGCAGCTCTGCATCCTGTCTCAAACGTCGGGTGAAATTATCTTCCCGAGCCTGTGCGGTGAATCCACGCGCTTCAATAGCGGTAATCAACGCAGTGTTTTCAATGGATGAATCAATGAGCGTGACGCGTGCCCGTTGCGGTGTCAGCCCGACTTCGGCAGATTCAACACCAGGTACATGAAGGAGTTCATTTTCAACGCCCTTGACACATGATGCACAATGCATACCCTCGATATCGAATATTCGGTTGTCACGTTCTACCGTAAAGCCGGCATTCTTGATCGCCTTGCTCACACGATTAATGGTAGCTGTTGAATCATCCGTTTCTACAACAGCCATCTCGAGTGGATAATTCACTTCAGCCTTACTCACCCCATCGACTTTCAGAAGTACATTTTGAAGACGCGCCGCACAGCCTGCGCAATGCATTCCACTGACATGAATCCGTGCAGACTGCCTGGCAGGATCATGTTCAGTTACCGATACTGGTATTGCTGACGAAAGTTGCATAAATGGTTTGCTCATACTGGCAGCGCCGGGCAAGACTGAATGCCGATTCGGTCAATGACAGGTAATGGAAAATTCTAATTGATTCGCGGGCGATATTTTCCGACGGATGAAAAACTCTTGTTGCCAATGTTGGAGGTCACGCGGGTTGAGGTTAATAATAATTCCCGTATGCGCCACGTTAGCCCTTCATCGAAGTCTCCGGTAAATTTAACGGATTCGTCATCACGAACAGCCGCGAGCACGCCGTTTCTGAATACCATTGTGCGGTTACCCGTCACTCGATCGCCTGGCAGAATAGTACCAGTCATGTTCAGGGGATCGGCTGCATGCAGTTTAACGAGGTTCTCGACAGTGGGCTCACGTCGATGCCGGTGCAATGTTTCAACTGCTTCCGGCAAAGCGAATTGTTCGCCGCTGAACGCTGCAACAAATCGCCCGCCACGGACCTCGCCTCGTGCTTCCATACGGCGCAACATGGCGGCAAACTCGCGCCATGGCGGCAAACCTTTTTCCTCGCCAACAACTGCCCGTGAGACTACGCCATAGCGATGCAATAGTGCGTCACACAGGTACATCATTCGTTCATCACGTTGATTTACATCGGTTTCATCAAATGCATCGTTGGTAATGTTTGCAAGACTCCAGCGGCCGGATTGCTCGATACGGTTAGAGGATAGTCGACGACTCCTGCGTTGCAATGAGCGACCTGGACTACGTCGACGGGATTGCGGTATGAGCAAGCCCCTGAAGCCATTGAAACTGTCACAGGTTATCAGCCCGACTGCAATCAACTCCGCCAATACTTCTTCAAAGTGCACCGGCAGCAAACCACAAGCATCGAATAGCTCATCGTAAAAACTGGCGCCACGCTCGGCAAGCACTTCCAACAAGGAATCTGCTGTCGCACTGATGCTGCATTGGGGTTCGCCCGAGCCTTCGCGCCAATAAGATATGGATCCGCGTGAGTAAAATGCAACGGGCATCGATCCCACGGCGCGTCCATTTCCACGGCGCCCACTATCGTTTACGGGCCGGGTCAGTGCACGTCGCCAGACAAATTTCCCTGATAAAGCAATTTGATCCAGTAGCGCGGGATAATAGCCACGTACTCGAGTCGCCAGGATATCACTCTCAAGAAAACGCAATGGTACCGCAGCGCCCTCCAGTTGGTTAATCACTTCAGCGACACCGTCGACCCCTTCCATGCGACTGGTTCTGTCAAGATGCTGCCATTCAAACAGAAACCGCAACCAGGCCGACAAACTGACTGGCTCGACGCGTGATCTGAGGCTCTTCATCGTATAGCGATGTATACGCGCGGCCAATCGGCGATCACACCATAATTCCTCAGCCGCTTCGCTACCGAATTGTCCGGCAATGGCAAAACCTTGCTGACGAAGCGTTTCGAGCGCTGTATGAATGACATGAAAATTCGTGCTTGTCACGCTATCCCTGGTTCGCGACTTATCGAGACCAAGTGAGCGGGCTACAGCATCAATGCTCACCGGTCCAAGAATTTCGAGTCTGGATCGAATAATCGATACCAATGCCTGCTCGGCTGATAAAGTTATCGGTTCATCCCAACCGACCGGTTCAATATCAGGTTCATGTATTGCATCAGGGACAATAGCGATAAGTTCCGCGAGTCGCTGTACAGATGTCCATATGATCTCACCGCTATCGAGACTCATCCGGGTAATCCGGCCTGCGGCAACGAGTTCGTCAATCATATCGTTGTCCGGAGTCATCCGGTTTAGTTCCTCATCCGTCAGGTATCCGCCGCATACCAGTGCATCGTGGAGTTCTTCTGAATCACGGGGATCAGGCCAGGCTTCACTGCGCACTCGCTTGATGGCATCGACGTCAATGCGAACAAGGTTAACGAATTCTTCATGACCAGTATCGGGCAGACGTGTTTTTACCGAACGGGTTCTGCGTTCTTCAGCCGGCGCGTCATCCAAAAACGCATAGGGCCTCGCATTAACGATCTCATCTGACAAAGGTGAAGGAGCAACCAGATCACGTGCTGCCCACTCGATCGTGCCACTCTCAAGTCCTTTAAGCACTTGCTGCAATCCATCGATATCCATCACATCGTGCAGACAATCATTGATGGCCTGATTCACCAGTGGATGGTCCGGCACTTCGCGTTCACCGCGAATATTCTCAACGCAGGCGAGTTGATCGGGGAATACTACCGCCACCAGATCTTCAGCGTTGGAACGTTGAAACTGTGGCGGCACCTTATGACCATTTCTGAACCGGGGAACTGCCAATGAAATATTGGTTACCCACCGCCAGTGCGTTGGAAATACCGGTGCATCGAGAAGCGCTTGCACCAGCACTTGATAAACTGACGTCGAGGAGAGATACCCGGCAACTTCAGAAAGATCGAAACTGTGTGTTTCACCCAGCGACAACACGACACAGTCTTCCAGGGCAGCCGCTTGCAACTCAAAATTGAAGCGCCGGCAGAATCGCTTGCGTAACGCCAAACCAAATGCCCGATTAATGCGTGACCCGAATGTCGAATGAATCACCAGGTGCATATCACCGGCGTCGTCAAAAAAACGTTCCGCCACTATTTTCTGGCGTGTCGGCAGTATCCCGTCCAGCGCTTCGTAAGCCGCTCCAAGATAGTCAATGAGTTGATGCGCTGCATTTTCATCGAGACCTCGCGTCTGCATGACCTGCCGGTAGGCATGCTCGATGCCGATAGACATCCATGTTTCGATGTCTCCACGCAATCGACTCACGGCCATGCTTAATGTGTCACCACGACCCGGCGCCTCACCAAACCAGAACGGGATATTGGGTGGTTGGCCATGCGCATCGGCAACCCATACCGTGCCGCCCTCGATTCGTAAAATTCGATAGGATGTATTACCCAATTGAAAAATATCACCGGCCAGGCTCTCGAAGGCAAAGTCTTCATTCAATGTACCGACAACCTGCCCTTCAGGCTCCATCACCACGTTGTAGTCGAACAGGTCGGGTATTGCACCCCCGTTAGTCAACGCAGTCAATCGAGTGCCTTTACGGGCGTGAATCCGTTTATTTACCAGATCGACACTGATTAACGCTCCGCGACGGCCACGACGTGTGGAAAAACCCTCGGAGAGCATTCTCAACACGGCATCGAACGTATCCCGTTGAAGTCGCTGATAAGGCATCGCCCGAGTAACCCAGGCATAGGTCCCATCAACAGACAGTTCACCACCTGCGGACTCGGCAGCGATCTGCTGCGCCAATACATCAAGGGGTTCATCCGGGATGGTGGTTTCATCAAGCTCGCCACGGCGAACGCAATCAATCAATGCAACACACTCCACGAGATCGTCCCGACTGAGTGGTATCAGGCGCCCTTTCGGTGTACGACCGATGGCATGGCCTGATCGCCCAACACGTTGTAAAAAAGCTGAAACCGAGCGCGGCGAGCCGAGCTGACAAACCAGGTCAACATCACCAATATCGATTCCGAGTTCTAACGACGCAGTGGCTACCAGTACGGTCAGATGACCATTTTTCAACCGGTTTTCCGCATCCAACCGATGATCTTTGGACAAACTGCCGTGATGGGAGGTGACGGCATCCGTGCCGAGCCGTTCAGCCAGATGACGTGCTACCCGTTCCGCCAGTCGGCGGGTGTTGACGAACACCAGGGTCGTCCGATGCGTCGAGGCAAGATTCGCCAGTTGATCGTATATCTCGGCCCAGACCTCAGCCGCCATCACTGCGGTTAATATCGAACCAGGCAATAACAATTCAATATCGCGATGACGTTCGGATTCATCAGCAACGATAGTGACGCTTTCACCCTTATCACTACCCGCTAAAAATGCGGCAACACGCTCAAGGGGTCGTTGAGTAGCCGATAAACCAATCCGTAATAGCGGCTTCGGGACAAGGTTTTGAAGTCGTTCCAGCGACAGGGATAGATGCGCACCTCGTTTATTAGGCGCCAGGGCATGTATCTCGTCGACGATGACAGTGGCGACTGTCGACAGCATGCTGCGACCTGAATCCGAGGTCAGTAATATGTAGAGCGATTCGGGCGTAGTGACGAGAATATGTGGCGGACGCTTTTTCATTCGCTGGCGATCAGTAGCGGACGTATCGCCAGTGCGGACCGCCGCCTCGATCCGCTCAGCCAGGCCACGTGACTCGAGCGCGGCGTTGATAGCGGTCAGCGGCGCACGAAGATTCTTTTCGATATCGTTGGAAAGCGCTTTTAACGGTGAGACATATAGTACCCGCGTGTTTCCCGGCAACGTACCGACAATATCCAGCTCACGTACCAGGTCGTCAATGGCGGAAAGAAATGCCGAGAGTGTTTTACCTGATCCGGTAGGGGCGCAAACCAGTGTGTTATGACCCTGTCCGATAGCATCCCAGGCCCGTAATTGACACGCTGCAGGAGCCGTATAAGTGGAGTCGAACCAGGACTGAACCAGAGGATGAAACATCAAACACTAAAACCGATCGTGATCTTTATACATGGTAACATTGACGCACCATTTATTTCTCATACGATCTGTTTATTACCCTATGTCTGCGAAAAAAATCGCAACTCGCCTGGCCCATCTTGGTAATCATCCCCATGAACACCAGGGCGTTATCAATCCGCCTGTCTATCATGCCTCAACCATCGCCCACAAGAACCTTGATGATCTAAAAACCCGGCGAAAATCTGGCGCACGGGCGGTAACCTACGGCCGCGATGGAACACCGACCACTTTCGCATTCGAGGACACAGTCACCGATCTCGAAGGCGGTTTCGGATCGATTACCGTGTCATCCGGACTTGCGGCGATACACCTCTCGCTGATGTCGCTATTGAAACCTGGTGACCACATTCTGATTGCCGATACGGTCTACGCCCCGGTGCGTAACTTGTGCAACAACGTCCTCACGCCGCTCAACATCATTTGCGAATTCTACGACCCAACCATTGGCGCCAGTATCGAATCATTGCTACGCAAGAATACCCGGGTCGTCTACATGGAATCACCTGGTTCTCACACGTTTGAAATCATCGATGTACCGGCGATCACAAACGCGGTTTCTGATCGTGATATCGTCACCGTGTTCGATAATACCTGGGCTACACCGCTTTTTTTCAAGCCATTGAGTCATGGCGTTGATATCGTCATACACGCCGTTACCAAATATCTTGGCGGTCATTCTGATCTGATGATGGGTGTCGTGGTATGTAATGAGCAAACCTTTAGTCAAGTCAGACGCTACTGCAGCCTCATCGGTCAGTCGGTCGCACCTGATGACATTTATCTTGCCCAACGAGGTATACGTACACTCAAGGCACGTCTCGATGTCCATCAGGAGAACGCCCTTCGTCTGACCGACTTTTTAATGGAGCAACCGGAGACTATACGGGTTATTCATCCAGCACTTGAAGACCATCCCGGGCATACCATCTTCAAGCGTGACTTTAGTGGATCCAGCGGACTCTTTGGAGTCGTGATACAACCTGTTGACGATATCGCTTTGGCAGCCATGCTCGACTCCCTTGAGCTGTTTTTTATGGGCTTTAGTTGGGGTGGATATGAAAGTCTCATCATTCCCTACGATATTAATCAGCACCGTTCCGTCACACCGCTCAAGGACAATGGTGTGCTACTTAGAATTCATGCCGGTTTAGAGGATTCAGGAGATTTGATCGACGACCTGACATCCGGATTCAAACGTTTGCGAGCAGCACGCCTCACATAACACTCACTTTAAGAGATACACACAAGGAGTATTGGAGACTTGTTAGACCGACGCGAACTTATCAAGGAACTGATTGATGGACAACGTACCCTTATTGTCGCAACTGTGAGTGATGACGGTGCGCCGTTAGCAAGCTATGCACCGTTTATTCGTGTTGACGGAATCTTCTATCTGTTCCTGAGTCGGCTGTCCGATCACACCTCAAACCTGATCAAGCAACGCAGTGCTGGCATTATGGTGATCGAAGATGAATCACACTGCGTTGACGTGTTTGCAAGGCAACGCGTCAACTTTCAGTGCAAGGTGAGTGTCGTCGAATCACATGATCCACGAAGGCAGATTTTGCTTGACCGGATGAGCGAACGCTTCGGCGATATCGTTGACACCTTGCGCGCCTTGCCAGACTTTATCCTGTTCGGAATACAACCCATAGAAGGAAGTTATGTCGAAGGCTTTGGACGCGCATTCGATATAACAGATCCAATCGAGTTCACAACACAAAGAATAAAAACCGGTCGCGAATAGCGATTGTTATTGTCTAAATGACCTGGCCATCGGCAGCCACACGAAATCCGGTATGGTTGGTGGAACTCTCTGGAGTATTGGAGCTTCGCGCCGCTACACGATAACGATTACAGTAAGTGTGATGACACAGGAACGATCCACCACGCATCGATCGGCTCCCTGAAGGCACCCGATTCAGCGGATCAACTACTTCAGTCACTTGGTGATAATCGGGTGAAAACCAGTCTTCGCACCACTCCCAGACATTGCCGGATACATTGTACAAACCGTATCCATTCGCTTGAAATGTATCGACGGGCGCGGTTGATGCAAAACCGTCTTCCATTGTATTGTGAGTCGGGAAATCACCCTGCCAAATATTGCAATGATGCTCACCACCCGGATAAATTTCATCTCCCCAGGGGTAGCGACACTGCTCAAGACCGCCACGCGCTGAACACTCCCATTCAGCCTCAGTGGGTAGTCGCGTGCCACTCCAACGACAAAATGCCTTGGCGTCGAACCAGGTCACATGCACCACGGGGTGGTCCATGCGATCATCAATATTTGAGTTTCCACCTTCTGGCTGCGCCCAGTTCGCATTTTTAACGGCGATCCACCAAGGCGTATCACGAACGTACGAGCCATCTTCCAATGGTTCGCCAGCTACATGCGCTTCAAAAACAAACGACCAGCCGTAGCGCTCAGCATCAGTGACGTAACCGGTTGCAAAAACAAAACGCAGGAAATCAGCATTGGTAACCGTACATGGTGCGATCTTGAATGGTGATAAACGTATACTACGAACCGGTCCTTCACCGTCTTCCAGATACCCCTCGGTGCCGTCCGTACCCATCAGGAATTCTGCCGGATTAATATCAATCAATCGCGGCAATAAGTATGACGTCGATTGAGGCCTGATCGTATCACCATGATGTATCGCATCATGCGAGGTACTATCTCGCGAAGCAGTACAACATGCCTTCAGTGGCTTCTTCACGGCTAGCGATCAGACCTTGATGTCACCTTGAATTCGGTGTTTCTGACCATCTTCATAAATCACTTCAGTCTGCAAACTGATAGTCACATTATTCATCTTCCCAAAATGCCTTGCCCGGTAATTTCTTCATCATCTCAAGAATCTTTTCCCGTGGGATCACACCGCAACGAGTAGCCCACTCATCATAAAGGGAGGCAAGGCGTGTGGCTTCCCTGGGATAGGCATCGGCAAGATTGTTCATCTCGGTTCGATCTTTTTCCATGTCATATAACTCCCACGAATCGGGATAGGCACGAACCAGTTTCCACTTGCCGAACCTTACCGCTGCATTGCCTTCGTGTTCCCAGAAAATTGGCCGATCATGCAATTCCTCATTCACAAACAGTGGTGTCAAACTATGTCCTTCCGGCGCAGGGATTTTCGTATCACCAACTGAATCCGGATAGATGGCACCAGTTACATCGAGGATTGTGGCCATTACATCAGGTATGTGACCGGGAGTATGTCGAATGACACCTTTCACAGAGATACCCTTGGGCCAGTGACAAATAAACGGTGTGGATACCCCGCCCTCATGGGTCCAGTGTTTGTATAGCCTGAAAGGCGTGTTGGAAAGATTAGCCCAGGCAGTGCCATAACTTTGATAGGTATTTTCAGGTCCCGGCATCAGATGAGGAATATTTCCAAAAATCACATCTTCACCTTTGCGGGTCTTTTCTCGGGCAATCATCAGATCGTTTACCATTTCACGGGCAGTGACATTTTCAGGAATATCTTCGGCGCACGCACCGTTGTCGGACAGAAAAAAGATTAATGTATTGTCCAACTGCCCTGTATCTTCAAGAGCCTTGATCACACGTCCAATACCCTGATCCATACGGTCGATCTGTGCGGCATATACCTCCATGCAACGCAACAACCACTGTTTGTCCTGCGCATCCTCCCATCCAGGTTGACTCGGGTCGCGATCGGTCAATTGCCAGTTATGATCAATAAGACCTTCGTCGACCATTCGCTTTAAGCGTTCTGCACGCAGTTTGTCCCAGCCGGCATCGAAACGTCCCTTGTATTTCGCAATATCATCATCGTGGGCATGTAACGGCCAGTGGGGTGCGGTATATGCGACATATTGAAAAAATGGACTGGCAGGATTGTCCTTGGCATGTTCATGTATGAATCGGGCTGCCTGGTCACTGATAGCGTCGGTATAAAAAAAGGACTCATCGTTCCTGGCCTCATGATCGATATTCTCATTACCACGGGTCAACGTGTTTGGATAATAAAAGCTGCCTGCACCAATGATGGTCCCGTAGAAATGATCGAATCCGCGTTGCAGTGGCCATGAATCAGATGGTTCAATCAGGTCGCTTGATATATGCCACTTTCCGCTAAGATAGGTTTTATAACCCTGCCCCTTAAGTACTTCGGCAATAGTCGCGCAATTACGATTCAAGTCTCCGGCATAACCTTCGGGACCAGTCGGGTAAGTAAGTATACCGATGCCCGTCTGGTGGGGATAAAGCCCGGTCAGCAAGGACGCCCGTGATGGACTGCAACGTGGAGTGTTATAGAACTGGGTCAGGCGAAGTCCATGCCGTGCCAATCTGTCCAGATTGGGTGTATCCACTTCACCGCCATAACAACCGATGTCGGAATAACCCATATCATCGTTCATTATGAGCAACACATTGGGTTGCTGTTGCATCCTCATCACTCCATTTATCACACAGACCGTAAACGATTAAACGCTTACACTTGAATTAATTCTCGATCCGGATCCCTGTTTGCGCATCGAAAAGATGTATGGCATTCACGTCAAAGGTTATCGGAACAATGTCGCCATCATCAAGACTCACGTTTTCGTTCGCGCGAACCTTCACCAGGTGTTCGCCAATATACAGATTCAACAGTACACTCTCGCCCATATTCTCAGACAGGTATAAACGAGCGGGTATGCCATCGGCATCAATACGAATATGTGATGGCCGAATTCCCATGGTAACAGCCATGGGAGTTGCGGTCGGTTTACGATCAAGCTCTATCGTCCTTCCTTCGACCTTCAACTGACTTCCATCAAGTTGTGCAGGCAACAAATTCATTGGCGGACTGCCGATAAACGCAGCCACTGCAATACTGTCCGGTCGATTGAATACTTCATCCGGTGTACCAATCTGCATGATTTCCCCATTAAAAAACACAGCCATTCTATCTGCCAGGGTCATGGCTTCTTCCTGATCGTGCGTTACGTAAATAGCCGTAACATTCAAGCTCCGCTGCAGTTTCTTTAGTTCGACACGTGTTTGCAGTCGTAGCTGAGCATCGAGATTGGAAAGCGGCTCGTCAAGCAGAAACAGTTTGGGTTGACGAACAATTGCCCTGGCCAGTGCGCAGCGTTGTTGTTGACCGCCACTTAGCTGGCCAGGTCGGCGATGGAGCAGATGATCGATATCAACCTTCTTTGCTGCATCAACCACTCTGGGTTCGATTTCCTTTGCAGGTACCTTCTCCATTTTAAGGGGGAATGCAATGTTCTCCCTCACCGTCATGTGGGGATAAAGCGCATAATTCTGGAAAACCATAGCTATGTCACGGTCACCGGGCGGGGCGAAAGTTACATCTTTACCAGCTATTTCGATGACACCTTCGTCAGGGGTTTCAAGCCCGGCTATCATTCGCAGGGTAGTTGTCTTTCCGGAACCTGAAGGTCCGAGCAGAGCAAAAAACTCTTCCGGTTTAATATCCAGATCCACATTCTTCAATGCGGTAAAACTGCCGAAGCGTTTATTAATGCCTCTTAGGGTGACTCGCCCTGCCTGTGTCATCTGCGTCCTCCACCTTTGACTGCACCCACAGTCAAGCCCTTGACAATTTGTTTTTGCGCAGCAATACCGATAATGACCACCGGCAACATGGCAACCAAAGCAGCCGCTGCGAGCTTGGCCCATAGAGTTTGCTCTACCGACACAAAGTTATACATCGCAACAGTCACCGGACGCACCGTATTACCACCGAGTTGAACGGCGAAAAGAAATTCGTTCCAGGCGTTGAGAAATACGAATATCACCGTGACCGCAATACCTCCACGCACTTGCGGGATGATTACGTACCACATTGTTTGCAAACGGCTGGCTTTATCAAGGAGTGCCGCTTCTTCCATTTCAAACGGTATGTCTTCCATGTAAGACACCAGCAACCAGATGGCGAACGGTAATGAAAAGGTAAGGTAGACGACGATCATCCCTTGATATGTATCCAGCCACTGAAGTTTATTAAGAATCAAAAAATAAGGGATGACCAGGCCTACCGGTGGCACCATCTGTGTTGCCAGGGTATAAAACCCGAGAGTTCTTCTGGCGGGCAGTTTAAGTCGGGCAAATGCGTAGGCCGCCGGCACAGCCAGAACAATCGTTAGTAGTGTTGTTGTTGTCGCAACAATGACACTGGTTAACAAACTATCAAGTATTGAGAAGTCACCAAATATTGCATCCTGATAGTTTTGAAAGACAGGCTTGAATATCAGGTTAGGAGGATAAGCCAATACTTCGCTTTCCGACTTTAACGAAACCACGGTCGCCCATAGTAACGGGAACACCCATATGAGTAACAACACTGTGGCTGCGGTCATAAGAAGTGCATTACGTCTTGCACTTGCGCGCTGGTGAATATTCATCATTGTGGCTTAACCGTTCGTGCAGTCCGAAGGCGAAACAGCATTGCAGATACTGCCATGGTGATGATGAGTAACGAGACGGCTAGCGCTGAACCATAACCGAAATTGAGTTCTACAAACGATGTCTTGAAGGCATATAGATTTAAAATCTCGGTAGCTGTTCCTGGCCCTCCACCGGTTGCGGCAAAAATCGCCGCAAAGGCTGCCAGAGATATCATCGCCCGCATGATAATCACGATAATGATTGCTGGACGTATCAGTGGCAAAGTGAGATGCCAAAATCGTTGAAACGCATTGGCCTTGTCTATTCGAGCCGCTTCAAATACATCACCCGGCAAAGAGGCCAGACTCGCAAGGAAAACAAGGAAGGCGAATGGCGTCCACTGCCAGGTATGGATTGCAATAACAGAAATGAGTGCCGGTATGGGTTCACCCAACCAGTTAATTTGCTCGAACCCGAGCCATTGCACCAGGAAGTCGACCATTCCAAAATTTGGTGCGAGCATCAGCGTTCGCCAGAACAAACCCACAACGACTGGCGCTAACACAATCGGCAAAATGGCCACAATCCGAAACACCCACTGCGCCCTTGGAATTTGCATAACCAAAAGCGCGAGCCCCAGGCCAATAACGACTTGCAGCGTGACACTCGATACCGTGTAAATACCGGTAAGTTGCATGGCATGCCAATAGCGCGAGTCGCCCCACATCTCAACATAGTTTGAAAAGCCGGCAAAACCGTCTAAAAACGGCATGGCAAGATTGAGGGTCTGGAATGAACTCCAGATAAGATAACCCAAGGGGAAAGTAGTAGTCAGCAACAGCACCAGTAGCGCCGGCATGGTAATTGCCATTGCAAATCGCCGTTCGCTCTGGTGCATGTTACCTATCATCCATTATTACCCGACAACAATAACCGTATGAAACAGTTCATCAGCCCTTGAGTATCTTGTCGATTTTCTCCTGCGCTTCTTTCAATGCTGCAGCCGGTGTTGCTTGCCCGACAAGAGCCGCTTGAATCGCTGTTGCCATGGTATCTCCCACCGCCGGCCATTGCGGTAGACGTGGTCGCCAGTCAGGATCCGTATCGTTCGCGAATGACTCAGTGGTTGCTTCTACATAGTTGTCACCGAATTGACTCATTAACTCGAGAAATTTCGGATCTTTCCAAAGCGATGCGCGATTAGCACCGGTACGTTTGTAGGCGCCCGGGAATGCATAAGTCGTCGCTACCTGAACCTCGCGTGACCCAGCCCACTGATTGAATAACCAGGTGGCATGTTTTTGTTTTTCGCTCAATGCACCGTTGATCGGAAAACTCCAGTTCCAGATGGATGTCACACGTTTACCGGATGGACCCTTGGGCCAGCGAGCGAAACCGATCTTGCCAACCACTTTCGATTTCTCCGGATTTGCTACCACGGCGGCACTACCGTGTGCATCTATATATGATGCCACCGTGCCCTGCCCGAAGGCATCGGCAATATCCGGCCAGTTCCAGTTTTCAACACCGGCGGGTGCATACTTGTTAAGTAGTGACACATAGTATTCCAGCGCGCCCAACGCTTCGGGTGTGTCTACTGTAACCCGGTCGCCATCGAACCATTCGCCTCCATAGGCCTTGAAGATGGATGGGTAGATGTACATGTTCTGCCCTGCCCCGCGAAAACCGCGCAGCGCACAGCCCCACAGTCGGTTATCGGGATCATGTACTTTCGCGGCATTACTCGCGTATTGTTCGAGAGTATCCGCAGGCCCAATACCCGCTGCGTCGTAAACATCCTTTCGATATATCTGAATGGTTGCCTCACCATCAAACGGTATGCCGTAAGGAACACCGTCAACAGATGTTGCGCCGCGATGACCCGGCTGGATATCTTCGTAGTCGAACCAGGCGTTATCGGTCAGCTTATCGTTGTTGAGGTAATCATCCAGTGGATCGATCCAACCGTTAGCGACATACAATTGATAGTACATCGGGTCAGCAGCATGGCTGGCGTATGTACCGGTCTTGCTGGAAAGATCCAATACCGCTTTCTGGCGAATCTGTCCGGGTGGAATCATCTCCAGTCTTGCGTTGATCCCGGTCAGGGTTCTGAAATCCGGCATGACTTCTTCAAGATTCTTGAAATAACCGGCAGGAATGACAGCGATAGTGATTTCTTCACCCTCGGCCATGCGCCAATCGATTCCGGCACCCTGGAAAGAACCCAAATCCATATACTGACCAGCGGCATGAGCGCGTCCAATCATGAGCCCCGGTGCAGCCAGAGTCGCAGCGCCCGCGAGAGCAGTTTTCACCGCGGTTCGTCTTGACACATTGAATTTGTCGAACAGTGTGCGGTCATTTGAGTTTTTGGGCATGATGATTCCTCCTGGTGGATATAATCGGATTAAACAACCCATAATGCGACCTTTAGGTCATTTAGCTAAACGTACTATACTTAGGATGTTTAAGGCAATACACAATTTGATTACGATGTTAAAAATTAGTCCATGAGGACAACTTATTGAAAAACAGGCACCCGATATTTGGCGCCAGCCCGATACCACGATATCTTCAACTGGCCGATGTGTTTCGCCATAGAATTGCTCGTGGAGTATGGAAGCCAGGCGACAAATTACCGTCCATCGAAAATTTAATGGACGAGTTCGAAGTTGCACGGGTCACTGTACGACAGGCTGTTCGCCTGCTGAGTGACGAAGATCTCGTATCGGCACGGCGCGGCAAAGGAACCGTGGTTAATAAATCCACGGCAGCGGGCCGCAACTTGCGTGTTCACACGACTCTCGCGGGCCTGGTTGATATGTACCGGGACGACAAGCCTGTATTGACCAATCTGGAGGAATCGACGGCGTCGCCGCAGTTACAGCCGGATGACGGTACACTCGCATCCAACTATTTTCATATGAAACGGGTACATGCACGCGACGGGGTCAAATACTGCGTAATCTCGATTTATATCGAAGAAAACATATTCAAAATGGCCGAGTCCGACTTTCGAAATGAAGCCGTATTACCCGTGCTTTTTTCCCTGCCCGGCGTTGAATTCGGAAGCGCGAGACAGACGATGCATATCAGCAAAGCCGATGTCGAGGTCGCCAATCTTCTGGAAATACCGGTCGGTGAGCCGATGGCCGAAGTCCGTCGGGTAATGTGTTCACCAGATGGATTGGTACTGTACGTAGCCGATGTGAACTATCGGGGGGATTACATCCATCTGGATATGGACTTAAAGCCATAGCATTGATTCACAAGGCGTGGCTCTTCCAGTCCATCGGATAAGCGCCGCAATGCAGCTCAATTTCGACTCAAAAAGCCTTCATAACACAAATACCATATCCAGTATGGTCTTATAAGTTACTTGCAACTATCTAATTAATAACAAATAGTCAAGTAGATAATGTTTAGTCCGATCTCGTACTTGTTTGTTCGATATCGTACTAGTATGATGCGCGGATCGTTATCCTGTAAACAACCGGAGCATCAGATGCAACATTCCAAACGAAAATTTATCCGAATAATCGGCGGCGGTATTGTTGTCGCTGCCGGTGCAGCAACCACCGGATTCCTCACTACCCGAACACCTCACCGCGCATACGAGCCGTGGTCTCATGCGGGAAAATATTCCGATCCGCGTCTGCGTGCATTATCTTATGCAATCCTCGCGCCGAATCCTCATAACCGACAACCATGGATGGTACAACTCGACGGCGATAATGGTGTGACTCTGCGGGTCGACACTACACGACTTTTAAAAGAGACCGATCCGTTCGACCGCCAAATCACCATCGGCCTTGGCTGCTTTATTGAACTCATGGTTCAGGCTGCAGCAAATGATGGCTACCGTGTCGAGGTGACAGAATTTCCGCACGGATCAGATTCCAGTTTTCTTGATGACCGACCTATTGTTACTGCTGTATTCGAAAAATCTGCAGAAGTAAAACCTGATCCCCTGTTCGCGGCGGTATTGAATCGTCGTTCCTGCAAGGAACCATTTGATAAACACAGGCAAGTACCCACTACCGGCCTCCATGAACTTGAATCGGTTGTTGCTGATGCAACGACATTTACTATACACACTACGGATAACAAAGAAGATGTTGCGTTTCTAAGAGACCTCACCTTCAAGGCGTTCGAGCGCGAGTATGTAACGCCTGCCAAGTTTCAGGAAAGCATTGACTTGATGCGTATGGGCAAAACAGAAATTGAAGCCAGTCCCGATGGGATCGACATTGGCGGACCATTCCTTGAGTCGCTCATATTAATGGGTATGATGAACCGCAAAAATCTTGCTGATCCGGATTCGAGTGCATTTTCCAAAGGCCTCGATATGTATCGCGATGTATTTTCAAGTGCCAAAGCCTATGTCTGGATAACGTCGTCTAGCAATGATCGTTCAAGCCAGATTGAAAGTGGCCGTGCCTGGGTTCGGGTTAATCTTGCAGCAACAATTCAAGGATTAAGCTTGCATCCGATCAGCCAGGCATTACAGGAATATCCGGAAATGAAGGAATTCCATGAGGCGCTACACATGCGACTCGCACCACAAGGTCAAACTGTGCAGATGCTGGGTCGATTGGGTTATGCTGAACCCATTGACCCAAGTCCACGCTGGCCCTTAAGTGTAAAAATAGTAAATGGTTAAAAGACAAGACGCTGCGAGCGAAAACGCATCTGACATCCGGCAGATCTTCGATGCATTTACTGAGATCGGCATCATCCATCAATTATCGCGGACGTTGTTCGAACAACGGCTTGACGATTCATTATTGCTACCGCATTTCACCGTACTCAATCATCTTGCCCGCCTTGGCGATGGAGTCACGCCGCTATCGCTAGCGGTAGCTTTTCAGGTGCCTAAAACCACCCTGACTCACACGCTTTCGGGCCTGGAAAAGCGAGCGCTGATCGAGACCCGCCCCAATCCACATGACGGGCGCGGTAAGCTGGTCTTTATAACCAAATCGGGTCGCGAGTTTCGTGACAACGCCATAACAAGCCTTGGGCCAGATATATCCCGGCTTGCCAGTGAGTTTGATTTCACAAAACTTGAAGCGGTACTACCTGTACTCAAGGAACTTCGTGCAACACTCGACCGTTATCGAGATAAAAACTAGCACCCTGGTTTGCTCTGCAACGATAACTTATATCTGCTGACCGAGTGTTACTGCGGGAGATACCTGACTGGTCATCCAGCAACCCGTAAGCTCACCATCTGTTACCTTACTTAATATCCATTGATAACCAACCTTGGTGCCGGCAGAATCTATAACGGTCACTGCGTATACGGCAACGTTTTCAGTTTCTTTATAAAGACTGATTTCGTGTGAACGGTGATTCAGCAAGTTTCGATAGGCTGGCGCATGAAGCATCAATGTGAACTTCGTCAATGGTCCAGTGGTTGCCTTGTTGTCTGGATGTGCGAGTTCGTAAGTTTGTGCTATACCAGCGTTCTTGTAAGGTGAGTCATTACGCGCCAGCGCATCGAGCTGTAAGGTGACAACGGTTTTTGAATCAAGGCGCGTATCAGGTTTGACCAGATCCTGTGCGAATGATAACGCACTGAAACACAACACTATGGATACTGATGCGATTAACTTGTTGTTTAGAGGAAATGGATATCGTTGGCTCATGCTGATCATCCTCATCAGAATAGATATTCATGCTCAAAATTTACACTTTGATATACTGGCCATCCAAATATCAACTTTGAGAATTTGATATGAGATCTTTCAGCAATCAAATCCTGGCTATTCTTCTTACTCTACTGTTATTACCGTCACTGACATTCGCTGGCAGTGATGGTTTGGTTACCGTAAAAAGCCCACACAGCGTACAGGAAACTGCCGACAAACTTGTAGCTGTGCTTAATGATAAGGGAATGGTCGTTTTCAACCGGATCGACCATGCTGCCGGCGCAGAAAAATCGGGACTTACTTTTCCTCCCACTACACAAGTGATCTTTGGTAACCCAAAGATTGGTACACCATTGATGAATTGTCAAAGAACAGTGGCTATCGATTTACCACAGAAGATGCTTATCTGGGAGGATATCTCCGGTCAGGTGTGGTTGGCTTATAACGACCCTGCATATATAAAAGCCCGTCATGGCGTGACCGGCTGCGACGAAGTTTTTGATAAGGTTGCCGGCGCACTGGCTAAATTTGCTTCAGCGAGTACCGCGCCCTGATGCATGATGACTGGCTATCAATCAAAAAATGATGAAACTGGATCAGGAGATCAGAGTCCATGCGTCAGGATGAAAATACTTGGTGGCAGGGGTTTAATTACCACCAATCAGTTCATTGAATTCCGCTTCATCGATCACCTGAACGCCCAGTCGTTCTGCTTTATCAAGCTTTGAACCCGGGTCACTTCCTGCCACGACATAATCGGTTTTCGATGAAACACTGGAGGTGACCTTGGCCCCAAGAGTCATCAGCATTTCCCTCGCCTCAGTACGGCTCATACCTGACAGTGAGCCAGTTAGAACAAAGGTTTTGTCTTTAAAGCGCGCATCGGCCGGCACACGTTCGATGCTGGGCCAGTTGATACCGGCCTCGATCAATCCCCCAATCACGTCACGATTATGTTGCTGGGCAAAAAACTCCACGACGTTGTGTGCAACGATGGGACCGATATCCTGCACATTAACCAGAGCATCTTCATCGGCAATCATGATGGCATCCAGGTCGCCAAAATGTGTTGCAAGCGCAGCAGCGGTCGTTTCGCCAATCTGCGGTATTCCCAATGCAAACAGGAACCGCGGCAATGTAGTGCTGCGTGAACGCTGAATGGACTTGATCAGATTGTCTGCCGATTTCTCGCCCATTCGATCAAGCGTTAATAATCGTTCGGCACTGAGTGTGTAGATATCGGCAACGTTTGATATCAGTTGGTTATCGACCAATTGCTCCACCAGCTTGCTACCCAGGCCTTCGATATCCATGGCACGTCTTGAGGCAAAGTGCTTGATGCTTTCACGAACCTGGGCGATACAGAATAATCCCCCGCTACAACGAGCGATTACCCCACCTTCGTCAAGGACGATATCGGAATTACAAACCGGGCAGCGTACAGGGAATACATACGCAACACTTGTATCGGGTCGTCGATCATGGAGAACAGAAACAACTTCCGGTATGACATCACCGGCACGTCGGACCACCACGCTGTCACCAACGCGCACATCGAGTCGTGTTATTTCCTGGTGGTTATGAAGCGTGGCATTGGAAACCGTCACGCCACCAACAAACACCGGGCTTAAACGTGCCACGGGTGTGATTGCACCGGTTCGCCCAACCTGCACATCAATCGCTTCGACGGTGGTGATCTCTTCTTCAGCAGGGAATTTATGGGCCAAAGCCCATCTTGGTGCACGCGATACAAATCCCATGCGCTGTTGCAATTGAAGGTCGTTGACCTTATAAACCACACCGTCAATATCATAGGGCAGATTTGGGCGAAGACTCAGTAAACGTTTGTATGCGGAGATCAGCCCATCAAAACCTGAAACCATCTGCCGTTCCGGGTTTGCTCTTAGACCCAGATCAGCAATGGCGTCGAGTACCTCGGCGTGGGTGGCGGGTAGATCGAACCCTTCTGAAAGCCCGAGACCATACGCAAAAAATTCAAGCGGTCGTGCCGCACTGATTGCCGGATCGAGTTGCCTGAGACTACCGGCAGCCGCATTACGCGGATTGACGTATCGTTTTGCACCCGCTTCGTCCTGTTGGGCGTTCAAACGAGCAAAACCTTTACGAGTCATCAGCACTTCACCACGAATTTCTATTTTCGATGATGAAGGCGCATTTCTAAGACGTAGTGGTACTGACCGAATACTGCGTGCGTTCGCAGTAACATCCTCGCCTCGTCGGCCATCCCCGCGAGTCGCGCCACGAGTAAGCTTGCCATTTTCATACAGCAGGCTGATTGCCAGGCCATCGAGTTTGGGTTCGGCTACATATTCGACCTGATCTACTTCAAGCCGACGAAGAATACGTTCATGGAATTCACGCACTTCATCTTTATCAAAAGCATTGGCAAGCGAAAGCATGGGTAGCTCATGCTCGACTTCATTGAATCCCTCATCGGCCCGTGCACCTACGCGCCTTGTTGGAGAGTCATCACGAACGAGTTCCGGATGAGCGTTTTCAATTGCTTCGAGATTTCGTAACAGCCGATCATATTCGGCATCGGGTATCTGTGGGCTATCCTTGACGTAGTAGAGATAGTTGTGACGCTCGATCTCCTCGATGAGACGATTCATCTCTTCCAGTGAATGCTTGTCGACATCGTTCATGGAGTTACCACCAGGCATTCAAATTTACCGGAGTTCGATACAACATCGCATGAATTAGTTTGCTTTATAAAAAAGCTACCATTTAAAGACACGATATAGGACAGCCAATACAGTCGTTGTGTCTTAACGAATACTCGAACAACGCTGGCTAAAAGAGGCGCAGTGCTTCTTCGCTACCAGGACGCAAGCCCTGCTCCGTCATTGAACGGTCCATATCGTCTACTTGCCGCCTGATCTGCTTGATTTCCGCCTCATCAAGTGGCTGCTGCTTTTGATCGAGCATAACACCACCGAGTTGCCTTGAAATCTTGCCGGCAACATACGCCATTCGTGAGAAGACATCACCCGGGTTTGCACAACGCGGGACACTCATGAACATGGTGAGCCCTGGTGTGGTGAAGTCCTTCATTTTTTCCAACTCGAACACACCGGGCTTGACCATATTGGCAAGACTATAGAGTGGTTCGCTGGCGGTACTCTCCGGGCCATGAAACATTTTCATATCGCCATAGCGCATGCCACTACCTTCCACCGCACGCAAAACTTCCGGTCCGCGAAACTGACGATCACCTTCCCCACAGATGTTGATAATTGCGAGCACATCGTTTTCCTGACAAAAGCGATCCAGTATCCGGGCACGCTCCAATGCCTCTTCAACTGAACATTGAAACTTGAATTTGCGATCCAGACTTTCCGACAGGCTGAATACCAGATTGTTAAACCGCGTAAGCTCCGATTCATCAGCGGGTCCGGTTCGGTCACATAACTGCACGGTGAGTACGAGGTCTGTAAAACTGGTTGACGCAGGCTCCTTCTCAACATTGCACCATTCGCCGCTTCCGAGCGCGCGTCCGTGAATACCATGAGTGCGTTCCATCAAATATTCCTGTTGCCGATAGATCGACAAAATCGCGTCGCGATCCACCGGCTCTTCACCCACTATGCGAACCCAGTAATCCAGTTGGCGAACATTGATAACTGATGGTTTTTCATCAAGGTCTTGAAGGTCAGTTCCGCTTACCGATTGCTCAATGGCATGATCGGCAAGCTCTTCAATTTCATCTGTGGCTAACAGATCGTCGAATACTTCGTCTTCAGGTGATTCTCGCTCAACCACCGGATCAAGGAGATTGTCACCGTTATCATAAGCATCTTCTTCAAGTCTACCGAGAACCGGCTCATCTCCGTGTTTAACACTACCTTTATCAAAAAAGAAATCGCGGGAACGTATCAAACCACCGAAACTGGATGTCTCATCGCCACTGTTTGATTGCTGATGCCACCATTTTGCGATTTGTTCCTTGAATAACGACACCGCGATTACCAGCGCAAGCGCTCCAATTCCGAGCAGAATCAAGGCTGGCATGAGTTCCATCTTAATTGGCCGCCATTTTAACGGCCTCTTCGATATCAACAGCGACGAGCCGCGACACGCCAGGCTCCGACATCGTCACGCCGATCAGTACATCAGCCGCTTCCATCGTGATCTTGTTGTGTGTGATGACCAATAGTTGTGTGTGCTCCGATAAAGTTCTGAGCGTTTGGCAGTAGCGCTCTACATTGGCGTCATCAAGCGGTGCATCTACCTCATCAAGCAGACAGAAAGGCGCAGGATTCAGCTTAAACAGCGAAAACAGCAAGGATACGGCGGTCAACGCCTTTTCGCCACCCGAAAGAAGGTGGATCGTGCTGTTACGTTTTCCGGGAGGACGCGCCATGACGGTCACGCCGGTGGTCAGATAATCGTTTTCCGTCAATTCGAGCGAGGCTGTACCACCACCGAAAAGCTGCGGGAAAAACGCTTTGAACCCTTCGTTGAGCTGATCGAATGTTTCCTTGAATCGTGTGCGTGTTTCACGATCGATCTTGCGAATCACCTCTTCAAGGGTATCCAGCGCGCTGGTGAGGTCGGCATGCTGTGCATCAAGATAGGTCTTACGCTCCGATTGCTCTTCGTATTCTTCGATAGCCACGAGGTTGACTGGACCGATTCTATCAATGCGATCGACAATCGACTCTATGAGTTCCCGCCATGCAGATTCACTGGCGTCTTCGGGCAACGACTCCGCCAGGGCCAATAAATCGTGTTTGCCCACGCCCACCTGCTCAAGCAGTGTCTGTATCTTGAGTTCAGTTTCCCGATTTTCGATTTTCTGTTGATTCACCGACTCGCGATGTTGCTCTACAAGACGTTCGGTGCGTAGCAGATGCTGCTGTTTTTCACCGATTGCGTGATCGACCCGCTCACTTTCCTGTCGCGACAGATTAAGCTCGTTTTCAATCGTCGCTCGCTGCTTTACAAAGGCCGCCAGTTCTTCATCGAGCGGCGCCTTCGGTGAGGCTGATTCCGACAACGCATCTTCAAGCATGGTTACTTGCGAACGCATCTCGCCACGACGCGTTTCCAGTCGCTTGAGTCCTTCTTCAAGACCTTTCAGACTGGATGACTCCAACTGCCAACGGGTATCCACTTCATATTTGGCGTCGCGACACTCCTGATGTCTTTCGCGCGCTGCATCAACTGCTTCCGAGAGTTGCTGGCGACGTAATTGCCAGTTATGACGCTCGGTTTCGTATCGGGCCACATCCTGCTCAGCCTTCGAACGAATCTCGGAGGCGTCACCGATACGGCTCTGGCAATGTTTGAGTTGTGCGGTCAGTTCATCCCGATCTGCACTAAATCGCTCCAGACGCTGGCTCAGTTGATTGTGGCGGGCTTCCCGCTGACCCAGGGAGTTCTGCAAATCAGCGTGCTCTCGATTGCAGCGCGTCAATGCCTGACTGTGCTCGGCCCGTTCAGCTTCTTTATTGGCAAGTTGTCCACGAAAGGCCTGAATCTTGAGATCGTGTTGTGCAAGCTTTGTATCCAGATCGACGATGCGGCGTTCCAATGAACGTATTTCTTCCTCACGTGCCAGTATGCCTAACTTGCTCGACTGGCTACCAGGCAGTCGAATCCAGTTCCGACCCACCAACAGGCCATTGCGTGTCACCATAATCTGACCGGGATTCAAGGCAATGCGTGCATTCAGCGCATCCGCAAGCGTCTCGGCAACCCGGACATCGCCTATCAGTGCTTGAATATCAGCATCCGTTGAGCGAACGTGGTACGCCAACAATGAACTATCGTCAACTACGGAAACATTGATTGCGGCTTCCACCAGGGAAAAATCACTGCTTGTGGCGTTGCTCAAATCCAGTGTATCGATGGATCGATCGGCGACAATAGCTTTGACCAACGAACCCAAAACGGCATCGGCAGCCTGCTCCCACCCGGTGTTGACTTGCAGCGTTGAAATCAGTTGCATCGCGTTATTGAGTCCATGGGCATCAACCCATGCACGATATTCATCATCGCCTTCACCCAGTGCCGCAGCCTGTATCTCCTTGAGAGAATCAAGACGGGCTGCATCACTATGACGCTCGCGGGCAAGATCCGAATGGATTTTAACGGCACCCTCAAGTTGCTCTCGAAGTTCAGCGATGGCGGTCTCGATTTTCTCGAGCCCGAGTGCTGTGGCAGCCACCTCGTCGCGGTGCCTGGCAACTTGTTCTCGCAGTGCGGAGGGCTCCGCCGCCTCAATCTGATCTTTCAACTCGGTACATTCGGATTCAAGACGATCCAGTCTCTGGTTTAGCTGGATCTGCTGACGGGTCTGCTCATCTATTACCGACTGTTGAACCTCAAGTTGTCGTTGGGGCATGAGTGCTTCAGTATTAAAAGCCTCGAATTCCTGCTGGACACGTAAAAATTCCGTTTCACATTCACGCAGTGCTATGGTCGCTGCATCCAGCGACTTTGCATGGTTACCTCTATCAGCCTCGAGATCAGTGATTTTCTGTTGGATGGATTCGAGCCGGCCGCGGTCGGAGTCACGCTCGGTTTCTATCTCCGTCAAACTTGCGTTTAGACGCTGAAGATCCTCTTCACGCTGACGTCGTGTCTGGCGTTCATGTTCGATACGTTGTTCGAGATTCGATATCTTCGATCCCACTTCATAGTAGCCGGCCTGGATACGATTAAATTCTTCCCGACGTTCATTGGCTTCAACCCGCAGGCCCTCAATATTCTGCTCCAGGGAACGCTGTTCAGCGATTGCCTCCTGCAAACGATTCTCCATCTCAGCCAGGGTTCGCTGCTGGGACTCGGCGCGCTGCTCCAGAGCGCGCTGACGCATCAAATACAACTCACCAGTTGCCTGATGTTCTTTTTCTTTCAGTGATTTGTATCGACGCGCCGCCTGGGACTGGCGTTGTAGCCGGCGAAGCTGCTTATCAAGCTCGGTAATAATATCCACGACCCGCTCGAGGTTCTCGCGGGTATGACGAATGCGGTTTTCGGTTTCCCGTCGGCGATCCTTATATTTCGAGATTCCAGCCGCTTCCTCGACGAATCCACGCAAATCCTCGGGTTTGGATTCGATGATTCGTGTAACCATGCCTTGCTCGATAATTGAATATGAGCGCGGTCCAAGCCCGGTGCCACGAAAGATATCCTGAATATCCCGCCGGCGGGCACGGGTATTATTAATAAAGTACTCCGATTTGCCATCGCGTGTCAGCGTCCGGCGAATACCGATCTCGCTGAAATTGGCGTAACTTTCCGGCACCTTGCCGTCGTCGTTATGAAACAGCAGTTCCACAGACGCCTTGCCAACTGGCTTGCGGCTGGTGGAACCGTTGAAAATAACATCCGCCATCTGGTCGCCACGAAGGGTCTTGGCCGAGCTTTCACCCATGACCCAACGCACCGCATCAATGACATTCGACTTACCACAGCCGTTAGGGCCAACAATACCAACCAGGTTTGCAGGTACAGTAATCGGCGTGGGGTCCACAAAGGATTTGAACCCCGATACCTTCAACTTTTTAAGACGCATTCAGTACAAACCTTGCGTTCGGTGCCAAGCGGATAATGTTTACCGTGATTGTTTCCCCGGCATCGTATTGAGACGACAACGGCGTTGCTTCCCGGCTAATTAAAACGCCGGATTATACATGTTACAAAGATGAGATTGAGGTGTTCGAGCCGAACATGTAGTGGCAGTTCGTAACCGTTATCCTATTCGGGCCGGGTCATCTTCATTGATGGTCGTTCGACCATCATCGCCTGCCATTGGCCAAGGGCGTCGTGTCCGTCTCGCCAGCCCAGATCAGCCAAACGAAAATCGAGGTAGGCCAATGCGCAGGAAACACTGATCTGACCGAGATTCAGTGTGCCGGATAAATCGCTTAAATGTGAATCGAGCCATTCAATAGCCCTGTTTATCTTGTCCTTTTGACGTGCGATATGACCGGGCGATTGTTCCTCAATCGGCCGCCTGCCTTCCATGACAGCAGCAACGGCAGCATCCATGATACCGTCACCCACCGATTGCATTCGCTGTACGAGCCAATGCGATGCTGTTGCTACCGGCACGACTCGGGCGCCGCCATGAAGACTATCGAGATATTCGCAAATGACAGGCGAGTCGAATAAGACCATTCCATCGTCTGCTATCAGGGTCGGCACCTTGCCGAGTGGATTTACCTCACCAAGATCAGTATTGTGGTCATGCGGATCCGTTTCAACCAGATCAATCAGCGCATCAAGACCCGTCTCGATAGCGACAACGCGTACCTTGCGAACGTAGGGTGAAGTTTTTGAGTATCTTAATTGCATGGTTTTCAATAGTTTCCTATGATGTCCTGATGGGTTGATTCAATCTTTGCACAGCTCAACAATATAGCTTGCGAAGGGATTTTCGCTCTGGTATAAAGTGGCGTTTTTTAAATTCCGGGCAACGTATACTCGCTGTCCTCGCCTCAAATTGTTCTTCGCTTAACGGAGTTTAGCGCATGCCTTCAGCTTCGAAAAAGAAAGCTACCGATGAGTTGATCCACGGGATCAAACCTTATAAGCCGAAGCGCGGTGAGGAATTCATGAATCCGGCGCAAGAGGACCATTTCCGCGCCATTCTCAAAGCCTGGCGCGATGATTTATACAGCGAAACCAGTCGAACTGTCACCAATATGCAGGACGAGGCATCCAATTTGCCCGATCCCAACGACCGCGCTTCCCAGGAAACCGATCGCTCGCTTGAACTTCGCACACGGGATCGTGAGCGTAAACTGGTCAAGAAAATCGATGAAGCCCTGGGACTGATCGACTCCCGTGAATACGGTTTCTGCGAGACCTGTGGTGTCGAGATCGGAATTCGCCGCCTTGAGGCCCGCCCCACTGCGACGCAGTGCATCGACTGCAAGACACTTTCGGAGATACGCGAAAAACAACTTGCCTGAGCCCGGCTATTTTGACCGGTTCATACCTCACAGGCACTGCAAACATCCGGGTCGTCCAGCAAAAGACATCCGGATGATATATCGTGAGTAGCTGCGGCAAGGAAATTAGAGAAAATTCTGGTCTTCCAACCGGAATACAAGTCGCCAAAATCGACAACAGCAGTACAACCGACCCGTTCAGGTCGGCCTGGTGGTGTCCCGGGCCACATCTGCAAACCCTCTGGCCACAGCTTTCACGACGTCTGCCCCGGCTTCGCTACCAACGCGAGGTACTTGACCTGCCTGATGGCGATTTTGTTGACGTCGACTGGATTCATCACAATAACCCACGGGCAATCGCCATCCTTATACACGGATTGGGGGGTCACTCGAGGTCGCCATATATTCGTGGCCTGGCGCATCGGCTCAATACTGCCGGTTATCGTATCGCCGCATTAAACATGCGCGGCGCCAGTGGCCGCCCTAACCGGCGACCACGCACCTATCATTCAGGTCATACTGAAGATCTGGATTATTTAATTCGTCAAATCAAGACAAGATTTACCGCTACACCCATTGTCTGCGTGGGCTATTCATTAGGAGGAAATCTACTCTTGAAATGGCTTGGTGAATATCCTGAAAAGGCGCGCATCAGGGCAGCGGCAGCAGTATCCGTGCCATTCCTTCTGGGACAGACTGCAGATCGGATGAACAGAGGTTTTTCAAAGATTTATCAATATAAACTGTTGTCAGACCTTAAGTCTTCTACTCGCCTTCGGAGACGTCTTTTCAAGGGTCGAATCAATCTTGAAGCAGCTTTGGAGGCGGGTGAGTTTCGTCAATTCGACAATGCCTTGACTGCGCCGCTAAACGGCTTCGCCAATGCCGAACACTACTATGCCAGATGCAGTTGTCGCCAATACTTGTCAAGAATTCAGTCCCCGACATTAATTATCCATTCTCTCGATGACCCGTTCATGACAGTGGACACCGTTCCTGACAAGGACGAATTTAGTGATTCGATCAGAGCCGATATTTTTCCCAAAGGCGGCCATGTCGGCTTCATCGATAGCAAGTTTCCAGGTTTGAGTGGTTGCTGGCTTGACAAGCGTATAACTGAATATTTTGATGATCAATTAGAGATTAATCGAGACACAGGTTAATTCGCGAGTAGTAGATCGCCACTGTCATTCCCAGCGGTTTATAATACGCGTACTAATTATCTTCTCACCCTCATTACAATTACACACTTCTACCGGATCGGCACGCAGGACGACCCCATGCCCAGCACGCACATTCTCGGATTATCTGCGTATTACCACGATAGCGCAGCGGCTATTGTTAGCGATGGCGCGATCACCGCGGCTACCCAGGAAGAACGATTCAGTCGAAAGAAACACGACGCAGGTTTTCCCCGGCATGCAATCGAATCTTGCCTCGACACGGCCGGCATTGGTTTTAAAGACCTGACGTACATCACGTTCTACGACAAGCCGCTGGTCAAATTCGAACGCCTGCTTGAAACCTATCTTTCTTACGCACCTGAGGGTTTTCGCTCATTCCTGACAGCCATGCCGATTTGGCTTAAAGAAAAACTGTTTTTAAAAAACACACTCAAAGAGGAACTGGCGGCACTCGGTGGTATCGATAAAAACAGCCTGCCACCTCTGCTGTTTAACGCGCATCATGAATCTCATGCCGCTTCGGCGTTCTATCCGAGCCCATTTGAAAGCGCTGCAGTATTGTGTCTCGATGGTGTTGGAGAGTGGGCAACCACCTCTGTGTGGAGTGGCGAAGGTCGGGAACTGAAGCCACTGTGGGAGATCGACTTCCCTCATTCTCTTGGCCTGTTGTATTCGGCATTCACCTACTACACCGGATTCAAGGTGAATTCCGGTGAGTACAAACTGATGGGCCTCGCACCTTACGGCGAACCCCGCTATACGGACGTTATTCTCGATAATCTGATGGATCTTAAAGACGACGGCACGTTTCGTCTCGATATGCGTTACTTCAATTACGCCGCGGGCCTGACCATGACCAACAAGCGCTTCAATGCGCTATTCGGTGGGGCGCCACGCACCCCGGAAACACCGATTTCACAGCGTGAAATGGATATCGCCCGCTCTATCCAGGCAGTAACCGAAGAAGTTGTCATGCGGCTCGCACGTACCGTATTCGATGAAACCGGAATGGATAACTTATGCCTCGCTGGTGGAGTTGCACTCAATTGCGTATCGAATGGGCGGATACTTCGTGAGGGTCCGTTCAAGGACATCTGGATTCAACCGGCTGCGGGAGATGCGGGCGGCGCACTGGGCGCGGCCTTAAGTACCTGGCATGAACATCTCGGCAAGCCGCGCCATGTTAACGGCAGTGATGCAATGCACGGCGCCTATCTCGGACCGCGTCCCGAACGGAGTGAGATCAGGGAGTATCTGCAACAAAATGATGTGCCATTTGTGGAACTTGATGATAGTGAACTGATGCCGCGTTTGGCCGAAATTCTCGATAGCGAACACGTCGTCGGCTGGTACAGCGGGCGCATGGAGTTTGGGCCGCGGGCACTCGGCGGCCGATCGATAATCGGTGACCCACGTTCACCAAAGATGCAATCGGTAATGAATCTTAAGATCAAGTACCGTGAATCGTTCCGGCCCTTCGCACCGGCTGTGCAAGCTGAAGAGGTCAGTAACTGGTTCGATCTGGACAGGCCCAGCCCCTACATGCTGATTGTCGCGCCCATTGCCGAGGACAAGCGTCTTGAAATTACCGAGGCTCAGACCAAGGCATTCGGCATCGACAAGCTGAATTTCACACGATCACAAATTCCGGCTATCACACATGTGGATTATTCGGCGCGGATCCAGACGATTCATAAAGAAACCAACCCACGTTTCTATGCGCTGATCGATGCGTTCAAGCTGCGCACGGGCTGCCCGGTATTAATCAACACATCGTTTAATGTCCGCGGCGAGCCAATTGTCTGCTCCCCTGAGGATGCTTATCGATGCTTCATGCGTACAGAAATGGACTACCTCGTGCTGGAAAACTTCCTGCTGGCAAAAACCGATCAGTCTGCTATCGAGCAGGATGAAAGCTGGAAAACCGAATTCGAGCTCGACTAATGAACTTCAACGAAATTCCCCAGCAGACACCACAGCAACTTCGTCAATTTGGACTGCTTTTTGGCGGCATGATTGCGCTGGTATTCGGCGTCGTGCTCCCTTTTCTTTTCAGCGGCAATTATTCGCTATGGCCCTTCATAACCGGCGCTATCTTCGCCCTGTGGGCACTGGCTCATCCGGCATCGCTCAAGCCAATCTACCGCGGCTGGATGCGTATTGCCCTGGTATTAGGGTTCATTAACACCCGTATCATCATGTTCATCCTTTTCTACGGGATATTTCTTCCCATTGGATTTTTGATGCGCCTGTTCGGTTGGGACGCCATGCATCGTAAGCTGAGTGAATCACAGCAGACATACCGGGTTGAGACACCGGCACGCAAAAAGGATCATATGTCGCATCCTTTCTAGAACCAATCTAAATATGGCTGCAACCCACCAGTACACTGCTTACTACTCGACGATTGGTTTTCAGAACGTTTCTGGATAACGCCCCTGGTATAACGACCCTGGAATCAGGGGCGCCACATCCCTGTTAACCGATGCGGTTAAACCCGGTATAGGGAACCAATGCATCCGGTACGGTAATCGAGCCATCCGAATTCTGGTAATTCTCCATAATGGCAACCAGAGTACGACCCACTGCCAGTCCGGAACCGTTCAAGGTATGTACGAGTTCAGGCTTACCTTTCTCCGGACGGAATCGGGCTTTCATTCGACGCGCCTGGAATGCTTCAAAATTACTGCACGATGATATTTCCCGATAGGTATTCTGCGCCGGTAACCAGACCTCGAGATCGTAGGTCTTGGCTGAAGAAAACCCGATATCGCCCGTACAAAGGCTAATCGTTCGATAGGCAAGTTCCAGCCGTTGCAATACTGTCTCAGCATGCCCGGTCAACTCCTCCAGTGCGTCATAGGATGCGTCGGGATGCACAAGCTGTACCAGTTCCACCTTCTCGAACTGATGCTGGCGAATCATTCCCCGTGTATCGCGACCGTAGGACCCTGCTTCGCGCCGGAAACAGGGTGTGTGGGCAACACATCGAACAGGCAATGCTGCCTCATCAACGATGCGATCCCGATACATGTTGGTCAACGGCACTTCGGCAGTGGGAATCATGTAATACGGTGGTTCGTCAGTGGTCTTGAACTGGTCCTCCTCGAATTTCGGAAGCTGACCGGTACCGAACAACGATTCACTGTTAACCAGGTAAGGAACATAGTGTTCAACGTAACCATGTTCATTGGTATGAATGTCGAGCATGAACTGAATTAGCGCGCGATGCAGCCGCGCCAGTTGTCCCTGCATGACGACAAACCGGGAGCCTGTAATTTTTGCGGCGAGATCGAAATCCATCTGGCCAATACCGATACCAACATCGACATGATCCTGTATATCGAAATCGAATTCCCGAGGCGTCCCCCAGCGGCGAATCTCGACATTGTCATCTTCATTCTCACCAACCGGTATGCTGTCGTGGGGAATATTCGGAATGCCTTTTAAAAGCTCGCCCAGTTCACTTTGCAAATCGGCTAACGCGACCTGCTGATCCTTCAGATGCTGAGCCAACTCCGCCATGCGGTTTAACGGTTCACACGCGTCCTCACCGCGTGATTTCATCTGACCAATTTGCTTTGAGACCCGATTCCTCTCCCCCTGCATATCTTCAACTTCCTGCTGCAGGGTTTTTCGACGTGTTTCCAGGGCATCAAACGTATCTCGATCAAATACCACATTGCGAGTCGCCAGACGGCTGACAACCAGGTCGATATCTTTTCGCAGAAGCAGTGGGTCCAGCATGGTTAGTAGCCTCCTGTCAGGCCAGAAAATATTTTGAGAGTTTGATGCCGATTGCAGCAGCGGCGATGCACAGGACCACATTAAGTAAAACGTTGAGTGCCGCGCGTACCAACTGATCATTTAATGCCAGGTTTATGGTTTCAAGTGAGAATGCCGAGAATGTGGTAAAACCACCCAGCACTCCGATGATCAATGCGGCCCTCAGGATTTCATGGTGGGGTCCACGACTTTGAAACCAGATGAACAACAGCCCAATGAGGAATGAGCCGACAATATTGACCAACAATGTGCCGAATGGCAGTGACCGCCCAAATAAATGCAATGCCAGCTCGACCGATAAAAAACGCAGCACCGCGCCGACAGCGCCGCCGGCGGCTATAGACAGAATCAGAACGCTATTGGCGACCACGGTGCGAGATCAAAATGAATCGTCAATGACATCGACGCCCGGCGGTGGCGCATAGTCGAATAGTGTCGCCATCAGGGTGGAATTCACTTCATTGTTGGAGAAAACGATACGGGTTATCTGGCCAAGCTGGTCAGCCAACTGTAACAAACGAAGTTCGGATTTCTCGAAACCAAGCTGAATCTCACTGAAATTGCTGTCGGTCTCTCGCGGTATCAAGGCGACCCATTCCACCTGCCCGACAAGCCCCCTGTCCTCTATGACATAGCTTTGGTCGAGATTGCCTCGCCCGGCGAGAAGAATGGCCGGAGTGCGGCCAAGTGCATCGTCGAGACGGCGAACTGTTACCTGTTCAAGTTCAATATCGTATACCCATACCCGCTCGCCATCGCTGACAATCTGTTGTTCCAATGGTGGTTCATAGTCCCAACGAAATTTACCTGGTCGCGAAATCCACATGTGTCCACTGCTCTCCTCGACCCGATTCAGGTTTTCATCAAGAACGACTTGCTCAAAATCGGCGCCGAACGTCGATACGTCGGAATAAAAGCGGTTGAGTTCATCAAGAGCGTTCGAACTGGCCGTTGCGGAGATAAACACGACACAAACGCCTAAAAGCGCACTCACAATACGAACCATCACATCAACTCCATGAATGAATATTATTCTGCCGGTGGCGGCGCCAGGACTGCCCGCTTACCGTTCTCGTTAGGACCCACAACACCGGATGCCTCCATCGCCTCGATCATGCGTGCTGCACGGTTGTAACCAACTCTCAATTGACGCTGCACCGCTGAGATCGAGGCACGGCGGGTCTCGGTCACAAAACGCAGAGCCTGATCATATAGCGGATCCCCTTCCCCACCTGCTGCGTCGCCAAATGCGTCACCACCTGCAGTATTACCGAAATCCCCCTCTGTGATTTCGTCGACAAATTCCGGGGCACCCATTTTACGTAGCTCATCGGCCACCCGTTGTACTTCCTGATCGGAAACGAAAGAGCCGTGAACCCGCATTGGATAACCTGTGCCTGGTGGCAGAAACAGCATGTCACCGTGACCAAGTAGCTGTTCGGCACCCATTTGATCGAGCACGGTTCTTGAGTCAGCGCGGGACGACACCTGAAAAGCAACACGAGTCGGCACGTTTGCCTTGATCAAGCCCGTAACAACGTCCACGGATGGACGCTGGGTTGCCAACACCAGGTGGATACCCGCTGCACGTGCACGCTGGGCAATACGTGTGATTAATTCTTCGATTTTTTTACCAACCACCATCAGCAGGTCGGCCAACTCATCGATAATAACGACAATATAGGGTAATTCGATCAACGCCTCTGGCAGTTCATCCGATGTGACATCCGCCAGCGGATCGAGAATCGGTTTGCCGGACGCGGCGGCCGGACCGACCTTGCGATTAAATCCGACAATATTTCGAACGCCAAGCGCCGCCATCAGTCGAAAGCGGCGATCCATCTCAACAATACACCAGCGAAGCGCGTTGGAAGCCTTCTGCATATCAGTCACCACCGGTGCGAGCAGATGCGGAATATTTTCATACACCGACAGCTCAAGCATTTTCGGATCGACCATGATGATGCGCACCTGCTCGGGTGTGGATTTGTAAATAAGCGATAGAATCAACGCATTGATACACACCGATTTACCTGAACCCGTGGTGCCGGCGATCAGTACGTGCGGCATTTTGGCAAGATCCGATATCACCGCCTTACCGGCGATGTCCTTGCCGAGCACAATACTTAAAGGACTTTTACTGTTCTCGTATTCTTCAGAATTAAGACCTTCAAAAAGGTACACCAGTTCACGAATCTCGTTTGGCACCTCGAGTCCGATCACCGTTTTGCCGGGAATATTTTCGACCACTCGAATACTGACAACGGACAATGCGCGGGCAAGATCACGAGATAAGCCGACGATCTGGCTTGCTTTGACGCCAGGCGCAGGTTCTATTTCAAAGCGGGTAATAACCGGACCCGGCTGCACTGCAACAACCTGGATTTCAATATTGAAATCGCGCAGTTTTTTCTCAAGCAAGCGTGACATATGCTCGAGCGACTCCCGGGAAAAACCACCATTTCCAGGTTGCGGCGTATCCAGCAACGATAATGGCGGACGTTCGCCAGTTACCGCTCGCTCCTTGAATATAGTCGCCTGTTTTTCTCGCTCGACACGTCCACTTTCAACCGGTTTATCGATTTTCGGCTCGATTCTCGGCGGTTTGCGAGTTTCAAATTCCTTGCGAATCTCGGCCACCGACACGGCCCGCTGTTTTCGGGACCTCGCTCCGATAAAGCGATCGGAAATCTCGCCAGGCAGTGCTTTAAGTCGGTCCAACAGTCGATAAAAATGACGTCCGAGAAAATCCATGACTGCGAACCAGGACAAGTCCGTCGACCACGACACGCCGGCAACCAGCACCACTAACAAAGTGACAGTTGCACCTACTTCACCGAAGCTGCGTGCCAACCAGTCGGTCACAATATCGCCAAATACGCCGCCGGCGGGGAATTCCATGTTGGCGGACAGCGATGCAAAGTGAACATGTTCAAGCCCGCTGCAAGCCAAGAGTGTGACCAACAGACCGCCGGTATGAATCAGGCGGCGGTGCAGTGATGCAGGTTCGTCAGAGGACAGGTTGCGGTAGACGCGATAGCCGAATAAAACGAGGATAAACGGCAACAGATAGGCCGAATAACCAAATACCTGCAGCATGACATCTGCAAACCATGCGCCAAACGGTCCGCCCATATTGTGAATTTGACCATCGCCGCCACTGAACGACCATCCCGGATCTGACGGATGGTAGCTAAACAGGCAAATAAACAGGTAGAACACCAGCGCAGCCAGCGCAATCAGCATTAACTCGCGGCTTAGTCGCGACGGCTGACTCGCTGTTTCGGCTGGTTTCCTTGAAGTCTTGGAGGATTTACGGGACAAAATTCCGGGGTCTTTGTAACGACGTAAAAGGGTTGAGGGAACGGCGCGCATTATACCCTGTTCAACCTGCCTGTTCTCAAAGCGAAACCTGCCGGCAAATTGCAATGCGTCCTTATACGCACTGATACAGTGTTGCGCCGTATTGGACCAAACCTTTATATTTAAGTGTTTACTGATTTACCGCGCCGACGCTGATATTGCGTCAGCCAAAGCCAACTGTACCCTTAATCTCAAAGGCCACCATGTCTGAATCCAAACACGCCCGACTACTGATCCTCGGCTCAGGACCCGCCGGTTATACCGCCGCTGTTTACGCCGCTCGCGCCAATCTCAATCCTGTGTTGATAACCGGGATCGAGCAAGGCGGTCAACTCATGACCACCACGGACGTCGACAACTGGCCTGGTGACGATGCCGGGGTTCAGGGACCCGAGTTAATGGAGCGCATGAAACGCCATGCCGAGCGATTTAATACCGAAATTATTTTCGATCACATACACACGGCCGAACTCGGCCAACAACCATTGAAACTGATCGGCGATTCAGGCACGTATACATGCGATTCATTGATTATTGCAACGGGTGCGTCAGCACGCTATCTGGGTCTTGAATCGGAAGAAAACTACAAGGGTCGCGGCGTTTCGGCATGTGCTACCTGCGACGGTTTTTTCTACCACAATAAACCGGTTGCGGTCATTGGCGGCGGCAACACAGCGGTTGAGGAAGCATTGTATCTTTCCAACATCGCCTCCTCGGTCACAGTGGTACATAGACGCGACAAACTGCGTGCCGAAGCTATCCTGCGCGACCGTCTGCTTGCCCGAAGCGGCGATAACGGCAATGTCACCATGGCCTGGGATCATGTACTCGATGAGGTTCTCGGCGACGACGCCGGGGTTACCGGCATACGTACCCGAAGTACAAAAGACGGTTCGACCACTGAGTTGGACGTACATGGCGTATTCATCGCTATTGGTCATACCCCGAACACCGATATCTTTGCCGGACAGGTCGACATGAAAGGGGGTTACATTACAGTACGCGGCGGCACCGCTGGCGATGCCACTGCAACCAGCGTTGCTGGCGTATTCGCCGCCGGTGATGTGATGGATCATGTCTATCGCCAGGCGGTAACATCCGCTGGCACGGGTTGCATGGCGGCACTCGACGCGGAGCGCTATCTCGAGAAAGACTGATGTCAGCGGATGATGAAAACACACCGTCACTGAGCGACCTGCTGAGCGATGTGAAACCGCTTAAGCAGGACACCATTACGCCCGTTCCGCCGCGGCGTAGAAAGGGCGTTTCAAGTTCTGTGACAGGTAGTTTTATCCGAGCCGATAATATGGACAGGCCGGATAGTTTCCATCGTAGTGGATTACGGCCTGCGACTCTGAAGAAACTGCGACGTGGCGAACTGCGCCCACAGAGAACTCTCGATTTACATGGTTACAGCCGCGACCGGGCGCAACGCATGCTTGAGTCCTTTCTTTGTCACTGCGTCTCGAATGGTCATCGCCAGGTACTCATTATTCATGGTAAAGGCAGACGATCGGAACAGCAGATCTCTGTATTAAAACAAATGACTCGAGCGATATTGACCACTACCGATACGGTACTGGCCTTTGCGCCGGCACAACCCGGCGACGGAGGCGATGGCGCCGTTTATGTTTATCTTAAAAGCCATCATTGACCAGCCCGCAGGTAACCTGGCCTTATTCAATAATCCTCACCTCGTATTGAGGATAAATATCAAGTGATGAGGTGCAACGTATCAATCGCATAAGATTCATTGCTCTGTTCGCATTATCCTGCCTCCTTGCCAATCGAATTTCACCGACTTTGGCAAGCGACGTGCTAATTGCTGTTGCGTCCAACTTCACTGAACCTGCAATTGAAATCGGTGAGCAATTTAAAAAGGCAACCGGATTTGATGCATCCTTCAGCTTTGCGTCGAGTGGCCAGCTCTACGCACAGGTTAGTCAGGGTGCACCATTTCATGTTTTCTTAAGCGCCGATCAGAATCGTCCGACACGAGCGATTGAAGAAGGCCTGGCTGTCATCGGCAGTCAATTTACGTATGCCTTTGGGCAACTGGTACTGTACAGCCCGGATCCAGACCGGGTTCATGGTGAATCGACGTTTGACAATCTGTTTACCGGCAGATTGGCCATTGCCAATCCGACGACTGCGCCGTATGGTTCAGCGGGATTGGAAGTATTATCGAATATGAATGTACTGGGTAAACTACGCGACCGATTGGTGAGAGGCAACAATATTGCCCAGGTCTACCAATTTGTCGAAACCGGTAATGTGTCGGCGGGATTTGTTGCCTTGTCACAGGTTGTTAACCATCAACATGGTTCAAGATGGATTGTCCCGCGAAAACTGTATTCACCAATCGCGCAGGATGCGGTGCTTCTTGAATCCGGGGCGCGAAATCTTGCCGCAATGGCGTTTATGAAATATTTAAAAACAGAAGATGCCAAATCCGTCATGGCACGATATGGCTATACGAATGTACCGTAAAGATCATCATCCTCAATGAATATCACTGAAGTCTGGCCTGCGATTCAACTGACCCTTGAGTTAGCCACGGTAACGACCATTACATTACTGTTCATTGGCACGCCTATTGCCTGGTGGCTGGCTCGATCAAACAGTACATTAAAAGAAGTCGTTGCCACCATCGTTGCGTTGCCCCTGGTGCTGCCACCGACTGTTCTTGGGTTTTACGTATTGATCGCATTGGGGCCGAATGGACCTGGCGGAGTGGTCGCACAATGGTTCGGCAAGCAGTCTCTGGCATTCAGTTTCGAAGGCCTGGTCATAGGTTCGGTACTGTATTCGATGCCATTCGTTGTACAACCCATACGTAATGCATTTGAAGCAGTTGGTAATCGCCCTCTGGAAGTTGCCGCCACCCTGCGTGCCTCACCATCGGATACATTCTGGTCTGTCGTAGTGCCTATGGCGCGGCCGGGTTTTCTTACGGGATGCGTATTGGGATTTGCACACACCGTCGGTGAATTTGGCGTTGTACTGATGATCGGTGGCAACATTCCAGGCGAGACGAAAGTCCTGTCAATCGCGATATACGACTTTGTGGAAACCTTGCGCTGGGGTGAGGCACATTTTCTAGCAGCCGGCATGCTTGTATTTTCTTTCATCGTAATTCTGTCCGTAACACTCATTGAAAAAAGAGTGGGCCACAGATGGCACTGATCAAACCTGATCCAGGTAATACTCAAACAGAATGCCTCGATTCCGATACGACTACCGATCAGCCTGTGGATAACTGCATATCGTTATCGCTTCAGGGCAATCTTGGTAAATTCAATCTTGATATAGACTTCAGCGCACCAATACCGGGTATAACCGCACTCTACGGTCCATCCGGATGTGGAAAAACCACTGTATTGAGAACCATTGCCGGGTTGCATCGCGCTAAAGGACGATTGGTTGTTGGCAATGAGATCTGGCAGGACGATTCAAGAGGCATTTTTCGCAGGCCTCATTTACGTGCCGTAGGTTATGTCTTCCAGGAAGCGAGCCTGTTTCATCATTTGTCTGTGAAGGGAAATCTCGAGTACGGGATGAAACGTGTCGCAGTGAACAGGCGAACGGTCAATATTGACGATGTTGTCGATCTCCTTGATATCAACTCACTTCTGAACAGGAACCCTGACACATTATCCGGCGGACAGAGACAGCGTGTAGCCATAGCAAGGGCTTTACTCACGAGTCCGCAAGTGTTGTTAATGGATGAGCCACTGTCATCGCTTGATTTCGCGACCAAGCGGGATATTCTGCCCTATATCGAACGTCTTCATGACAGCCTGAACATGCCCATAGTGTATGTCAGTCATGTGCCAACTGAAGTTGCTCTTCTGGCCGACCACCTGGTCATCATGGATCAGGGCCGGGTTCGGGAAAGTGGGCCGGTCGCCGAATTGTTTTCAAAAATACATACATCTGGCGAACACGACAGCAATCCCGTGACACTGATCGATGCACGAGTCCAGAGGTTTGATTCCAGGGATAACGTGACGCTTCTCGAGTTCCCCGGCGGACAGCTCGAGTTGCCAGGACAAGTACAATCAGTTGGTCAGTCAGTAAGGCTTAGACTCACCGCTGACGCCATCAATATCTGCCTTGATTCGAACCATATCACCAGTGCAATGAATCGACTCTCTGCGACCGTAGTCGAAGTTATCAATCTTGACGACGCCGAGACATTGGTTCGACTTCAGGTAGGTGAAACCGAGTTTGTATCCAAAGTGCCTGATCGTGCAGTCGCACAGTTAAAGCTCAAACCTGATGCACGAGTGGTAGTTGAGGTTGGCACGCCAAGAATTTTAAAATCCTGAGCAGGGCCCTTCCTGTTGCATACCATTGTTAATCAACATGTGGATTTAAATTGCATCAACTATCAGCATGTCCTGGTAACTGAATCTTTAATTACCAGCAATTGACCGGGTAATTATCAGATGGGCTATTACCGAGGTGCCGACACCCACAACACTTTCGATAGTCAAGTTACCACCATGGGCTTCGGCAATCTTTCGACACAAATACAGACCAAGACCTGCACCACCTGTAGAACGACGGCGAGCATTGTCCTTACGCCAGAAGGGTTCCACAGCGTGTTCTATTTCCGATTCGCTCATCCCTTCACCATGATCACAGACCTCGATTTCCAAGGTATCGTTTATTACGGTACCTGTCAGTTTGACGGGTCCAATCGCGGGTCGATTGTGACGTAATGCATTGGCGAGCAGATTTCTAATAAGCAAACGCACCCGTAACCGATCAACCCGAACGATAGACGATTCGTTACTAATGCTTAACGAAACACCCTGTTCACTAAAGCCCTCGCAGATACTGTCTCGAATCAAATCACCGACCTCAACTTCTTCGATCTTGAGGATGGCGTGACGCGAGTTTAAACGTTCTGCTTCGAGCAAGTCGGCGATCAATTGTTCCATCTCTCCAAGATCATTATTAAGTGCCCGTGTAGTATCAGATGGCTCAAGTAATGCCAGCGCCACATTCGCTCGGGTCAATGGCGACCGAAGCTCGTGGCTGATAGCAAGTAGTAGCTGACGTTTGGATTCGAGCATTCCCGAAATGTCTTCCGCCATCTTGTTAATACTATCGGCAAGTCGACCAATCTCATTTCGTGGCGCGACATCAACACGATAGTCAAGATCACCCTGACCGATATGCGTAACCGCCTTATCCAGAGTCTCAAGGGGGAGCAGCATTCTACGAATAATTCGATAAGCGACTGTAAGTACGGTAAGTACCAGTGCAAGCATTACCAATAAGGCAAATAATCCTCGTTTATGTCGTTGCCGTGGCTCTGTAAGCAACGTAAGTGTATAGCCATTGTTCGTCATGCGGGCGTAAAACCTGTCACCGCGATACTCTCCAATTTCCAATCCATCAATGTTCTTGTGGTGTCCCACCGGTTCAAGCGCCGCCTTGTCAAAGGTGGAATCAAGGGACGACCATTCTCCTTCATTGGTTTGAATTACGATATCAAGTGGTAGTCTTTTTGCTATTGCCGCGGCTACTTTCACATCCGGTGACGAACCAATTTCCTGACCGATGTACTCGATATACTGTTCGAGATGAGGCTGAACAGAATCCTCAAAGTAGGATGTCCACACACCGCTAAACAACCCGGTGATTATGAATACGAGAAGTACGCCCGTGATTAAAAACAGCGTTAATAAGTGGGCAGATAATTTATGCCAGCGTCTCACACCAGACCTGGGTTTATGCCTGCATTTCATGGCACAAACTCATAGCCGGTGCCCCGCACAGTTCGAATTGGATCGAGCGGCTTAAGTTTTTGTCGCAGACGGCTGATGGAAATATCCACCGCCCTTGAATATATCTGTGCATCAGATCCGCGAAGTTCCGAGATAATCTCATCGCGGGTGAATTTTTTGCGTGGCTGCCTGGCTAAAAGAACAAGCAATTCATACTCCCGTCCTGTGAGTTGCACATCTTCTCCGTCTACATCAACCCGTCGTCTGGCAAGATCAATGGCCAGCTCACCGAAAAGCAATACTCCTGAATCGCGCGTGACAGGCCGACTTCGTTTAAGGATGTTGTGTACCCGAGCGACCAGTTCTCGTGGTTCAAACGGTTTTGCCAGGTAATCATCTGCGCCAATCTCAAGCCCCACGACTCGATCGAGCACATCACCCCGCGCAGTCAACATGATAATTGGTATGTCGTTACCACGACGGATTCTCCGGCAAGCTTCAAATCCATCAAAGTCAGGCAACATTACGTCGAGGATAACCAGATCAAAATTTTCGTTATTCAACCTGTCCAGCCCTTCTTGAGGCGTAACCACCGCTTCGAGATTCAGGTTATAACGTTGAAAGTACTCGGCCAGCAGTGGACCTAATCGCTCATCGTCATCAATAAGTAGAATGTGTGTCATGAGTCGGGTTGATGCATGTAAACGAGTAATAACAACACTACGTCGATTTTGGTTGTATTGGTAATCCATATGGCGATAAACGCAATATGAATCGCCGTCGAGAATGATTTACTAATTCTTCGACGGCGACCATGATGCACCTGATCTGCAATGACTACCAATGATGGTGATTATCTCGGCGCTCACTTATGCTATAAAGCTTTTCCTTCAAAATCGACTTTTGGCTGGCATCGAGGCTATCCGTAAATCGAGCCAGAGATGCTACCAATTGTGGTGCCTGCTCATTGATCTGACGAGTTTTGTCTTCGATCATTGTGAGCATTCGTTGTTGATCAAGTTCATCAGCAACAATCATGTCAACCCATTGGTCCAGTCCGTCTCCCGTAAGTTCACGCATCTCCCGTTTTAAGCCCAATAGATCGCTTTTTAATCCATTAAGCGCACGTCGTTGTTCAACATCAAGTTCAAGCTGTCGGTCCATGTGCGATACCATACGATCCGCTCGCGCATCAAAGTGACCACCAAAATTATGAACAAGTGCCGCAACGCCTCCCGCCACCACAATGACCAACAAAAATACTTTAGTGCAACGCTTCATTCTATGCTGTGACATTTCATCTCTCCGTTTAAGTACAGGGTAATTGTCTTGATCGACGGAGGAAGTTTATGCGGCAAACTTGATACGCAGGTCTCTACCGGGTATCAAATTGTATCTTTTTGTAACAGTGAATACTGATATTCATATGTACCCACGATTTATGACTTGATCTGGGCAATAATGTGAACAGTATCTTGCATGTGTCTAAAGGCTCAGTTGAGTCGGGTTCGGTTTCCAAAAAGCTGAATTAGAATAACGCCGAATATCACAACCATTCCTCCGGAGGCCACCAGTGGGGTTAGTTTCTCGCCAAGTAAAATAATGGAAGCAGCCACACCGATCACCGGCAACAGTAAAAGGTAAGGCATCACCATGGATATCGGAAACAGTTTTAACAGGCGATAGAAAATTCCATATCCAACTGCGGTCATGATAACTCCCAGATAGATTATGGTACCCCAACCAATCCATGTTGCGGATGCCAGCGCGTTTATTTGTCCTGTTTCAATTATTGCCGATGCGCCCAACATCATCGGACCGGCAATGACAGCCAGCCAGGCAACCAGTGCGAAACCTTCGGTATGCTTTAGTGTCTTCACCATGACCTGGGCAATTGCCCAGACGAAGGCACCGGATACAACCATAGCAACGGCCAGCCATTGACCCTGCACTTTCGGGCTACCGGCAATCATGATGACACCGACAAAAGCGATAACAATACCCGCCAGCTTGATTAAGCTGACATCTTCGCGATATACCGCCCAGGCCATGATTACGCCAAAGGGTACTTCAAGCTGAACCAGAAGCACCGCAGTGGAGGCATCAAGATATTTAAGCCCGGTAAAGGTAAGTCCATATTGAAGAACCGAACCGATCACTGCAATCTGGGTGATACGCCAAATCTCTCCTTTAGGAAAAGATACAAACCAGATCAGAATCAATGCAGTCAGAGTGAATCTCAACCCCATGAGAAGTAATGGAGGAAACTCACCGAGAGCGGCCTTGGAAAATGTGAAACCCAGCCCCCAGATAATCGGCACGCTGATAGCCATGAAAATATGTAGCGGGCCCATGACTTTTCCCTAGCTATCTGATTCAGGCATGGTACTACGCGGCCCCCGCGAGGCTGCCCGAACATTGATTATGTTACCTGTCATCATGACCAGTGCACCAATGAACAACAATGCATCAAGTGGTTCTGAATACACCAGGTAACCCACCATTGCGATGAGCGGCAACCGCAAGAAATCGAGTGGAATAACGACAGTTGCATCGGCCAGCAAGAATGCCCGTGCCAGGCAATAATGTGCGGATAACGCGGTGCTCCCTACAAGAATCAACCACGGTAACATGTGCAGAGATGGTACCGTCAGCGAACCAATCGTCGGTATCAAGGCCATCGGTAACTGTATGGCGCTCATAAAAAACAAAATGCACAACGGCGTATCTGTGCGTGTCAGTTTTTTAGTCAATACATACGATGTGGCATAGCCCAAAGCGCCCATCAGCACCATCAGAACCGCCGGTTGAATCGTCTCAAATCCAGGCCTTAAGATGATTAACATGCCACTGATGCCAAGTGCCACCGCCAGTAACTTTGAAGGCGTCATGCGTTCTTTCAGGATAATTACAGCCAGTACAGACGCCCATATGGGCGCGGTGAATTCGATCGCAAAAACCTGAGCGAGTGGAATCAGCGCGATACCGTAAAACCAGCCAAACTGGCCGGCTAAATGAAACGAGTTTCGAATAAAATGAACACCGAAGTGCTTCGTACGGACCTGCCCCCATCCTGATCGCTGGATCATTACCAGTACAATGATCAAACCAACAATACTTCGATAGACGAGAATCTCGAATGTTTCGAGTTCTACTGAAAGTTCGCGTCCGGAAATTGCCATTGCCATAAATGACAGCAATGCACCACCCATCCATACAACTGCTATCAATACCGGATGAATTTTAATGTCGTTGTATCCTTATTTTGTCTGGATCAAATTGAGAAAATGTTTTCAATAATGATGTTTTAATGCGCTAATGACCGCTTATACAAAACCAACCATGCCCGGCTGACCTTGTTATTAAATTTGGCGCTCAGTAGTTTTTATGGCCGTAGTATTAGTCCAGGAAAACCCGGTAACCATGCTTTTCGAGCCATTTAAAATCCGGACCTTCCCAGCCAAAAAGATCAAGGTCTACCCGACCTTTTAAATCAAATGCGACGCCTTCCCTTTCAAGTCGCTGTCTTTGGGTCTCGGCGCCATTGCTGACAGTGCGGGTACTTACCTCGCCACGTGCATTGATAACACGCTGCCAGGGTATGTCTACATGTGGCGGCGTGGCTGCAAGCGCATATCCAACCTGACGTGCACCACAACGATCTATAAATGAAGCAATTTGACCATATGTCGCAACCTTGCCCCGTGGTATTTGCGCAACGATGCGCCAAACTCTGGAATATAACGGTTCACCGTCATTCACCCGGCTTATCGTCCAGTACAAGGATTCGCATCAGACGGTGAGAGAGCCGATCCGATCAGATCGCCGGTGGTGCCGTCAAAAGAGAGTTCCACGTAGGGATTGGGTTGCATCGTACTGAAGGTATCCGTCATTCGCACTTGTAAATGCACTTGCTTATCTTCATAGCGCCAACTGAAAGTTTTGTCCCACAACAAATCACAACCATAGGTGTTAATAGTGTATTCCCCTGCCTGCTGGACCAGAAAATCATGATAGGGAATTTTTGAAAGCAGTCGATAACGTTTCATTTTGATTGCCCGCGCCGCTGCTGCATCACCAAGACTTCGAGCATCTGCCTTATTAATTCTGGTTATATCGCCATCAGCCATAATTACCAGACCATCGTGTTTGGGATCGGCTTCGCCATATAGTGGAGTGAACCTGCTCAGCGTTTCGTCGAGAAGGCTGAATGTCGGTCCGCAACCATCGTGGCTGAGACATTCTCCTGGAACTGAATGGTGCAGCATTCCGACAAACTGACCGTCATCCAATTCCTGATTGGATACTCGATCACCTTGTCCAGCACAGGCTATCAGACTTAAACCGGGCAATATGATAAGAAGGTATCGGATAGTACGTGACATGGCGTAGCACACAATGTTTGCTCTGTATGACTATGGATTCTACCCGCTTTTCAGGAAATTTCCTTGTAATATGGCCTTGATAACCCGGCTGTTCCTTAAGGTCATATTCAACTGGCAACTTTCCCTTGGATATCCGGGAGACAAACATCGGAACTAATTAGTCGTGAAATGCTTATGTCAAATATGGAAAATCGTCGCCAGTACCCCTTCGGCGATATTTCGTCCACTGCGTTGAATAGTTTAAACTCCTGACATACATTTAAATCTCTGACGAATCTTCACCGTGCATCCACCTCGATCATCTATCGGGAATTCCTCCGCTCACATTTATGCCGGCTGCTCATGGCAGACACCGACGACTGTTGGTAATCCCCTGGTACACGGTTTATGAACGACGAAACCGTTGGACAACTGGCAGATGAATTCAATGGCGATATGGGACATGCTCACATGCTTACCCTCGCTATCAATTCACTTTACCAACAGTCGGATCGTTCACAACTACGACCGATGTCGCGAGAAACCCTTCAGGACCTGGTGAAGGAAGTTAGAACTCTGGCTTCTACAGCATCAGAATATTTAAAACTCATGAACCAATCGGGTTTTCATGCTATCGACAAGAAAACAACGACCGTCGTCCATGAAATGGTCGACGTAGCCATCAAAGCCAGTGATGATGCAACATATCTGATTAATAATGGCGTTACCGATGAGAATGGCCTGCTACATATTCCGAAGGTCTACGTTTTCAAGCAGAATAGCGATTACTGAAAAACAATACCTCAAAATTATACTGGTTTGCTGAATTCAACTAACTGACGACCAGGTCCTCTCCGTGGAAGTCAATTCTCGCCAACGTCTCGATCGGCACATTCAATTCGGTTAGCTGTAAACGACCGCCCTCGCGTGGTTTTTCAATTACACATCCAATGCCCAGCAGGCGGGCGCAACTTGCAACAATCAGGCTCGCCAGCGTTGTAATTGTTGAACCGGTGGCAAGAAAATCGTCGATGATGAGTACCTGATCATCTGCATTGAGATAGCGTTTGGATATCATCAGGTTTACTTCATCGCCGTGTGTTCGACTGACGGTTTGCGCAAGGTAGTACACATCCGTCATCACACTGGAACGATGTTTTCTTGCGTAGACCAGAGGGACATCAAACATACGTGCTGTAGCCAATGCTGGTGGTATGCCACTGACTTCGGCAGTCACAATTTTGCTTGGCACAGTTTTGTGCCGATCAGTAAAACGGGTAAAGAATTCGGCACCCATTCGCTCGGTCAATCCAGCGTCAACCTGATGATTCAGAAAACTATCGAGCTTGACGATACCCTCGCCGACGTGAACACCTTCGCGCCGTATCCTTTCCATCAGTTCACGCACCTGGCTAACTCCCATAAAAGTTTAAAGCGAGGAAATTATAACCAACTCGTCATCTGTTACGTGGCGAATTGGGATAGAGGCGCTCACATCTGACAAGACGCTTCCTGCTGTTCGCCCATACAGGCTTGAATTTCTCCGGGTTTTTCAGATCAGCTCCTGTCCAACGAGACTACACAACCAATCAGCGGTTGCATCCAGGCGGCATGGGATATTAGCGTGTCATCGTGGTTATTACGTCCAATCAACTGGATACCAATCGGCATTCCATTGGGTCCTTCTCCAACGGGAAGATTGATGGAAGGTTGACCAAGCAGGGTCCACATTCTGGAGAAGACCGGATCGCCCGTGCTATCCAGTCCGGCAGGTGCTTCCCCGGGTGTACTTGGTGAGATAAGGCAGTCGACGCCAACGAGAACATCGTCCAGCCATAGCATCCACTCCCTGGCAAGAGCAATGGCGTTGTTATACTCTGTTGCCGTCAAGGCGAGCCCTGTTTCAATCAGGCTAATCATTTGCTGGCTCAACTGTTCGGGATAATTTTTATACTCGAAGATTCTGGCTCGCGCAGCTTCATAAGCCATGACTACCTTATGCGAGTCAGTCAATGCACCGTCGTCCGGACCGACTTCGAGCTCTTCGATAATAACTCCTGCACGAGACAACTTTTCCGCTGCTCCTTCAACAGCCTCTCTAGCTACTACAGACGCCTCTTCCCAGTGGGGCGTACGCACCAGGCCGACCCTTGCAGGTTGTGCAGATTTACCAACGTGCTGACCACGCATTAATGCACTGCGAATAATCCCCAGGTCACGCGCATCACGAACAAAAAAACCTAGCGAATCCAATGTCTGTGACAGGCTGCAAATCCCGCCGAGATCGAATGCGCCACGGCTGGTTTTATATCCTATCACTCCACAGTAGGCTGCAGGCCGGATTATCGATGCTGCTGTTTGTGTCCCTAGCGCAAAGGGAACCATACAGTCGGCAACAGCCGCAGCAGATCCCTGTGACGAACCACCGGGTGTATGGGCGGGATTTCTTGGGTTGCGTGTTTTACCGGGGAAAAAACACGCAAATTCCGTGGTCACCGTCTTGCCAACCACCTGGGCGCCACATGCTCGTAACATCGCAACACAACCGGCATCGCGACCTGCCTGTCGACCGGTATATATCGGACTTCCCCATCCCGTCGGCATGTCGCAGGTATCCATGAGATCCTTCACACCAAATGGAATGCCCTCCAATCCGGTGCCCAACAAAGAGGTCGTTGCTTCCAGAGGTGTTGCGCGCAGCTTGTCGATATCGATGTACTCGAAGGCTTGCACATCATCCTCCCGACTAACAATTCTGTCGACGCAGGATTCAAGCAAAGCGGCAGCATCAAATTCTCCACGAGTTCGAAGTTCGGCAAGTTCAGTCAATGATAAATTGTTGAGTGTTGTCATGGTACAGCTCCGATGATCATGAACAGGTAGTAAGCCGCTTGTTGAAAACGCCGTCGAGATGAGAGCAGTCGGTGTCCTTGGACAGCAAGCTTTGAAAGCCACCTTTACGGTATGAAAAGACTATAATTACGGGTTCCAGATAAACTTGATGGTCACACAACCACGATGCCATTACGGATTTTTGATTCATGCTAAGCATACGGCAATTGCGATACGCCCTGGCCGTGTGGCGAGAAGGCACCTTCGTCAAGGCAGCGGAAAAAGTACATATCTCGCAACCTGCCATCAGCGAACAGGTCGGCCAGTTGGAATCGGAAATCGGCTTCGAACTGTTCAGGCGAACCGGACACGGTGTCGAGGTTACCGACCTCGGTCGTACGTTCCTGCTCGAGGCGGAGGAGGTCTACCTCAGTATGTTGAGACTGAACGAGACGGCGAATCAACTGCGTGGCGCACACGGTGGTCTGTTTTCGATTGGGCTCAGCTCCGGTGTCACCCCTTTCCTCGTACCGGAAGTCATTCGCGCGCTCTCCGACCTCTCGCCCAAGCTGCGTCTTGAGATCTCAACCACGACGACGCGTCAGATCTATAAGCTGCTTCTGGACGACAGCCTTGATGTCGGCTTGACCGTGGAAACCAATCCGCGGGTGTTGTCGAGAGAACTGGTGAGCGAACGTGTCGCCACCGACAAGATGGCCTTGATTGTGCCGAAAAACCACCGTTTTACCAAACGTAAATCGGTAAAACTCAAGGAACTGATCGACGAACCGCTGATCATGAGTGAGCTCTCGGTGGGTTACAGCGAAGTTGTCCTGTCGATGTTCAGTGATCTCGGTCTGCACGCGAATATCTCTGCCATCTGCGACAACTTCACCACCATTGTCGCCATGGTGTGTGCCGGTGCGGGCATTGCCATCATGCCGCAGCATGGTGCCGGAGTGGAGGCAATGTCCGCTGACCTGTCCATCATACCGCTGAGCCCTAACCGCACTGTCTATGTGACCATGGTACGACGCATCCGCAAGATGTCCCCGGACGCCGAGTTGTACGTCGAAAGCATTAGTAACCATCTCAAACAAAAAAGACTTCTCACCGACTAACGCACGAAGCCCGTTCATCTCTTTCTACACGCTTTAGCCACCACGTCCGTCTCATTGAATGTCTGAACCGCATGGTCACGTAAAATCATGCGGCCAGCGATAATCACATGTCTGGCGCGAAGCGTAGCTCCACCAAAGGCGAGCTGACAGTGCAAGTCATTGGCTGGCACGAATGGCAGGGAGGCAAGTTCAAAAGCAGCAATATCAGCACGACAGCCGGGTGCCAAACGCCCTTCCGACATAGCAAATATTCGACCGGCATCAACGGTTGCCATTGACAGTGAATCGGTCGCAGTAATCCAGTCCCCGGGATTGTCGACTACCAATCGTGGCATCAATGCGGCGAATTTTATTGCCTCGAGAACACTCTGCGAGTCGTTACTGGCAGCACCATCGGTACCAATGGCAACATCGATGCCTCGTTTTCGCATACGCTCAATTGGAGCCCTTCCACTGCCCAATCGCATGTTGCTTACCGGATTATGCACCACGGCTGTACCGGACGACGCAAGCAAATCGAGATCGTGGTCACTGCACCATACACAGTGTGCCAAAGACAGATGGGGACCGAGCAGACCCAGTACACCGAGATGTTGAATAGTTGAGGCGCCATACAATGTATGGGCCAACTCGACCTCATCTCGCGTCTCGTCAACATGCATGTGCAGCCCGATACCATTATCTGCACAAAGAGTACCTGCAGTTCGTAACAAGTTGTCAGTGCACCGCGTCGGTGCCGATGGACCCACTGAAACATGCAGCCGACCCTCGCTGCCATGCCAGCAGTTCGTGCATTGCTGCAACAAATCAATCTGCTCTTTACACGACGTCATATTGCTTACCCAGGTCGGCAACTGTCGATCGCGAACCATCAACGCCAGCGTTGCCCTCATACCTGTTTCCAGCCATGCAGAAGCAGCGGCATCTACACTTGGTCGCAGCATCGGAGTCTGACGAAAATGATCGACCACCGATGTTACACCTCCATGTAGCATCTCGGCAGCTCCAAGGAGGATGCCAAGTCGAACTGACTCATCATCCAGTTGGTCCATTTCCGACCAGACGCTCTCAAGCCAGCCAATCAGGGTAGAACAATCTGCACGACCACGGGCAAGGGTTTCGGGGGAATGGGTGTGGCCATTACAAAGTCCGGGTGTCAGTAACAGATCGCGTCCGTCGATAACTAAGGATGACGACCAGCCGCGTGCTACATCAGAGCCGCACTCAACAATTTTGTCTTCACAGATCACTACATCACAATCTTCAAGCACGCTCCAATCGTCATCGAAAGGCAATACCGTCGCCCCGGTGACGACAATGTCCGCCGATCGCAATGCGGATTCATTCATTGTGTTTCTGACATGGCAAAAAGTGTAAGTACGTTCTGTACACGGCGTTGCTGTTTAGGTATCAAAACAACTTCAATTCATTCAGCCACGATAGATTTTATTCATGGCATTTGTATCAATCATCTTGCCGTGACTGATTACGTGTCGTGGTGCAGCATGGAAGCGCATGGCTTCAAGCTCGTTCGGTTGATCCAGCACTACAAGATTTGCGATAGCACCAACTTCAAGACCATAGTTGGCTACGTTGATGGAACGGGCGGCATCTATCGTTACCAGGTCATAAAGTCTGTTGATTTCAGAACGCGTGGTCATCCACAACAAATGGGAAGCTAAAAACGCCACCTCGAGCATGTTGTTTCGCCCAAACGGATAGTAAGCGTCTGAGATGTCATCCTGACCGATGCTGACCAATACGTCAGAGTCGAGCAATTCCTTGACGCGAGCATGCAGCGGCCCGGTATGCGGATCGCTGACAATCGCAACGCCAGCCCGCTTCAGGGTTTCCACCAGACGATAAAAATACGGCAGTGGATACTGACTCATTGCACGACAGTGATGAGCGAGTGCACGGTGGTGCCAATCACGCCGGATCGCCTCCAGGGCCATGGTCTCGAGTGTCCGTAGAGAATGATCGCCTGCATCATCGAGTAGCATGGAGATATCCTTATCGAATTCCTGCGCCAGGTCAAAACAGAATGCTATGTGCTCAGCCGCCTCGTCGTCAGAAAATTCGATCCATGGAATTCCACCGACGACATCGGCGCCGAGTTGCATGGCTTCACGCATAAGCTCCGCTGTACCTGGATCTTTTAAAATGCCGTCCTGTGGAAAGGCAACCACCTGAATGTCGACAATACCTCGGAATTCATCGCGCACCGCGATCAGTGCCTTTACACCTTCAACCCCGGCGATGGAATCAACATCTGCCAGGGCACGAATGTGAAGGTTGCCATGGATTGCCGCTAATGCAGCAGCCCGTCGCGCCGATTGAATCATTCCCTCAAGGTTCAGACCTCTCTTCACCTCGCGAGCACACTCGATTGCCGTCATGGCTTTAGCCATCCCCTCAGCATGATAGTCACGAAGCGCGGCCTCATCCATCTTTTCGAGTGTCCATACTTTGCACAGATGCAAGTGTGTATTAACAAACGGTTCCGTAACGAGATTACCTTGTGCATCAATCTCTGCGTGTGCCGATCCATCGATCTGTGGAGCGATGTTAGTTATCCGGCCATCTGTAATGGCCAGATCAAAATCTGTGTCCTCCCTGCCCCTGAGATGCGCACGTCTAATCAGGATATCGTACTCTGCGATTGCCATGATTCGTCTCACTCCGTATCAAGGTTTAAAGAACCACGGTACCATCTTCAGTCCTTAAGTTAATAGAATAACCGCGTCCGTATGGACAACGCCTGACTTAATAAAACAGGCCTGGCAGATAGGTCACTGTCGCGGGCACCAGGAGAACAACAGTCAGGGCTACCGCATCGCACACAAGGAATGGCATTCCCGCCATATATATCTGGCGCATGGTCGTGCCCTGGGGAGCAACACCTTTCATGACGAACAGCAACATACCGAATGGCGGTGTCGTCAGAGCCATCTGCAAATTCATCAGCATCAAAACGCCGTACCAGACAGGATCCAGTCCTAGTGCGTTGATCACGGGAATATAGATGGGCAGCATGATCAGCATAATGGCTACCTGCTCCATGAACATACCCAGTATCAGAACCACTAGCTGCATAACGAGGACAAGAATAATCGGTTCGATTGCCAGGGTCAGTGCGTACTCAAGCATGCCACGGCTGGCTCCGGAGTAGGCCAACAACTGGCTGAATGTTAACGCACTGGCTAAAATGGTCATCATCATTACAGATATCTGAACCGTTCCCATCACCGCCTTCTTGAGCGAGACAAAGGTTAACCCGCCATAGACCGCAGCCATCACGATTGAACCGAAGCAGCCCAGTGCTGCTGCTTCTGTGGGCGTCGCCACGCCAATGATAATGACGCCGGTTACCAGGAATACGATTATCCCAAGAGGCATGAGGTACTTGAACACACCGATCAGCTTTTCCCGCAATGACACCGGAGTAACGTCATAAGCTGGGGTCAAGTGCGGCTGCATGCGGCACCGGATAATGATATAGGACAGATAAAGCACCGCCATGATCAAACCCGGTATCAGTGCGCCGACCAGCAATTTGCCAATGGATATTTTACCTATGGCTGCAAGGATCACCGCCAGTGAGCTTGGCGGTATCATCATCGCCAATCCGCCACTACCAAGTATCGGGCCGATGGACATTGGCTTCTTATAACCACGTCGCTCCATTTCAGGTAACAGCATGGTACCCAGAAGAGCGGTATTCGCCATGGTAGAACCACTGAGGCTGGAGAATAATGTACCGGTTATCACAGTAAGAATACTGAGGCGACCGGTCAATCGACCGAGCAGTTTATCAAGAACATCAAGCGCCTTGAATGCGAGGTTGGAATGCCAGAGTATCTCGCCCATTAGCACGAATAACGCAATCGGCAAAAGAGTAAAGCTGCTGACTGAGTCATACATGCTGAGAATTAATGAATGAAAGGCACGCCCACCTCCCTGAAGTACAAATATTGCACCCAGGTTCACCAACAGAAAAGCAAATGCAACGGGCATGCCAATGGCGATTAACCCACCCAGCGCGGAAAAGATTACCAGGAGGAGCTCCCACCATTCCATTTAAGCACCTTCTGGCGTAGGGTGAATTAACAACACAGATCTTCTAAGAAATTCGATCGTACTAAGCCCCAATCCGAAAGCGATAATCGTGATTAAAATAAATTTCGGGACGGGATAAATTCCGTATGTAACGATGCCGCGGGAAAAATGATCGATAGCTGTCACTACTGCATAGTAGGTTGCAATGGCGCAGGCCAAGGCTGACAGGAGATCAGCTACCATTTCGAACCGTGGCTGCCAGTGTGCCGGAAAAAGTTGCACGACGATCTCAATGCGAACATGCTCGCCTCGCCGGATCAGCCATGCCATGCCGAGAAAAGGGACACAAACAAGAATATGCTCGGTCACCTCGAACACCCAGCCGATCGGCTTGTCAAAGAAGTAGCGTCCTACTACGTCGGCAGTCACTAGCACAACAGTAAGAAGAATGAATAGGCCGACAATAACCGCACACGCCGATACCAACCAGTCATATGCGGCGACGAACCGGGATTCCTGCGTCACTATTTGCGCCTCTGATTTGACCCGATAAAAAAGCCACTATCACATATTGAAATTCGGTGATAGCAGCCCCCGAAATCACGGAGTGGACCCACCCACATTATTTCAGGTGGGTCCACCCGCAAGTTAGCTTTATCGACCGATCAACCGCCAAGTTCTCTTAACTTGTCGGCATACTCGGGGCTCTTTTCCTTAAGTCCTTCCCAGCGTGTTTTGTAAGCCGCATCCAGATATTTCTGCGTATCTTCATCGTTAAATTCGATGAACTCCAAACCGGCTTCTTTCAGTAGTGAATCCTCTTTCAACACTTTCTTTTCCACGAACCTGGTCATCTCATTCTCGACATCGATAGCAATCTGTTCGAGTTCCGAGCGAATGTCTTCAGGCAGGCTGTCCCATTTCTCTGCGTTCATCAACAGTGCATTGTCTTTTGAATAAAACGGCACGTTGATCACGTACTTGGTAACCTCCTGAAGGGCAAAGTCCATAATCCCGACATAAGTCGATCCGTAGCCATTGACGACACCACGTTCCAGTGCAGTGTAAATCTCGGTTGTGGGCATATTCACTGGTGTACCACCAAGACCATTAACAAGTGGCACATAAACAGGTGATACCCGAATCTTCATTCCTGATAGATCGGGTTTATCAATTTTCTCATTTACGTAAAGCCTGAAGCCGACATTCGGAACACCGGTCAGGTTGGACAGGTAGATCACCCCACCTTTATCGCGATGAATATCACGCATGAGATCGTAGTAACCGGTCTCGCGCTGTTCCTGCGGCGATTTTCTTGCGAGCAGCATGGCTGACGCTTCAGGTACCTGGGCCGTGTAATACGCCGCCGCACCGAGGATTACATCGACAACTCCATTACGAAGCGCTTCAAACTGTTCGAACGCCGGTACCACCTCGGGACCACCGAGATACTTCAACGTCACCTTGCCCTTGAGTCGTTCTTCAATCATATCCTGGAACATGAAAAAGGGTTGGCTGGAAGCATAGTCTTTCGTCCATGGAGTCATTCCCTTCAATTCAATGACATCGGAGTGTGCTGCAGACACACCGAGAATGGCGAACATGCTAGTGGCAGCACAAGAAAGTAACCTGATAAGCTTATTCTTACTCACGTTGATCTCCTCTGGAATTTATAACTGGCTTAAATCCGTTCATTGTCGTCGAATCCTTTCATGTCTTAATATTTTCTAATAAGCACGATTATCGTAATAGGCCAACATGCGCCTTACAATACGTAAAAAACGATAATCATATAAGGGTCGCCTATAAGCTCGCGACACAGGATGCAGCAGGCGATTTCTGTTTAAACCCTGCATTTGTTCAAACAATTTCTCGTGATTCCAATGGACTTTTACATCATTCAATCGGGCATTGGCCTTTAACCATAAACATCATTAACAATAAGAGGTTTCACTAAGCAGACTGGATAAGCGTCTTGTTCAGTTCTGCAAAACGCGCTACTGCATCGACAAAACACTTCACAGGCGGATCTACGAGTCCGGCGCCAACCTGACCCACTCCGGCTTCGCGACCGGCAATACCGGTATTGACCACCGGTAACTGGTTTCGTCGTACCACAAGGGCGGCATCTATGCCCACGGGCGTACCGCGAAAATCAAGTGCTGGTAATCTGAACAAGGGATGTTCGCCGATGGTGATGTCATACATGCGACGGCTGCTATCGAGAGCCAGATCGCTGGTACCACCCACAAATTTTACAATTGCCGGCGCCGAGGCCATGGCAAAACCACCCACGCCAACGGTCTCAGTGATCGTCGAGTCACCGATGTCTGGATTCGCATCCTCAGCAGTGAAGCCGGGAAACAATAGTCCTTGTGGCACACCGCACGGACCGGTAAACCATTCGTCACCGGTTCCACTTAACTGGATTCCGAATTCGGTACCGTTACGTGCCATTGCCACGATCATGGTGGATCCGGGTATATTTCTTGCTGCATCTGCAGCGACCTTTGCCGCCGGCATCATCAAGTTAAGAAAGAAGTGATCATTTCCGGTTATAAATCGGAAGCACTCGGCGACGGTAGAGGATGCATGTTTGGATTCGATCAGCAATGGTCCAATAGCACGCAGGAATAGTGATGTCCCGGCACGATTGCGATTGTGGCATTCATCACCCATCTGCAGCGCTTCTCCCACCATCGCGTACAGGTCGATGGGTTCTGAAGCATAAATGGTTTCGTGCAACACCGGCGCCAGTACTTTTTCAATCCAGCGCAAGCGTTCGAGCACCTCGGTTGAGTAGGCACCGTAGCGGAGCACTTTTCCGAGACCTTCATTCAGCGTGCAATAGGCACGGCGACCGGTGACACTATCCTCAATAATCGACATCGGCATGGAGCTGCTGACAACGCCAGCCATGGGTCCGACAGCACCACGGTGATGACACGGTTCCATGTGGAACTCGCCACGCTCGAATTTACCCATGGCATCTTCAGGCGAATCGGCCACGCCCTCAAGCAAGGCGGCTCCGATCAATGCGCCACGGAGCGGCCCCGATGTGTTCTGCCACTGTATGGGAGGGCCAGCATGCAGAAAGCACCCTGTTTCAAGCCCGACGGCTTCCAACGCCGTCGTGATGCCAATCAGATGCGGGCGAGCTGAGGTCAATCGTTCAAGCGCCGCCTGATTCGCTACACGAACGGCACTACTGAGCGCAATGTTGGATAGAATCGATGCCAGACCAGGTTCCGACGGTGGCCGCCAATGGGTTGAGGTGGGTATCACCTGCTGGCTGATCAGTGCTTCGTCAATGAGGTCAATACCAGCAGTTGCCACTCGCAGTTCGCCGGAAGGCATCTTTAGTTTCGACATGGTCTTACTCCCTATTGCTTGATCAATGCAGCTACTGCTGTGGCAGCATTTGCATTCGATTCGTAAACATCACAACCAATCTCGGCGAGTTTTCGCCATTGGGCTTCGTAACCTTGCGGATCTCGCGAGGTACCAACGAACGACACCACAACACGTGTTTCTTCATGGGATGCAATAAACTTCTCCAACGACGAGCGGATCGCACCGACGGGGTCCGGGTCTGCGCCAAAGCCGAGAACGATATCGATGAACAGCACCCGGGGTGCAGGCCGTTCCGCCAGTATTTGAATAATCTCCCGGCGCACGGTCGCGTCGATCATCGGATGTGCCCGACCGACAGTCATGCGGTCGTCGCCCAAATCCACCAGTAAATGCTGATCAAAACTCGCGATTGTCATGGGAGTTGGCGTTTCGAACGTCTCGAGATTGGCAACGGAGTCAATCGACGCATTAATTATCGTTGTCGCTTCACCGGCCAATGTGCCACCACTGAACAAGCCGACAAGCTGGCCACCCGAGGCTGCGCGACCTGATATCTCGATACGCGGTTCACTGAATGTCATATTGCAAGCGGCGGTAACTTCACGCGCCACTTTTGTCAGATCGGTTTCTTTGTTCCCTAATAGAGCGAATGTCACCGGTGTTTTCAGATTTGCCACAACCTGCTCAAGCTTTCGCGTTGCCTCAGGCCCTGGTTGTTTTGAAATAACAACGATATGAGTCGTGTTCTGATCAGCATCGAGCATCTCAAGCGCTCGCAGGGTTGATGCACCACCGATTTCATCGGTCATATCACGTCCGCCAACACCAATGATGTCGCCGATACCGACATTACGCGCATCCAGCAGACAGGTCAGATGCTGGGCCCCGGTTCCTGATGCTGCAATGATACCGACGCCACCTTGTCCAAGGTCGTTACAGAATCCAAGGGCAATGCCGCAAAGTCTTGCAGTTCCACAGTCCGGACCCAGGACAAGCAGGTCGCGTTCTGCGGCGAGTGCTTTAAGTCTGCGCTCTTCATCCATGGTTACACCATCGGAGAACACCATGACGTTGGCGCCCTCCAGCAAGGCGTCCACCGTTTCCGGTACGACATGCGGTCCTGGCAGAGAGATGATTGCAAGGTTGGCGTTGGAGTCACGTACCGCATTACCCAATAGATGATGGACGGGGGTATCGCCGGCACCGGTAGCGGTATCTCTTGATGATGCCAATTCACTGTCCAACTGTTTGAATGCCTCTTCCATGATATCGTCCGACTCTGCGCGAATCGCAACAACGAGGTCTGACGTTGATGCCGAGTCGATCTGTTCGACATCAAAGCCAAGGTCGCCAAGCAGCCCAATATTAAGTGGCGTTGCCATGGCGACAAGACACCCATCCAAACCATCCATCTGGCTTAACTGACTTGTGACCCGCATGAGAACGACAGAGTCATGGTATACGCCTCGGCGTAGCTCAATACGGCTTAACATGGTAGTTCTCCTGATTTGTAATCGTTGCTGCTGCTCGTAAAGCCAACGCTGCGCCCGATGCAAGAAAATAGCCGGAGCTGTGACCGACAAGACGCAGTTCACTCATCGCCTCATCAATATGTTTGTTGTTCACAGCGCACCTGATGCAATGGATCAGACGTGGCAGCATGTAACCTTGAACAGCGCAGGCCAACAGTTCAGCGGACAGAGGCGTCGTTGCCTTTGCTGCCTCAACCGTTGTTCGACAAATTTCAGCCAGCACTGATCTTGCCCAAACAGAGATCGGATCATTAGCGCGAGTACAAGCAGCAAGCGTGGCTGCCGCTCCGGATACGACATCATCTCCTGAAGGCGTCGAGCCAGACCCGAGACCAATCAGGCGTCCTGCTGCATCCGCTACGCTGACATCCGACACCCCCCGTAAAGCCCTTCCAAACACCTCGACTTCGCGGTTGACAACGGCCGGCTCGAAGGGATGTCCAGCAACATTTAGGGCATCTTCCATAACGAGAGCAGCAACAGCCGCTTGCTTCGGGCTGATTGAGAAGATCGGTCGATCGTCTCGATATTTGGCGATCGAAATCTGATATCCATCAAACGTTAATCTGTTGTCTCCAAGTGTTACTCGCGATGCCTGAATCACTCGACGAACAATGGTTGTGGACGCTGCCATACCGATAGGCAAATCGAGACCGCCGTGTTCAGCGATGGCGACAATACGTTGCGAACTGCCCACCACAAAGTAACCATATTGTTCGGTCGTATTCGATTTAAGCATCAGTGGTTGTGGCGTTCCTCGAACTAAAGACTCAAGCCAGCGGCTCGCCATAATCTCATCTGCCATCACAGCGGGCGTCAGCACATGAGCCAATGACCGCTCTGTGTAAGTTGCGAAAGTCATGTTTCGTCCGCAACAACGCAAGTACCAGCATGCCCTTCGATAACCTTTCGAACATCGGCAAGATTACCGATAGTTGCCGGTTCGCCAGTTAACCGAACAAAGTCAATCGCCGCGCACACTTTGGCATCCATACTGCCACTGCCAAACTGACCCGCTTTCAGATAGTGTTCCAGTTCAGAGACCGTCACCGTACCGAGGAAACGCTGACGCTCTGTCCCAAAATCGATCGCAACACCATCCACATCGGTGAGGATTACGAGTCGACTGGCACGTACGAATGCCGCCAGCATCACCGCTGTCTTGTCCTTGTCTATCACGGCATCCGCGCCAATCAGCTTGTCGTCATGCATGACTACAGGAATTCCGCCACCGCCACACGCTATAGCAATGCCACCTGCTTCGATAATCATGCTGATTGCATCTGTATCGACAATTTCTAGCGGTTGCGGTGAAGGCACTACCCTGCGCCAGCTTGCAGGCCCTGCCGATCGCCACGCATGGGTCGCGGGTAGTGGAATGTCAGGAGGATTGTCGCTATCGATAATCAAGCCGATTGGCTTGGTCGGATGACTGAACGCTATATCGCCAGCATCTACACGAACCCGGGTCAATGTTGGCACCACCGGTACTGTTATACCGCGTGCCGCCAGATGACGTTTAAGTGCAGAAGTAAGCTCAATACCGATGGTCGCCTGAGTTTGTGCTACACACCAGTAGAGCGGCACTGCCGGCACAACATCACGGGCGAGATCATTTTTCACCAGCAGGTTGCCGACCTGTGGACCGTTGCCATGAATAATGACCAGGGAGTGGCCATCAGCAATAACATCGGCGAGAACTTCGCTGGTCCGTGTGATCTGGGCAATTTGATGTGCCGCGGTATAACCGGAAGGATCATCCGAGGATGCAAGAGCATTCCCACCGAGGGCGACAACAATGGACGACATGATTGATGTCTTCAGACAGCGACAGAGATCAAGACGCATATTGCGCAGACAATTGACTTCACATGGATCATTGATAACTCCTGCTGTCTAAATTTGCTCGTCCGAAAGCCCCCTACTCTTACCTGAGTCGTGGACAGTTCACACACATTGCATGAATGAACTGTCCACCGGGTCAACGACTGTCACTCATATCCCTGATGAGCTGATATTTGTTCATTCTCCGAGATCTACGATAGCAATAGCGGGGCCACCACCCTGGGGGCCCTGATGCATTGCGTCGACGGAGACGAATACAGCGGGATCGCCGATGGCCAATGCAGCTATGCCACCGACAGCAGCCTTTATATGGCGATGCCACGACACGTCGGAATCATCCAGCATGATCTGGCGACGGCTTCTCAGTACAGCACGACGATCAGCCTCGCATTTCATGAAGCAGTTAACCACCTTATCGCCGAGATCGGATGCACGCGGTCGATCTGGTAAATCCAGACCGGCATTTTGAATCGACTCATAAATACCGTCGATATCAAGGGCATCCTGCATTACAGAGTGGCCGATACGATAACGCCCACCGGCACCATCTCTGTTACCCATGAGTACAATCTGGGCACGATCAAGTTCAACACCGGATGAACACGAAGCAACTGAGGAATACAGATCGAGGTTGCGACAGATCTCTTCAGCCTTTGGCATGTCAACTTCGCCAAGTGCTACGGCGATACCCAGTCCGGTGGTGCCATTAGACACACCCATGGATTCGTGAACTTCGCACGCTACCTGCTTGCCTCGCTTCTTAGCATCTATCGCTGCATCAACGGTCAGAAGCGGCGTCTTCGTCTGTACATAGTGCACATCGCTCGGATCGGTGATGCCAGCATTTTCCATCGCCGCGCGTACACCGATAGCTACCTTTTCAACCATCTCCAGACGACCAATGTCCTCCGGAAAAATCTGTGGACTCATAGCCTGGCCGATCACCATACGTGACTTGCCAGCCGTACCTGTTTTGTCGTTACGTGCGAATATCGTCGCGTGTGGCGTGATAACGCCATCGCAACCACCAGACCACACCAATGGCACTTCGTTAACCTCATCAGCCGAACGTGAACCATGTTTCAACAACATGCTTCGAAACGCCTGATCGGCAAGGATGCGTGTGAAATCGTTGACACCACCGTTGCCTTCAGTCTTGCCAATCACAGCAACGACTTCATCTGCCGTGAACTGATTCTGCAAAATGCATTGCTCGAGTCCGGATGCGTCCGCGACACTGTTAATTACTACTTTTGCTACTTCGACAGCCATTTTGTTATCCCATGATTTGACGATGTGGCCGCAAGGCCTGTGATTCAATTTATTCAGTATCTATCAAGATGCATCTATCACTGACAGATATGTGAACGGCAAACGATCCTGTTTGTAACGAGTCTCGCTGAACACGCGCGAGGCGTCCAATAGTATTGGGAAATACAGCTATCTCCTTTTCCGATAACGGCTTGCAGGAGATCACCTTCGTGTCGCGCAGGTTATGAGTCACCTGACTCGCAACCAGTAATACGCAAACCATGATCAGGTGATATCGAGACCAGCTGCTACCGCACGAGCGAAGTCTGAAGTGGAGGAATCACCACCAATATCGTAAGTCCTGACCTTGCCTTCAACGAGTACGGCTTCGATGCTACTTTGCAGTCGAGAAGCAATATCCGTTCTCTCCAGGAACTCGAACATCATGCGTGTTGCCATCAATGTCGCGGTTGGGTTGACGACATCCTTGTCGGCATACTTTGGCGCTGACCCATGGACGGGTTCGAACATAGCCAGATCCTTGCCTATATTGGCACTCGGTGTAAAACCGAGTCCACCAATGATACCGCCACCCACATCGCTGAGAATGTCGCCATTAGCGTTCTCGGCTATGATGACATCCAGCGTTCCCGGCTTCATTACCACCCGCATGGCGCAAGCATCGATCTCCATATCATCGGCTTCGATTGACGGGTACTCGGGTGCGATGTCATAGAAAAGATCTTTCATCAACGCATCCGTGTGACGCAAAATACTTTCCTTATGCGTGAACGTAACCTTTTTGCGTCCATTCTTCTGTGCCCACTCAAACGAAAAACGGATAATGCGCTCCATACCCTCGTCGGTGAATATACGCAGGTTAACGTGTCGATCACCATCATCATATCCAACTCCCCGATATAGCCCTTCGGTGTTCTCACGAATAACCACCAGGTCGGCATTCGGGTGCAAAACCGGAACACCCTTTAGTGCCTTGACCGGTCGCACGTTGGCATACAGGTGAAATCCATAGCGAATACCGGACAACACAACGAAGTCATGCGGCGCGCCGATTGCACCGAATAGCACCGCATCGCAATCCGGGATACCTTCCCGGGTCTCGTCTGGAAATGCTTTGCCATATCGTTCTACTGCGACTTCACCGACCTCCATGTTGCGAAACTCCAGATCGACATCCTCAAAACGATCGACGATGGTGTCCAGCACAATGCGAGCGGCACGCGTCACATCCCGACCGATACCGTCACCGGGAATGATGCCAATTATTTTTTTGTTACTCATTCAATCGTTCCAGAATTAATGGTCACATGCTTACAGCGAGAAGATTTTCTTGGGGGTCTTGTGAATACATTCACTGACACCTGTCTCGGTGACAATGTAATTATCTGTGAGAATAGCTGACGCGCGCTTTCCATTGGCGGCAGGGTGTACCGCGATGTTCATATTGGCAGCAATCTTCATCGTCTCCCCTGGTTGAAAAGATGGTCGTTCTACCATGTCGTAGCCCTGCCCGTGGGCATATACACGTGTTTCACCCGGTAAATTACGGCTTTCGAGGTACTCATTATTAGTACGCAATATTTCAACCGGATCAGCACCCGGTTTAATCATGTCAAGACTGAGCTTCTGAGCTTCAAGTGCAATCTCATGATGCGCCTGCAATTCATCAGGTATATCGCCGAGACAGGCGATGCGCGACAGATGGGTGTAGTAGCCAGAAGCGTCGTTGACCTCGACCAGAATGCCAACCTGGTCACCTTTGTTGATGCGCTTGTTCATTGCATGCGGCATATTGAACGGTAATGGTGTACCGGGCGGCGCGCTGGCAACGAAGACGATATGTTGCTCACTACCCAGCATCATGGATCTGTTACGGCCAGCGGCTGCTACCTCGAACTCACGCACGCCCGGCTCGATCGCTTCGAAGCAGGCGCGCAACGCTTCGTCGTGTAACAACGCATTTTCCTTGATTCGAACGATCTCCTCATCACTCTTGATCGCCTTGATCTCATCGATATCGTCAGTGATATCGACGAACTTGGCCGAGGATAATTGCTCACGCAATGTTTTCACGAATCCGGCAGTCATGGCCGCCTCGTTCACAAGGCAGATGCGGGCGTTCTTGTAGTTTTTAAGTTCAGCAGCTAGCAGTTCCGCATCCAGAGTCGCAGCATAGTTCAGGGAATGCATCACCGGCGCGCTCAATCGCTTTTTCACTCCACGCATGGCCCACTCCGGAGGACCGGCGAGACGTGGATCGCTGGAGCCATGACACACTGTGGTCATCTCGTCATGTAGCGGGAAAATGGCTGATATCGGGTAGCAGTGCATGGATGGTTCGTCGGTAAACCATTTGACGTAACCCCCGAGGTAATCGTTATGATTATGCGCGATAACAAAGTCGACTTTATGTTCCTTCATACGATCGCGTACTGCTGTCCAACGTCTCTCGAGTTCACTCGTAGAGATAGGCGCTAGTACTTTCTCCCGCAACGTCTCATTGGTCATGCGATAGTTCCCGATAGGTTAATAACCAATCAAGACTAAGGTTGCCCTTGAACATTGACAAGTCGTAAAAAGCGATAGCAATATCGTGCCTTCCTATAACTCCGTACGAATTACCGCTCCGGGTCACAGACTTCTCAAGCTACAGAAATTTTTTAAAGGCCTCACGTCAGATCCCGGCTTCATGCCAGGCACATAAAAAACGCGGGAGAATCACCCCCCGCGCTGGAATACTAATTAACTGGTGTGTATTTAAAAGGCAGCGCCTGGTTTGCGCCCCAACCTTTTCAGAATGTTAGCCAGAGGGCAAAATCCGGTGAATGCTGATTGCAGTAAATTGGCACCCACAAACGCCGTAAGCCATAACCAGTTTGAGCTAACGTAGACAGTTAACACAACACTCAACAACACCATGAAACCAGCAAAGGCTAGAACAATTCGATCAATGGTCATTGGTTAATCCTCCAGGGATAAGTGCGGGATCGGAATTACATTGTGAATCATTATATTATTGTTTTCTTATATTTGATACATGATTATTAGGACTACAACATACCGGATGATAACTCATTGTTTTATTTATCCTATTTTAATCTTAACAAATAGGATGGGATGGGAAAACAGACGAAAATAAAGCATTAAAGCGATATGTACTTGTTTAAATCGCAGTCTGCAGTGACTGCGATTTAGCGCTTTATGACACTCTCGCCAGCAAAAGTCCGAGTATGGTGGTCAAGTACTCAAGATGCTGGGGTGACGATAGCCGATGGTCACCGTCCTTGAAATAACTGATGGTGACATCCGTTGTTTCAAGCTGATTCATCAAACGTTCCGCGGTTTGCCAGGGAACATCATTGTCAAGCTTGCCTTGCAGTAAATGTACTGGACAATTCAGGTGGATCTTTTCGTCAAGCAACAGATGCTCCTCCCCTTCCTGAATCAGTTTAAGAGTTATCGGTGTTGGCGACTCGTCATATTCGGAGTCTATATAAATAACACCACGAGTTTGAAGTTCTTTACGCGTTGCATCATCCATTGCTTTCCACATCAGATCACGGGTGAAATCCGGTGCAGCGGCAATGCCAATCATGGCCTTCACACGCTGAGTCAAGTGACGCGCAACAAGCAACATAATCCATCCACCCATACTCGACCCCACCAGTACCATCGGTCCTTTTACGCAATGCTCGATCACCTCGAGGGCATCAACGCTCCAACGACCGATTGTTCCATCCTCGAATTGTCCACCCGAAAGCCCATGGCCGGAATAATCGAGTCGCAAATATGCCTGGCCATGTTGTTCGCACCATGAACGTAACCATAGGCCTTTGGTACCGGACATTTCGGAGCGATAGCCACCTAAAAACACCACCGCGGGTAAAGTACCATCAAGATACTCATAAGCGAGAGCATTGCCCTTCGTGGATTCAATAGTGTGTATATCGGACGTGGTCGAATTCATTGAAAGAAAATTTCATACAGGTTAAGAACTGACTCTCGAACACACAATATGCATGTGTCGTTTCAACAAGGTAGTACCGGGTTGAAGAGTTACATTATCTAATATACAAGTTTGGGAACGCTGGTATAACCAAGACGTGTGTTGAGGATAATAAGTTCATTCTCACCGACCAGGTCGCGAACCGGAAGCGTGTTTCGTCGCTGAAATTCATGGAGGATATCGAGAAGCTCACCATCGAACTGATCCCTTTCGACTTCAGAAAATCGCAAACCCCCGAAATGATTCGATTCGTAACTTAATGCCCGACGCAGCCACAGAATATCCTCCCTGCTGGACTTGTCGCTAACTGGTACAGACGCGAGTGGAGGACGACGCCAGAACAGTAACGCAGTGCCATTCCAATGTTGCTGGATATCTGCCAAGCTGATTTGATACTCCGCCTCGCCTAGTATCAGAACTACCATGCCATTAACAATATAGTGGATCAACCCGTAAATCGCAGTGGATTCATCACTTTCTCCAAGTTCGATAACCGCTGGTCTGTCGAGGCGTTTAAGAACATCCGGTCCACCATTGACCGTGTAACACCCAAGACCGAATTCACCTACAGTTACGCAATCAAACACGACGCTTGTAGGCACTTCCCATATCCCCGAAAGTGCACGGAGTGCCGATGCCTTGCCAGCGATATTGTTACCTGCCAGTTCGCCAAGAATCGATTGGAGGCGGCTACTGTCGATTAATTCGATACGCGACAGTAGCGGTATGTTTCGTATTTTCGGATTACCGCCATCATCATTGCCGGAACTCGTAAATTTTCCACTCCCGTCAGCAGACAACTCCACCTGCGGTTGCAGAACGGGTTGAAGCTCGGCAGCCCGTACTACCGATGTCAATTGTGCGACCAATACTATTAGCCAAAACACAGCCAGAGCCAAATAGACGAAATTTTCTGGACGGTGTACGTGGCTCGAGTTCTGAATGATATTCACAATTGAAGGCTCAAGATCATTTTTATCTTATCCATGAAAACTTAAAAGACATCGATCATGATACATATCCATCCGTCGTGTGTATCGTTATGAAATTGTTATACATCATTCGACAATCGAAATACCAAACCAGGTCGGTTTTTACACCGCATCAACTGGATGTCTGGAAATGGTATCGTTATCCTGGCACGTCAAACCCTGCAACATCAGGTTTTGGGAAACTTTAGCTCCTCAATAGACCAGTCGGGTGATGCTGTGTCAATTATCAAACAGGATGGTCCGTCCTTGGTCCGTTCACGACCAGCGGCCCCCGGGTTGACGACCCACGGATAAATTTCGGTATCAATTACGCGAATATGGGTATGTCCATACACGATGAGTCGTGCACCTGGATGACGCTGTCGAAGCCGCTCATGATAGTGACAAGTGTCCCATATGCGGTGACCATGCTCCATGGCAATGATCTCACCTTCGATTTCAATGGCGGCAGTCTCGTCGAGTCCTTCCAGAACATCATGATCGTCTAACGGCCATTTACCGGCACTGTCGTTATTACCACGAATGGCAATAACCTCCGCACCACTATCATCGGCCAAACGGTCGATAATCGCAGCGTGACCAATATCTCCTGCATGCAGTATCAGTTGACAGCCGCGAAGTGCGTTAAGCACATCCAGGTTAATTACACCATGGGTATCCGAGATAACACCGATACGACCGGGAGCACGCTTCAATGTAATTGCTCCAGTACTCCGTGTTTTATTCGCTGCTGCCCGATACGGCACGCTGCAATTTCATAACCTTTATACAGGCAAACGGTCCCGCTCCATGCCATATGTTGTTTGTTGATTGCGTCGTCGATCACTGGATGGAATCGTTCATTCATAAATACCTGGTTCATCAACATAAATAAAAAACGTAATGTGCCGATCAAAATCACGAGGGAAAATCATCAATTCACTCGCTCTAATCGCCAGATCGGTTGTCGTTGGGGCCGGGAAATTTACCTTCACCGCAGCATTTGGACTAATCAGTATTGCGGTTAGAGCGATAAGGACAGCTTATTGTGACTAACAACGTGAATCTTGATTATGTACCGACGCAAGCTCGAATCGTTTCCGGATTGCGAAGAAGAATGCTCCGGGAATACATTCATGTACAAGCCTAAATTACGTTAGACGAAAATTGAGACCCCCATATACAAATTGTGCCCGTTCGATCATGTGTCGATCAGCACGATTTATCCGTCGCTATCAATTTGTCGATATCTTTCGAGCAGTGTTTTATAGTCGCTTTCGGTCGTATTCACGGCACTTTGGCCTTGCTCAACAGCTCGCTCGAAACGCGCTATGCGCTGTTCCAGATCGTGGATTTCCTGTTGATCTATTTCGTTCTTCGGTGGCGGTAGCGCCGCCAGTTCCTTATTCAACAGCACTAATTGTGTCTGGTTGAAGGTCATTTGCTTCCGGAGTTCCGCCAGTTGCTGGTCGCGAATCCCTATGATGGCCGCTTCATCAGGATATTTACTTTTCAGCAGGGCGTCGATGCGCGCATTTTCTTCTCGTTTTAGTAGTGCGTCACGTTCGGCCTCACGTGCTTCCATTTCCGCCTGAAGCTCCTCGACTGTCGGTGGCGATTTGTTGATCTCCTCGGTGACCCCGCTCTCACTGAGACGGGTTATGGGCGCGTCACCACATTCTGTTGCAGCATAATTCCCGTAATGCCATTTACCTTCGGCATCCTGACATTTGGTAATGGATTGTGCAGACGTCACGCCCGCCATTGTCAGAGTAATCAGTGCGATAAAAAGTCGAATTTGAGTGTTCATGACATCATTCTACGAATTTTGTCGCCTAAGCAACAACCATAACCCCACTACAATCATTGGCAGACTCAGTAACTGGCCCATGGACATCCATCCAAAAGCGACCGCGCCGAGAAATGCATCGGGTTCACGAACGAATTCCACCAGGAATCTGGATATCCCGTAACCGACTAAAAACAGTCCACCCACGGCGCCCGGTTTTCGTGGTTTCGAAGAATACCACCACAATACGACAAACAGGATCAGCCCTTCCAGACAGGCTTCATAGAGTTGTGATGGATGTCGAGGCAGGTCGCCGGCTACCGGAAAAATTACGCCCCAGGGCACATCGGTCACCCGACCCCATAATTCCTGGTTGATAAAATTTCCAATTCGTCCGGCCAATAAGCCTGGAGGCATCAGTGGTATGGCGAAGTCACTGATTTCAAACAATGTCTTGCCGTTGTGGCGGGCAAACAGAATCATGGCAACCAGCACGCCAATCAACCCACCGTGAAAGGACATGCCACCCGTCCAGACATAGAAAATCTCCCACGGTCGGCCAAAGTAATATGCGCCCTGGTAGAACAACGCGTAGCCGAGTCGTCCACCGACGATAACCCCCACGGCGATGTAGAAAAGAAGGTCCCAAACCTGGCTGGGTGAAAACGGACTTCCCGGCTTGCGCGCCCGGTAGACGCCGAGCAGCCCGCCAGTCAGGAATCCGATCAGGTACATCAAACCGTACCAGCGTACCGATAAGGGTCCTATACTGAATGCGATGGGGTCGACATCAGGAGCGATGAACATAAATAACCTTGTGTAATACGGGGGTCGATTGCCAATGGCGCCGAACGGTACCATCACGCTATGACATGTGAGCGCGGATTATAGTCCCAAGCACCCGGATTATCGAATGACCAACCCTGAAGAAAACGTTATCAAAGCCAACCGCCTCGTTGAGGCCATGAGCCCCTATCTTAAACAACATGCTGACAATCCGGTTCACTGGCAACCCTGGGATGCTTGCGCGCTGGCTGAGGCAGTAAAAAGCGACAAACCTGTATTGCTCTCCATCGGTTATTCGGCCTGCCATTGGTGCCACGTAATGGCGCACGAGTCATTCGAAGATCCGTCCACCGCCAGCTTGATGAACGAGCTTTATATCAATATCAAGGTGGATCGGGAGGAACGACCCGATCTCGACCAGATTTACCAGATCGCCCATCAGATGTTGACCCGCAGACCGGGTGGCTGGCCGTTAACTGTGATGCTGACCCCACGAGGTCTCACACCATTTTTTGCCGGGACCTATTTTCCATCCACCGCCCGTCACAACCTGCCATCATTCAAACAAGTCCTCACCGACGTCGCCACCCACTACCGGGAAAATCGCACAAAGATGGATGATCACGACGTTGTCATGCACCAGCACTTTGCCCGAATCAACCAACCGGCTGTTGATGAAAGTGCAGGGTATTCACCTGTACTTTCCTCATCTTGGTCAACGGATGAATTACAAAGCGAAATCCTCGCGGCAATGGATTGTAAACACGGTGGATTCGGACGCGCTCCCAAGTTTCCACACGCCACCGCCCTCGGTTTGTTACTTGTCTTGCGTGATCATAATGCCCCCACAACAGACGATTCGGATAACCTGCAATTGACACTCGACGCCATGGCATTGGGCGGTTTATTCGATCAAATCGGCGGTGGATTTTTTCGCTACTCAGTTGATGACACTTTCGACATACCGCATTTCGAGAAGATGCTATACGACAACGCGCTGCTCATGCCGTTATACGCTGCGGCGTCGATTCAATTCCAGAATGCCGAGTATCGTCGGGTGGCACTTGCTACCGCAAAATTTGTCATTAAAGAAATGCAGCTTGAATCCGGTGGATTCTGTTCAAGTCTCGATGCCGATAGCGCAGGCGGCGAAGGTGAATATTATGTTTTTTCACGTGGTGAAATCGATCAGGTACTTAGCGGTGACGAACTAAAACTGGCTATTGCGCGTTTCAATCTTGATCGGCAAGCAAACTTTGAAGGACGGTATCACCTGAACATTCGCACCAGCCTCGTAGAAGCCACGAGAACAACCGGTATCGAACATTCATTGACAGCACGCATATGGGACAGTCTGATTGATAAACTGGCGAGATATCGCGACAGTCGTGAGCGACCGGCGCGCGACGATAAGTGCCTGACCTCATGGAATGCCTTGATGATCAAGGCACTGGCCAGAACCGGGCGTTTGCTGGATGATGATTCCCTGATCATAGCTGCCGAACGCGCTTTGCAGTACCTTCGTCAACATCATATAAAAGAAAATCGTCTCAATGCGGTCAGCCGGAATCAGGAAAGCCGCTTGACAGGATATCTCGACGACTATGTATTCCTCGCCGATGCGCTACTCGAGTTGTTGCAGTGCCGCTGGCAGGATGAAGACTTTTCCTTGTGTGAATCGCTGGTAAGTACAGCACGAAAACATTTTTCCGACACCACAAACGGCGGCTTTTACTTCACTGCCGATGACCATGAAGTCTTGCTGTATCGGCCGATAACGGCAACCGACGATTCAACCCCTTCCGGCAATGGTATTGCTGGTCAGGTTCTGCTTGAGTTGTATCACCTCACCCATAATTCGATTTATCAGGAAGACACGAGCTTATTGCTCAGCCGCTTCACAAAAGACACTCACCGTTTTCCAACCGCTCATGGGGCACTACTCTTGGCGCATCATCGCCTGCAAACACCTGAAACGCGCATCGTGCTACGCGGATCCGAACAGGCGCGTTACACCTTTGAGCGCAGCATTATCGATAGATATGCAGATAATGTAAGAATTTACTCGATTGATGCCCGGCAAGAAACTATCGTACAACTTTCAAGCCCAGGTAACGTAACTGATTCGATCACCGCTTTTGTGTGTATGGGCCATCATTGTCATCCACCGGTATCGGACCTCGAGTCGTTACACATTCAGTTGGACAAGAGTCTAAAATAACAGGTTTTCTTCAAGGAGCTTTTTCATGCACAAAGCAACGGTTTTGCTTACCGGTATTTTACTATCTGCACAGTGCGCCATGGCGTCTGCCGCCACCGTAATAGAATTACGTGGCGAAGATAGCGGCCAACCGGTCGTTAACGATCTCGAGGTGAATGGCGACCGCATTCGCATGGTAATCAAGGACGCAAATAACCCTGCTGAAGTTATATACTTCGCCGATAAGGACATCGCTTACTACATCGACCGTCGAGAAAAATACTACACTGAGGTTTCCGAACAATCCCTGGAACAATTGAGCTCCCAGTTTAAGGGTGTGATTGACCAGGTTCAGTCACAACTCGAACAAACGCTGGAAGGATTGAGTGATGAACAGAAAGCCCAGATGGGTGATCTGTTAGCAAATCTTGGCCTCGGTGATAAACCTGAACAACCACGCCCCGCCGGCAGCTTTGCTCTGACTGATAAAGTGGAAGTGATCAACGGTATTCGTTGTACCCGTGGGGTCATGTCTGTCGATAATATACCGACCACACAAATGTGTATCGCCGCACCAAACGATTTGCCGATATCGCAGAAAGATTATCAGACGATCCGCAAGCTCGCTCTGTTCGCTAGTGGTCTGGCAAGCAAGATTTCAAGTTTATTGCCAATGGCAACCGCATCGGTACCCACTTTTGACGTCAATTCCTTCGTCGGATTACCAATAGATTTTCGCGATGAAAAAATGCACGTCTCTGTAAACGCTGTGCGTCAGGAACCACTGCCACCGATCACTATTCCTGATGGATTTACCAAACGCACTACACCAATCATGATGCAATAACACATGACATTTTGCAGTTGAAATTGGAGTTCACGCTGCGACCAGACATGTTTAAAACTGGTCGCAGCGTGACGTTAGTGCCAGTTGCTAGCCTTTAACCGGTGCTCCCGCTGACTAGAACCTGTCTCAATCTGAGCGAAGGCCGTCAGGACAAGGCAAATGGGAGAGAAAACGTGCAGTTTACAAGGTTAAATGAGCATTTGAGCGAGTATCTAACACCGTATTGGCGGGTTACAACCATTTTGAGACAGGTTCTATTTAAGGTCAGGCAGATTCACAAATAAATCCAGCGCTTCCGGGTTGGCCAGTGCCTCACGATTTTTGACCTCTTCCCCGTGTACAATTTTACGCACGGCTAACTCAACAATTTTGCCACTCTTGGTTCTTGGAATATCCGCCACTTGTATTATCTTTGACGGCACATGTCGTGGCGTTGCATTGCGACGAATCTTGTCGCGAATCTCGGCGATCAAAGCATCATCAAGTACATGGCCGTCCTTGAGCCGTACGAACAACACCACCCGAACATCGTTATCCCATTGCTGTCCGATAACCAGACTTTCCAACACCGCGTCGACTTTTTCAGCTTGTCGATAAATCTCGGCCGTGCCGATACGCACCCCCCCAGGATTCAAAACCGCATCTGAACGCCCGTATATGATCCAGCCATCGTGTTCGGTGCGGGCAACATAGTCTCCGTGACACCAGATTCCTGGAAATCTCTCGAAATACGCTGCCCGGTAACGCCCTCCATCATCGTCATTCCAAAAACCGATGGGCATTGCCGGAAAGCTGTTCATGCAACACAGTTCTCCTTTCTCGCCTGCTTCCAGTATCTCACCGTCTTCACCAAGAGCCTGTACGTCCAAAGCGAGCGCCGATACCTGTATCTCCCCCCGGTATACCGGTAACGCCGGACAGCCGCATACAAAACAGGAAATAATATCGGTGCCACCTGCAATCGACGATAAACAGACATCGGTCTTTACGGATGCATAGATATAGTCAAAGGCTTCCGGCGATAGTGGTGAGCCGGTCGAAAGAATGGATTTCAATGCATCCAGCCGATGGGTTACGGCTGGCTGAATTTCCGCCTTGGCACAGGCGTCGATATACTTTGCCGAAGTTCCGAATATCTCGATTTTCTGATCTTGCGCATAGTCGAACAATACGTTGCCATTCGGATAAAACGGCGAGCCATCGTAGAGCATCAGGGTTGCTCCCGAGGCCAGCCCTGAAACCAGCCAGTTCCACATCATCCAGCCGCAGGTCGTGAAATAAAACAGCCGGGTTGCAGGCAACACATTGCAGTGCAATTGATGCTCGACAAGATGTTTCAGCAGCGTCCCACCCGCACCATGAACGATACACTTCGGTACCCCGGTGGTTCCTGACGAGTACATGATATACAGCGGATGATTGAACGGCAGTTGTTCAAATTCCAGTTCAGCCTGCTGATGGCCGGCAACAAATGATTCGAGAGTGACTGCCCGCTCGATTGTCGAAATATCAGCATCACCATCCACGAATGTGGTTACGACCACGGCTTTCAGACTCGGTAACGCGGCGGCAATATCGCGTAATTTGGCCAGCGAATCATGTGTCTTGCCGTTGTAGTAGTAAGCGTCCACCGCAAACAGGAAACGTGGCTCGATTTGGCCGAAACGATCGAGCACTCCGCCAACCCCAAAGTCGGGAGAACACGATGAAAAAACCCCACCTGCGGCAACACACGCCAGCATTGCAATCACGGTCTCGGGGATATTCGGCATAAAGGCCGCTACCCGATCGCCCGGTGCGAGACCGGCATCACGCAGTGCGGATGAAAGAGCCGCCACCCGTTCATATAACTCGTTGCGGGTCAGATTCGAAACCCGTCCATGCTCATCACGAAACATCATCGCTACGCCATCGTCACGATAACGCAACAGGTTCTCGGCAAAATTGAGACGGGCGTCGGGGTAAAAACGCGCTCCTGGCAGCTTGTCGGCATCAACAATGACTTGCTCACCGCGATTGCTCGCAATGACCCCGCAAAACTCCCAGACCGTGTCCCAGAAATCGGCCGAATTCTCCACAGACCAGCGATGCAGTGCTGGATATCCTTCTATCGACTGGCCAGTCCGCTTCGAGATTTGACGGCAAAATTCACTAATCAAGGCACCTTCAACTCTCTCAGGGGATGGTGACCATAGAGGCACTTGTTGTGCTGTCATTGTTCTAACTCTTATTTACAAATTGTTCGGGAACATCGCCCTTGTGCATGGACGGCCAAATATCCTCATACGCAAATACGCATGGGACCTCTATCATCGCAATCCCCGGTAATATCTGGCAACCACCTGAGATGATTTAAAGTACGACCTTAAAGGACACTGGTAGTGTCTGGCACTGGCGCAATCGGTTTCGCTGGAAGCGTACTATGATATGGTTGCATCAGCATGTTCTATGCCATATATTTTTGCAGGAAATCTGATTGCGCATCAGTCATTTGCGATATCAGGCATTACAACCGGCAGCAATCTCCAACATGCATGCCTTGCGACCCACACGACAAGAGTTGAACAGCCCATGCCGATTCATACCACACCATTTGTCAAAGAGCTGATTCCCAACCTTATGCAGGAAGCGCAAAAGCGCCTGCCGGCATCGGAAGCCAAGCTGATCGAGCCATTTCTGGAACAGTATTATCATCAGGTTGTGCTCGATGAGTTCGAGAATACCCCGCTTAGTGATTTGTATGGTGCTGCCATGTCACACTGGCAGCACGGTCGTACACGTGAGCCACGCAAGCCGATCATCCTCGTTTATAACCCGGATTACGAAAAACACGGCTGGCAGAGCACCCACACGATTATCGAAGTTGTCACCGACAATATGCCGTTTTTGGTGGACACTATTTCGATGGTCTTGAATCGCGACAGTCTGACTATTCACCACACTCTTCATCCGGTCATCCGTAATGAACGAGACAACAAAGGTAAACTGACAGGCACTCTGCACCTGGAGAACGGGAAAGAAACCGGTATCACTGAATCCTACATGCAGTTTCACGTCGATCGACAGACCGACAAAGCCACTCTTGAGAAAACCCGGGTCGATATCGCCAGTGCACTGGAAGATGTCTCACTGGCATTCGATGGCTGGCCCGACATGCTTGCCGCAGTAGGCAAACTTGCTCAATCGATTGACAAGGATAAATCGGAGGACAAATCAGAGCGTACGGAAACCGCCGATATGCTGCGCTGGATTGCCAACGATCATTTCACTCTTCTCGGCTACTGCGAGTTCAACATCAAGTCTGACGATACACTTGAGATCGACAAAGACAGCATTCTCGGCATATTGAACAAAGACGGTTTATCTATCAACGATATTGAGGCCATGGTGTTACCGTGTTCCGCCGAGCGCTTTCTGGCACAGGCTAACCACCTCACCATAAACAAGACGAACCAGCGATCCACCGTCCACCGTCCCGCTTACATGGATCTCATTGCTATCCGTCAAACCGGCGCCACTCCCGGAAGTGGCCGAGTCAGTTGTATTGTCGGTTTGTTTACCTCGGCTGCTTATAACCGTAATACCAGTGAGATCCCATATCTTCGCAGCAAGGTCGATCGCATTATGGCGGCCAGCAAGTTGCCTAAACACGGCCATCTTGAAAAAGCACTTCAAAATGTTATTGAAACCTATCCAAGGGATAGTCTTTTCCAGGTTCCAGACAATGAACTCGAACCGATCCTGTTGGGCATACTTCATCTCCAGGAACGTCAGCATATACGCTTGTTCGTTGCCGCCGAGCCATTCGGTCGATTTCACTCCTGCCTCGTGTTTGTACCGCGTGACCAGTTTCATAGTGATCTTCGCATTCGTATTCAGGAACTGCTGTTAAAAGCTTTTGACGGGGTAAACATAGAATTCAATGTGCTGTTCTCGGAATCGGTTCTGGCAAGGATCCACTTCCTTGTTCATGTCCGTCCTGATAGTGAGGTCGAGCCCGATCTTGCTCTACTGGGGCGACAGATAGAAGAGGCCTCCCTGTCGTGGTACGACCGCCTTAAAACCACATTGGTGGAACAGTTTGGCGAAGAATCCGGCATACGCGACTACAACCGCTTTTATAACGCTTTTCCTGGCAGTTATCAGGACGATTTCAGTCCGCGCCGCGCGGCCTACGACATTCAAAGAATCCAGGAAATCATCTCCACCGGCAAACTCGGAATCTACTTCTATCAGCCTGTCGATGTGATGGACTCCAGTGTTCGATTGCGGTTGTATTCCCTGGGAGAGGAAGTCGCCTTGTCCGATGTCATTCCCATGATCGAGAACATGGGACTCAAGGTGCTCGGCGAGAATCCTTACATGATCCATCCCAATGATGAGACCGATATCTGGATTCATGAATTTACCCTGACCGATCAAAAATCGCGAAAGATCGATGTAGAAAAACACCGTGAACATTTTGAGGAAGCCCTCGCTCACATCTGGGCTGGGGAAATTGAAAATGACGGTTTCAATCGCCTGGTTCTCAGCGCCGGACTTCACTGGCGTGAATGCGTGGTGCTGCGCGCCTATGCCAAATACTTAAAGCAGATCCGGGTGCGCTATGGCCAGGACTACATCATGGAAACCCTCAACGGCAATCCGCAGATGTGCGCAAAACTGGCCGAATATTTCCATCAACGTTTCGATACGAAAATTACAGATGATCGCACCACTCATCTGGAATCAATCCGCAGTGAACTCAACGAAGGCCTGGAGCAAATCGTCAACCTTGATGAAGATCGAATCATAAGCAGCTACATCAACCTCATCGAATCGACCATAAGGACAAATTTTTATCAGCCTGGTGAAACCGATGCCCACAAATCCTACGTTTCTTTCAAGCTGGATCCCGGCAAGATACAGAGGATGCCGGAACCACGGCCAATGTTCGAGATTTTCGTCTATTCATCGAGGGTCGAAGCGGTTCATCTTCGTGGTGGACCGGTAGCCCGTGGTGGTCTCAGATGGTCGGATCGACCGGAAGATTTTCGTACGGAGGTACTGGGGCTGGTCAAGGCACAAATGGTCAAAAATGCCGTGATTGTGCCGGTTGGCTCGAAAGGCGGTTTTGTCGTCAAGAAAATGCCGCAGGGCGACCGTGAAACGCAAATGGCTGAGGTTATCGACTGCTACAAGACATTCATTCGCGGAATGCTCGATATCACCGACAATATTGTCGATGATGCCATCGTGCATCCGGATGATGTAGTACGCCATGATTCAGACGATCCCTACCTGGTAGTCGCCGCCGACAAGGGCACAGCAACATTTTCCGATATCGCCAACGGTGTCGCACGGGATTATGGATTCTGGCTCGACGATGCCTTCGCCTCTGGCGGATCAGCCGGTTACGACCACAAGAAAATGGGTATCACCGCCCGTGGTGCCTGGGAATCAGTCAAGCGCCATTTCCGCGAACTTGGCGTTGATACCCAGAGCCAACCGTTCAGCGTAATTGGTATCGGCGACATGGGCGGCGATGTATTTGGTAACGGCATGCTGTTATCGGAACATATCCGCCTGGTGGGCGCGTTCAATCATATGCACATCTTCCTTGATCCGGATCCGGATGAAGCTGCTTCGTTCAAGGAGCGAAAACGCCTGTTCAATATGCCGCGCTCGAGTTGGGAGGACTACAACAGCAAACTCATTTCCAAAGGCGGTGGGATATACAAGCGTAGCGAAAAATCCATCACGTTGAATGACGAGGTTCGTGCCGCGCTCGGTGTGAACAGCAGCAAGTTGACTCCGACCGAGTTGATAAACGTCATGCTCAAGGCGCCGGTTGATCTGATATGGAATGGTGGTATCGGCACCTACGTTAAATCGACTTCCGAAACAGATGAACAGGTTCGCGATCGTGCCAACGATACACTCAGGGTCAATGGCTCCGATTTGCGCTGCAAGGTGTTCGGTGAAGGCGGCAATCTCGGCATGACCCAGCTCGGTCGTATCGAGTTCAACAGCAAAGGTGGATTGTGTTACACCGATTCCATTGATAACTCTGCAGGCGTTGATACTTCGGACCATGAGGTTAACATCAAGATATTGCTGGATCGTTCTGTCAGGGCGGGTGATCTCACCGAGAAGCAGCGCAACAAGTTGCTTGAAAGCATGACCGATGAAGTTGCTGCATTGGTGCTTCGTGATAATTACAACCAGACCCAGGCTATCAGTCTGGCCGCAGCGAATGCACCTGAACTGATGCGTCAGCAAATGCGATTCATTCGTGCACTGGAACGTGAGGGAGTATTGAATCGTTCACTCGAATACCTGCCCGACGAAGAAACCACGGCTGAACGAATACAAAATCGGCAAGGACTTCATCGTGCAGAAATCTCGGTTTTACTTGCCTACAGCAAGCTCAGGTTGAACGACGAACTGATCATCTCGGATGTACCGGAAGATCCATTTCTGTCTTCCAGATTGTCAGAGTATTTCCCGTCGATTCTCGGCGAAAAATTTCCAAAGGTTATGGTCGAACATCGGCTGCGCCGGGAAATCATCATTACCTATATCGCAAACGAGATGGTTAACCGGGCGGGTCCGACGTTCGCTTTTCGCCTTAAGGAATTAACCGGAGGAAGCTATCCGCATATCGCACGGGCCTACACGGTCGCGACCGAAGTATTCAATCACAAGACCATTGTCCATGCGATCGAGGGACTTGATAATGTCGTCAATGACTCGGTGCAAAAGTCCATGATATCGGATGTTGTCGGACTGATTGAGCGCGCCACCTCATGGTTGGTCCAGCATCGCCCCGAATCAATGAATATCAGCGACGCAGTGGAATACTTTAAAGGTGGTGTTGATGATCTTCTGGCAAGTTATCCACGCTCCATGGCTGCCAGCAATCGTCTGCAACAGAAAAAACGCGCCCAGAAGCTGATCCAGGCTGGTGTGCCAAAAGACCTGGCTCAAACTGTTTCATCAGTTGTTGCGCTGTCATCTGCATTGGACATTATCGAAGTTGCAAGAGAATCCAGACAGGACGTGGCTCATGTCGCTGGCGTCTATTACGGAATTGGCGATCGGCTCGAAATTCACTGGTTGCGTGAAAAAATCAGCGAATTGCAGATTCGAAATCACTGGCAGGCCATGGCTTCGTATAGTTTACGAAACGATCTGCATGAACAGCAAAAAGCGCTTGCGCGCTTGATTGTTGAATCGGCACCAGGCGCCCTTGGCCGCAAGGCGATGCAAAACTGGGTAAAAGCCAATCAGGTTAGCTGTGATCGATTTATCCAGTTAATCAATGATTTCAAGGCATCCCGGGAGATCGACTTCGCCATGTTGTCAGTTGCCATCAGTCAGGTTAAATCGATGCAGACCGCCAGCGCATCAACAGCCAGTTAAAAGACGCAAGAATCGGATTGTTTGGCAAATGTCGGTTGATTCACAATTCAAAGTGTTTCAACCTGACGGGCACAATCATGAAGAATGAGTTTACGCTGATAGCCGATGCGCTTAACTATCTCTCCGAAAATCGGCGCAACCAACCCACACTGCCGGAACTGGCTCGCCATGTGGGCGTCAGCCCGTGGCATTTCCAGAAAATGTTCAGTCGTTTTGCAGGCGTCAGTCCAAAGCGCGTACTGCAACATCTGACTGCGCTCGATGCCGGCGAGTTGCTGCGCAAAAGAGTATCGGTGCTGGATGCCAGCCTTGAAGTCGGACTGTCCGGTGGCAGTCGATTGCATGATCTTTTTGTGACTATTCACGGCATGAGTCCGGCGGCATACCGCGACAGCGGGTCCGATATTGAAATAACCTACGGCACCTGCGTATCACCGTTCGGTACGGCGCTCATTGCAACCACCGATTTAGGTATATGCTGGCTGTCGTTTCACCTCGAAGACTCCATGACAAATGGCGTGAATTCTGGTCTTGAGCAGTTACGCCAGGAATGGTCTCGTTCTCATCTGGTGCGTCACGACCAGCGAATTGCCAGACTTTCCAGGCAACTTTTTGGCGAGATTGATCGACACGAACCGGTACATGTTCTCGTTAAAGGTACCAATTTTCAGATTCGCGTTTGGCAGGCCTTGTTGAAAATCCCGGCAGGCGCCATATCAACCTACGGCGACGTATCAAGGGCAATTGATGTGCCTCGGGCAAGTCGTGCAGTGGGCAGCGCCGTCGGTTGTAATTCTGTTGCCTGGCTAATTCCCTGCCATCGAGTCATTCGTTCGAACGGGTTGATCGGCGATTATCGCTGGGGTCCCGGCACCAAAACCATGATGATTTTGAAGGAATCTGTTCGCAGCGAACCATCACAACTGATCGCGGTCTAGAACTTCAAACCGATATCGCCTGGTATTATTGGATGTTGGCGGTACAGAATCCACCACTCGCCGCCTGCCCCATCGACTCATGTTACATGTTGGTGTGATAGTTCTTATTGCTTGGTTTCGTAGAAAGTATCACCACACTTAGTCTGACTATATCTGATGCTGTAAACTTGGGTGGTTGTCAGTTTTAACACGCTCGTAGAACTGCTCGAAATAAGGACATCTGTATAAAATTCCATTATCCCGGCTTTCGGAGCCGTAGTATGAACGAACATCAGACCAATAAGCTGTTACGAGTCCACGAGGATTCCGATCCCACCTGGGAGGAAATCCGGCGTGAAACAGAGCTGCAAATTGCGAGCGAACCACTGCTTGCAAGCTTCCTCCACGCGGTTGTGCTTCGTCATGACACCCTGGAAGAATCATTGAGCCTGCATCTCGCACAAAAACTCGGTTCACCCGCCTTGGGCGACGTATTCATCAAGGAAATTTTGCAGGAAGGACTCACGTCGGCAAAAGCCGTGGGTCTTGCAATTCGCAATGATCTTGAAGCCATACGTGAACGCGACCCGGCTTGTGATCGATATTCACTCCCATTCCTTTATTTCAAGGGATTCCAGGCTATTCAGACGTATCGGGCAGCGCATTTTCTGTGGCAGCAAGGCCGTCGTGAACTTGCATTATTCCTGCAAAACCGAAGCAGCGAAGTTTTTGCCGTCGATATTCACCCGGCAGCAATAATTGGCTCTGGTATTCTGGTGGATCATGCCACCGGTCTCGTAATTGGTGAAACGGCAGTGGTTGGCGATAATGTATCCATGCTGCACGAAGTCACCCTGGGCGGCACCGGAAAAGATTGTGGAGACCGGCACCCGAAGGTGGCCAGTGGTGTTCTTATTGGCGCTGGCGCGAAGATTCTCGGCAATGTATCTATCGGAGAAAACGCGAAGATTGGCGCTGGCAGTGTCGTTCTTGAAGATGTACCAGCTCATTGTACGGTAGCGGGTGTTCCTGCAAAACGTGTTGGACGATGTGGCGGCCAACCTGCTCTCAACATGGATCATCGGATTGCCAGGGATACCGATGAAGGTGATCTTACAGATGAGATATCTACAGATAAAACTTGAGTGATGAATAATCGATAACCTGTTTTCGAATCTATTTATTCGAGATGACCGACTTAATCGACTCCATTAATCGGTCTATTTCCTCTTCCGTATTGAAATAATGCACCGCGCAGCGGACCACCGACTCGATTCCGCGCGAACGCATGTCGAGTAGTGTCGAGCGCGCATTGGACGTGCCGACATTTATTCCCATTGCGCCGAGCCTGGCGCGAAACACAGCCGGCTCGATCTGCCTGTGAGCAAACGCTACGATCCCGCATTTTTCGATACCCTGGTCCGCCAGGGTGATACCATCAATAAAACCAAGTCGTTGGCGGAGCCTATCAGCGAGATATTGTATGCGTTGGTATATGTTATCGAGCCCAAGCGCTAAGGCGTAGTCTATCGCCACACCCAGTCCGATTTGCCCGGCAACATTGTTCTCGAAGTTTTCATGGCGACTGGCGCCTGCCGACATCTCGAATCGATCCAGCTCAACCCATCGCGCACCATGCAGATCCAGGGATGCGGGTGGAAAGTGATCCATGGCGCTTTCTCGAATGTATAAAAATCCGGTTCCTCTCGGCCCGCGCAAGTATTTGCGTCCGGTTACGGTCATGGCATCCACTTTCAAGGTTGCAACATCCAAGGGCATTTGACCGGCGGACTGACAGGCATCAAGCAGATAAGGTATCCCATGACGTGACGCTACCTCACCCACCGCAGCCGCCGGATTAACCAGTCCACAGTTAGTCGGTACGTGAGTGATACTGATGAGCTTGACGCGTTCATCAATCATGGTCTCCAACGCCTCGCAGTCAATCTGACCGTTAGCATCATTCGGGATAACATCAATCTCGCACCCGGTAATGGATGCCACATGCAGATAGGCAATGAAGTTCGAGGCGTACTCGGCGTTTGCCGTAAGAATGCGATCCCCAACACCCAACTTTCTGGCAAAACCGTAAAAAACGCTGTTAAATGCAGCAGTCGCATTTTCCATGTATGCGACTTCACTTTGTGCGCAGCCCAACATGCGTGCCGTTGCGCTATAGAATTGATCGATGCGCTCCGCAGACTGTGCTGCCGCTTCATAGCCGCCAATGTTGAGTTCGAGTTGCAGGTGGTCTACTGTGGCATCGTAAACCGCCTTTGGCATCAGCGACGAACCGGAATTATGAAAATGTATCCGGTTGATACAACCCGGCGTGTCAGCCCTGATTTGTTCAATATCCAAAGTCATCTCGAATCTCTTGCATCAGTTGGTGGACTACGCCGTCATCACGACTGCCCAGCGCTCCTTTCGATCCATTTGTACAAGATTACCGGGCAAACCCCAACACGGTCAGCCGTCAAATATAATCTTGATCACTGCTATAATTCCACACCATCAATATGCCAGTGCACTATCGAATTTCATGGCAGAAAGCCCCACCGCTATAAACCGCTACCATCCACGTTACTGGCCAACTCTTTTTGGCATCGGATTAATACGGGTGCTATCCCTGTTACCATTACGCTGGCTGCACACCATCGGCTGCGGCCTGGGTTTATTGGTATATCGGCTGTTCAGTTCGCGGCGCCGAATTGCCAATCGTAATATCGAGCTGTGTTTTCCGGAATTGTCAAAAGCGGAACATACCGATCTCACGCGCCAGCACTTCATCGAACTTGGCCGCTCTGTTATGAGTACCGGGCTTAACTGGTTCGCATCAACATCGCGACTCGATAAGCTGTTCACTGTTGAAGGACGTGAAAACCTCGAAGCGGTTCTTAATGATGGCGATAACGTTATTCTGCTTGCACCGCATTTCATTGCATTGGAGATTGGTGGCATCTATCTGTCGCGTCAATATCCCACAGTCAGCATGTATCAGTTTGTGAAAAACCCGATAATGGATGAAACCATTCGAACCGGGCGCTGTCGATTCGGCGCCGAACTGGTGGAACGAAAAGCGCCTATGCGTAACCTGATTCGGACTATTCGCAGCGGCCGCCTGTTTTACTACCTGCCTGACCAGGATCCAGGCAGACGCAAAGGTGTATTCGTGCCATTTTTCGGAATCGAGACAGCTACCTTTCCCATGTTGTCACGCTTCGCAAAGATGAGTCGCGCTCGCGTCGTCCCCTGTTTGACTGAGCAACTCGACAAGGGCAAAGGATTCAAATTGACTCTGCTTCCGGCGTTAACGGATTTTCCAGGTGATGACGAAATCGAAGATACTCGCCGCATGAATACCTGTATCGAAGAGGCCATACGGTTGATGCCGGCACAGTATTTTTGGGTGCATAAACGATTCAAGACCCGCCCGGAAGGTCAGCCATCGGTTTACTGACGCGCTAGTGAATTAATTGGAACCTATCGATATTCGACCTTCATGATCTCATAGGTTTTTTCACCGGCCGGGACGAGCACGGAAATTTCATCATCTTCAGAACGGCCGAGTAATGCCTTGGCAATGGGGGATCCAATAGATATCTGACCCTGGTTGAGGTCTGCCTCCAACTCACCAACGATCTGGTAGCTGATCTCCGCTTCGGTATCGACATCGAATAATGTCACATACGCTCCAAATACCACTTTATTGCCGGCATTAAGACGCAGTGGATCGATGATCTCTGCTGCCGACAAACAACCCTCTAACTGCCGTATGCGGGCTTCCATAAAACCCTGTTCGTCACGTGCTGCATGGTACTCGGCATTCTCGGACAAGTCGCCATGGGCGCGCGCTTCTGCAATAGCCTGGATGATTCTCGGTCGCTCAACCCGCTTAAGCCGGTTCAGTTCATCGCGAAGACGCTCAGCGCCTCCCTTGGTTAGAACAACTCGCTCGCTCATACCAGTGCCTTGTGAAGTTCTTGCAGTCGTTCCACTTGTATCTCTCCTTGAGAGTTAATCGCCTCGGCGGCGGCTCGTGCGCCCGCAAGAGTCGTGAAGTAGGTAATATTATGTTGCAATGCCTGTCGCCGGATCGTATAGGAATCCTTGAGGCTTTTCCTGCCGGCGGTGGTATTGATTATTAAACTGTACTCGTTGTTTTTAATGCTGTCGACAACATGAGGACGACCTTCGGCAACCTTGTTGATCAATGTCACTTCAAGACCCGCATTGCCGAGCACTTCGCCCGTTCCGCGGGTAGCTGCCAGCTTGAATCCCGCTTCGTTGAAACATCGGGCAATATCAACTGCAAGAAGCTGATCGGATTTCTTGACGCTGAACAATACCGTACCGCCTGTTGGCAAAAATAATCCTGTCGCCTGTTGCGACTTGTTATAAGCCTCGGCGAAGGTTTGCCCGATACCCATCACCTCACCAGTACTTTTCATCTCTGGTCCAAGTATTGTATCGACACCTGGAAATTTTATGAACGGGAAAACCGCTTCCTTGACACTGTAATAAGGTGGCGTGATTTCTTCAAGCTGACCCAATTCGGCCAACGTGCGACCGGCCATCACTCGCGCGGCAATCTTCGCCAGCGGGCGGGATGTCGCTTTTGAAACGAATGGCACGGTACGTGACGCTCGCGGATTAACTTCGAGAACGTAAATGGTACCTTCCTTGATGGCGTACTGCACATTCATTAACCCGACAACACCGAGCGCCAGGGCCATGGCTGCGGTCTGACGGCGCATCTCGTCCTGTATATCGCTGGTCAATCTGAAAGGAGGCAGTGAACAGGCAGAATCGCCGGAATGCACGCCAGCAGCCTCAATGTGCTCCATGATTCCGCCGATCAAAACATCTCTACCGTCACAAATCGCATCGACATCCACTTCAATTGCGTCATCGAGGAAACGATCGAGCAATACAGGGGAGTCGTTGGAAACGTTTATCGCCGCCTGCATATAATTTTCGAGATCCTGTCGCGTATGAACAATTTCCATCGCACGTCCACCCAGCACGTAGGACGGCCGAACAATCAACGGATATCCAACTTCCTCTGCAAGCTCGAGCGCTTTGAGTGAATCGGTGGCAATGCGGTTGGGTGGTTGCTTGAGGCCAAGACGGACCAGCAGAGATTGAAACTGTTCACGGTCTTCGGCGCCATGAATCGCCGATGGTGAGGTACCTATGACAGGTGCGCCGGCGGCTTCAAGTTCGCGAGCGAGCTTCAGAGGAGTCTGCCCGCCAAATTGGACGATAACACCGGTCGGGTTCTCGACGTGAATGATTTCGAGCACATCTTCAAGCGTCAGCGGCTCGAAATAAAGCCGGTCCGAGGTATCGTAATCAGTCGACACCGTCTCAGGATTACAGTTGACCATGATGGTCTGAAAACCATCTTCCTTGAGTGCCAGGGATGCATGCACACAGCAATAGTCAAACTCGATTCCCTGACCTATACGGTTTGGGCCGCCACCCAGAACAATAATTTTACGATCCGATGCAGGCTCGGCTTCGCATTCCATTTCGTATGTGGAATACATATAACCGGTGGGAGTCGCAAACTCCGCGGCACAGGAATCGACTCGCTTATAAACCGGACGGATGCCGAGGGCGTGACGATGCGCCCTGACTTCGTCTTCGCTACAGCCGAGTAAGGCTGCCAGTCGATGATCGGAAAAACCATCTCGCTTATAACGACGCAGCAAATCATGATCAATGTTATCGAGGGTTGTTTCAGCAACCGTTGATTCGACCTCGATCAGCTCGCGAATTTGCGATAAAAACCAGGGATCAATACCCGTCAGTGATTGCACCTTGGTCAATTCAAGGCCGTAGCGGAACGCGTCCGCAACATACCAGAGTCGATCAGCGCCTGCATTGCGTAAACGGGCTGCAATGACTTTGAGATCTTCGCCGGAATCTTCGGTTCCAGTGTGAATCGGTTCGAGCCCGTAGTTTCCCATCTCCATGCTACGAATGGCTTTTTGCAGGGATTCCTTGAACGTCCGGCCTATTGCCATAGCCTCGCCCACCGACTTCATCTGAGTGGTGAGTTCAGCATTTGCCTGCGGAAACTTGACGAAGTCAAAACGCGGTATTTTCGTTACGACATAATCGATGGACGGCTCGAACGACGCAGGACTGGCGCCACCGGTAATGTCGTTGCGCAACTCATCGAGGGTATAACCTACCGCAAGCTTGGCCGCAATCTTGGCAATCGGGAAACCGGTCGCCTTGGATGCCAGCGCAGAGGATCGCGACACCCGCGGATTCATTTCAATAATAACCATGCGACCCGTATTCGGATCGACACCGAACTGGACGTTGGAGCCGCCGGTATCCACACCAATTTCACGCAACACCGCTATACTGGCGTCGCGCATGATCTGGTATTCCTTGTCAGTGAGCGTCTGTGCGGGCGCGACAGTAATCGAATCACCCGTATGAATGCCCATCGGGTCAAAGTTCTCGATGGCGCAGACGATGATGCAATTATCACGGCAGTCGCGCACTACCTCCATCTCGAACTCTTTCCAACCGAGAACACATTCTTCGATTAACAGTTCTTGAGTGGGTGAAACATCCAGACCGCGCTGGCAAATCTCGGTATATTCTTCACGATTGTAGGCGATACCACCACCACTCCCGCCCATGGTAAACGACGGGCGAATAATGGCCGGGAAACCGATATCGTCAAGGACCCGGTAGGCATCTTCCATGCTGTGAGCCAGGTCTCCGCGTACCGTCTCGAGACCAATGTCATTCATCGCAGTTTTGAACTTTTCCCGATCTTCAGCCTTGTCGATTGCCTCTTTGGTTGCACCGATCATCTCTACGCCGTATTTTTCCAATACGCCGTGACGGGCAAGATCCAGCGCGCAGTTAAGACCAGTTTGACCACCCATGGTTGGCAAAACGGCATCTGGTCGCTCGCGCTCGATTACCTTCTCCAGCGCACGCCAGTGAATCGGCTCGATATAGGTTGCATCGGCAAATTCCGGATCTGTCATGATCGTTGCCGGATTGGAATTCACCAGAATCACCCGGTAGCCTTCCTGACGAAGAGCCTTGCACGCCTGCGCACCCGAATAGTCGAATTCGCACGCCTGGCCGATGATGATCGGGCCTGCGCCAATGATGAGGATACTTTTAAGGTCGGTACGTTTGGGCATTGCCGGTGTTTTTTCTGTCGTTTAAGGCGGATGAGGTAATCAACGATTTGAGTCGATCTAGTTGTTCTGTTTCGCCTCACGCATAAGATCAATGAAGCGATCAAACAGGTTGATAATATCGTGCGGTCCGGGACTCGCCTCGGGATGTCCCTGAAATGAAAACGCTGGATGTTGCGTGCTGGCGAGACCCTGAACACTGCCGTCAAACAGGGAGCGATGCGTGACTTTCAGAGTATCCGGCAAATACGAATCGTCAACCGCGAAGCCGTGATTCTGGCTGGTGATATAGACCCTGCCATCTTCGACATCCTGCACCGGATGGTTAGCGCCATGATGGCCGAATTTCATTTTCATGGTACGCGCGCCGGCAGCGAGCCCCAGCAACTGGTGACCAAGACAAATACCAAAGACAGGTATATCGCGATGCAGAAATTCCTTGATCGCCTCGATTGCGTAGTCACACGGCTCAGGATCACCGGGACCATTTGAAAGAAAAATCCCATCCGGATTTTTCTCCATGACGTCGGCCGCCGACGTCATTGCCGGCACCACTTCGATTTCGCAGCCACGATCGGCAAGCAGCCGCAGAATATTGCGCTTGACGCCAAAGTCGTATGCCACTACGCGATATGATGCGGGTGAAGCGGATGAATCGGCATAGCCCTGGCCAAGCTTCCACGTACCGCCATGCCAGGCATAAGCTTTATCGATGGTTACCTCGCGTGCCAGATCCATGCCCGCAAGTCCCGGAAAGGATTTCGCTTCCAGAAGTGCCTCATCAATATCGGGAGGCGTTGTATCACTGTCACGAGCAGTCAGGATACAACCGGCCATGGCACCTTTTTGACGAATTCTGCGTGTCAGTGCGCGAGTATCGATGTCGGCTATCGCGACAACGCCACGCTTGGCCAGGAAATCGGCAAGTGATGATTGCGATCGGAAATTACTGGGGGCAGATGGCAGGTCACGAATAATAAGCCCTGAACTGAAGACCTGGCGCGACTCCTCGTCTTCATCGGTTGTACCGGTGTTACCAATATGCGGATACGTCAGCGTCACCAATTGGCGGGCATAGCTTGGATCGGTGAGGATTTCCTGATAACCGGTCATCGACGTATTGAAGACTACCTCACCAGTAGATTTGCCACTGGCGCCGATCGACCGGCCTTTATAGACAGTCCCGTCTTCCAAAACCAGCACGGCAGGATGGATCAAAACACTCTCCGGATCTGAACTCAAAAAAAGGGAGAAACCTTGTTCGGTTTCCCCCTCGACTACGGGATTCAATGGGCCTGTCTGGCTCCCGCCTCAGTGCACGCGATTCTACCCGTTTTCACTACCCGGTTTCAATTTATCGTATGGTTATCTTAGTCCTAAAACGTCCTGCATGTCGTACAGACCCGGCGTCCTGGACGATAACCAGCGAGCGGCTCGAATTGCACCGTTGGCAAACGTCATTCGGTCAGAGGCTTTATGAGAAATCTCGACCCGTTCACCTTCCAACGCGAACATCACAGTGTGCTCGCCAACGATATCGCCGGCGCGAACGGTGGCAAAACCAATGGAGCCGTCGACACGCGGTCCGACCTGGCCATGTCGGGTGAACACGCCGATGTCGTCAAGATTCCGACCCCAGGCTGTGGCCACGGCCTCACCCATGGCAAGGGCGGTACCGGACGGTGAATCTACCTTGTGTCGGTGATGAGCCTCGATGACCTCCACATCAACAGATTCTCCAAGTGCGCTCGCGGCGATCTGCAACATTCGCAGAGTCAGGTTTACACCGATACTCATGTTAGCGGCAAACACGATGGATATTTCCCGAGCAGCCTGCTCGATTTCCTTACGGTCGGAGTTTTCGAGGCCCGTGGTACCAATAACCATGGCGCGGCCTTGCTCACGACAATAGTTAACATGACTCAAGGTCGCACCGGGATTGGTAAATTCAATCAGGACATCAAACGGTGACACGTTAATATCATCACCCACCGGGACACCGATATTACCAACGCCGGCCAGTTGCCCGGCGTCGACCCCGATGGTATCGCTCCCGGCGCGCTCAATGGCGTTGGATATCCGCAGTCCCTTTTCGGATTGGCAGACGGTGATTATCGCCCTGCCCATTCGGCCGGCGGCACCGGCCACAGCAATTTGAATCATTAAATCGTACTCATGTGACGTGGGGCGATATTATCAGGGTCGTAAACGCTCGGGGGTACACTAAGCTCTCCATGAATCCGAATTTAGAATCTGGTTCTAAGCGTCTAACCCCACGAGAATTTCATGGGCCTTGATAATCCCGTTCGACACGGGCGATGCGCAAACAGTAAGCGCTGTACCAGCGCTCACGGCCAAGACGTCTTGCTTCTCTGTGCTCGGCCTGTTCGCGCCAGGCCTTTATTGATTCGAGATCGCGCCAATACGAGACCGTCATACCGATTTCACCACGGGCCGTTTCGACCCCAAGAAACCCGGCCTGCTGGGCGGCAAGCACCATCATGCGTTCGGCTGTTTCGTTATAGGCCGTTGTATCGTTACTAAGGACCGAGGTAAATATAACCGCGTAATACGGTGGTCGGGGTGTGTTGGCTATGGCGCTCAATCGTTATCCAGTGCGGCTTCAAATTCAGGTATCGCCTCAAACAGATCGGCAACAAGACCATAATCTGCCACCTGAAAAATCGGTGCCTCGTCATCCTTGTTTATAGCAACAATGACTTTGGAGTCCTTCATTCCCGCCAGGTGCTGGATGGCGCCGGATATCCCGACTGCGATATACAGATTTGGAGCGACCACCTTGCCGGTTTGACCGACCTGGTAATCATTAGGCACGTAGCCGGCATCAACAGCCGCGCGCGAAGCGCCTACCGCGGCACCAAGCTTGTCGGCAATGCGTTCCAGCATGGCAAAGTTTTCACCGCTCTGCATACCTCGACCGCCTGATATGACAATGTCCGCACTGGTCAGCTCAGGGCGTTCCGAGGAACTGATCTCGGCACCGTCAAATACCGACAGACCGGCGTCTCCGGTTGCATCCAGTGCTTCGATTGCGGCTGAGCCACCGCTGTCGGCACTGGCTTCAAAGCTCGTGGTACGCACGGTAACCAGCTTCACCGAGTCGCTTGATTTCACCGTCGCCATGGCGTTGCCCGCATAGATGGGGCGGATGAATGTGTCATCCGATACAACCGAGCTGATATCGGATATTTGTTGTACATCAAGAAGCGCAGCCGCACGCGGCAGGATATTCTTACCGAACGTCGTGGCGGGCACGAGGATATGGGTATATTCCGAAACCAGATTGACAATTAGTGGTGCCACATTCTCTGCAATGAAGTTTGCGTACTCTGCAGAATCTGCAACCCGAACAGTGCGAATGCCATCAGCAGCCGCGGCGGCTTCGGCAACCGGTTTGCAATCCGACCCCACCACCAGAACATCCACCTCAGCGCCTTCCCCGGCACTTAGGCCGATTTGTAGTGCGGCACCAATGGCGTTGTATGTAGCAGGTTTCAGTTCCTGGTTGTCGTGTTCGGCAATAACTAGGATTGACATCATATAACCTTTGCTTCGTTCTTGAGTTTGTCGACCAGCTCTGCAGCACTGGACACTTTCACGCCCGCATCCCGGGCAGGCGGTTCAACCACCTTCAATATCTCCAGGCGCGGAGAAATATCCACACCAAGATCTGCTGGCGTGTATTTATCCACCTGCTTTTTCTTGGCTTTCATGATGTTAGGCAATGACGCGTAGCGCGGCTCATTCAACCGCAGGTCGACAGTAATCACGGATGGACGCGGTGTTTTGACCGCTTCAAGTCCACCGTCAATCTCGCGGGTCACTCTGAATGTGTCATCGCTGACTTCAATACGCGATGCAAATGTCGCCACCGCCCAGCCTAGCAATCCCGCCAGCATTTGCCCGGTCTGGTTGTTGTCCCCATCAATGGCCTGTTTGCCGAGCAACACGACACCTGGCTCTTCCTTTTCACATATCGCCTTCAACAACTTGGCGACAGCAAGTGGCTCCGGGTCGTTCTCACATTCGATGAGAATTCCGCGATCGGCCCCCATGGCAAGACCGGTTCGCAGGGTTTCCTGCGCCTGGGCCACACCGGCACTCACCACGATGACCTCGTCGGCGTGACCGGCTTCTTTCATCCGCAAAGCCTCTTCCACCGCAATTTCACAGAACGGGTTCATGGCCATCTTGATATTGGCGAGCTCCACGCCGGATTGATCCGACTTGACTCTCACCTTGACGTTGGCGTCAATGACGCGCTTAACCGGTACCAGAATTTTCATGGATTCTCTTTACATCTCCGTCTTGTTACGTACTCAGCAAATATCACCCGTCCGATTCAGCCGTGCGTACCTTCAATGATGCCAATTCTTAAGGATCAGTTTGGTTTCCCGGCCGACCCGCGTTTTACAGCAACCGGGTTGGAATTTCAAAGGCAATTCTACGATCTATAGTGCATGAATCTTCTAATCCGGATCAACAGACGTCAATTATCCCGGGCGCTAACCATCAAGTTCGAAGTCGTTCATTATCCGGATCAAACGGTGATTCGGGAATAATTGTGGCGCGATGACGCGATCCCAGTATCTCGACTTCAAAGGTATTGCCGATCGCAGACAGCTCCGGCGGAACCATACCGAGGGCGATGGACTTGTTAACCCTGAAGCCAAAACCGCCTGAAGTGCAACGCCCCACCAGTTTGCCATCCCGGTAGATGGGTTCGGAACCCCGGGCATCTGTGTCATCAATATCATCTACTTCAAGGGTGACGAATTGATACTTGAAGCCACGCTCCGCCCATTCGGCCAAGGCGCTCTTGCCGATGAAATCGGCCTCCTTGTCGAGTCGAACGAATCGATCGAGGCCGGATTCAAGCGCAGAATATTCAATGGATAATTCACGTGGAATCAGTCGATAGGATTTTTCAAGCCGCAGGCTGTCCATGGCGCGAATGCCGAAAGGTTTCAGATCAAATTCCTTCCCCGCTTCCATTAACAGATCAAAAAGGTAATTCTGGGTTTCAATTGGATGATGGAGCTCGAAGCCGAGTTCACCAACAAAGTTCACCCGAATTGCCAGTGTCCTGGCCCAGCCGACACTGATGTGCTGGCCGGTGAGCCATGGAAATGCCTTGTTCGATAAATCACTATCGGTGAGCTTCTGTAACAGTCGGCGCGAATCCGGTCCAGCGATCACCAGTACGCCGTACTGGGTGGTGACCTTTTGAAGATCGACACTGCCGTCGAGCGGCCTTAACTTCTTAAGGTAGTCGAAATCGTGACGTTCCTGCGCACCGGCGGACACCATATAGAATGATTCCGGACCGGATCGGTAGATCGTAAACTCGCTGCGCACTCCGCCATTTTTCGACAGCATATGAGTCAGTGCAATACGGCCGATCCGTTTGGGTATTTTGTTGGCGACAAGGGATTCCAACCACGCTTCAGCGCCTTTGCCTTCGACAATAAATTTGGAGAACGCACTCATATCGAGCATGCCGACTTTTTCGTGAACGTGACGGCATTCGTTCCCTACAAATTCAAAGTAGTTGGAGCGTCGGAAACTCCACTTTTCACGTGGCGGTTTACCATCGACTATGGCTGGATGATTTTCATTCACCAGCGTGTCTGGCTTGTTCAGATCGGCCTCTGACAGGCCATAGCCAATGGGTGCAAACCAGTTAGGTCGCTCCCAACCATATACGGTACCGAACACCGCGCCGAGCGCCGCCATGCGGTCATAGCACGGTGCGCGTTTCAACGGTCGTGCGGCTGAGCGTTCTTCGTCAGGATAGTGAACGGTAAAAACGCTGCGATAGGCTTCTTCATTCTTCTCTTTCAGGTAGCCTTGCGATGCATATGGGCCGAAGCGTCGAGGATCGACGCCCATCATGTCGATGCTTGGCTCACCTTCGACTATCCATTCGGCAATTTGCCAGCCCGCGCCACCGGCTGCGGTGATGCCGAAGCTGTGACCCTCGTTGAGCCAAAAATTCTCAAGTCCCCATGCCGGACCGATAATCGGTGAACCGTCCGGGGTATAACAGATGGCGCCGTTGTAAATATTCTTGACCCCGACTTCGCCGAAGGCCGGCACCCGGTGCATGCAAGCCTCGATGTAGGGCTCAAGCCGATCGAGGTCCGGCTCGAAAAGTTCATACTCGGCCGTATCGCTTGGGCCGTCGACATAACAGCATGGCGCACCGACTTCATACGGACCTAACAGCAGACCGCCGTTTTCCTCACGCATGTAATATGAAGCATCCGACTCGCGCAACACACCCATCTCCGGTAGCCCCTGCTCGCGACGCTTTAATATCTCAGGATGGGGCTCGGTAACAATGTACTGGTGTTCGACCGGAATGACCGGAATATCCAGACCCACCATGCGACCGGTCTGACGAACGAAATTGCCGCTACAGGAGACAATGTGCTCGGCGATGATCTCACCTTTGTCAGTCGTCACCCGCCATTCACCGGAGGCAACCCGGCTGATCGCCGTGACTCTGGTCTGGCGGTAAATTTCGGCGCCGCCGGCACGCGCGCCGCGGGCAAATGCCTGGGTCAGATCGGCTGGCTGCACATAACCGTCGTTGGGATGCTGGATGGCGCCCAGTAAATCATCCGTACGACACAACGGCCACACTTCCTTGATCTCGTCAGGCGTGAGAAAACGCACATCGACACCGATTGTCCTGGCGACACCTGCGTAGTAACGATATTCGTCCATTCGGTCTGCGGTTCGTGCCAGACGAATATTCGATACCTGTCGAAGGCCCACGTTCTGACCTGTCTCCGCTTCAAGTGATTCATACAGATTGACCGAGTATTTATGAATCTGGCCAACCGAGTAGCTCATGTTGAACAACGGCAACAAACCGGCTGCATGCCAGGTCGATCCCGAGGTTAACTCGTTCCGCTCCACCAGAACGACGTCGTTTACTCCTTTTTTAACCAAATGAAAGAGTGTGCTCGCGCCAACGACTCCACCGCCAATAACAACTACCCGGGCGTGTGTTTTCATGCTGATCCTCGAAGTCTTTATGCAATTATGGGTACGTTTTTCTCAATCGGGAGACGCGACTTTAACGCCTCGCACCCCAACCGTGAAGTGTATTCGTCAGAAAGATCGGCGCCGCAATCTGGCGCGACTCGGATTATCTGAATTGCGTCGAGGGTTTATATCATCCGTTGGCGCGGGCAACACTATCGGTGTCGCAGCACAGTCAGCACCAAACCGGTTGATACTGAATCATTCGCTGCATTAATCGACAATGAGGTTTCGACAATGGCTGAGAATACAGGACGGCGCCGCGGTGGCGGACGCGATGCAAGGCGTATCACCCGGGAACAAACCAAACCGGTAAGCCCGCCCTACATCAAGCGCCAGGTGCCGACTTATGAAATTGCCTCGGAGGAGGTTCTCGAACTTGTCGAGCATAACGCCGAGATTATTCTCGCCGAAATCGGGATCGATTTTCATGACGACCCTGATTCCCTTGAATTATTTCGTCGCGAAGGCTGTGACATCGACGGCGACCGGGTGCGGTTCCCCAAGGGCATGTGTCGTGAAATCATTACCCGCAGCGCGCCTGCCGAATTCATCCAGTACGCCCGTAATCCTGAGAGAAATGTTGTAATAGGCGGCAACAATACGGTACTCGTACCGGCGTACGGACCGCCCTTCATTCGCAATCAGGACGAAGGCCGACGTTATGCAAATATCGAGGATTTTCGCAACTTCGCCAAGCTCGCCTACATGTCACCTGGTCTGCATCACAATGGCGGTACCTTATGCGAGCCGGTGGACCTGCCGGTGACCAAGCGTCACCTTGAGATGGTCTATAGCCATATCCGCTATAGCGACAAGGCCTTCATGGGTTCGGTCACAGCGCCGGAGAGAGCCGAGGATTCGGTACAGATGGCGAAGCTTGTCTTTGGCGATGAATTCGTCGAACAGCACTGCGTATTGATTAATCTCATCAACGCCAATTCACCAATGACATTTGACAGCACCATGCTCGGTGCGGCACGGGTCTACGCCAAACATAATCAGGCAACCGTGATTTCGCCGTTTATCTTATCCGGTGCCATGTCACCGGTGACCACCCTTGGCACCTGTGCCCAGATACTCGCCGAGGCGCTGGCGGGGATATGCTTCGTGCAATTGGTCAAGCCCGGCGCACCAGTGGTTTTCGGCACATTCTCAAGCTCCATTTCCATGCAGTCCGGCGCACCGACATTCGGCACGCCGGAACCGTCATTAGTGCTGAATATCTGCGCCGCGCTTTCGCGACGACTAGGTGTCCCATTTCGTTCCGGCGGCGGACTGTGCGGATCGAAAATTGCGGATGCCCAAGCCGCTTACGAATCCGCGAATACCATGCAGGCAGCGGCAATGGCAGGCGTCAATTTCATGCTGCATACCGCCGGCTGGCTGGAAGGTGGTCTGGTTATGGGCTATGAAAAATTCATCATGGACGCCGACCAGGCTGCGATGGTTGGCGTATTCCTTGGTGGCATCGATACATCGGAAAACGGCCAGGCAATGGATGCGTTGCGAGAAGTGGGACCGGGTAAGCATTTTCTTGGATGTGCCCATACCCTGGCAAACTTCGAACAGGCTTTTTACAGGTCGAATGTCACCGACAATAACAGCTTCGAGCAGTGGAGCAGCGAGGGCAGTCTCGACACCAGCGCGCGCGCCAATGCGGTCTACAAAAAGATGTTGCGCGAGTACCAGGCACCGCCAATTGATCCGGGTATCGATGAGGCGTTGCTGGCATTTATCGAACAGCGCAAGGCATCGCTGCCGGATTCAAACAACTGAAGCCAAACTGCAGTTGATGCAAGGTAGCGCCGGGTAAACACTATCGCTGCCCGCCGATTGTCCATCCATAAAATATTCGGGTAGGTTGGAACCTGTCTCAAACTTGGCAGGTTGCAGCCGTTTTCCGACAGGTTCTAGTGATCTTTTAACGCGGTCATGTATTCAAGTGCCCGTGGTTCGCCAAGGTCAGAAGCGGTTTGCACCCAGTAAAGTCCAATGCCTCGATTCGCCTCAAGGCCACGGCCTTCAAGATACATGATGCCAAGATTGAACTGCGCTTTGCGATGACCCTGTTGTGCTGCGCGTGCGTACCAGTACGCTGCCTCGCGATAGTCCTGGACTACTCCCCAACCTGATTCCAGCATGAATGCGATACCGTATTGTGCACGGGCAACACCGGCTTCTGCCAATGGCGCCCAGATCTCGACGGCACGCGCATAATCCTGTTTGATGAATGCCTTTTGCCCCTCGTACACCGCTTTACGTTGTTCGAGAGTGCCACGTCCTTCCTTTATTATCGCGACAGCCAATTCATCGTCATCCTGACCGCCTGGCAAACTGGCATTGACGGAATCCACCATCTCTTGTGCATCGATAATACCGGCCGACGCTGCCTGGTCTAATGATGTCAATGCACGAACTTGATCTTGCTCGCCACCATAGACGCCCAAATAAATTCTGCCCAGCTCCAATGCCGCTCGCGGATAGCCTTGTCGCGCTGCATTGGTGAGCCAGAAACGTGCCATTTCCAGCGCCGCAACGGCATCCATGTCCAGTTTAATCATGGCAAAGCGGTATTGTGCAGGGGCATAACCGGCAACAGCGGCTTCACTTATCAACTCCATCGCCCGGGTCGGCTGACGAGGCACGCCCAACCCATCCAGATACAACATACCCAGGTTGTAGCGGGCGTGGACATCGCCACCATTAGCCAATTCAGACCATTCCTTACGCGCCCTGTCATAATCACCCGCGAGGTAGAAATCGACTGCATCGGAAGCGGCAGCGAAAACATTACTGGCAAACAAAGCCAGTAACCCGCCCGCGATAGATGTTATTCGTCTGGCTAGCATAAGTTGTCGAGATAGATGTGTTGGTGGAGGCCTATTTTGTGTAAAGGAGCTTACTTGTACCGACGAACTCACAAATTAATCGGTCTTGCTTGAAGTTAATTCTCTATTGAGCAGAACGCGACACGGTTTATTTCAATGACCAACGGGAATACAGATGAACAGATCGTATTCAGGTTACAGCGCATCCTCACCGGTCTCGCCGGTACGGATTCGATGAGCCTGGAGGCAATCGTAGACAAAAATCTTGCCATCGCCGATTTTTTCCGTACGAGCACCTTCGATAATCGCCTCGACAACCTGATCCACGCGGGCATCTTCTATAACGACTTCGATCTTTATTTTCGGTACGAAATCGACGACGTATTCGGCACCTCGATACAATTCGGTGTGACCTTTCTGACGGCCGAAACCTTTCACCTCCGAGACCGTCATACCGCGAATGCCGACTTCTCCAAGCGCATCCCTCACATCATCGAGCTTGAACGGTTTTACGATTGCAGTGATGAGTTTCATTCAGTACCTCCACTTCAGGGATAATAATCGGCCGACTTGCCGAAGCCACGGCGCACTTGGGCGCGTCACGACCACTTATCGGCGCGGCTGATTATAACTGTTCAATCGTTTAAATATTGATTTCATCTAATCACTACCGGCAACCGTTATCTCATTTAACATCGAGTTGACGCAGATAATCAGCAGCCTCATGCGCATTGATCACCGTGTTGCGTATGAGATCATCGAAATGACGGATCAGGATGCTGACATATTCGCTGGTGTTGAAAGCAAAAAACATCTGCCCGAGATACAACACCGCCCGCTTGTTGCCGAATATTGTGTACGGCGCAGCATAACGCTTGAGGCCATCGAACAAGTAAATACGAACACGCGGATACAATTCTTCGACAATATTAACTATCTGCTGTACCTGACGACGACGGATAGGTGCAGGTAAGTTACTCCATAGAGAATGTCCGGCACACAGATCGTTTATAGCGTGCACCGACATACAGATTTCCATGTCGTTATCGACCATCCGCCCAAAACGCAATTGCTGCCGTGATTCCTCGATGGCCCGGTCCACGGGCCGTTCAGTTATGCTGCCATATTCGTACTCGATTAATTCTTCGGTTTTGAATATGTCTGGAATATTCGTCGGCACGTAACGCACTTTCAGCCCGGCTGCTTCGGCATACCAACGGGCCAGGTTGGCATCCGCTGGACTCGCCTCATGAGGCGCAACTTCAAGCGATTGTTTGAGAATTTCAGCACCGAAGCGTCGATCCGCAGTCAAGCCGAGTAACCAGTCACTGGATACCTGTAATACGCTGGCGATTCCTGCCACGGTGTCAGCCCGCGGCATTCTGACTTCATCTTCTGCAAGGAGTTGCGACAGGGTCGAGCGATCGATACCTGCCTGGCGGGCAAGTGCCGACTGACTCATCTCACGCATTGTCATGGATTCATGCAAACGTTGCCTGAATACCGTCACCAGATATTTCTTGTTCATGGTTTCATTTAAACGCTAGTTGTTCATTTATACAACAATTGTTGATTATAGTAAACAATTGTGCGTTTGTGCTTACGGAAAAAACGTCGCCAGCATGAAAAACGGTTCGTATAGTCCGTTCAATATTTTGGACATGTACTGTATGCAACGAACTTATCGACCACCGACATTATCGAATCTCAAGAGCAATTCGTGGCAATTTGCCGGCGAATGGTTAACCGGTCTGATGATAGCCGCGACCCTCGCTAGCTGGATTTCGCTAACCCTTGTGTGGCAATCGATACCGATCTATCTGCTGCCAATTGCAGGTGGACTATGCCTCGCCTTTTACAGCTCACTACAACATGAAGCGATTCATGGTCATCCAACCTGTAACCGTCGATTCAATCTCGTCCTGGTGGGATTGCCACTCTTATTGTGGTTGCCGATATCACACTATGAGAAAAACCATCGCGCTCATCATCGCAATGAACTGACACGTCCTGATGTCGATCCGGAATCATGGTACGTAACGGCTGAACGCTGGCAACGTATGTCAACGTTTAATCGTTTGCTGTCCGTTATAAACAATACGTTTGCTGGACGTATGATCATCGGGCCGCTATTGACAGCATACGTGACATTCAAGGAAATGGTGTTCGGCACGCCAGGATCATCGCGGTCCGTTATTGACGCTCTAACGCAAAACGCGCTTCATCTCATCGGAGTGCTGCTGGTTATCGGCTGGCTTTGGAAAATTGCTGTTATGCCGATTCATATTTACCTGCTGGCATTCGTATGGCCAGCAACCAGTCTTCTGTTGATTCGTTCCTTTGTCGAACACCGCTATGACAACAATCCGGAAGCACGTACCGCGATAGTTGAAGGATGTGCTGCCATGCGCCTGTTATTTCTCAACAACAACTACCATGTTGTTCACCATCGGTATCCATCCCTGCCCTGGTATCGCATTCCCGATGTCTACTGGCAGCTCTCAGGCACATCGTCAGATAAGCAACCTGAGGTATCACGCAATGTCGTTGGTGGACCCTGGTATGCGGGTTACGCGAATATCGCCCGGCGTTTTTCGTTCAGTCCGTGGACTTCACCGATATGGCCTGGCGAATCGTTATCGCGTGATGCAATAAATTGTGATGCGATGAATCAAACATCGCCGGCAACCGCCAACAATGAAGCATTGCCTCCGGCTGCAGTGGTGTCGATGCACAAGTGACGCTCGATCAAGTAGCGGGAGCGTACACCTGATTCGGCTATCAGCGGAATAAGCGCTCCACCTCTCGATGCCAGGGCCATTCGCATCTCGCGCATATCCTGCTCCCTCCCCCATAGAATCACTGCATCGATACCATCAAGACCGGCTACCTCCTGCGGACCCAGAATTCCATCGCACACTTTCAAACTCTCGTTTGCAATATCCACCGAGTCACTTGCACCAGGAGCCACCACGACCGCCTTGCAGCCTGCTGCCATTGCCTCATTCGCCTGTGTAAACGCCACCTCAACGCCAGGTCCAAGACATAGAACGACTCCACGTCCGTAGGCTGATAAACGATTCGATTCACCCGTAGGCCCCGGCAGATCAGTGACTTCGACCAGGATGTCATCGGTATTGTTAAAGGTGGCCAATGCTGCCCGCACTTCATCCAACAGTGCGGGTGGGCCGCTGACATTCTCATATTGCGGCATTAAATGGCGCATGAAACGTTCAACGTAGTGTGGACCGCCTGCCTTGGGCCCGGTACCGGAAAGACCCTCACCACCAAATGGCTGGGAGCCAACAATAGCGCCGATCTGGTTACGATTAACATAAACATTGCCGACCCTAATTCGATCCACCACCTGTTGAACACGGTCGTCAATGCGAGTGTGAAGTCCGAATGTCAGTCCATAGCCACTCTGATTTATGTCGTCCACCACCTTGTCTATATCGTCGGCGGCAAAACTCGCCACGTGCAGCACCGGTCCGAATATTTCCTCTTCGAGTTCTGCAATGCCGTCCACCTTGAGGACAGCCGGACCGACGAACAAGCCATCAGTCGGTGCATCGAGCCGCTTCATCAATCGTCCGCGGGCTGCATAGGAATCCACATGCTGATTGATTCGTTGGCGCGATTCGGCATCGATAACCGGCCCAACGTCCGTGGCAAGTTGCCATGGGTCACCGATTACCAACTCATCCATGGCACCGAACAACATTTCCATGAACCGGGCTTCGACATCCTTTTGAACATACAAGACGCGAAGTGCTGAGCAACGCTGGCCAGCGCTTTGAAAGGCTGAAACAACGACGTCGCGAACCGCCTGTTCGGGTAGCGCCGTGGAATCAATGATCATTGCATTGAGACCACCTGTCTCTGCAATCAACGGTGCATCCGGCGTTACCTTTGCCGCCATGGAACGATTTATCAATTGCGCCGTAGCAGTAGATCCTGTGAAACAAAGCCCCTGGATTCGCGCATCGCCGGCAAGGCGCGCACCCACCGTGGCGCCATCACCCGGAAGTAACTGGAGAACATCGACCGGCACGCCTGCCTCATGCATCAATGCGACTGCACGAGCTGCAATCAGTGGCGTTTGTTCGGCAGGTTTGGCTATAACTGCATTACCCGCCGCCAACCCGGCGGCAACCTGTCCGGTGAATATTGCCAGGGGGAAATTCCATGGTGAGATACATACAAACACGCCCCTTGAAGTAGCACCATCCCCGAGCCGTTCAGCCTCACTCGCATAGAATCTCAGAAAATCGACCGCCTCACGTACTTCACCGACACAATCAAGCATAATTTTGCCAGCCTCGCGCGAGGCGAGAGCAAACAATTCGACGGCATTCTCCTCAAACAAATCCGCTGTCAGGCGAAGCCGGTTGGCACGCTCGCAAGCAGACAAACCGCTCCATCTGGCCACGCTATCAATCGCATTATCGAGAGCCGCATCAACATCCGCATCGCTTGTTTCGATAACCTCACCAACCGTTTGCGAATTATCGGCCGGGTTTACCACCTTGACTCGCCGATCACCGGTTACCGACGAGGCTATCATGGGACCGGCCTGCCAGATGGTGTTATTAAACGTTTCACGTTCGATTTCGATTTGATCGAGATGAGATCGATAAGTCAGGTCGTAACCTTTTGAATTTCGCCGCGACTCACCGAACAGGTTAAAGGGATGCGTAATTGACGGATTGACGATTGCCGCACCTGAATTTATCGCTACATCGAACGGGTCTCGAGCGATCTCTTCAGCCGGTACGCTTTCGTCCACTATCTGATTCACAAAAGAACTGTTGGCGCCATTCTCGAGTAATCTCCGAACCAGATAGGCAAGCAGATCACGATGCGCGCCCACCGGCGCATAAATACGACAGCGAGCATTGTTGGAAGTCTTCACGATGTCGTGGAGCGCCTCCCCCATGCCGTGTAGTCGCTGGAATTCGTACGCATCATTATCCGATGCCATCTCAAGAACCGCCGCCATGGTATGCGCATTATGCGTAGCAAATTGCGGATAGATGCGATCAGTCATTGAAAGCAATTTACGCGCGCAGGCAATATAGGAAACATCGGTACTGACTTTTCGGGTAAATACAGGAAAGCCATCGAGTCCGAGTACTTGCGCACGCTTGATTTCCGTGTCCCAGTAAGCTCCCTTGACCAGACGCACCATGATTCGTCGATCCAGTCGTTCGGCCAACGCATACAGCCAGTCGAGGACCAGTGAGGCTCTCGGACCGTAGGCCTGAACGACCACACCAAAACCATGCCAACCCTTCAATGCCGGGTCCGATAACACCATCTCGATGACGTCGAGGGACAAGTCGAGTCGATCTGCTTCCTCGGCATCGATGTTGAAGCCCATTCCGGCCGATCTCGCAATCAGTGCGAGAGAGCGGGTCCTGGCGACCAGGATTTCCATAACCCGTTCGCGTTGGGATTCTTCATATCGTGGATGCAGTGCGGACAGCTTTACCGAGATCCCGGGATTCCGCTGGATATCGCTTGATCGACAGGCAGGGGCAAGCGCGGTAATAGCATCAGAATAGGATAAATGATACCGGCGGGCGTCAGCCTCGGTACGCGCCGCTTCACCCAGCATGTCGTAGGAATAAACATAGTCGCGTGATTCCATTCCCCTGGCGCGTTCCATTGCTTCTTCGATCGATCGCCCAAGAACAAACTGCCGACCCAGTTCTTTCATCGCCTGTCCGATAGCGGTCCGAATAACCGGCTCGCCCAGACGCCGCACTGCCGATCGCAATGTACCGATCAAACTGCCGTCGTTGTCGGACAGCACTTTTCCGGTCAGCATCAGTGCCCAGGTTGATGCATTAACCAAAGATGAACTCGAATGGCCGAGATGTTGCCCCCAATCCGAAGGGGCTATCTTGTCGTCGATAAGGGCATCGATGGTCTCGGCATCGGGCACACGTAGCAAAGCCTCGGCCAGGCACATCAATGACACACCTTCGCGTGTTGACAGACCATATTCGGCTAAAAAAACCTCCATCAGGCCAGGATCGGAACGCTCACGTACTGCTTCGATCAGTTGCGCAGCATGTGATGAAATCCGTTGACGGGCGTCTATATCAAGATCCGCCTCGACCGCCCTCTTTGCAACAATTTGCGCTTCATCAGGTAGGTATGCCGCGCGAATTTGTTCACGCAACGTTGTGGATACACAATCCTCTGGATCTCCCGGGTGGTGCGTTTCAAGGCTCATTGAGATCTCCTGGAGGTTCGTTGTGTGACTGGTTAATATAATTGATCAGCGATTTCGACATACAGGATTGGTTGGCACGTCAATAATCAGCAACGGGGTGACTTGATACAATCTCGCGGTGCTTGAATATTATCGAGGGACAAGCAATCCTGATTCCAGTTTTAACGATGAATTGATGAATGCCAGTCTGGGTTCTACTCCTTTGAAATCGCGTGCCGGTCAAATTCACGTATGTGAACATATCAGGTGACGTACTTGAGTCAAGCACCAGACTTAAGGGATAGGTCGACTTACAACTAATTATTTAAACCACTTTGAATGTACATAGCGTGCCCGACAAAAAATATCCTGAAGATAAACCCCGTCCAGTTCAGCTCCCCATGTACGAACTGCCGGAGACTCGCCTGGACCATGACAAATTTTTCCAAGTAGTCCGACGGAAACTGATTCGACGTGGCGTACAGAGATTGCCTGACACACTCGATCATGCCGAGGAAAATTATGCGAGCTGGCTCGATCCTGATCTATTGTTGAGCCAGACGTGCGGTTATCCACTAACAACGAAACTTCACAACAAGGTCCAACTGGTGGGTACACCGTGCTATGGGGTGGATGGATGCGAAGGTCACTTCTATCGATCGTGGCTCATTACCCGCGAGAATGAATACGGTACAAGTCTTGATGATTTTCGCGGTCGCACGCTGGCCATCAATTCCCGGGATTCCCTGAGTGGTTACAACGTACTGAAATTTCTGCTGTCAGAAAACGAATCCATGGAAAATATTTTTTCGAAGATTATAGTAACCGGCAAACACGAGCAAAGTATCAAAACAGTTAGTTCCGGCGCTGCCGATATCGCGGCAATCGATTGCGTGACATTCGGGTTGATCAAACATTACCGTCCGGAAGAAATTGACGATATACGAATTTTTGCGCAAGGACCGCTGTTACCGGGGTTACCGCTTATTACATCCAGGCGCACTATGGCTGATGACATTGAGCATCTTATCGAGGCATTTGCTACAGCAGTTACAGACACTTCAATTAGCAAGGAGGTCAAACGACTGATGCTGAGCGATATTGCCCGAACACAACCAGACGACTACCAGATAATCGCGACGCTAAATAAACAAGGTGAGTCTTGAATCTGAACCAATCTGCTACGAATCGTCGGGCTGGAGATGTATCAACCACATCAACTTCGCAACCTGGCAACCACAGGTTGCGGAGAATCTTGGTGCCCCATAGCCCGCAACCTATCAACAGGGTTTGCATATTAAAAGTTCACAGTTATGGTGTGGATTGATCGGTCGTAATGTTTAATCGGTCAACAAATGAGCAAAATGGTGACGTCGTTTATCGGACATGTTTATACGCATTGAAACCATACGGGAAGCAAAACCTTCCATTACCTTTGTATATGTGCCGTACGTGTACATGTAATTGAGAAAATGCAACCAAACATATAAGAATATTATTATCGTCTGGCATTTGGTTAAAACCCCGTGTTCGCATGGTTAAGGTTTCATTCGATTCTAAAATCAAGTAGCCTTTAATTGTACGCACACGTCTTTCTGCTACTAATTGAGGAGAAATCGTTACCTGTCAACATCCCAATTGATGCGGTTTACCGTGCTCTCGTCCAACTATTTTTTATAAGAAGGGCCACAAAGAGCGCTTCGCGCCATGTCGGAGTGCTTTTAAAATTCGCACCTGTGGTAAATGATGCCTGATCGGAAAATTCTTCCGACTGTGCTCCAAGTCACTCACACATATGAGACTGAACAATGAAGTTTAAGCAAACTATTAATGGTAAACCCCTCCATAAACGAATTCCCGAAATGGCCGCCGAAACAATCAAAGGCGGTATGAGTCGACGCGAATTTCTCGCACGCGCATCAGCACTTGGTGCGACCGCTGCAACTGCTTATGGACTAATTGGCCTTAATGTACCAATTGCTGAAGCACAGGAACCGAAGATGGGTGGTGTCCTGCGGGTGCAGATGGTAGTCAAGGAAATGAAGGATCCGAGAAATTTCGACTGGTCAGAAATGGCTAACGTTGCACGCGGTTCCCTGGAATATCTGGTTCGCTGGGAGAATGATTTAACATTTTCACCGCAGCTTCTCGAGAGTTGGGAATCGAACGACGATGCGACCCAATTTACCCTCAACGTCCGCAAAGGTATCAAGTGGTCAAATGGTGATGACTTTACCGCGAAAGATGTCGCTTTCAATATTGATCGCTGGTGCGACAAGGCCGTTGAAGGAAACTCCATGGCGGCCCGTGTCAGTTCACTGATTGACCCGGATACCAACAAGGCCATAGATGGAGCTATCGAAGTTAAGGATGACCATACGGTTGTCCTGAATCTTTCGACCTCCGACATCACCATCATCCCCGGCATATCAGACTATCCCGCGGCGCTCGTTCACCCAAGTTTCGATCCGGACGGCGATTTACTGGAGCAAATGAATATCGGCACCGGCCCTTTCGACATTGTTTCCTGGGAACCGGGTGTTGGCGCCGAACTACGCCGTCGCGAGGGTTACTGGGGTGGCGATGCTCACCTTGATGGCATCATTTACGTTGATTACGGCGAAGACATCAATGCATGGATTTCGGCGATGGAAGCCGAGGAAGTGGATGCCGTTCACGATACTCGCGCCGATATGCATGAACAGGTCGATGCACTGGATGGCTGGGTGAAAACCAAGGTTGCCACCGGTGCAACCATCGTTGCCCGCATGAATGTGAACAATCCGCCTTACGACGATGTTCGAGTCCGTCAGGCCATCCAGAAGTCGGTCGACAATAATGTCGTTTTATCATTGGGTCTGAATGGTCTTGGCACCAAGGCCGAGAATCATCACGTCGGACCGGTGCATATCGAATACTACGAACTACCGCTGATCGAACGTGATGTTGAGGGCGCAATGGCGTTGTTGGCTGAAGCTGGCATGAGTGATCATGAGTTCGAGTTGATCTCGATTGACGACGATTGGCGCCGCAACACATCCGACGCTATCGCCGCACAAATGCGTGATGCCGGAATTAATGTCAAACGCACAATCATCCCAAGTTCGACATTCTGGAACGACTGGACAAAGTATCCTTTCTCCACAACCAACTGGAACCCTCGCCCATTGGGTGTGCAGGTACTCGCATTAGCCTATCGGACCGGCGAAGCATGGAACGAGAGCGGTTATTCCAATCCCGAGTTCGATGCAATGTTGGAAAAAGCATTGTCAGTCTCCGACGCAGACGAACGCCGTGCGCTGATGAAAGATATCGAACAAACGTTACAGGATTCGGGCATCATCATTCAACCTTACTGGCGCGCGTTGTTTAGAAATACTCGCGACTACGTTATGGGATTCGAGGTTCATCAAGCCTTCGAACATCACCATGACAAAATCTGGCTAAATACCTGACAGTAAGTCTCCAACAGGTGGCCCCCGTGTGGGGCTACCTGAACAGGCACTTGTTTTAAGCGAATCGTCATTCACTTCGATTTGCATAAAAACCATAGTACGACAGGGGAAATCAGATGTTCTCGTTCATCCTAAAACGCCTTGGCGTCATGGTACTGACGGCGATCTGTCTGACGTTCATCGTCTTCTACCTCGTCAATCTCGATCCCAACCTGGAAAAAATCGCCAAAACCCAGGGCAACATGCGGATGACCGACGAACAGGTCGAATCATGGCTTGAAAGTAACGGTTATCGTGAACCGCTCATAAAACGCTACGGTGAGTGGCTCATCAATACCGTGCAAGGCGACATGGGCTATAGCCTGCGCATGCAAAAACCGGTAACTGGTGAACTGGGGCAACGTCTTGGTTACACCGGCATACTGATGTTCTGGGTAATGGTCGTCATGGTTCCCATGGCACTGTTGATAGGTGTGCTGGCGGGCATGCGGGAGGGTACGAAGCTCGATCGGGCTCTCTCGGTTGCATCGATCACCACGACATCTGCACCCGAGTATGTCACCGGTATTATCTTTACCGTTATCTTCGCATCGACGTTGGGATGGCTTAAAGGGGTGTCGTCCGTTAACAATATCACTATTGAAAATTTTACCCTGCCAGTAATCACCATGGCGATCTATGGCATGGGTTATATCGCTCGCATGACTCGCGCTTCTATGGTTGAAGTAATGAGCTCCCAGTACATTCGAACTGCCCGACTGAAAGGCGTCAGTTTCAAGAATATTGTTGTTAAACATGCACTTCGCAATGCACTCATCGCACCCTTTACAGTCATCATGCTGCAATTTCCCTGGCTATTGACCGGTGTTGTTATCGTAGAGGCAATGTTTAACTACAAGGGCTTCGGCTGGTTGCTGGTCAATGCGGCTGCCAACAACGACATCGACCTCCTTCTCGGCTGTTCAGTGGTCGCAGTTTTCGTGGTGTTGAGCACCCAGCTCATATCCGATATCGGTTACGCCTATCTCAATCCGCGCATTCGCGTCAATTGAGTTAACGGGGGATCACGCATTGGAAAACGAATACATCTCGACATTCGAGATCTTTACCACATCAATCATTCGGTTCTGGCCAACATGGTCTGCAATTGCAGTAGTTCTGATCGGTGGCTGGATTACACGATCAAAACTCGGCTTGTTCGGGCGGCTGTTTGATTCGCCGGTCGGCATGACCGGTCTTATCATCGTATTATTCTGGATCTTTACCGCGATTTTCGCTGACATCATCGCTGTCATGCCTTCCGATGCCGCAAGTTTCACGCCGGGCATTAAAAAGGGCGGTCCCGGTATTATTGATGCCGGTAACAACATCATCATGATATGGGGTGCCGATAACCTCGCCCGCGATATATTCTCACGCGTCGTCTGGGGCAGCCAGATTGTATTGATCATTGCACCGGCGGCGACTGCTGTTGCCTACATGGTGGGGATTACCCTCGGTTTGCCAGCAGGTTATTTCGGTGGGCGCATCGACACCGTACTGTCGTTCCTGGCCAACCTGATTCTGGCATTTCCGGTCATCCTGCTTTTTTATCTATTGGTGACGCCGGAGATTCGCCAACCGGTCTACTATGATCTCGGACTTTTCTCCCTACCCTGGTCAATACCCATCGGCCTCGCCGGATTCTTCTTTCTTTTTCCGATCATCTTTCTATGCACGCTATGGTTAACCCGATTTGACCATGCGCCTAAAAAACTGGCAATGTATATCGGCGCTACAGTCATTATTGGTTTGTGGATTTACGCCGGTCTGGTCTTCGGCGCCGACTTTGCACCGTTCAATCTTGAACCAAACGAGTTGAATGTATTTGCAGCGGTAGTACTCGGATCGAGCCCCGGTGTATTTCGAATCGTACGCGGTCTGACGCTCGATATCGGTACACGCGATTATGTGGCGGCGGCGCAAACCCGTGGTGAACGACCCTGGTACATCATGCTGTGGGAGATTCTACCCAATGCACGTGGCCCACTAATAGTCGACGGCTGTTTACGCATTGGCTATACCACCATACTGCTCGGCACGCTGGGCTTCTTCGGTCTTGGGCTTTCACCGGAAAGTCCGGACTGGGGTTCGATGATCAACCACGGTCGGCCATTTGTACGCGTAGCCTCTTCGATTCACTTGTCGTTAATCCCGGCGCTTGCGTTAATGACCCTGGTTCTGGGCCTCAATCTCCTGGCTGACGGGCTGCGCGAGGAGTCGTTAAGAGACTAAAGGTATCCCTTATGAGCGAACCCATTTTAAAAATTGACGACTTGTGTATCTCATTTTTTACACGAATTGGTGAGATCCCGGCGGTCATGGATTTCTCCTGCGAGGTCATGCCCGGAGAAGCCATGGGGCTGGTTGGTGAGTCGGGTTGTGGCAAGTCCACTGTTGCACTCGGGATCATGCGCGATCTTGGCAAGAACGGTCGTATCGTCGGCGGGTCGATCAAATTCCGCGGCCGCGATATGGTCGATATGTCTGATGAAGAGTTGCGCAAAATTCGCGGTTCTCAGATATCCATGATTTACCAGGAGCCCATGGCCAGCCTCAATCCGGCCATGAAGGTTATCAAGCAGCTCAATGAAGTCACCATGATTCATGAAGGTTTGTCTGAAACAGATGCAAGCAAACGTTCCATCGACCTGCTTGACGCTGTGCGCCTGCCTGATCCGGATCGAATTGCGAACTCCTATCCGCATCAGTTATCCGGGGGACAACAACAGCGAATCGTCATAGCCATGGCATTGCTCTCAAAGCCCGCCTTGTTATTGCTGGATGAGCCAACCACTGCTTTGGATGTAACTGTTGAAGCAGGAATTGTCGATTTGGTCAAGGATCTGGGGAAAGAGTTCGGCACATCCATGCTGTTTATATCCCATAACCTGGGATTGATTCTCGAAACCTGCGATCGGATCACGGTTATGTATTCGGGTGAGGCGGTTGAATCCGGCACGGTTAAAGAAGTTTTTGACCGTATGCGTCACCCTTATACTCAAGGTTTGTTCCGTTCCATACCTTTGCCCGGTGCTGATAAAAATGCCCGACCGCTGATTGCCATACCCGGTCAGTTTCCCCTTCCCCACCTGCGACCGCCCGGCTGCAACTTCGGCCCACGCTGCGACTATTTCGTTGGCGGTGTTTGTGACAAAGGCGATTTGCCGATGCAACCGGTAGCCGAAGAACCCGACCATGAAATCCGCTGTGTTCGGTCGCGCGAAATCGACTGGAACGCGCCACCGGCCAATATCAAAAAACAGGAATCAGTGACAGCCGGAGAGATCGTACTCAGGGTTAACAACCTTAAAAAGCATTATCAGGTCGCAGCCAATGCCATTTTTGGCGGGATTCAAAAACGCGTCGTCAAGGCCAACGAATCCGTCACGCTTGAGGCCCGTGAAGCCGAGACAGTGGCAATTGTCGGTGAATCCGGCTGCGGCAAATCGACCCTTGCCAAGATACTCCTGGGTCTTGAAACAGCGACATCTGGCGAAGTGTTTTTAAACGACAAGGAAATTGGCTCGGTCATCATCCACGAGCGTGATACGAACACGGTCAGCTCGGTGCAGATGGTCTTTCAGAACCCCTTCGATACGCTGAACCCAAGCCACACCATTGGCGGGCAAATCATTCGCGTGCTGGAAAAGTTCGGCATGGGCAATAACAACGAGGAACGACGTCAGCGAATGCTTGAGTTGCTCGACCTGGTCAAACTGCCGCGGGAATTTGAGAAGCGTAAACCGCGACAATTATCCGGCGGTCAAAAACAGCGTATCGGTATTGCTCGCGCCTTCGCGGGTCATCCTCGTGTCGTCGTCGCCGACGAACCGGTGTCGGCATTGGACGTGTCGGTACAAGCCGCAGTGACCGAGTTGCTGATGGATATTCAGCGAGATTCGCGAACCACCATGCTGTTTATCAGTCACGACATGTCTGTGGTTCGGTATTTGTCCGATCGGATTGTTGTAATGTACCTTGGATACGTTGTCGAACAAGGCTCCACCGACCAGGTATTTTCGCCACCGTATCATCCCTATACCGAGGCGTTATTATCGGCAGTGCCAATAGCCGATACGTCGGTCAAGAAGAAACATGTTGTATTGGAGGGGGATATTCCCTCTGCCATGTATCCACCACCCGGCTGTCCGTTCCAGACACGCTGTCCACGAAAGTCACAGGTGGAAGGTGATTTATGTGAACGCGAATTACCGCCCATGCGTGAGTTGGCAACTGGCCATAGCGTGCTGTGTCATCTACCGCAATCGGTATTCGATGACATGGATCCAATCATCTCGCTTGGCGATGCCCATGCGGACGATTACGCGGCACCTATTGATCCCACAGATAATCAACCCTCATCGCCAATGCACTGACTTCGCCATGAGGCGATCATCAATATCTATCAGACAAGTATGACAAAACTGCTTCTTGTGTGGTGAGCGTACGACGGCTATCTGAATTACCGCACTCACCCCCTCGATAGCAGTTAATGGATTTGCCTGCGATCGGACATGAGCAACTGGTACACGTCCATCTCGTATCGACTTCCGCAGTAAATGAGTTAATCTCTGGGCCGGGTTGATTAAATCATCTTTGGAAGGACATTGAACTTTTTAAAAAGATGGATCAATACCTTATTCCTTTGAGGATTGGTAATGTATTGGCATCTTGCACTACAACGAAAAACATTTAGCTATCCGGTAATTATCATGAATCAAAGACAATCAGTCATCCACTGGATTGGAGCAGGACTGTCATCAGTTCCCGGAATCAGATACCTGGCCCAAACGGATAGACCCCTGATCGTCTGGAATCGGACACTTCAAAAAGCAAAAGATGCGATTGGTAATGTCGATTCCAGCACCAAAGCACGCGTATTCAGTCAGGAGTCACTGGAAAGCGAGCTTGCACCGGGAGATGTCGTGGTATCGATGTTACCGGGCGATTGGCACGTACCACTGGCGAAGGTCTGTATCGAACGCAATGCTCATTTTGTCTCGAGCTCATACCTGACAGATGAGATGCGTGCCCTCAACAGTGATGCATCGGATAAAGGCCTGTGTCTTGTTAACGAGGTGGGACTCGACCCTGGAATCGATCACCTGATGGCGCATAAGCTTGTAAATGCCTATCGCAACGATCCAGCGTACGCCGACGATAATATTCTGTCATTCAGGTCATACTGTGGTGGATTTCCCGCCGTTGCCAACGACTTTCGATACAAATTCAGCTGGTCACCACTGGGTGTCCTGAAAGCATTGAAATCACCTTCACGGAGTATTCGAGAGGGTGCGGAATACATTACGCAACGCCCCTGGCATGACATTGTCGAGCATAATGTCCATCTCGGTCATGGCCAGGAAACTTTCGAGGCATATCCTAACCGTGACTCGCTGCCCTTCATGAAGGACTATCATTTCGAACCCGACTGGCAGGTAAACGAATTCGTGCGCGGCACACTTCGATTACAAGGTTGGGCCAATGCGTGGAAAAATATTTTCAATACGATTGAACAGCTTGAAGGACCATCCGGTGAAAACACACTGAAGGAAATGAGTAAAACTCTCTGGCAACAATACGCTTACTCCGATGACGAACCGGACCGGGTGGTGTTAAGCGTTGAACTTCAGGCGCAGCGTGATGATGTGCCGGTATGGCACCAGGCTTATGCCATCGATGCAGTCGGCAACAAGGAATCAAGTGCCATGGGCAGACTGGTTTCCGGCACCGTCGCGTTGGCGGTGGAGGCGGTACTCGATGATCGTATAGCCAATGGCGTATCAGCGGCCCCGAATGATATTGAATTGATCGATCAGTGGTTTGATAAGTACCGGCAGAGCGGTGACATGTTAAACCATCTCGATCTTCTTAAAGTCTTGTGACCATGAGACTCGGTGGCGTCTTGTTCGACAAGGATGGCACCTTGATCGATTTTAATGCGACCTGGCTACCAGCCTATCATGCGGCGGCCAAAAAAATAGCCGAACTGGCAAACGATCCTGATATCGCCTTGACCCTGATGCACCAGGGCGGCTGGAACGAGTCCAACCAGTCATGGCAAACCGATGCTGTGTTGGCGGCGGCAGGTAACGATGAAATTCTTGATCTCTGGTATGCAATCGCACCGGTTATGGATCGCGTGGATTTTGATAATCTGGTATTGAACCTGTTTCACGATCATGCCGGTGCATCGCCCGTACCGTTCGACGGTATAAATAGCTTATTCAATTACTTAAGCTCGCAAGGTTATCTCCTTGGTATCGCCACGAATGATGCGGAACGAACCGCGCGTGCCACCGCCGAGTTACTGGATATCAATCAGCATACAACCTTTATTGCTGGCGCCGACAGTGGATTTGGAGCCAAACCATCGACAGGTATGCTCGATGCATTTTGCCGCCACGGGATGATTAATCCTGAAGATGTTGTTGTTATCGGCGATAGTCCTCACGATCTTGCCATGGGACGCGTGGGCGGTGCCGGCCTTGTGGTCGGCGTGTTGAGCGGTGCCCACGGCATCGAAGAACTTGAGCCGCTGGCAGACTGTATCATCAGCGATGCAACTCGACTTCGCGATTTTCTGTAACTGGCGTGAACCACATCGTACTCTGACAAATGAAAGCATTTGCTTCGATAGTACTACTGGCATACGTACTGATGATTACGATATTGCCGGTCCATGCCCAGGATACAGATCGCTGCGAGAGGGTACGGTTCGGCACTGTCGGCTGGCTGGATGCCGGTGCATCACTGGCAATCGCAACCGCTCTTCTACGCGGACTCGGTTATGAGACGAGTCACCAGGTACTTTCACCTCCAACCATTTTTGCAAGCATTAAAAACCAGGATCTGGATATATCCCTGGACATCCTGGTACCGACCATGGGTGCATCGCTACGACCTTATATTATTGACAACTCGCTGGAATTGGTCCGTCAAAATCTGCATGGTACGAAATACACCCTGGCTGTTAACAGTCATGGCCATACCCTTGGCATAGAAAACTTTAGCAACATCAGCCAACAGCAAGAGGCGTTATCGTACAGGATTTATGGAGTCGAGCCGGGTTCTGACGGAAATTTTCTCATTCAAAAAATGATCGACGAAAACAAATTTCACCTCGCGCAGTTCAAACTCGTCGAATCATCCGAAGCCGATCTTGTGCAAAGAATTGCCGAAGCTAATCAGACGGGTAAACCCATGGTGTTCCTGGCCTTCGAACCACATCCCATGAATGTCCGATTCGACATCTATTATCTCGACGGAGGAGATGACGTGTTCGGACCTTCGTTTGGTGGAGCCGATGCCTATACCGGACTCGGATCGAACTTCGCACAAAACTGCCCGAATCTTGCCCTGTTATTCGGCAACCTTGAGTTCAGCCTGCCGATGATTAACGAAGTCATGACTGCCATCCTCGATCTCAAGGCGCAGCCATTGGTTGCAGCCATTGCCTGGATGAGGCAGCAGCCGAAGATTCTCGAGTCATGGCTCAAAGGAGTTACCACGCGCGATGGCGCATCAGCGTTACCCGCCATGCGCACATTTATCGGCCTGGACGAGAGTCAGTAGCCATTTTTAAATAGGTTCAAGTCATTTTTCAATGACAGATGAGGCGATCGTATCAGATGCGGGTCGCATGGATTCAACGGGCAATTTTATCGGGAAATTCTCACGTATCTTTCGGTCCACCGCAGGGTCGATATGCGCCGGAAAGTGGTTATCCAGTATTTCACTCACACGTATCCGGGCACGATCCACAATCGTCAGTCTGCCCTGCTCCGCCCATTCATTTGGGCTGAGCCGATCACTGACATCGGGGTAGATGTAATCTTTCTGCATCAATGACAGCGTTTGCGGATGCCCGAGATAATGCTCTGGCCCCTCCAGACAGACATTGCGCATACTCTCAAGCGATAACGACTCGTCATCGACTTCAATGCCACGCACGGTTCGATTGATTGCTCCCAGCATGTCGTTATCGATAACCAACGATTCGTGACACATGCCGAGTAAACTCGCCTGCATTCCAGCCGATTCATAAATCAGGTTTGCCCCGCTGTGAGCCGCCAGTACATCGGTATAGCCTTTCTCAAATCCCGACTGCGTATCAGGCACCTTTGAATCCGCCATGCCGGCAGCAATTCCGGTCGGCAGGTTATAAAAACGACCCATTTGACCACAGGCCGCCATTAGCACCGCCTGTTCGCCGCTTCCGCCACTCATGGCGCCCGTTCTAAGGTCGGATATAAACGGCCAGGTCCCGAATATTGCAGGATGACCCGGTTTGATTGCGTGAACATATACGAGTCCTGCCAAAACTTCAGCGACTTCCTGAACCACCGCCCCGGCCAATGACGCCGGACTGGTTGCACCTGCCTGCCCTGCAGCCAATAGCAGGATCGGCATCCCCCCACGAACGACTGTCTCGAGTACCCGACAGGCGTCCTCTGCCCAGCGATACGGTGGTACTACAAAACAGCAGGAACAACTGACAAAGGGTTGTGCCCGCCACTGTGCTTCGCTCCCCGCCAGGAGATGCAACATCCTGAGCGCTTCTTCAGCATGTTCCGGATCGACAAACGACGTACCGACGTGCTTGCTTGTCGCGCTGATCGAGGCATAGCAGGTGTTAAGATCCATCTCTCGCGGATCCGGGACATCACGCGCGACCATGCACCGTTGGAAGAAATGAATATTGTCGAGGCGATCGACGATGCGACCCGCATCATATAAATCTTTCAGTGTTGATTCCCGATACATCCCACTAACCGCATCCACCATATGTACTGCAGCGCCGGCCGTACCAAAGTACACACGGTTATCACCTGCATGAACATGTTGTTCCGGGTTTCGTGCATACAGGGTGATCTCATGCGCAGAATTGGCAATAACATCTTCCACCAATGAACGGGGAAACAGGATGCGACCATTATCAGCAAGGCGTGCGCCTGCGCCAGTGAGTAAGTCAATGCATGAGGGAATGGAATTGGCCATGCCGATATTTTCCAAAGCATCAAGAGCGGCATTGTGAATTCGGACAACATCTGTATCGGTCAGTGGGTGATAGCGTCCACCGCCAGGCAACCCCGGCCGCACAGGCTGTTCATCCTGCGGCAGTTGTCGACTGCGCAATTCATGCCTGGCACTACGACCACCTGGTCGTTTCTTCACAGTACTCGAACTTTCATGTCCCATGCGGGTACCCCACGATTACGTACATTGAAAGATCAAAGTTTGCCCGCTGCCCCATTAAGACGTGGCGTATTGGCGACACGAATTAGCAAATACGCGTCAAGAACAGCGCCGATGTATCACCTAAGACAGGTAGAAACCGTTGCCTTCAAACTGCCGCAGCAATTTCCGATGTTCCTCGCGTGGCACGTGAACGCGCTGTCCGTGGACTCACTCCGAAATAGGAACGATATCGGTAAGAGAAATGGCCGGCAGAATTGAATCCGCAGGAAATAGCGACATCAATTATCGGCATGGAGGATTGTTCAAGGAGTCGTTTTGCTTCATTGAGACGCAACGACAGATAGTATCTGGCCGGAGTAGAGTGAAGGTAACGCCGAAACAGTCGTTCAAGTTGTCGTTTCGATACGTTGATCATCGTCGATAACTCACTAGGTGTTAATGGTTGCTCAAGATTAGCCTCCATTAACTCGATGCATTCCAATAAACCCGCATGGCGAACACCGGTTCGTGCTTCAACGCTCATTCGCTGTGGATGGTGACCATGACGAATATTGGGATGGATAAGAACATCCGATACCGATGCAGCAAGTTCAAGACCCTGCTGCTGTTCAATGAAGTAAAGCATCATGTCCATTGCCGCAGTGCCACCGGCGCAGGTCAATCGATAACTGTCGTACTCATAAATTTCGTGGGACGCCTTGAGATCTGCAAATTCACTCACGAAGCCCTGCATGTTTTCCCAGTGAATGGTGCAGCGTTTATCTTTCAGCAAGCCGGCTCGTGCAAGTACGTGGCTACCGGTATCGACCCCGCCTAAACAGGTATTGTTTCTTGCGAGGTGATTCAGCCAACTGAATACACGGGGGGAGCGATAGTCGAGAGGATCAAATGCACCGCAAACAAATAACACTTCAAAATCCGGTGCATTATCAATGGAATACATCGCCGGCACTTCGGTGACGCCATTGGTTGGCATCACCGGTCGGCCATCTTCGCTGATAACCTGCCAGTCGTAAAGTGATTGCCCGGACATACGGTTGGCGATGCGAAGAGGCTCAAGCGCCGAGACAAACGCCATCATCGAAAAAGATTCGATGAGAAAAAAGCCAACGTTGCAGAGGGCGTTGCCCTCAGCCCGACCAAAAGGTGAAACACTGTTCATGGGCGGCGTGTGTCCAGTCGACGATTACGCGATTTATATGAGGCACATTGTTGTAAACGCGCCCTGCCCCAGATCATAGATGCGCAAGACTGATTTGCCAACACCTTACAGTCACTTTACCAACTTGAAGACTGGTAAGATTAAAACCACATTCAGAACAGACCATCGTAGGCTTTGCGGCTGATGATACAAGCGATCAGAGTGAAGGTCGTGGCATCAAGAGATTCATTAATGGCCGAGACAAGCGAGTCGCGAGTATCGACAGTCACACCTCGGCCACCCATCGCTTCAGCGACTGCAGCAAGATCGGTGCCGGTAAAATCCACACCAACATTTTGATAGTTAAGTTTGCGCTGTTTCAATTCGATGAGTGCGAGGGATTCGTCGACAAACACGATCACCGTCACGGGCAAACCGCTGTCCCGCAATGTGGCAAGCTCACCCAACACCATTTCAAGACAGCCGTCACCCATGAAAGCCGCAACAGGTGTCTGTGGATTCAGGCGTTTGTAGCCTGTTGCCATCGGCAAGGCACAGCCCATGGTGCATAACCCGGTCGACTGCAATAATGTCCGTGGTGTGTAACATGTCCACATCTGGCTCAGCAGTATCCGATGAGCGCCTGAATCAACCGTTGCAACGGTGTTTCGCGGAAGTACGGATCGGGCGACGTCTATCACGGCGCGCGGTCCCCAATCGTCAAGGCCGGCGCCAAAGTATGAGGCCAGTTTCTTTTGTATTAATACTACGGCGTCATCAACCTTTGGACTGGGCCGCGAATTATCAGTGACAACGATATCCAGATCGGTAACGCACTTCGTTAATGCTTCAAGGCCAGCACCGATATCGCCAATAAATTCAAATCGCGAATGATGCATGTAATGGACGTTTGGAACTGCTGAGAACTCGATGACACGGGCATCTTCCGGCCATGGATTTTTCCAGCCACTGCGCATTTCGATTGGATCGTAGCCGGCGAGGATAATACAGTCGCTTTCGCTTACCAGAGGTAGAAGAAGATCATCAGCTTTAGGAGACAGACCGGCTGCACCCAGACTCAAAGGATGTTCCTCGTCGAGAATTCCCTTGGCTTTATACGTGGTAATAAGTGGTACGGAATTAGTCTTAACAAACGCAGAAACAGCTTCCTCCGCACCCTGATACAACACCTCGAGCCCGGCTATGATTATCGGCCGACGAGCCTCGGCCAGCCATTTAGAGGCTGTCTCAAGCGACTCGCCAACACGCGGCGTGCCACGCAGTGGCATGGCCTTTTCAATTTGATATGCAGGGTCCTTTTGTTCCTTGTGAGCGACCGATATCGGCAGATCAAGATGTACAGGCCCTGGAGGATCCTGCATGGCTATGGCCAGTGCCTTATCGATCATGACGTCCACTGCACCGTCAGCAATGGTCATCGTCGCTTTGGTGACACAGGACAATAACGCACCATGATCGAAAACCTGATGGGTGTAAGTCGCAGCTTCAGATGAATCGACACAACCCGTAATCAACAGCATCGGCACCCGATCCTGCAAGGCATTCGCCATAACGTTAACCGCATTGGCAACGCCAGGGCCGAGTGTTGCAACCAGCACACCGGGTGCACCACTCGCATGGTAGGCACCCTCGGCCATGAAGCCACCGGCATTTTCATGTTTGCACAGGACAAACCGAATCCCGGCATCGGCAAGGCTGTTTACGAATGTCAGTACTTCGCCTCCAGGTATCCCGTAGGCTTCTTTAACGCCAGCCAGAGCAAGGCGTCGTGCAATTACTTCAGCAGCAATCATATTGCCGTTTCTACTTTGACCGGGTCAACATAGCCGTCTCTTGTTTGCGGTAGTTTCCGGCCCAGTAATTGTCCTGCGACCATGGTACGTAAAATTTGCACAGTGCCACCACCAATAGTAAACATACGCGCATCGCGCACCATTCGTTCCATGGGCAGGTTCCTTGAATAACCGGCTGCGCCGAATATCTGCAACGCATCGTTGGTTATCTTGATTGCCGATTCAGAGGCAAGAATTTTTGCCTGTGCTGCCAGTGTGGCATCAGGGAATTTCGAGCCACTAGATGCTGCCTGATAAATTAAACCACGTGCCGCAGCCAGCTGAATGCTCATATCGACCATCATCCATTGCAAACCCTGAAATTCACTGATTGGTCTGCCAAACTGATTGCGCAATTGACTGTACTCAAGCGCCTTTTCATAGGCGCCTTGTGCGATACCTATGGCTGCGGTAGCGGCACCAACGCGTTGGGCATTATATGCATTCATTAACCCGGCAAATCCACGCGCAAGACCTTCAGGCGGTTGGATCAAGCGATCGCTGGAAAGTTCGAGATTTTCGATAATAATCTCGGTCTCGGGAATGCCTCGTAACCCCATGGTAGGCTCGCGACGACCGACTATCAGTCCTTTATCCTCTTCACGAAACGCTATAAACCCGCCGATACCAAGTTCCTTACCGTCATCAAATACGCGCGCAAAAACCAGGTGAAGATCAGATACTCCGCCGCCGGTAATCCAGTGTTTAAAACCATTCAACACATAGCGATCGCCTTTTTTATCTGCCCGTGTTGTCATATGCGAAGCGGCGCTTCCCGCTTCCGGTTCAGTGATACATATAGCCGGCTTATCCCCCGTCAGAACGCGTTCGGCAGCCATGCGTTTTTGCTTATCGCTACCATACTTCATGATTGCGCTGATAGCGCCCATGTTGCCTTCAACGACAATTCGCGCCGTGACAGCACATACCCTGGCCATTTCTTCGATCACGACCACGGCATCAAGAAAGGACAGACCCGGTCCGCCATGGTTCTCGGCAATGGTCATCCCCATGAAACCGGCATCGGTCAACGCCTTGACGTTATCCCATGGATATTCCTGAGAGATATCGATATCGGCCGCGCGAGGGGCGATAACCCGTACTGCCAGATCGCGTGCGCGTTGTTGTAGTTCAAGTTGCTCCTGGGGTAACGAGAACATCTTATTGATCCCCATCGCCTGGTGATTGTTTACCGGTTACACCGCGTGCACGCAACGACTTTCGAACGTTCGCATCAAGATTCAATAGCTCTTCAAGAACCTCGTCCGTATGTTGACCCATGACCGGCGGTGCATGGCGATATGTGACCGGAGTTTTCCCGAAACGAATGGGACTACCGATCAAATCAACTGATCCACTGCCAGACAGCGGGTGCGCCATACTGATTTGCATGTTGCGATGCTTGATCTGCGGGTCCTCGAATACCTGTCTGATATCGTTGACCGGGCCACACGGCACTTTGGCAAGTTGCAGTGCATTCAGCCAATCGTCAACGTGCCGCTCGACCGTAATACGCCGTAATTTCGGTACAAGTTCTTCACGGTGTTCAACACGCAGAGAGTTGGTCACATAATGCGGATCGACAGCGAGTTCGGGGGCACCTGCAACATCACAGAACCGGGCAAACTGCGTATCGTTACCCACTGCGAGCGCGAAATATCCATCACTTGCCGGGAATACTTCATAGGGAACGATATTGGGGTGACTATTGCCCATGCGCGTCGGCGTCTTGCCGGAAGTCAGGTAATTCAGTCCGGAATTGATTAGCCAGGACGCCTGGCAGTCCAGAAGCGCCAGATCGATGTACTGTCCCTGACCGGTTTTGTCGCGATGATGCAGTGCAGCAAGGATTGATACCGCTGCATACATTCCACACATTACATCGGCAATACCCACGCCGACTTTGGTCGGATCGCCATCGGGTTGCCCGGTAATACTCATGATCCCACCCATTGCCTGGATCATGAAATCGTATCCCGGATGTGCGGCATAAGGCCCATCCTGCCCAAATCCACTGATCGAACAATAAATGAGAGATGGCCGGGATTCCTTGAGATCATCATGGGACAGGCCATATTTGCGAAGCCCACCCACCTTGAAGTTTTCAATAAATACATCGCATTCGCCAGCCAGTTTGCGAATCAGTTCCTGACCTTCTGTGAGTGAAATATCGATTTCCACGGAACGTTTGTTACGGTTGGCGCAGAGGTAATACGCACTCTCGGTGGTATCGTTCCCGTTGGCATCCTTGACGAAAGGCGGGCCCCATTTGCGCGTATCGTCACCGGCACCCGCCTTTTCTATCTTGATAACGTCCGCACCCATGTCGCCGAGAACCTGCGTGCAGGTTGGCCCAGCCAGGATGCGAGATAAATCGAGAATGCGGATTCCTTCTAAAGGACCTTTAGCTGTTGTAGATATCATGTTTTCGGTGACTGGTTGAGATGAGAATTAATGCAACACAAAGCGCAAATCTGTCACGAATGTGTGAATGAGAACAGTCTAGGAACTCCGTTAACATTAATCAAACGAATATTTTTAACAATTAGAACGATTAATTCTTATACTACTAAGCCTGATTCAAAACTTTGGTCGGCCTTTAAAAAATGGAGCTTAGAAATCTTCGAACGCTGGTATCCATAGCTGATAGCGGCACATTCGCCGCAGCCGGTCAGAAAATCGGATTAACCCAGTCAGCCGTCAGTCTTCAGATCCGTCAACTGGAACGCGAATTCGGCGTGCCGTTATTCGATAGAAGCTGTCGCCCCCAAGTATTGAACGCTACCGGTCGATCGGTTGTGGAAAAATCCCGGGAAGTATTGGCACTGTGTGACGAGATTCGAGAAAGTACGAATTCTCAAGCGATCAGTGCTTCTCAAGAGACACAATTCAAATTGGGCTCGGTTGCGACGGTTACATCCGGTGTCCTCCCCGATGTCCTCTCGAAACTGGCACAAGCCCTTCCGGAACTTCAGGTAGAGTTATTCAGCGATTTATCTGTCGAATTAACCCGTCGGGTTCGCGACAGTGAACTGGATGCAGCAATTGTATCGATGCCGGATTCCATCGATCGCGGACTCAACTGGATGCCATGTTTTAACGAACCACTCGTCGTCATCGCTCACCGCGAGGTTCGTGAAACGGGTTACCGCGAGATACTGGGTCATCATCCGTTTATTCGATTTCACCGCGATGCATATGCCGGGAGACTGATTGAAAATCAGATTCTTGCCGAAGGCATCCGGGTTAAATCGAGCATGGAAATGAATTCACTGGAAGCCATATCACGCATGGTCTCAAAGGGACTTGGCGTGGCTGTGGTTCCCAGAAGAAATATCGCAAAACCTTTTCCTTCAAGCGTGCGTACCTTTCCCTTCGGTCGGCTACCAACCTATCGTGTCGTTGGGTTGGTCGCTCCATCTAAAAACCCGAAGGCGCGATATCTGAATGTTCTGCGTGAATTACTGACCCGTGCGGGTAATCCATGAGGTCTGAAACAGCTTCGTGTCAGAACTTGTCTCAAACTGGCTGCAACCCGCCAATTCGGTGTTAAATGCTCGCTCAAATGGATGGCAATCGCAATCCTATGACAGACAATTGTCGCCCATAGTCAGGTTCTGCGCGATGAACGGCCCGTCGATAGCTGAAAAACCTCTCTTCATCGGCATAGGTATCATGTGCCAGTTGATCGATGAGGGTAATGTCTGATTGAAGACACTGCGAGCGCACCAGTCCGGGCAAATCAAACCATGTTTTACTATCCTGTCGATTTATCAGAAAGCTGCAATCGAAAGAAACCAGTTTATTGACCTCGGTAATCAGGTCCTCGCCAACTTCGTACGAGGACGATGAGATAGCCGGCCCGATCGCGGCACGAATTCTCGAGCGAATAGCACCTCGTTCCTCCATTGCGGTAACCACCGCTTCCACTACCCCCGTCGCCGCGCCGCGCCACCCCGCATGTGCTGCGCCAACGACCCCCGCGTCTTGATCTACCAGCAAAAGTGGAACACAGTCGGCCGCCAGTATTCCAATCAATATACCGGGAGTTGCACAGACCAGTGCATCTCCTGGAGTCGTTCTTGCAGGTGTCTTAAGGTCAGCATGAACGACATCGGTTCCATGTACCTGTTTCAATGTATATAGCTGCGTTGCATCGATCTTGAATCTGGTAGCTACACGAGTCCGATTGTCAGACACCAAAGTGGCATCATCATTAGATCCGTATGATGCATTAAGCGATGCATACAATCCGTCTGATTTTCCGCCCTCACGTGTAAAAAAACCATGCGCAACCCGACCTGACTCAAGCAGGCGACTCGTTATACACGGTAGTGTTGAAGCAGATGGCGAGTAAGGCCCTGGTGTATTTGTCATAACCGTTTGTCTGTCATATACGAGGTATGTTTTTCAGACCAGTCACTCATAGTGATCAGCGCTGGACAATGGTTTTGCAGCTCGTGTCGATAACTCGCGCACCAATGTATCGATCAGCGCATCGCGCATGCCCTTCTCCATTGATCCTCTGGATGTCGAACCCACCGGTAATTTTTCAGACGTCGCAAGACAATCGACAACGTTCACAACTTCCAGGTCTTCTATACCGCAGGGATCGATTAACGTGAAAGGTTTAAGATCCATATCGATATTCAAGCTTAAACCATGGTAGGTATAACCTGAACGCACACGCAGTCCAAGTGACGCAATTTTACGTCCGTCAACATAAACACCGGGCGCGCCAGTGCGTCTCTTTGCTTCGATACCAAAGTCTTCCAAAGTGACAATGATCGATTCTTCGATATCATGCACCAGTCGCCTTACACCACGCCGATGTCGCTTGAGATCGAACAACAGGTAGGCAATGAGCTGGCCGGGGCCGTGGTAAGTAATTTGCCCACCGCGGTCGGAATCTATAACCGGAATTTGAGTCGGATTGGAGTGTGGATCGAGTGTGCAGCTAACACCACGAGTGAAAACCGGAAAATGTTCCAGCAACCATATCTCGTCAGCGCAATCTGCTGTTCGATGAGCATTGAATTCAAGCATTCTCTGAAGCGCTTCAGAGTAATCGATCCGACCCAGATGTTTTACTCTAAGCCCCGACGTCTCAATGTTTGCGCCCATGCAGGTTATAAGGCGACAAGCACGATCGGCTCATCTGTCAGATCCTGATACATGGCGTCAAGCTGGGCACGATCGGTGGCGGTAAAGCTGATAGTCAGCGACTTGTATCTTGCTGTACGGCTCAAATGGGATCGCACGCTATAGGGTGCATCAACAGGCAGATGTCTACGAACGATTCCAACAACAATCTGCTCGAGTTCACTGTCGTTATGACCCATGGCCTTTACTTCGAACTGACACGGAAAAGTCATCAGCGTATCGGTATCTTTACTGTCGATAACTTTCATCGATGACTTATCTTTTCGACGTTAAACAGAAATAGTAGATTATTGGAAAAGAAGCAACACGGAATCATAGATATTTCCGATCCATGAACCCGACTCAACGGCACGGTCACTCACCAAGGGGTAATCACCGACTGATTCACCTTTTATTGACACTGACAGAGCGCCTATCCTGTCACCTTTAGCAATGGGCGCTATCAAGGGGTTATTTATCGATACTCGCGCCTTGACAGATTCCGCGCTCCCCTTGGCAACCGTGACATACAGTGGCTCATCGATCATGGCATCTATCTCTGACACATCGCCTTTGTATACCGTCGGCGAAGCGACCGGTTTATCTGTATCGTGCACCAGGAAACCTTCATAGGCCGCGAAACCATACTGTAGTAAAGAGTAGACTGCATCCGCACGATATTTCTTGCTCGCTGTTCCCATGACGGTCGCAATCAAACGCATGCCCTCTTTCTCGGCCGAACCGACCAGACAGTAGCCGGCTGTTGAAGTATGCCCCGTCTTGACACCATCGACAGCTTCATCACGCAACAACAGTACGTTGCGATTCTGCTGGGTAATATTGTTGTATGTGTATTCCTTGATTGAATACAGTGAATAATCCTCAGGAAAATCCCTTATGAGCGCCCGGGTCAGTTCACTGATATCACGTGCCGTGCTGTAATGATCTGCATGCGGCAGGCCGGTGGTATTCACGTAGTGTGTGCCACGCAGACCAAGACGTTGTGCAGTCTGATTCATTAATTCAACAAACCCATCTTCCGACCCAGCAACATATTCGGCAAGCGCAACTGATGCATCATTGCCGGATTGTACGATCAGCCCTTTTAACAAGTCCTCCACGGTAACTTTGGAATTGACCTTGACAAACATACGCGAGCCTTCCATTTTCCACGCGCGTTCACTAATGAGGACTTTATCGTCTTTACTGATCGTACCTTTGGAAAGCGCCTCAAAAACGATATAGGCCGTCATCAATTTGCTGATACTGGCAGGTTCCACCTGCAATTCCGGTTCTTTCGCAGCAATAATCCACCCACTCTTTTGGTCTTGCAAAACCCATGATGTTGCCTCGAGGTTGGGCGGAGGAATTGCCGATCTAAAATTCTCAGGCACATAAACATCGGCAAACACAACAAGCGGTGCCAATACAAAAGACAGGGTGATAAGGATATAACGCATTATCAAGAGAGCTATCCGGAACTTTGTGAGAGGACTGAAACCGGAGAGCCGAGAAACTCTTCAATGGTTGCAGCAATCAGGTCGGCAGACTGGCGGTCGGTATAGGGACCAATTTGCACACGATGGTATTCACGACCCGACACATTGACCCGCGTTACCCGTATATTGTTATAACCACCCTGACGCAGACGACTCAATAATCGTTCAGCATTATCGCGACTGGCAAAACTACCCGCTTGCAGAACATATCGCTGAGTGACCGGAGAAGATATGTCCTGACTCACAAGACTTGACGTATTCGGCACTGCAGCCTGGGCAACGGGAATGATCGTGGTAGCAATAATCGGGGCGCCTGGCGTTGTTGTGCCACTGGTTTGCACATTGACTGATGTATCTTGCGAGGCACTGCGATTCGCCATCTGGTTTACGCTGGGCGTATCGCCGGCAAAAACCGTCACCACTTCCACACGCCCCGTGCCACTGCCGACAATACCAAGCTTAAGTGCCGCCATATACGAAAGATCAATGACACGGTTATTCAGAAACGGACCACGGTCATTCACCTTCACCACAACCACACGACCATTATCGAGATTGCGTACCCGCACATAGCTCGGTAACGGCAGTGTTGGATGAGCAGCAGTCATTGCATACATGTCATAGATTTCACCGCTGGAGGTACGTCGCCCATGGTATTTACGCCCGTACCAGGATGCATAACCTTCCTCATGAAAACCGCGTGCGCTTTTCATTGGCACGAAGTTCTGACCAAGCGCCTGATATGGGCTATTCCCGCTTCGACTCAGCGGCTCATCACGAGGAACAGCATCTGCTACTGCTTCCGGTTTCGGGCCTTTACCAGCCTTTGGAGGGCCATCATCCTGGTAGTACTTGCCATCCGTGCCGGTGCTACTGCAAGCAGCAATGAGAATCGTTAAACAAGCTATAAAGACCAAGCGCCAGATGGATGTCATAACATACCGGATATTCGTTGTTGCAATAAATAACATCACTACATATTTGCGCCAATGGCACGCGCGAGATCAAATGCTGCCATGGCATAATTCTGGCTGCGGTTATAGGTCGTGATAACAAAGAAGTTATGGTAACCCACACGGTAGTCAAACCCATCTGCATCTTCAAGGCGGATCACGCCGACTTTCCACTGCGCCTGTTCGGGAGACACCTCAAGGCCGCGCACTTTGAGTTTGGTTATGTCAACATCGGTTTTCAGACCGGTGGTGACAATCGCATCGAGTAATTTATCCGATTGACCCCGGCCTAGTTCGGTGACGATGGGTTCACCAACGCGCCATCGATGGATTTTTAAATAGTTAGCGACACTTCCAATCGCATCCTCGAAATCATTAACCAGATTGCTAACGCCATCGTTGTTGAAATCAACTGCATAGCCAAGATAACTGCTTGGCATAAACTGCGGTATGCCTATGGCGCCTGCATAAGAGCCTTTAGTTTCCAATGGATCCAGTTTATTGCGTGTTACAAGCACCAGATATTCACGCAATTCCTTACCGAAGAACTGACTGCGACGCGGATAGCCGACGGTTAAGGTCGACAAACTGTCAATCACGCGGTAGTTACCCTTGACCGTTCCGTATCGGGTTTCAATACCAATGATGGCAGCTATGATAAGCGGTTCAACACCGAACTCGCGATGCGCCCGTTCAAGCGTTTCACGATGATCGTTCATAAACTTGACTCCGTTGCTAATCGCCGCATCATTGACGAATAAGGCGCGATACCGACTCCACGGCAGCCCTTCCGCAGGACGGGTAATGGCTTCGATAATCGATTCCTTGTACTCTGCGCCTGCCAGCCAGCGTTCCAATGTCTTTCGATCAAGCCCCTCGTTTGCAACAAGGTCGTCAATAATTTTCACTAGTTCGGGATGTTGATCAAGTTCAAGCGCATGACTCGTTAGGGGCAAGAATGACAACAATCCGGCAGCTACAGCTACCAGTTGCAGAATCATAAGTCGAATCGTGTCTTGTCCAGATCGAATAATCTTCATCGGTGCATCCAGTCTTTTTCCATTTTGCCAACCATTACGATTCATTGGCCAATAAATCGTCTCCGTAAAATATTACTATCTGATAGCACTCAAGCCATGAAGTGTTTACGCGAGTTAACGCTCATGACGATACCGAAACCGGCCATCAGGGTCACCATCGATGTTCCGCCGTAACTGATCAACGGTAGCGGTACCCCAACAACAGGCAATATACCGGTTACCATACCGATGTTAACAAATACATAAAAGAAAAATGTCAATGACAGACTCGCAGTCAATAATCTCGAATAAGCATCTCGGGCGTTAAATGCGATAACCAACGTGCGCCCTACGATAAACAAATATATCGACAGAATCAGCAGTGATCCGATCAGCCCGAATTCCTCGGCAAATACTGCAAAAATAAAATCTGTACTTCGCTCGGGAATAAACTCAAGCTGTGATTGGGTGCCACCGATCCAGCCTTTGCCATGAAGCCCGCCTGAACCGACCGCAATGGTGGACTGAATGGTGTGATACCCCGCACCGAGAGGATCGGAATAAGGATCGAAGAGAGTCAGGATCCGCCGCTGTTGGTAGGCATGCAGGTTAAACCACATCAACGGAGCCGCTGCCATAACCAGGCCAATGGTCGCGACAATATACTGCCAGCGCAAACCGGCAAGAAAAATTACCAGCAATCCCGATACTGCAATAAGAATCGCGGTACCAAGATCGGGTTGCAAGATCACAAGAACTGCTGGCAAAACAACGCAAATACTTGCCAGAACTATAGACAAGATACCTGGTGGCAATGATCGTCTCGATAAGATCCATGCAATCATCATCGGTACTGCAAGCTTCATTATCTCGGCAGGCTGAAACCGAACTACGCCAAGATCAAGCCAGCGCTGCGCACCCTTGCCTATATATCCGATGACAAGCACCAGTGTCAGAAGAAGCGTTCCGATTATAAAAAGATGCGGCGACCAGCGGCGCAGTGAATCCGGGGAAATCATGGAGAAGATTATCAGTGCCAATAGTGCGACGAACAGACGTACAAACTGTCTCCAGATGAGGTCGTAGCTCTCACCGCCAGCGCTATATAGCACCACTAAAGAGAGCGATGACAGTAGTAGTAGCGCCATCAGTAACGAGGGATCGATGGCGCTTCGTCGTTTAGCCTGCATGTTTCAAGTCCCAATGGGGCACTGTGTGAGTATCACCGGATTTTTGCGAATCGTTATACGGAATTTGCTGATCGCCTCCCCGTAACACGCTCCCGGGTGTGGTATCAGTACTGCCAATACCAATCGATTCTTCGTCGTCGAGATCTGCACGTCGCAGGCGATCTATCAGATAGTAGTCGAGAACTTCCTTGGCCAGGGGCGCGGCTGTACGACTCCCGCTACCGCCATTTTCAACCACTACGGCGATTGCAATTCGCGGCTTTTCTACTGGAGCAAAGGCAATAAATAATGAATGATCACGAAAGCGCTCTGCCGTATTTTCTTCGTCATATTCCTCGTTCTGGGCAATACCGATAACCTGCGCGGTACCGGTCTTGCCGGCAAATCGGTACGATGACTTTGCGCCAATTCGGCGAGCGGTACCGCGTGGACCGTGCACAACCGCTTCCATACCGGCAATTACACGGTCGTAGTACGCCGAGTCCTTCATCTCGATGTAAGACGAACCGGCGTTTTCAACGGGCTCTATGATTCGAGTTTGCGGATCTTCTACCGAATGAAGCAATCGCGGTTCAATATAAAGGCCCCGATTCGCCAATGTGGCTGTTGCCACTGCAAGTTGCAGTGGTGTAACCAGCATATAGCCCTGACCAATCCCGGCGATCACCGTCTCGCCTGGATACCAGGGTTGATTGCGCGAGCGCCGTTTCCATTCAGGAGAAGGCACCAGGCCACTGGGTTCCTGGTTAAGATCGATACCGGTTTTTCGACCCAATCCAAACGGCAACAGGGTATCGTGAATCTGCCTTATGCCGATCTTGCTGGCGAGTCGATAAAAATATACGTCACATGACTGCATTATCGCCGATTTGAGATCAACATGACCGTGTCCTTCCTTTTTCCAATCGCGGTAACGGTGACGGCTGTTGGGTAACGAAAATGAACCATAGCAACTGATGGTTTGTGCTGGATCGATACCCGCTTGCAGCCCCGCAAGCGCAATGAAGCCCTTAATTGTCGATCCAGGAGCGTACCGCCCATGGAGTGCACGATTCAGAAGCGGACGATCCTCGGATTCATTAAGCTCCCGGAATCTGCGTGTATCAATGCCATTAACAAACGAATTGGCATCGAAAGATGGTTGGCTGACAAATGCCAATACGCCACCTGTCGCCGGTTCGATAGCCACGATTGACCCACGCCGGCCGTCAAGCACACGCGTGGCAACTTCCTGAAGTTTGATGTCAAGATTCAGATGCAGATTTACACCGGCAACTGCCGGGGTGCGATTCAGGCGGCGTACCACCCGGCCATGGGCATTGGTTTCAGCCTGCTCGAAACCGACCTGGCCATGCAATTCGTTCTCGTAATACGCCTCGATACCGAGCTTGCCAATGTAGTCCGTCCCTTTATAGGCAGCGGCATCGACACGGGCCAGATCACGCGGTCCGATACGGGCGACATAACCAAGCACATGCGCAGTAAGATTGCCATAGGGGTAAAAACGCTGTAACCGGGCAATGAGTTTGACGCCTTTGAAGCGATACTGGTTAACCGCGAACCGGGATGCCTCATCAGGGCTCAACTCGGTTTTCAAATGTCTACGTTCAAATCCGGGCCTCTGGCGCAATGATTTTTTAAAAAGAGCAAGATCGTGTGGGGTAAGCACCACCAGTTGACCGATTTCGTCGAGGGTACGCTGCATGTCCTCGACTTGATCCGGAATGACTTCCAACGTATAGACAGGGAAATTTTGCGCCAGAACTTCACCATTACGATCGAAAATAAGACCTCGAACCGGTGGAACTGGCACCAGGTCGATACGGTTATTATTGGAGAGCGTTTCGTAATGTGTATGGCCGATAATTTGCAGAAAATACAGCCGCGCAATGAGGATAGCCGATAGCGCCAGAACGCCGATAAACGCAATGAGAATGCGCGACTGGATTACACGTGATTCGCGCTTGGTGTCCTTGATTTCGTGATTCGCCACGCCAGTTTCCGTATCGTCCTGTCAGTATCGCCGCGTCCGCGCGCGGGGAGTCAAGATTACCACCACCAATGGCCACATCACCATGCTGGAAAGTGGAGTCAACCAACGAGCAATTGATAAAGTCGGCTGCTCCAGCAGAAACCGTACCAATGCATGAACAATAACGTCAACGAAGATCAGGACAGCGACTCCGAGGCATTGTTGCCACAGTGGATAAACCCGCAGGCGAAGAGATATTTTATTAGCGAGAAATCCTAAGACCGTTTTACCAAGAGCATATTTTCCTAAAATTCCATAGTCGAGCAAGTCCATCAACAAGCCACTCAACCAACCGATGCCGGCGCCGTATCGGTCAGGGTCATGGATGCACCAATAGATCAGCACCAAGGCGACCCAATCCGGCTGAAAATATCCTCGCAACCAGCCTACCGGTAATATGTCAAGGCACGCTGCCACCAGGAAACTGAATGCAACCAGCCATACCGACCGACTTTGACTACTGCCGAGTAGCATTGACTGCATCCTGGTTCGGTGAAACGGCTGGCTGTGGTGTGGATTGCGGCAAAATCGCTGGAGCAGATTCGCCGCCGGATTCAGGAATTTGCCCAGGCAGAGTCAGTATGGATCCACCCAGGATGGATGTCGGAGATACTGGCGGTTGGGGAATCGGTTGTACATCTACAGGGGTTAAATCAGCATCCGGCTCGGCACCAGGCCAAGCCAGTAATACTTCTCGTGAATAACCAAGTCGCGCAACCGGCTCGGCGCTGATATTAAGAAACGGCTCGTTGACGTCTACGGTCACTTCGCGAACAATGGCAACCGGATATCCATAGGGAAATCGACCTCCAAGGCCTGATGTAATCAGTAGATCGCCACGGCGGATGTCGGTATTCCGATCGAGAAAAGGCACGTCGAGAAGTTGTCTCGATCCAGTCCCGGAAGTCAGTGCACGCAGGCCGTTGCGTTCCAGCATGACGGGAATGGTTTGTCCGGGATCCGTCACCAGGGATACCGCACTCTTTAAGTAGGATGTGCGTACTACCTGGCCCATGACACCGCGGGAATCAAGCACGGGTTGCCCTTCATACACACCATCAGCAAGACCCTTGTTAACCAGTACACTCTGCGTAAACGGTTCGAGACTGATATTTTCAATTTCAGCCAACATCACCCGATCGAGCCCACGCCTCGATGCCGAAAGTAGTTCACGCAAACGCCGGTTTTCAGCATCAAGTCCATCGATGCGTTGCAGCCGCGCTGACAGGGTCAGATTAGCAGCTTGCAGATCCTCAACCTTGTCAAGAAGCTCGGATTCTGAAATTGCTCGCAACGATACCCACTCGGCAAATCGCCGTGGCACAAGCACCAGCTCTTGCAGGGGTGCGACAGTGAGCCCCAGCAATGCGCGCACGGGTGCCAAGGCATGCGTATGCGCATCCATGTTGATTATCAACACGGACACGAACACATACACCAGAAATCTTAAGTTTACGCCGGAGTGCTGCACCGTCGATTGACGAGTCCGCTGGGGATAGCGTTACCGCTATACCGCCGATTGTTCGGATCGGCGAGATTCACTCGTGGGCGAATACATCGCCGAGGACATTCATTTCCTCGAGTGCTCGCCCACAACCTCGGGCGACGCAGGTTAACGGGTCGTCAGCGATTACCACCGGTAGCGCGGTATCCTGCATCAAGCGGCGATCCATATCGCGCAATAATGCGCCACCACCGGCGATAACCATGCCGCGATCGCCGATATCTGCAGACAACTCGGGCGGTGTATGCTCAAGCGCCTCGCGAATGGCATGGACAATTTGGTCGAGCGAATCGCTGATCGCTTCAAAAATCTCCTCGCTGGTTATCACCAGGGAACGTGACATGCCCTCTGCAATATCACGACCCTTGATTTCCATTTCACGATGGTCTGAATCCACCCAGGCTGTACCAATTTCCTTCTTGACCCGCTCGGCGGTGGATTCGCCGATGAGCATCCCATGGCGTCGTCGCACATAGTTAATGATTGACTCATCGAATGAATCACCAGCAACCCGCAATGATTGTGAAAACACCATGCCACCTAATGACATGACACCGACTTCTGTCGTACCGCCGCCAATATCGACAACCATTGAACCAGTCGGTTCCGCAACCGGCAGATTGGCACCGATGGCAACAGCCATCGGTTCCTCAATAAGATAGACTTCGCGGGCGCCGGCACCAAGCGCTGATTCGCGAATAGCGCGGCGTTCTACCTGGGTTGAACCGCAGGGGACGCAAATGACGATCCTCGGGCTCGAGAAAAAGCGATTTTCCTGAACTTTGCGGATAAAGTACTTGAGCATCACCTCGGTAATGGTGAAGTCGGCAATAACGCCATCCTTCATGGGGCGGATCGCTTGAATACTACCGGGCGTTCGGCCGAGCATCAGCTTGGCGTCGGCTCCAACCGCTAATACGGTCTTGTTGCCGCCGCCATGACTGGCGTGGCGTATCGCGACCACTGAAGGTTCATTGAGTATAATGCCGCGGTCCCGGACATAAATCAGGGTATTGGCGGTGCCAAGATCGATGGCGAGGTCATTTGAGAACAGACCTAGTAGGCGCTTTAAGAACATGCTTTACCGGAAGGAATTGGTTGAGACGCAAACCGAGGTAATGTAACAACCTCGTTCACGTGGTTCAACAAAAACCCGTCAAAACCGACTACGAATGAGTTACCTGATAAATGCACATATAAAACCGAATGGGAACAATATCGCCTGTCAGGATTAGCTAAAATAGCGGATTGGATCAATCTTCGACTCCTATTATGGTTACACTTTGATGACGGCCAGACACCGGTTATCGAATATTGACACGCCATCTTGCGACACATTAGATCTGCAAGTCATTTAAAACAGCTTTTCATCCACTACGTTAGACGATTATGAGTATCAGCAATCAGGACGTACACCACATCGCCCGCCTGGCGCGGCTCGGTATCAGCGACGAGGAAGTAGAAATCTACGCCGACAATTTGTCACGGATTCTCGATCTGGTCGCCCAGATGAACGATGTCGACACCGATGGAATCGAACCGATGGCCCACCCAAGCGATGTTTCCTTGAGATTGCGTGATGATACGGTCAGCGAAACCGACCATCGCGACGAATTCATGGGCATCGCGCCGGCATCTGAAAATGGCCTGTACCTCGTCCCCAAAGTCATCGAATAAGGCGTTTAGCCAATAACCCAACATCTGCAATAACCGGCCGCGTGCCGGATACAGACAATCCGACCTGATGTAAGTTTTTCATGCCGCACAATCATACCTTGCTGGAACTGTCGAAAAAGTTGCGTTCGCGTGACATTTCCGCGCTCGAACTCTGCACACATTTTCTTGACCGTATTGAAGGAGATACTAAGCTTAATGCTTTCATCACCTCTGATACCGAACGGGCATTACAACAAGCACGCGTAGCCGACGACGCGCTCAATTCCGGCTCGGCGTCACCATTAACCGGTTTACCGATCGCTCACAAGGACATTTTCTGCACTAAAGGCTTAAAAACGAGCTGCGGATCACGCATGCTCGATAATTTCATCTCACCGTACGACGCGACAGTGGTTGAGCGTCTTGCCAAAGAAGGCGTGATTACACTTGGCAAAACCAACATGGACGAATTCGCCATGGGCTCGTCCAACGAGACATCATGGTATGGCCCTGTCGCAAACCCCTGGGATACGAGTCGCGTAGCCGGCGGTAGTTCCGGCGGTTCGGCTGCTGCTGTCGCCGCACGCCTGGTCCCGGCCGCCACCGGCACCGATACGGGTGGGTCGATTCGACAGCCGGCGGCACTTTGTGGATTAACCGGTTTAAAGCCGAGTTACGGACGAGTTTCCCGATACGGCATCGTTGCATTTGCCTCATCACTGGATCAAGCCGGTCCCATTGCCCAGACAGCCGCTGATGCTGCCCTGTTATTCGACGCCATGGCAGGTTTCGATCCACGCGATTCGACCTCACTCGACAAAAAATTCGAAGCGGCCTCCTCTAGCCTCGAAAAACCACTTAAAGGACTCAAGATTGGTTTGCCCAACGAATTTTTTGATAGTGGAGTCGACAGCGATGTAGGCGCAGCCGTTCAAGCGGCTGTGGCCCGTCTGTGCGAACTGGGTGCCAGCGCGGTGAACATCGCACTTCCCAATAGCGCAGCCGCCATTCCCTGTTATTACGTCATCGCTCCAGCCGAAGCTTCCTCCAACCTGGCACGTTTCGATGGCGTGCGTTACGGCTATCGCACAAATGACCCTGTCGACCTGACCGATCTCTACGAACGCAGCCGCGCTGAGGGATTCGGCGCCGAGGTAAAGCGGCGCATCATGATCGGTACCTACGCATTATCGTCGGGATACTATGACGCTTATTACCTGAAGGCTCAGAAAATACGCCGCCTGATCGCTACTGATTTCGATCGCGCCTTTGCGCAATGCGACGTGATTGCAGGACCGACTACACCGACTACCGCCTTTAAAATCGGCGAAAAAATGGACAATCCGGTATCCATGTACCTCAACGATATCTTCACCAGTTCGGTCAATCTTGCCGGCCTGCCTGCCCTGTCGATACCGGTGGGGTTTTCAGGCAGCGGCCTGCCCATCGGCATGCAGCTCATCGGGCCTTATCTTGACGAGGCGAAATTGTTAAATGTAGGTCACTGCTACCAGCAGACTACAGATTGGCACCGCCACGTGCCAGGGGAGTTCGCATGAGTTTCGAATCAGTCATCGGACTTGAAGTTCACGTGCAGCTCAAGACATCGAGCAAGATTTTCTCAGGCAGTTCAATCGCCTTTGGCGCCGAACCCAACACCCAGGCGAATGCAGTGGATATCGCCCTGCCTGGCGTATTGCCTGTCATGAACCGAGAGGCGGTCACCATGGCTGTCCGCTTTGGCTTGGCGGTTAACGGGCTGATCAATCAACGTTCGATATTTGCCCGCAAGAATTATTTTTATCCCGATCTGCCAAAAGGCTACCAGATCAGTCAATACGAAATTCCGGTGGTTGGCCCGGGTTATCTCGATATAGAGGTCGAAGGCAAATCGAAGCGTATTGGAATTACTCGCGCGCATCTCGAGGAGGATGCCGGTAAATCACTTCACGAAGATTTCCATGGCATGACCGGTATCGATCTGAATCGCGCCGGTACACCATTACTTGAGGTGGTTTCCGATCCTGACATGCGAACAGCCACTGAGGCCGTGGTTTACCTGCGTAAACTGCACACGCTGGTTCGCTATCTGGGTATTTGCGACGGCAATATGCAGGAGGGCTCCTTCCGCTGCGATGCGAACATTTCGGTACGCCGCAGGGGTGAGGACAAACTCGGTACCCGCGCAGAGATCAAGAACATAAATTCCTTCAGATTCGTCGATAAGGCGATTCAATTCGAGATCGCGCGTCAGATCGAAATTATTGAAGACGGCGGCACTGTGGTACAGGAAACCAGACTTTACGATCCGACCAAAGACGAGACCAGATCAATGCGCAGCAAGGAAGAAGCGCACGATTACCGCTATTTCCCCGATCCCGACCTGCCACCGCTGGTTATCACGGAATCGTTCATAGAAGATGTGCGACGCACATTACCGGAGCTTGCTCATGCCAAGCGGGAACGATTCATTCGGGAATATTCCCTGAACTCCAGCGATGCGGAGGCATTGGTTGGCGATCTCGATATCGCCAACTATTTCGAAGCAATCATGCAATCCACCGCGGCAACAGCAAAAGCGGCCGCAAACTGGATTACCGGTGATATCAGTGCGCGAATCAATCGTGAAGGAATTAACTTCGAAAATATTCCAGTCACGCCGCTGGCAGTCGGACAACTGCTCGATCGTATTCAGGATGGTACGATTTCCGGCAAAATAGCTAAAGACGTGTTTCAGGCAATGTGGGACAGTGGGGATACTGCCGATAACATTATCGACGCTCGTGGACTCAGGCAAATCAGCGACAGCGGAGCGCTCGAGGAGATGGTAGATGAAGTATTGTCGAACTCTGCCGCTCAGGTACAACAATATCGCGAGGGTGAAACCAAAGTCATCGGATATCTTGTCGGACAAATAATGAAACTTAGCCAAGGCAAAGCCAATCCACGCCAGGTTAATGAAATACTCAAGCGTAAACTCGATGATTAATATCAAATCGAACGTTCCATGCGTAAGGATATCAGCCGGATAATTTCATGAGCGATAGCGATCCTCCCTTATTCCGGCCGCTAGCGGCGTTAAACCTGAAACATTCTCCTGAAAGTCTCGCGGCTATCATTTCATCACCAACCTCGGTCGGCTGGACTCAACAAAGTTCGCTGACTAATCAGCTCCTGGTTACACCGGACTGGAACGATCACAATACGGACAGGTTGCGTCATGACGACGCGCATAGGGTGGGATAATGACCGACGTTTCACTGCTCACCTTATTGGCGATACTGGTTGTTTTGCTTGTTCTGTCGGCATTTTTCTCAGCATCGGAAACAGCGATGATGGCGCTCAACCGCTATCGCCTGGAACATCTTGCAGAAGACGGTAACAATGCCGCTCGACTGTGTCTCAAGTTACTTGGTCAAACCGATCGTCTTCTTGGCACGATCCTGTTGGGTAATAACCTGGTCAATAACGCGGCGGCGGCGGTCTCCACTGTAATTGCACTTGAGATTGCCGGTGAGGTTGCCATCGCCTTTGCAACGGGTGTTATCACACTGATAATACTGATTTTTGCGGAGATACCACCGAAAACTGTAGCCGCACTGTATCCCGAAAAAATTGCTTTTCGGGCAGTCTATATCCTCGCCTTCCTTATTCGGATCGCCCAACCGATCGTGTTTTTAGTGAATCGAATTGGCGCACTGTTACCCCGACTATTCGGTATCTCCTTAAAAAAGCGGGATGATCGGTTGGGGCCCCAAGAGCTTCGTACCGTGGTCAAACACTCGGCCTCCCTGATTCCCAAGAGTCATCAGGAAATGCTGCTGAGGATTCTCGACCTTGAAACCATAACGGTGGAAGATGTCATGGTGCCACGCGGCAGTATTGAGGGTATCGATCTCGAGGACGATTGGGACGACATTATCGATCAACTTGCTACCAGCCATCACACGCGTCTACCGGTTTATCGAGGTAACCTCGACAACATCGTCGGCGAGGTGCATCTTCGAAACGTTGTGCACCAATATCAGGAAGGCGAACCAACACTCGCCAAATTTCTGGAAATTATCCGCGAACCGATGTTCATTCCGGAAAGTGCACAGTTGACTGAACAATTATTGATGATGCAGGAAAAACGATGTCAGACGGCGCTGGTAGTCAATGAGTTTGGTGAAATTCGTGGTCTCGTCACTCTGGATGAAATTCTGGAGGAAATTGTCGGTGAATTCACCCGCAATGTACCTGGAGTATCAGACGATGTGTATGTAGAAGATGCCGGCAGTTATCTCGTGGATGCACGCGCCAACATTCGCGACCTGAATCGAAAAATGTTATGGAATCTTCCCACAGACGGACCCAAAACCCTCAATGGGCTATTGCTTGAAGTCCTTGAAGATGTGCCCAACCCCGGAACTACAATAAAAGTAGACAACCTGGTTATCGAAATCGTTAAAAGTGGCGCATATTCAGTTGAGATCGCCCGAATTACGCCATTGACGGCGCCACAGGAGATCGATACAGCATCGTCACACTAATACCCGAAATGCTGCTAATGGGTATCGCCATGAATCCTGAAGGGTTTTCCAGTCAGCGGGCAGGCACACTGCCCCTGGTTGATTATGAGATTACCGATTTTTCCGAATTGATTTTTTAAGGATATATCAGGTGCCTTCACAAAAATCGCCAAGCTCCATCGAGGTACTGCCACTGACAGCGACCGGCGCGCCGGTGTCGATTCGACTACCACGAAATGTGACGGTTATATTGTAGGTATAGACTTTACCTGCGGGGTTACGGGCATTGAACTCGGGTTTGGTAGTGTCAAGTTCCACCAGAACGACTGGGGCTGTTGCGGAGGCTTCATCGTCGTCACCGAGTACGACGGGGATGCTTTCACTCTGGCGACGTGACGCAAGAGCTGGTCCACCTGGTGTAATCGGGGTATAGCTGACGGTGTATGACGTAAACACAACACCCTTGTTGGATGTGGTGGCCACCAGACTATTATCACGAATGGTAATGGTTACACTACCAATATCGCTGGTCACAAACTGATCGATCACGCCATCTGGCGGTACGGTGCAGTCGCTACTTTTTGTATCTGAACTGAAGTCTGGTGGCGTGAGTATTACAAACATGAAAAGCCCGGTCGTGCCGGATGTGGCCCCGGTAATACTTCCACCAGTCGAGGATGTACTTCCCCCGCTACTACAGGCAGCCAGCCATAATGCGGCGCTCATCGCCAGAATCAATCGACGCATCGGGGGCGTCCCTCCTTTAGTGGTTTTGATGGCATCAGTGATATTCTTGGCGTGACACATCGCCACAATAAAAATATCCTGCCTGTTTAAGCGCTTATTATAGGGTTTTTGACTATCTTCTCAACTTTAATAACCACTTGCTTAACCCATATCGTGTTCATTCTGGAATAACGCTAATTCCTGAAACGATTACGCCAGTAGCATCTGTTCAGTTTCTGTTACGTAATGTTTCATCATAATTGGCATGAATAAATCACTATTCGATCTTGATGAGGTCAGTGGTCTGCCCCAAGATAGTCCAGGTGTCGTATGACGACCCTGATCCTACCGACGACACTGTTCATTATCAATTTCACTATTGCCATGACTTTCCCGACACCAATCCACGCATACTGTTCCAGTAGTAAGTCACAGCAATTATGTGCTGTTCTTCACAATCTGCGCTTGCCAATAGTGCTGCTTCTCATGGTTTTTTCGTGTGCACTGGCAGCTACCCGTGTGGCATTTGCCCTGGAGGTTACAACGGGTTTCAGCTCAGAGCTGGATGGGCAGATACCAAAACGCACCGGCGAGACCGAATTCACTTGCTCGGATACGGTCTATTTGCTTATGGATGTCGGCGGTCTTGAAGCGGGTGTTCATGGGGTAGAAGTCCATTGGATGGGTCCTCGTGGCAATCGTCAGGAACTCACCCGGTTCGACGCGACTTCTACCGGCGATCCATTAATCGTATGGGCATGGATGCGTCTGCATCCTCCCGAAGATACTGGTCTGGTGCGCGCCTTTGATCCATCTCTGGGTATGCGCAATTTTATCGGCGAGTGGGACATCAGAATATTTATCGATACAAAGCAGGTGGCGCGCGATTCCTTCAATGTTTTATGCTGATATCTTGAAATTGAATGATCGGCACCAGGCAGGTCGTAATCACAAGTCGTGACTACCTGGCAGGACGTTTGGCAACCTGATCGCGCAAATAGACAGGTACCGCTTTATCGCTCAATCCTCCTGGATGCGCAACCAGCTCCATTTGCGCGAGTCGTGCCACAAATGCTGCCTGTGGAATTGCTTCGGAAGTCCAGGTGATTTCCCCGGTCACACCCGCTTCAAGGACCTTGGCATAATTATCCCAGCCGCTGCCGACACCGTGAATACAAGGTGCCTCAACCCGGACATCTTCCGGATTGTCGAGCTGCTCCAGCCATGACTTATTCATATTGGATGGCTCATCGATCATCGCCCAATACACCTGCCCCATGCGAGCGTCAATGGCAGCAAGCACATGGTCGACACCTGCGGCCATTGCCAGGGTTTGTAACGATGACACGCCAACTACCGGGATGTCAGCGGTAAATGCCAGGCCCTGGGCGACGCCCGCGCCAATACGAAGTCCCGTAAACGCACCAGGGCCGCGATCATAGGCCAGTGCATCGAGATCGGTTAAGATCAACCCGGCATCTGCCATAAGCGATTCAATCATCGGTAGTAAACATGACGAATGGCGATTGGGGCCCGCTTCGACACGTTCCATGATCGTATCGTCGATCATCAACGCTGCCGAGCAACCTTCTGTGACGGTATCGAACGCGAGAATTTTCATGCCGTCTCTGCGACCCGATCAAAGTATCGAAGAAAACGTACGACAATCTCTTCGCGACGGGTTTTACGCATGGGTGGCAAGGCATCGAGAAACGCCCGACCATAGTTTTTCTGGACAATTCTCGGATCGCAAATCATGAGGACGCCATAATCTGCTTCATCCCTGATGAGGCGTCCGGCACCCTGTTTCAAATTCAAGACAGCGCGTGGCAGTAAATATTCAGCGAACGAGTTTCCACCATTGTCCTCGATATGTTTTAACCGCGCCCGATTCACCGGGTCGAATGGCGATGAGAATGGCAACTTGTCGATTATCACGCAGATAAGATCGTCGCCCTTGACGTCAACGCCTTCCCAGAAGCTGCTGGTACCGAATAACACCGCGTTATCTGATTGACGAAATGCTTCAATTAGTCGATGTCGCGAGGCATCGCCTTGCAGCATGAGTGGAAACAGCCCCTTGGCATCGAGCAGGCCGTGAACCTCATGCATCATTCGATAGCTGGTGAACAGCACGAAAGCTCGACCGCGGGCAGCGGTCAAGATTGGCACGATTCGTTCGAGCATTTTCTCGGCAAAGCTTGAATTTGACGGATCAGGCATGCCTTCCGGGACATACAAAAGCGCCCGCTGCGCGTAATCGTAAGGGCTGTGCCAGATTTTCACATGGGTATCATCATCAAGGCCGACAGCACGTCGAAAATGCTGGCCGCTGTCATCCGAACATAATGTCGCCGAGGTGAATACCAGCGCCATGGGTTCCTTCAACAGTCGCTCACCCAACAAGGATGCGACCGAGATGGGTGTAGCTTGCAGCCGTAACGAACGTTTCCCGGTCTCATACCAGTACACCATGTCGTCGCCCGACATTTCGATAAAGGGCTCCAGCGATGCGGCCAACGACTGGCATCGGTCGCGGACCAATTCGAGCTCAGCACCGGCAACTGCGGCATTGTCGAGCAATTCGCCAAGCGCTGCCAATTCACTACGAAGCTTATCAATCGCCGGTCGAAATTCCTTGACCGCCAGCAGTTCGGACAAATCACCGCGTTGCTCCGGCTTGACCGACAAAACCAGGCCGTTGACGGCACGCTCGACATCTATCAGTGCGGCATCCATCACCACACCACTTTTATCTGCGGCTTCGGCAACCTGTATTTCACGACATAAATTGCGTATCGCATTGCTGCCGAATCCGAAGCCGAAAAACTGTGAGGCGGTCTCCGGAATCAAGTGTGCTTCGTCAAATATTACGCAGTCGTACTGCGGTAAGACCTCGCCAAAGCCTTCATCTTTAAGGGCGATATCGCTAAAGAATAAGTGGTGATTAACAACCACCAGATCCGCAGCCATGGCACGACGTCGTGCTTTGTAAACAAAACAATCATCGATAAAGTCACACTTGGTACCCAGACAATTATCGCGTTGAGTTGTCAGCGACGGCCAGATCGAGGCGTCGTCGGCAATGCCCGGAACCTCGGAGATATCTCCGCTTGTGGTTTTCTTCGACCAGTCACGAATCTGATCAAGTTGACGACCCTCATTGCGATCATTAAAAAGTAATGAATCAGACTGATCGAGACGATACAGGCATAAATAATTTGATCGACCTTTAAGTCGCTCGGTTCGATTGGGGGTACCGAGAATCTTTTTGACTGCCGGCAGATCGTTCAGAAATAGCTGATCCTGAAGATGGCGAGTACCAGTAGACACGATCACCCGGCCGCCACTTAGTAGTGCCGGCACCAGATAGGCAAACGTCTTGCCGGTGCCAGTACCGGATTCAGCCACCAACACATGTTTGTCACGGATTGCACGCTCGACCTCGAGCGCCATTTCCTGTTGCGCCAGGCGGGCCCGGAAATCTTTGAACTGCTTGGCAAAGGCGCCATTTTCTGCCAGTGCACGGGCGCTGACGCTTGCAGAAAGCCGGTCTTTGCTCACAAGTTCATTGACCCGACAATGGACCGAGTCGCTTTAAACAGCGCTCGAGTCCATCACACCAGTCCGGCGGGTTTACAGCAAACGCCTGCGTCACGCGAGTATGGTCGAGAACCGAGTACAGAGGACGTCGTGCAGGGGTTGGATACTCATGAGTTGGAATAGGTTCGATACAAATATCGCCATGCCCGCTACGCTTGAATATTTCCGCGGCAAAATCGTACCAGGTGGTTTCACCCGCGTTACCGAGATGAAATATCCCAAGATGTTCAGCATCACGTTTTGATTCAAGTATGAATGCGATATCCCTGGTCATGCGGGCCAGGTCGGGTGCGTATGTGGGCGTGCCACATTGATCGGCAACCACCCTGATGCTGTCATGATCCGTACCAAGGCGCAGCATGGTCTTAAGAAAATTTCTGCCGCGCCAGGAATACACCCAGTTGGTACGCAAGATCACCGCATCGCATTCGGACTCGGCAATTGCTCGTTCACCGGCCAATTTTGATTCACCATATACACTCACCGGTGCGACCGGATCGGATTCCCGATACGGACGACTCGCGGAGCCATCGAATACATAGTCGGTGGAAAAATGAATCAGCAGTCCTCCGTGTTGTGCCATTGACTCCGCCATGACTGCGGGCGCTTCGGCATTGATTTTGAACGCGGTATCTGCTTCCGACTCAGCACGGTCGACAGCAGTATATGCTGCCGCGTTAATCAACATATCTGGCCGGGTATTGCCAATCAACGCGCTTATCGCTGAGTTATCGGCGAGCTCAAGTGTATCTCTGGTTATTCTGGTAACACGCCATGGTCGCCAATCAAGTTCGGCTAGCTCGAACCCGACTTGTCCACCACAGCCGACAATCATGAGATGAAAAGGAGTTTCGTTCATTATCGACTGGTGGAAATTTTTTCTATCGGGTGTCGCTAGCCACAACCATGCAGCAAGGCGATAAGATGATCTTTATCAGGATACAAAATCATCCAGAAATGACTTGATCTTGTTGGTCCAACCGCGCTCCTGAGGACGATGTTTACCTTCGCCGCCGCGTGTCAGCTCATCGAATTCACGCAGGAGTTCTTTCTGTTTACGGTTCAAGTGCACCGGTGTTTCGATCTTCAAGCGGCAATATAGATCGCCCTGGTTGCCGTTTCGCACATTACGGACACCTTTGCCGCGCAGCCTGAACATCCGTTCGGATTGGGTTTCAGGCGGTACTTTCAACGTCGCACGCCCAGCAAGTGTTGGGATCTCGAGTTCTCCACCGAGTGCCGCCGTGGCGAAGCTCACCGGCATTTCGCAATATAGATTATCGCCATCTCGGGTGAAGATCGGGTGAGGCGTTAGCACGATCTGAACATACAGATCACCGCTACCCGTCCCCGGCGGCCCTGCTTCGCCTTCGCCCTGAAGTCGAATCTGATCGCCTTCATCTACTCCAGCAGGTACTTTGACCGACAGATTCCGTGTCTCGCGTACGCGTCCCTGGCCGCGGCAATTGCCACATGGATCACTTACTACCGAACCGGTTCCACGACATTCCGGACAGGTCTGCTGAATGGAGAAGAAACCCTGCTGCATTCGCACCTGTCCCTGTCCGCCACAGGTTCCGCAGGTTGTTGGTGATGAGCCGGGTTTCGCACCAGTCCCCTCACAAGTATTGCAGGAGACGGTTGTGGGAACACTGATTTTCGCTTCAGTGCCGCGCACCGCATCTTCCAATGACAGTTCCAGCGATACTTTGAGGTCGGCTCCTCGGGCTGGGCCACGACGTCCGCCACCTCCGCCAAATATATCGCCGAAAATATCTCCAAATATGTCGCCAAATCCACCAGCCCCACCGGCGCCATGAAATCCGCCATTATTGGAAGGATCGACTCCGGCATGGCCAAACTGGTCGTACGCCGCTCGTTTTTGCGAATTCGACAAAACCTCGAAAGCTTCCTTGGCTTCCTTGAACTTCATCTCCGAGTCGCTATCGTTTGAATTCCGATCGGGATGATGCTTCATGGCGAGACGTCGATAAGCCTTCTTGATATCGACGGAAGACGCGTCTTTGGGTACGCCAAGCACCTCGTAGAAATCGCGTTTGGACATAGAAAATCTGTCTTGTCGGAGGGTTTATGGGTTTATGGTTACTGGAACCTATCTCAAACTGGCTGCTACACACCAATACGGTGTTAACTGCTCGCTCAAACGCTCATTTACGCATGTAAACTGCACGTTTTCTCTCACATTTGCCTTGTCCTGGCGGCCTTCGCTCATTTTGAGACAGGTTCTACATACGACAAGACAGGCCACTCGTGGCCTGTCTTGTCTTCAACTATACCGTGTTACGCCATTCGCCCCGGCAACTTTCATTGCCGGCGATGCCGCGCGCTGTGCCGAAAACATGACGAGTCCGTACACAGCGCGATATCGATCAGGAATTATCCTTCTTATCCTTCACTTCTTCAAACTCGGCATCGACAACGTCGTCGTCACTACCCCCAGCGGCAGAACCGCCCTGACCATTCGTGCCAGAGTCATCACCGCCACCTTCGGCCTGACTGTACATTTGCTCAGCCAGCTTGTGACTTGCCTCGGCAAGTGCGTTGGTCTTGGCAGAAATCGCCTCGACGTCATCGCCCTTGGCTGCTTCTTCAAGCTCAGTGACCGCGTTTTCTATTGCGCTCTTGTCGCTTGCTTCAACCTTGTCACCCGCTTCATGCAGTGTCTTGTTAACGCTGTGAATCAACGCTTCGGCGCTGTTCCTTGCCTCGACCAATTCCTTGGCCTTACGATCTTCCTCGGCGTGTTTTTCGGCGTCGCTAACCATCTGCTCGATCTCTTCATCACTAAGACCTGAGCTCGACTTGATGACGATCTTGTTCTCCTTTCCGGTCGCCTTGTCCTTGGCCGAAACATGCAGGATTCCGTTGGCGTCGATATCAAATGTTACTTCGATCTGCGGCATACCGCGCGGTGCAGTGGGAATATTCGTCAAATCAAACCGGCCAAGCGATTTGTTATGCTGAGCCATCTCGCGCTCGCCCTGGAGTACATGCACGGTAACCGCGGTCTGGTTATCATCCGCAGTTGAGAACACCTGCTGAGCCTTGGTCGGTATGGTGGTGTTCTTGTCAATCAACTTGGTCATTATGCCGCCAAGAGTTTCGATACCGAGTGACAGCGGCGTCACGTCGAGAAGCAGAACGTCCTTGACTTCGCCACCGAGCACGCCACCCTGAATGGCAGCGCCCAAGGCAACGGCTTCGTCCGGATTGATGTCGCGACGGGGCTCTTTGCCGAAGAAGTCCTTGACCACCTCGCCTACCTTGGGCATGCGAGTTTGGCCACCGACGAGAATGACGTCGGCTATGTCCGCGGCTTTCAGACCAGCGTCTTTAAGTGCGATACGGCAAGGCTCGATAGTACGTTGGACGAGATCGTCTACCAGCGACTCGAGCTTGGCACGCGTCAGCTTCAAATTAAGATGCTTGGGCCCGCTCGCATCAGCAGTGATGTAAGGCAGATTGATCTCCGTCTGGCTGTTCGAGGACAGTTCGATCTTGGCCTTCTCTGCAGCTTCCTTCAGGCGCTGCATCGCCAGCGGATCGCCACGCAGATCCATACCGTTGGATTTTTTGAACTCGTCCGCCAGGTAATCGATCAGTCGACGGTCAAAGTCTTCGCCGCCGAGAAACGTGTCGCCATTGGTGGAGAGCACTTCAAACTGGTGTTCGCCATCTACTTCCGCAATCTCGATGATGGAAACATCGAAAGTACCACCGCCAAGATCGTATACCGCAATGGTGCGATCACCGGTACGCTTTTCGAGACCATAGGCGAGCGCTGCGGCAGTCGGCTCGTTAATAATTCGTTTGACCTCAAGCCCGGCAATCTTCCCGGCATCCTTGGTCGCCTGACGCTGTGAGTCATTGAAATAAGCCGGAACGGTAATAACCGCCTCGGTGACTTCCTCCCCCAGATAGTCCTCGGCGGTCTTCTTCATCTTCTGAAGAACACGTGCGGATACCTCAGGCGGCGCCATTTGCTTGCCATTAACCTCGACCCAGGCATCGCCGTTGCCGGCCTTGATGATTTTATAAGGCATAAGGGAGATGTCGCGCTGGACGACATCTTCCTCGAAACGTCGGCCGATAAGTCGCTTGACGGCAAAAAGCGTGTTGTGTGGATTAGTCACCGACTGGCGTTTGGCTGCCTGGCCAACCAGCACTTCATCATCGTCAGTAAATGCCACGATTGAAGGCGTGGTTCGGTCGCCTTCGCTGTTCTCTATAATCTTGGCGCTTTTTCCATCCATGACAGCTACACAGCTGTTGGTGGTGCCAAGATCAATACCTATGATGCGTCCCATTTTTCAGATCCTCTTTCGAATTCGTGGGTGAATTTTAAAAACTGCAATTTAAATGAGGTTTGCAATTTGAAATTCAATGCAATGAATGCTTGTTTTTGAGCTTTACGCTGTTTAGCTACACCCAACTCAAGAAGGTGCTTTGGCCACAATCACCATCGCCGGCCGTAGCAGGCGATCATTGAGCGAAAAACCTTTCTGAATCACCTTGACGATGTGATTAGGCGGCATCTCGGCTGACACCTGCACAGTCATTGCCTGATGCAGTTCCGGATTGAGCTTGTCGCCAGTTTGTGGTTCCAGCGCGGTAATGCCAAATTTCTCGAAAACGTTATCCAACTGCCGTAAGGTCAATTCGAGACCTTCATGCATACTGTTGACCACGTCATCCTCATTGTTGGAAAGGTCGACATTCGCGGCCAGATCAAGGCTGTCTTTCACCGACAGAAGTTCGGCAGCGAAGTTTTCCACCGCATACTTGCGTGCCTTGGTTATCTCCAGTTCCGAGCGGCGGCGAATATTTTCTGCTTCCGCTTTGGCACGGAGAAATTGTTCCTTCATATCCGATAGTTCCTGCTTTACGGCCTCAAGGGCATCCACATCCGATATATCGCTTACTTCGGAAATATCGGAGTCTTTGGCGTTACCATCGTTGCCCTGAACTGATGATTCTGGCGATTCAACCTCCGGATCGACCTCATCCAGATCGCCCGGATTAGTAATGCCGTCTGGATTTCCTCTGATACTCATGTATTGGCTCCATTGAAACCTGAATTTTAGAAATTGCGCGGATTGTGGGGATCTAAAGCACAGATTTCAACCACGTATGCAGGGTTTTTAGCGCCTCGACAGCGCACCGCCTGGTTTATCGCTGAGAAGAAATGCCGCCGAGAGATCAGATGAAATACAGCACCATTCGGTCGTGGCTGCTTTAGGTCAATTTTCCTTGAAATTAAGTGCCCGACTTAGCAGTCGCGCGGTAATATCGACCATCGGAATCACTGATTCATAGGCCATTCGGGTTGGACCAATAACACCAATGACACCGATATTGCGATCATCCAATTGGTATGGGGCGGTAACCACACTACAGTCCGTCAACGCTTCATATCCGGACTCGTCGCCAATGAAAATATTGATACCCTCGGCACCCATGCTGCGATCGAGCAGGTCAAGCAGGTCATTCTTTGCCTTGAACGCGTCGAAAATGCCTCGTAACTTCTGCATTTCCTCAAACTCCGGAAGACCAATCAAGTTAGTTTCACCGCTTACCAGGACATCATCGCTATCGCCATTTTCCGTATCGAAGAGCTGCTGCGCCACTGCAATCGTGTTTCGCATAATACGGTCGGCCTCGATATTGTCGCGTTTCATGCTATTCACCAATGCATCTCGAACTTCTTCAAGCGTCTTGCCAGTGTACGTTGCGTTGAAATAGTTGGCCGCCTCGATCAGTTCCGAGTCGCTATAGTCCCGCTCCGTTTGCAGCACGCGATTCTCAACGTCTGCGCCACTGGTGACCAGTATGGCCAGCACACGCTTACCGGATAACTGCAGAAACTCGACCTGACGTAAACGCCCCTGGGGGCGCTTGTTGAGCCTGACGATGCCCGCATAGTGAGTGAGCTGCGATAATAATTCAGACGCATTGCCAAGAACTTCATCGCGACTGGCCACCAGGGAAAAATGTTCGTGGATTTCCGCCGAGACACTATCGTCCAGCGGTTGCGCCCGCATGATGGCATCGACGAAAAACCGATAGCCAAGCTGTGTCGGTATGCGCCCTGAAGAGGTGTGCGGCGAAGTGACCAGACCGAAATCCTCAAGATCTGCCATCACATTACGAATCGTTGCCGGACTCAGATCGAGCGTGGACTCTCTTGAGAGCGTGCGCGATCCCACGGGCTGGCCATCGAGGACGTAACGCCTGATGAGCGCGTGCAGAAGCATTTCGGCACGCTCATTAAGCGTAATCGACGATGTTACCGAAGCGGTCAGAGGTCTCTCCTGTTACACGTATCCGATGGTAAAAGATAATAGCACCTGTTTGGCCTATGTTCTGGCTATCTGGAAATATTGTCCAGTCCGAGAAATTAATACCGAAGCCTCAATTTGACATGGTCACAAAGGATCCGTGCCATAAGAATTAGCGATCGCGCCTGCATATCACCCGGTTTGAAACAGTATTATCCGTATACCCAAATATGAAATGGTTATGCTGCAACAGACAATCAAGTGCGCAAATACTTGCTTGTACTAGTGTTTGCCTGACAAAATGGACGGTTCGTATTTAAAACCCGCCCACCGCTACCTGATTTTCAATATTCCCATGACTTTCCGTCAGATCGGACTTTTCGCGCGTCTTGATGACCAGCGTATCCTCAGCACCGTACGAGAATTACGGGCACATCTGCTGACGCGTGGTGTTGATCTGAATCCGCAGGAGGATATTTGCTACAACCTGTTTGCGAGCGATATCGCTAAAACAGTCGCAAGCATTCAGAGTCATATCGACCTCGGCGTGGCCGTCGGCGGCGATGGCACCATGCTGCATCTGGCGCGGCATTTCTCATCGACCAGCATTCCCCTCATTGGCGTGAATCTCGGTCGCCTGGGTTTTTTAACGGATGTATCTGCCGAACTCATGCTGGAGGAGTTTGACGAGATACTCGATGATCGGTACTACACCGAGCGCCGCATCCTGCTGCACGCAGACATTTGCCGTGATGGTGAGACCATTGCTGAAGGAGTCGCCTTGAATGATGCCGTCATCTCCAAGGGAGATACCGGTCGCATGATCGAGTACACCTGGCAGGTGAATAATGAGAATGTCGGCACGACTCGCGGCGATGGGGTCATCGTCACCACACCGACCGGATCAACCGCCTATGCCTTGTCGGCGGGTGGCCCTATTCTTCACCCTACCCTGCCGGCCTTGAGCGTCGTGCCTATCTGCCCACATACTGTGAGTCACCGACCCATTGTTCTCGATGATTCAAGCGTCATTAAATTTCAAATTAATGACCTGGCAGACGCGGTGGGCAGAGTGTTCCTGGATGGCCTTGAAACTGCATCGCTGAAAGGTAACGAAACGATTGTCATCCGTAAAAGCGAGGGGCAATCCCTGCTGGTGCGCGCCGCCAGTCATAATCACTTCGAGGCGCTTAGATCAAAACTCGGCTGGGCCGGTTGAGGTGACAGGTGATCAGCACCCTTCGCGTTAGCAATTTCAAGTTAGCGACACTGGTCGAGATTGAATTCGAACCCGGATTCACCGTACTCACCGGGGAAACCGGCGCTGGCAAGTCCCTGATTGTAGACGCCATAGGCCTCCTTCTGGGAGGGCGCGCGAGGGCGGACACAATTGGCACAAACGGCGACAAAGCCAGCATTGAAGCGCGGCTTGATTTGCCTGCGGATCACCCCGCACACAATTGGCTGAGCGAGCGGGAGCTGGCGGCCGATAGCGAGTGTGTGTTACGCCGCATTCTCACAAGACAAAGCGCTTCACGAGCCTTTATCAATGGCAATTCCGTCGCTGTTCAGGAATTGCGCGAAATCGGCGAACTATTGGTCGATATTCACGGCCAGCACGAGCACCAGGGTCTGGTTTCACGCGATACCCAACGCTCGATGCTCGACAGCTTTGCAAAAATTGAACCGCAGGTTGATGAGCTTAAAGGTCTTCATGCAACAATGCGCGACGCACGGGCACATCTTGATAAACTCAAAAATCAGGGTGAATCCGATCGTGACCGAGCCCAGTTACTGGAGTTTCAGATACGTGAGTTACGCGCTCTTGAACTGGACCCCGAAAACGATTCGAAGCTGGACGAAAAATTTGATCGGCTGGCGCATGCCCAGGAACTGATGAGTGGCGTCAGCGGACTCGTCGACCTTTTCCTGGATGCCGATGACGACAGCATCTCCGAGCGTGTCGGTCGTGCGGTACAAACCGTTCAGGGACTATTAACCCATGACCGGAATCTGGAACCGATCGCCGAACAGTTGGATACACTCAGTATTGAAATATCGGAACTCGCCTCGGACCTGAGGCAGCGATTACCCGATTATGAATACGACCCTGCAGAACTCGCCCAAATCGAGCAACGACTCGAGCGCTTGCACGGCGCCAGCCGTAAATATGCGGTCGATATTAATCAACTTGGCAGTGTTCTTGAGCGATTTGAAACGGAACTTGGCGAATTGGCGGCTGACGATGACACCATCGCCGCACTTGAGGTGGAGCTTGCGAACCTCATCAAAACTTATGACAGCCGTGCAGCCGTTATCAGTCGTAAACGAAAGCAAGCGGCCAGTAAACTTGCTGCTGCAGTCGATGCGCAGCTTGTCGATCTCGGCATGGATGCAGCACACTTTACAGTCCACCTCGCGCCTCGCGAAGAACGCGGTGCCAACGGAGTCGAAACAGTCGAATTTCAGATTGCCACCAATACGGGTCAAAGCGCCGGACCGCTATCCAGGGTTGCCTCGGGCGGGGAGCTATCGCGCGTCGCCTTGGCCATCAACATGGTCTGTAACCAGGATACATCGGCGTTGACACAAATTTATGATGAGGTGGATGTCGGAATTGGCGGGCGGGTTGCCGAGATGGTAGGCAAGAAACTACACGCGCTGGCAAAATCCCGACAGGTATTATGCGTCACCCATCTGGCCCAGGTAGCCAGCCAGGCAGCACACCACAAGGTGGTTCAAAAATCCTCACTCGAAGACACTCTTGTGACAATTGAAACACTGGAGGCGGGTGCCCGTACAGAGGAAATCGCCCGCATGCTGGGCGGAATCGAGATCACCGAACGAACCATCGAGCATGCCGGTGAGATGCTGTCAAAGGCCCGGAAATAGTAATGAATCGGTATGCAGTGCGTGCAGCTACCATTGACGATGTGGTCAGTATTGATGGCATTCTTCAAACGCAAATAGAAAAGGGCAAACTCCTGCCTCGAACCCTGCCTGAACTGTTTGAAAATGTTCGTGACTTTTTTGTGGTCGAATCCAAAAATGAGGTCGTCGCCTGTGGCGCGTTGCAAATATTTACCTCCGAATTAGGTGAAATCCGCAGCCTGGCAGTGTCTAATAAATATGAGGGTCAGGGTTTCGGGCGTGCTTTGGTCGAAAAGTTGATTGCCGAATCGCGCAAAATCGGGCTTCACAAGTTAATGGCGTTGACCTACGTGCCGGTGTTTTTTCATCGGCTCGGTTTTGAAACGGTGGATCGCGATATCCTGCCGGAAAAAGTCTGGGGTGTTTGTGTATATTGCCCGCACTATCACAACTGCAATGAAATCGCCGTTCTCAAACGGCTTTAATAAATATATTATGACGGTAGATAATGGGATGAAAACTAATACTATGCGACTATTAAAGTACATTCTGGTGGGCGTTCTTGCCGCCACGTTGCTTGGCGGATGCGTATACAAAATCGATATCCAACAAGGTAATGACCTGACCGAAAAACAGGTATCCTCACTACAAACCGGCATGAACCGCGACCAGGTTCGCTCCTTGCTTGGCACACCCCTGGTCGATGATCCATTTAGAAGCGACCGATGGGATTATTTCTATGCATTTAAAGCGGGACGCAGCAATGATGTCGAGCGTCGTCGGATAAGCCTCCTGTTTAACGACAATATATTGGTCGCAATTAACGGCGGGCTTGAAACCGAGGTAGTTCGCGCACGGGAAATTGAACTCGACGATATTGACGAAGGACTTGAAACTGCCAGTGAAGCTGACGTACCCAAACCCGGTATCTGGGACCGCCTGAGTGAAATTGCCGAGCGACTGGAATAACCCCTCTTGGTCTGCTCCACTTGCGCTGCGGCCGGGTACGCGTAGCGCAAAATTACAATGAACCTATAACTTACCTTTAGTCTTCTCGCCAGCACGCAGAGCCCGTAATTTGCGAATTTCATTCGGCGACAGCTTCAAGGGTCGGTAAATCTCGACCCTGTCGCCTTCTTCAAGAAGATGATCCAGACCCACCTTCCGAGAAAAAACGCCCACCGTATTTTTATCTATCTTCAAATCGGGGAATTCACTTTCGATTCTGGAATGTGAAATCGCGTCACGAACCGTCGAACCTGCCGGAATGCGTATCGTTTTCCTGAACTCGCGGATCTTCGACAAATGTATTACCTCAACCGATATTAAGTTCACGACGTCCATATAGCCTTTCTGCGCGTTTCACGAATGAGTCCACCATACTGCCGGCAATATGTTTGAACACCGATCCGAGCATGCGATCGATCATGACACTTGAGAATTCAAAATCAATGTCAAGGCTTACCCGGGTAGCAGCAGGGCCCAATGTATAAAAATGCCACTTACCCTCTAGCGACTTGAAAGGACCTTCTTTGAGTCGTATTTCAATCAATTCATCAGGCGTGTTGCGGTTTTCGGTCACAAAACTTTTTCTGAGCCCCTTGAAGTCGATATCCACACGCGCCATTAGTGAATGATCATCGCGTGACAATACTGCCGAACCACCGCACCAGGGCAGGAATTCCGGGTACTGCTCGACATCGTCTACTAATGAGAACATTTCCGTTGCGGTATAAGGCACCAGGGCGTTTCGTTTAACGGAATACACGATAAAGTTAATTAATTCAGTCAATGGAGTGTGGGGCGAATTATACGTACCACGACATGACGCCACGATGGGTTAGAATTCGCCGTTCATCAGAATTTAATCACAAACCAAGCGCTTTTATGAGCAAGAAACCATCAAGCGACAACACCATCGCTCGAAACAAAAAGGCTTTTCACGACTACTTCATTGAAGATGAATTCGAGGCTGGTCTTGTTCTTGAGGGCTGGGAAGTAAAAAGCTTGCGCGCCGGTCGTGCACAGCTGAAAGAAAGTTACATCATCGTGATACACGGCGAGCTCTTTCTTATTGGAGCGCACTTCTCACCGCTGACGTCCGCCTCGACTCACGTTAAGACTGACCCCACCCGCTCGCGCAAGCTTTTGCTAAAACACGATGAAATCAGCAAACTGATTGGTGCGGTCGAACGCAAGGGATATACCATCGTAGCACTGGCGATGTACTGGATGCGAGGGCGTGCAAAGCTCAAAATCGGACTGGCCCGCGGCAAGAAACAGCACGACAAGCGTGAAAGCATTAAAGAACGTGAATGGAATCGCGAGCAGCATCGTATTCTGAAAGCGAACCGCTGACCTTGAATTACATCTATAATACCGCCACTATAAACACCCACCCCGAATTATGGGGGCGACTTGGTTTCGACGTGGGTCACGAAACCTTCGGAGCATGTCGAGGTTGCAGAGTACCTCGTAAATAAAGCTGCAAACTTTACAGTTGCCAACGACGACAACTACTCCTTAGCCGCTTAACCCGGCTAAGCCTCTGACTGGTGCGAGCCTGTGCGCTCAGATTACAGAGGTCATATTTACAGGATCGTGAGATGGTTCGTTCATCGGCCTGATCACTAAAAATTAGATGAACTCACGGTTAGCGAGCCTGTCTGTCGGCGCGCGAGCTGTTAAATCAAAGACTGACTAAGCATGTAGCCGCCGTCGAGCGTAGGACCAACGGACGCGGGTTCGATTCCCGCCGCCTCCACCAGCAAATTCAGCAATAGCCCGGTTTTCCGGGCTTTTTTTGGGCCCATTCGTCCCAAATTCGTCCCATTGTCCCTCGATGTCCCTGTGTGTCCCTCGGTTTGGGCCCAAATTCGTCCCACGAAACACCCCGGCATTGCGCCCAGGTTTTTTATTGCTCGCAGCTTTCGAGCTTATCGAGCCGGATGCCTTTCCGGTGCCGGCGGCCTTGCCGGCGCAAGCACTTGAACGCGGTCGCCTCAATGTCGTTTATATCGAGCTGGTACACATCGACGACGCCCTCGAATCGATCGAGGTAATCGGTCCATGTGGCGACGTTGGCCGGCATCCATTCATCAGGGCCGCGCGCGCCCTTGGATCGGTTCGACGCCGAGCCGGCGACGATCAGGTTGTCGGGATCGTTGGCGAAGCTGATCCGCTGCTCGCGGGCCCATTTGTCCGCCCCATGCCGCCACGCCCACGCCAACGGGACGATATGGTCAATATCGACCGCGTGAGGGGTCGTTAAACGGGGCTGATTGGGCGGAATCAGTAGCACGCGCGACGTGCAGGAGCAGCAGCCATCCTCTGAATAGTCGTAGAGATTTTCATGGGCTACATGTTGGCCAAACTCAGTCGATATTCACTTTGTCAGTATT
>BQJD01000002.1 GCA_021604525.1 marine bacterium B5-7 | reverse complement strand
CTATCAGAATGTCGAGACCAAAGGCGCGGCGATTGAGATGAAAAGCGCCTGTTCCGTAAAAACTATCTTTAACAAAGTCTGGAATACGTGATCGGCAGATTTCGATATGCCGTAAAATCTGCGACTTTATATGCGTATCCGTAACATGTGACTTATCTTCGATTACATTCATTTGTTGGACAGCATATCAGCGTTGGTGGCTGACCGAATACCTGCACTTGATAAATGCTTAGTAGCGAAGCTGGATATTCATACTTTATTGCGAGTTACTCGACTCGAGTTATTGAGCGTCGTATGTGGGTAAGCGGTGCGGAATCATCAAATACGATGTCGGTACCGTCACTTGAAACACCAAGGTCACGCCACAAGCCATCGAGATCGAGATTCCAGCGGCTGGAACCAGCGGCAAGATATAAATCATGCAGCACCGTGGTTCCGGTAGCTCGGTCGGCAATTTCAATCAGCGGAGAAAGCGATGTGTGCTGACGATGGTCAAGACCTGCATGATGAATCCCGATAACCGCATCTCGTAGAGATTTCGTGTTGTCTGTTGCCTCACGGATCCTCACATCGGCAACCAGGCAGAACAACGCACCACCCCAGTAAGTACTTCCCCAACGCCGACTCGTATCGAGACCCTGTTCACTCGCAAGTGGCAAGCCATTCGGCATCCCTTTGGTGAATCCCCGCCAGATATACGCTTCATCAAGGTCGCCAGCGCGTGCACGGGTTATGGATTCCAGATAGGTCGCCAAACCCTCGACCAGCCAGTGATGTTTTTGCGGAAGTTGCGGCAAGGCAAGATGAACCATTTCATGGACCAGTCGCCAGTCGTGTTTCAGATCACCCGTTTCACTGTAGCTGCCTACTGTGACGGCAACCCGGGCACCATTATCGCCATAGGCACTGCCGCCCACTGTGCCACCACCGTTAAAGAAGTCGAGATCTACTTGCGCTTCATTGACAGGAAAACCGTCGTAATAATCTGAGACCACATCAGCGGCATGCTGCACCCAGTAAATGAAGGGTGCCGGGTCGATACCTTCAGGTCTCTCGTGAGTGAACACGTTAAGACTTGCACCGCCGCTTTTAACGACGAACTTATTGCTATCGGTATTATCGTTAGCATGCAGTGGAGTTAGCGATGTAAAAATAACGCTGAATACCGCACCACGAAGACAACGTGTTCGTTTGGACGAATACATGGATAACGGCTTTGTCCTGACAGGTAAATCGAAGGCCTTTTCTGTTGACAACGATTAGACCAGAAAGGTTCGAACTATTATCAGACACCATCAATAATGCTGCGCGTGTGACGAGCGATGACGATCTCTTCATCGGTTTCGATGGCGGCAATGGCTACCTTCGACTGCGAAGATTCAATACGAACATTACCTGCGAAATTGCGATCAGGATCGAGAGAGATGCCAAGCCATTCCAGTCCACTTGCAATACGCTCGCGAATGGTTGTCGAATGGGCTCCCATCCCTCCGGTGAAGACCAACCCATCGATGCCGCCAATGGCGACCGCAATAGATCCCAGTTCACGCTGTGCCCGGTTAACAAAGAGTTCAACCGCAAGCTTCGCACCTTCCGCGTTCGATTCAAGCAGCACGCGCATATCGTGACTGATTCCGGATACGCCGAGCAGTCCGGCCCGCTGATAGAGCAGGCGTTCAACGTGATCGATATCGCCATTGTGATCACGAACCAATTGCAGTACCAATGCAGGATCGAGATTGCCGGGGCGGGTGCCCATTATCAAACCATCGAGAGTTGAGTAGCCAAGCGTCGTGGCGACACTTTGACCTTCACGCATTCCACATAAACTGGCGCCATTACCAAGGTGGGCGACAATCACCCGGCCTTCTGCCGTGTGGGGGCTGAACAAGTCATTCAATCGAGAGGTGATGTATTCATACGATAACCCATGAAAGCCATAACGTTCATAACCTGGTTTGTAAAGCTCGGCTGGCAGTGCATAGGTTCTGGTAACGCGGCTCTGGCAGGCATGAAAGGCGGTATCAAAGCAGGCGACCTGGGTCAGTTCCGGCATGATGCGGATGGCAGTACGGATGGCCTTCAGGTTTTCCGGTAGATGCAATGGCGCGAGCGGCACTGCCTGTTCAAGCGTGTCAAGAACCGGGCCGTCAATACGGCAGGGTTTGCATAAAATACCGCCACCATGTACCACACGATGACCGATGGCCTTGATCAAGCTGGTGAGTTTTTCATCCTCAAGCCATGCGAACAGTTTTTCCACGGTTTGCCGGCGCCAATCAGTCGACTCGATAATTTCCGACCTCACGCAAACATCATGCTCGTTTTCAATGGTGAAGCGGATGCCAGATGATCGCATTTCGGCGCCACCAGCGAATAACCGCATCAACGTTTTGGCATTGAATGTGGCAAATTTGAGACTGGATGATCCGGCGTTAATGACCAGTAGTAGCGGTTCACTCATGGCGATAATTTGTGCTGGGTTGGATATGAAATGGGCCGTTGCCTATCAGTCGGTTAGATGTGCTTTATCAAGGACCGGGCAGGCGATGAGCAGTATTCGTGAATGCAGGGTATTGCGGTTAGAACCAATCTGTCCTTTGGATTGGGCCACTTAAGCATCAAAAACGTATTTCCAGACGGTTATTATCAGTCCACAAATTAAGTAATATGTTCGCAAAGTGAAGTTCATGAGATTTAAGGATCTGGTTAAGGAGATAGATGGGTGAGGATTAAAAATATGGTGGCCGCAGTCATCGCACTGGGGCTGATGTCAAATAGCGGAATTCTGATGGCAGCAGAACGGGTCATGCTGGTGCTCGATGCATCGGGAAGCATGTGGGGCCAGATTGATGGTGTTACCAAGATCGAGATCGCTCGCGATGCGGTCAAGTCGTTGCTCAGTAATTGGCAGGATGGGCGCGATGTTGGCTTGATGGCCTATGGGCATCGTCGTAAGGGTGATTGCAGCGACATCGAGGTGATGTTGCCGGCGGCGCCACTCGATCCGGCGCAAATGGCGACCACCGTCGACGGCTTGACTCCAAAGGGAAAGACGCCGTTAAGCGCCGCGGTTAAACAGGCTGCCGAGTCACTTAAATATACCGAGGACAAGGCAACAGTGGTTCTTGTCAGCGATGGTCGCGAGACCTGCGACATGGACCCCTGTGCTCTTGGCCTGGAACTTGAATCTGCCGGTATCGACTTTACCGCCCATGTTATTGGTTTTGATGTTTCCGATGTTAAAGATCAGGCAGGATTGAAGTGCCTCGCGGAGAACACCGGTGGACAGTTTGTCGCTGCGGCGAATGCAGAGGAGCTTATCGATGCGCTCCTGGAGACGGCAGCACCGCCCGCAGGAGCAGCGGAACCAGCACAGTCGGAACCGCTTCCTGCTGGTACGCTCGAAGCACCTCAACAGGCGAATAAGGGAACCCGGATTACTATCGTGCCAGATTCACCAGAGGTTGCAGGAGGCTATGTTTACCTGTACCCGGTCGGCGGCAAACGCTCAGTGGGTTATGGTTATGTTCGACATGACGGCACTGACTATCAACCCATCGAACTGAGGCTTCCCGGGATCGCTGGCAAATACGAGATTCGCTGGATGCTGGCAGACAAGCGGGTGATTGCCACACGGCCGATCGAGGTGACCGAGCCTGACATCTCACTCGATACGGCTGCCAACGCCATTGCTGGAACCGAGATTGAAATCAGCTTGAACGCGCCACCTGGACTTGGCGGATATCTTTACCTTTATCGGTCCGGCAGCGACAAGTCGCTAGGCTATGCTTATGCCCGTGAAGCAGCGACCGGTGGTTACCAGACGGCCGCCATTCGGTTACCGGTGAATGCAGATAACTACATCGTCAGATGGATTGGCGAGGACAAATCCGTTTATGCTGAGGCGGAGTTGACTGCGATAGAGGCGGAGACATCAATCGAAGCACCGGCATCGGTGGCAAGCGCAACAGAAATCAGTATAACGCCGATAGGTCCGGATGGTCTCAAGGGCTATATCTATCTTTATGCGAAAAATTCTGACAAAAGTCTCGGTTATGCCTATGTCAGGCCGGCGGATCAGGGCGGGTATCAAACTGCTGAAATTCGTGTACCGGCCAATCCCGGTCGATACGAACTGCGCTGGTTAAGCGATCGTAAGGAGGTTCTCGCACGTTCAGCACTCGAAGTCACGGTGACCCTGGTCGACTTGATCTTTGATAGTTCCGCACCGATTGCAACCAGGCTTGATGTTGCAATCGAAGCACCTTCCGGTCTCAGCGGCCAGGTCCAGTTATTTGCACCCGGCGCGAAACGCTTTTATACCTATGCCTATGTTCGTGAGTCAGCTACAGGCGGTTATGAGCAGGCGAGCCTTGCGCTACCGGCAGCGCCCGGTAAGTATGTGATCCGCTGGATATCCGATCGCAAGGAAGTTCTTGTTGAAAAGCCCATTACGGTTGAAGAGGCACCCATTACCATTACCGCTCCGGCTGAGACGCCGGCTGGAAGCCGCATCGATGTATCCCTTGATGCGCCGGCAGGAATCGGTGGTCAGGTCCATTTGTACCGTCCAGGTGCCAAGAAATTTCTCGCCTATGCTTATATAAAGGAGGATAACCTGGGCGGCTATGCGGACTCTCCCCTGATCGTTATCGGTACACCCGGGAGCTATATTCTTAAATGGATATCCGATCGCAAGGAAGTACTTGCTGAGGCACCGATTGAAATCGTCCCGGTCGAGGTATCCATGCAAGTGCCTGGGCAAATCACTCTAGCGGAAGCCTTTGAGGTGGTAATCGACGCGCCCGCCGGGATTCTCGGTCGGGTACATCTTGTCGCGCCCAACGGCAAGTCGATAACCAGTTTGAATGTGAGGGAAGGCCAGACAACGAATTATGCGCCGGTACTGATGCGTGCACCCCACGAAGCGGGTGAGTATCAGGTTGTATTCAAAACACGCGACGGTGTTGATTTGAAATCCATTCCGCTATCCGTGGTCGAATAAGGAGGATTATTCCGGTATCGAGAAATACGGTTCGGACATGAAAATTCAATCAATTCATGAATATTTCTTCACTGACACATGATGAGGTTTCGTTTGTGGGAATCAGGTGGAATCCCTATTATTCGCCTGTCCACATAGGGTGGACAACGAATCAAGGGTACGCCATACCCACTGCTTAACCGGAGAGAAAAAATGTCCTCGCTGTATGTGCTTTACGACAATCTGGAACTCAACCTGCGTGCGCGTCGCGCAACACCGCTTGTCCAGCTTTTGAAACAGGCAGCGACAAGTTTCGGTGAGTGGAATCAAGCGCGAATCGCGCGTCGAGAATTAAACGAGATGCCGGAATATATGCTCAACGATATCGGTATTGATCGAAGAGAGATCCGCACCGTTGTTTCCAGAATGGCTGTGCGTTAAGTCGTTTCCTTACGCTGGTGAGATGGTCCGTCTGACGGGTCATCAAATCAACTAAAAAAGCGCGGACTTCCGCGCTTTTTTTATATGGAGCAATTAGTGTTCGGGAGAAGTGGCAACAGCTAGCCGCCAATGAGTTGTTTGATCACCCATGTAGCCATAGCCAGTGCGACAACGCCGGCAACCCACAATAGCAAAAACCAGCCGAACCGCGTACGCCTCGACCGCGGGTGATCGAACTGTTCGTCGTTGGACATCAGTGGTAGCCCTCGTCTGGATCAACCTTTCCACGGAAAACCCAATAGGCGTAACCGGTGTATGCAAGGATGACAGGTATCAGGATCAGTGCCCCGACCAGTAAGAATTCGAGGCTCGAATCAGGTGCTGCTGCCTGCCAGATATCGATATCAGGTGGTACGATGTAAGGATAAAAACTGATCAGAATACCGATATAGCACAGTATGAATAATGCCAGTGCGATGACAAATGGTTGCCAGACACGGCCGAGTGATAAACAACGATATAACGATAGTGCGCACCCAATAATAAGCAGGGGCACAACAAAACTGAACAACATGCCTGGCCAGACAAACCAGCGTTGCAGATAGATCGGATTTAAAAATGGTGTTGCAATGCTCACCAGTCCGATTAACGCCAAGGTGCCGGTCGCCGTCAAACGCGCGAAGCGAGTAGCGAAACGATTCAGATCGCCATCTGTTTTCATAATCAGCCAGGTGGCGCCGAGCAGCCCGTAGCCGACAACCAGTGCCACACCGGTCAACAGGGAAAACGGTGTCAGCCAATCCCACCAGCCACCCGCATAGCTGCGACCCTCAACGTTAATGCCCTGTACGATCGTTCCCAGCGCGATACCCTGAGCCAGGGCAGCGATCAACGATCCACCGGAAAATCCGATATCCCAGAGGATTCGGCTACGACCCGCCTTGGCTCTGAATTCGAACGACACGCCGCGAAACACAAGGCCCAGCAGCATCGCGATCAACGGTGCATACAATGCCGGCAATATAGTCGCGTAGGCCAGCGGGAATGCCGCGAAAAGACCACCGCCCCCGAGTACCAGCCAGGTTTCGTTTCCATCCCAAACCGGCGCCACGGAGTTCATCGCCAGATCGCGCGACTTGTGATCCGGCATCAGTAAAAACAGAATTCCGAGACCGAGATCGAAGCCATCGAGAATAACGTAGGCGAGAACTGCAAAGCTGATTAAGCCGGCCCACACCAGTGGCAGGTCAATGTCCATCACGACCTCCCTTCACCGGTGCAGAATACGGCACATTAATCATCTCACTGTGATCACCTTCGTCGCCTGATTTCACTGGTCGTGCCATTAATCGCAACACAAATAATGTGCCGGTTCCAAATACCGCGAAGTAGACCACAACGAACATGGTGAGTGAGATAGCCACGGCAGCGGCATCTACGGGGGCAACGGAATCGGCTGTTTTTAACAGGCCATATACTGTCCATGGCTGACGACCGACTTCGGTGGTAATCCATCCACATAGCACAGCCAGAAAACCCGACGGCGCCATCAGCAGAGCCATGCGATGGAGCATTCGTGAATTATAAAGACGACCCTTTGTCCTCGCGACAACTGCCCATAAACCGATGGCGACCATGGCAAAACCGATAGCTACCATGACTCTGAACGTCCAGAAAATAATTCCGACCTTGGGCCGCTCACCTTCCGGAAAGCTGTCAAGACCTTGTAATTTGCCGTTTGCATCATGCGTCAGTATGAGCGAGCCCAGTTTCGGAATCTCAATGGCGTGGTGCATGGTCTGTGCTTCATCATCAGGTATGCCGAAAAGAATCAGCGGCGCACCACTGCGCGTCTCATAATGACCTTCCATCGCCGCTATTTTTGCAGGTTGATGTTCAAGGGTATTGAGGCCATGTAGATCACCGGCAATGATTTGCAACGGTGCTACCAGCAGCGCCATCCACATGGCCATGGAAAACATGATTCTTGAGCTGTGGTTAGCGGTACCGCGCAATAAATGCCACGCTCCGGTACCACCGACTACAAAGGCGGTCGTCAGATAGGCAGCCAGGACCATATGTGACAGACGATAGGGAAATGACGGATTAAATATTGTTGTCCACCAATCGCTTGTTACGAACTGACCATTGGAGTTGATCGTGAATCCAGCCGGCGTTTGCATCCATGAGTTGGCCGATAAAATCCAGAATGCCGAAAACAAAGTGCCAATGGCGACCATGACTGTTGCAAAAAAATGCAGACCTGCGCCGACACGCTTGAGCCCAAACAGCATGATTCCAAGGAAACCCGCTTCAAGGAAAAATGCCGTGAGTACTTCATAGCCCAGTAAAGGCCCGAGGATCGGGCCGGTCTTGTCAGCGAAAACACTCCAGTTGGTACCAAACTGGTAACTCATGACTACACCAGAGACGACACCCATACTGAAAACGACTGCAAAGATCTTCTTCCAGTAGTTGAACAGATCCATATAAACCGCGTCGCGCTTTAACAACCAGATAGCTTCGAGAACAGCGAGATAACTGGCCAGCCCGATGGTGAATGCGGGAAAGAAGATATGCGCGGAAATCGTAAACGCGAACTGTAGTCGCGCCAGATCCAGTGCACCGAAGGACTCAATCATCACTTTTTATTCAATTGGTTGCACGTGTTGAGCGCTGAGCATTAATTAATACGCTAGTGTATTTCGAACTGATTTTATATCGTAGTTGTGTCAATTTCTATTGCGTTTAGTCTGCTGGTAGTCCTGTTCAAGACTTCAAACGAGCTCATATAGGGTGGGCAAAGTGAATATCAGACAAGTATGTATAGCTATATCCGCTCTCGCCGGATGGTCATGAAAATGCAGCCGCAAATCCTATCAAAGTGGCATTTCATCCGGTCTATCTGCAAGGTCTGGATCCACTGTCAGTTTATACCAGGTAAATCCGATTGTTTACATCCAGTAGCGCCAGTAACGAAGGCTACAGCGAGGCCTGTTGTCGGTACGCTGGTTACTCTATACACTGATATCAAATGATGCTGCGATGCCAATAACCGAACCGTTGCCGTAGTCGATAATTGAGGCGATTGCATGGCTTATTGTGGTATGCATCATAAGTTAATGTCATCGCGGCGCCAGGTGTGTATTCTTTGTAATATGAACAACATGACGAGGAAATAAAAATGACCATTCAAACAACCCTTGCGAATCGTTGTTACTCGTTACGCTTGTCCCACTGTAGGCGATATCAGGCTTTGATATTGCTGATGCTGGGGCTCCTGTCGGCTGGCTCCGCCTTTGCTGCTGACGAATGTGCCACATACCCTGTTGAAAATCGCATTCAGAGATTGGGTGGTACCCACACATCGTTTGCTGAAGGGACATTCATTGACTCAGTTGAAACGCTTCAATCCCAGTTTGTGAAGTATGAGTCCGATATTCGCCAGTTGCTGGCTAACCAAGGACTTGATCATGTCGCCGATGCTTTGATCGAGAGCATTGCCCGTGGTGAAGGAATCACAGAGGGATCAGTTAAGCCCGGTGATGACTTTGAATGGCTCGCCTGGCGTCGTAACAAGGTAGCCGTAACTACCGCGCCGGTGTGTCTTGAGACCACCCGCGACTATGAATCCTATAACGTGGCGGTATCTCTTGAAGAAGATGGCAACATCACCACGTATCATTTCACGCTACCGAAGATCTGCATGAATCTTGCCTTTGCGGGATCGGAAACTGTGGCCGCGCCTGTGCCGCCTGCACCCGCCGCCGTCATCGCACCGACACCCGTGGCAGCCCCCGAACCGGTTGCCATGGCGAAGGACGAGGGAGTGAACGCATTTTTCGGTCCATTTATCGGGATGGAAAGCCGTACCCGTGATCTATGTAACTGCATACATGACGAGGATTCTGGACTCGCCGGTCTGCTGGGTGGCATCCTCATCCCACTTGGCGAGAGCCGTAATAACTTATTGTTTGAGGTAGGCGCCGCTGCTAACTTAAATGAAAGTAAGTGGTCGAGCCTGTTTGCCGACATTGGGGTTGATTTCGGTGTCGGGGAACGTGGTTTTATCGGGACGGGTATTGGTGTCTGGGATATTAATGCCTCCGAGTCTCGCGACTTGAACGTATACCTGCAAGGTGGACGTGACGCATGGGATTGGGGTGGCCACACTGTCCAATGGTTTGTGCAGGGCAGGGTGTTTCTCGACAACGACGATGTCGAAGACATAGGCACGGATTACGCCGTATTAGCCGGCTTGCGTGTAATACTGGGTCGGGGATCCCAGTAACACGACGAATTGGATTGTGTTAGTTCGGGAATTGCGCCGCCAGGTCAGGCAGACCGGCGGCGTATTCCTGGCTGCCACTCACTTAAGTGGCAGTTTTACTTCTACCAATACAAAGGTCGGGTTCAGCTTGCTGACTTCATTTCTCGTCGTCGGTCATACAAAATAAACTCGGTGTAGCCGTTCGGCTGTACACGACCCTTTAACGCGAGATCCAACGCCGCTTTGTATGGGATGCTGGTTTCGAAGTCTGGTGCCATGGGCGAGTAGGCGGGGTCGCCGACGTTCTGGCGATCCACCACGACAGCCATACGCTGCATGGTGGCATGCACTTCATCTTCCGTAAGAATACCGTGATGCAACCAGTTGGCTATATGCTGGCTGGATATCCTGAGTGTGGCGCAATCTTCCATCAGGCCGATGTTATTGATGTCCGGGACCTTGGAGCAACCGACGCCCTGACCGACCCAGCGGGCAACATAACCGAGAATGCCCTGGGCATTGTTCTGCAGTTCACGCTCAATTTCGGAACGTGACAACTCGCGGCCGTCGGGAATCAGCGGTAGCGTCAGGATGTCATCGACGCTGGCTTTATCGCGTGATGCCAGTTCCGCCTGTCGCTCGGCGACATCGACCATGAGGTAATGCAGGGCATGCAGCGTTGCGGCAGTGGGGGAGGGTACCCAGGCAGTAGATGCGCCGGATTTCGGATGGCCGATCTTGGCCTTCATCATGGCCTGCATTTCGTCCGGCATCGCCCACATCCCCTTGCCGATCTGGGCATGACCGGACAAGCCGTAGTCGAGTCCGTTATCGACGTTTGAATCCTCGTAGGCCTTCAGCCAGGTGGCGCCTTTCATTTCATCCTTGGGAAGAACTGCACCGGCTTCCATGCTGGTATGGATCTCGTCGCCGGTACGATCGAGGAAGCCGGTGTTGATGAAGAACAAACGATCACGGGCGGTGGCGATGCAGTTGCCAAGATTGATCGAGGTGCGTCGTTCTTCGTCCATGATACCCATTTTCAGGGTATTGGCATCAAGATCGAATATCGACTCGACTTTCGCAAACAATTCCACCGCCAGCGCGACTTCTTTGGAACCATGCATTTTGGGCTTGACGATATAAATTGAACCGCTGCGGCTGTTTCTATACGGACCAGTGCCGATGAGATCGTGCTTGCCAGCCAGTGCGGTGACCATGGCGTCGACAAACGTCTCGGCTACGGGCTCGCCGTCATACAAAACGGCATCAGTCAGTAGATGACCGCCGGCATTACGCACCAGCATCAGACTCCGTCCTGGCAGGATCGCCTCACTGCCGTCAACGGCGCGATATTGAAAATCTGCTGACAACTCACGATTAACGCTGGCCTTGCCTTTGGTAAACGACGCCTTGAGGGTGCCTTGCATCAGTTGCAACCAGTTGCGGTATCCACGAATCTTGTCTTCGGCATCGACGGAGGCAACCGAATCTTCAAGATCCATAATCACGCTTAAAGCGGATTCAAGGCGAACGTCGGCGATACCGGCAGCATCTCGACGACCGATGGGGTTGTCGTCGCCGAAGACGATTTCAAGATGCAGCCCGTGTTTACTCAGCAAGATACCTTCGGGCGATGACGGATCGCCGCGATAGCCGCCCAGATCGCCCGGCTGGATCAGGGTGGTGGTTTGGCCATCACCAAAGGTTACCGTGAGAGAATCCCCGCTTATCGAATAACTGCTTGCCCAGCGATGACTGCCATACTCCAATGGAAAGTGTGCATCAAGCAGATCACGCACCTGGCTTACCACGGCATCTCCGCGTATCGGGTTATAACCAGCACCCAGGCCGCAACCGTTGGCATCGGCAGTGATATTGGTGCCGTAGAGCGCATCGTACAAACTGCCCCAGCGGGCATTGGCAGCATTTAACGCATAGCGGGCATTGTCTACCGGAACAACCAGTTGCGGACCGGCAACGCTGGCTATCTCCGTATCGATTTTGCGGGGGTTAACCTCAACGCTGTTGCCCTGTTTCTCAAGGTAACCTATTTCACTTAGAAATGATTTGTAAACGGCGGGGTCAAATGACTTCCCGCGTCGCTCAACGTGCCAGGCATCGATGGCTGCCTGCAGTTGGTCGCGCTCTTCGAGGAGTTGACGGTTTTTCGGTCCGAGCTCGTTGATGATGGATTCAAGGCCTGCCCAGAAGTCGGCAGCCTCGACATCGCTGGCCGGTAACAGTTCGTCATTGACGAAGGCGTCAAGTTGGGCGTCCACTTGCAAAGAGCCATGAGTTACCCGTGCGGTTTTGTTCGCTGCCATGTTGTGTCCTTAGAATGAAAATCTCTGCTGACCGCGATAATTAATACCGCGATATAAAACGGTTGGATTGAATGTAACTGGTGATAAAGAATGAATCGAAGAATTTGCGCAATGATCTTTCAATAGTGCCCGATTATAAGAAATATTTTCTCGATTGGCCGTGCCGCATATCTCTTGCAGGCGGGCTCAAGAGATCAAGCTGTTTATGTCAAGTCAGCGTACATCCCACGATACGGTGATCGTCAAATTCGTTCTCTTGGGTTCTTGCAGGGAGTCAGCTTACGGGAACAAAGTTGATACCCGGAATCATTCTTTAACGTACCAGTCTTAGCGCCTTTACAACCAGGATCATCGGCCGTTCCATCTCATCAGTCAATGCCGGTTTGTCACGGATCTGGGTCTCGACAGGCCGCCACTCCAACACATGATCAATAGCAAAACCGCGCCGGATAAGGCTGTTCAGCGTCGTTCCAATGGTTCTATGATACTTGATCACTCCATCGGCAAGCCAGTTCATGACGCGTTGCCCCTCGACGAGGTATTGGTTGACCGGCCATGTTTTTCGACTATTGAGATCGATCCAACCTGGTGCCTCCGGCGCCATGTAAATGGGGTGTTCAATGCTGAAAACCAACTGGCCATTGGGTCGCAGGCCACGCCTGATATTCTCAACCAGATGATCAAAATCCTCGATATAGTGGAATGCGAGTGAACTGTAGGCCAGATCGAATTCATCATCAGGCAAGCTAAGCCTGTTGAGGTCGGCTATCCGGTAGTCGATACCTGGGTCGTGAGTATCCTGCCGTGCGCGGGCGATCATATTTTCCGATACATCCAGAGCCAGAACCCGCGCAGCGCCGGCCTCACGCGCCCAGCGTGCGAACCAACCGAAGCCACAGCCGAGATCGACGACCACCTTGCCGGATAAATCGGGAATGAGATCGCGGATCGCTGGCCATTCCGGTGCTCCATCAAGTCCGCGTTCAGACCGCTCAAGCTGACTGTAGCCAGCAAAGAATTCCGGTTCGTCATAAATATTCTGTGTCATGTATTTCTTCTCTGCTGACCAGGCAAAGTCAACAACTCACGTGTGGGCCGAGCGGTTCAAACTGGCACGAACCTTAACGCCAGATTCTCGAGTGCTTTGACATTGTCTGTTTGATTTGGCGTTTACTCATCTTTTGTGGAGAACGCTGCCTCGACATCCATCCACATTGGCTCGAACACATGGCCGTCAGGATCTTCGAAAGCGCGTGAGTACATGAAACCCATATCCTGACGCTCACGAATGTCGGCTTTGCCACCAGCCGCTGCTGCGGCCTCGGTAATGGCATCCACCTCTTCGCGGCTGTCGCGCGACAGGGCGATCAACACTTCGCTGGTTTCTTGTGCATTGGCAATCGATTTCGGTGTGAAAGTCGAGAAGTAGTCATGTGTCAGTAGCATGAAAGCGATGGTGTCCGACCAGACCATCATGGCCGCAACATCGTTGCTAAACTGTTCGTTCTTATCGCAGCCGATTGCCGCATAGAAGCGAATTGCGGCGGCGAGATCCTTCACCGGCAGATTGACAAAAATCATTTTAGGCATTGCGATATCCTCATTTGTCTGGATGTACGGTTACAGGCTGCGTGCCAGCTCCTCCAGTTGGTCGGCGCACTTGCCCAACCCCCATGAAATCCCATTTTCTCATGTTCTTTACAGTCCTCAATAGTCCAGTGTCGGGCACAGGCTGTACGGATCATGGGGTATTCATCATTGTCTGGAGTTGCTGTTGAGAGATGTTTTAAAAGGCTATATTTTTCATGTTCCGGTGGTCTGCCATCCGGCTTATCCATCACTGCAATATCCTTTGAGAAATCCATCAAATAATGTCATCGATTTTAAAACCCTATTGTCTTGAACATACATACAAACTTGACATATCTAATAAACTAGGAATATAGTTATTTATGACTATGAACTCTGATAACAAAACTGTCGCCAGGGCGCTTGCAGCCCTTGGTCATGAAGCACGGCTTTCTGTGTACAGGTTGCTCGTGCGAAGCGGGTATGACGGACTGAATGTCGGTGAGATAGGGGATCACCTGGATCTTCCGGCCTCAACACTCGCCCACCATCTGCGCGCCTTGGTCCAGACCGGGCTCATCAAGCAGGAGAAACGGGGTCGCGAGGTCTTCAACAGGCCTGATTTCGAAGCCATGGACACGGTGATGGCATTTCTATCGGATGAATGCTGTAGCGGGGTTGAAGCTAAAAACAACGCGGCCTGATTTATTTCTACATGAATTATTTTGTGCCTGAGTTATTTTGCCTTAACTATTTGTGAATATAACCATAAAACCGGATATAACGATGTTACAAATGATTCTGCGTGCTCAAAACTTGAGCTTGTACATGATGCGCCAAACCTGGATGACGCACCGCGTCTGGTTCATAACCATCATGATTCTGCTGGTGGTTTTCCTGATGGCTCCAGAGCAGGGGGTAGCAAGTTCATTATTCACGATACGGTCTTTGATCGACACGGCACCGTATCTTCTGCTTTCGATCGCAGTAGCCGCCTACGCAACGGCAAGTGGCGCTGATAATCTGGTCGCGCGGGCATTCACAGGTTCACCTGTGTTGATGATCGTCTTCGCGGCGGCGTTAGGCGGCTTGTCACCCTTTTGCTCGTGCGGTGTAATCCCATTGATCGCAGCATTATTGGCAATGGGTGTGCCTTTGTCGGGCGTCATGGCGTTCTGGCTTGCATCACCTGTCATTGACCCTTCGATGTTTGTGTTGACTTCTGGCTTGCTCGGTTTCGGGTTTGCAGTTGCGAAGACCATAGCCGCCGTTGGCCTCGGGCTATTCGGTGGCTACGTTACTTTTGCACTCACAAGACTCGGCCATTTTGCAGATCCATTGCGGCCCGATGTGGGTAATGGCGGCTGCGGTGCTTCCGCCGTCAAGTCACCCGGTCCAGTGGTATGGCGGTTCTGGCAGGAGCAAACCCGCCGCGTGAAATTCGTCCGTGAGGCGCGTTCCACGACGATGTTTTTACTGAAATGGTTGAGCCTCGCATTCCTGCTGGAGAGTCTGATGCTGGCTTATGTGCCGGCAGACTGGATTGCCTCCGTACTTGGGGGTGACGGCATCAGCCCGATTGTTACTGCTACGCTTGTGGGCGTGCCTGCCTATCTCAATGGCTACGCAGCCCTGCCGCTTGTTTCAGGTCTGGTGGAGCAGGGGATGGCACCCGGTGCGGGCCTCGCATTCCTGGTTGCGGGTGGGGTCACGTCGTTGCCAGCGGCAATCGCGGTCTTCGCACTGGTAAAACGTCCGGTCTTTGCACTGTATATCGTGCTCGCACTGATCGGGTCACTTGCGAGCGGCATTTTGTATCAGGCATGGGTGAGTTATATGTGATTTTCCCCGACCCGATCAGGAGGAACATACTATTGATGGAACCCTGATTCCTCGATGGCTCGCATAGCTCGTGCGAGATAGGCGACCTTCATCTCGTGCTTTCCGGTGAACAGGCATAGTTCGAGTATGCGGTGCCTGTCATCGACCTGTCGGGAACACTCTGCCCCGTCCACTTGCTCTGGCGTTGCTGGCATGTAGTCGCTGAGCCCGGCAACGAGTTCGATTGCCTGCATCACATCGCCTTGATGCGCATCCTTTATCTGGCGCCCACCGAGGGGAACAACAGGGTCTTGTCTACCGTGATAGTGGATCAGGTTGCTGGGGATGGTTGGGCAGGTCGTCGGCAGCGGCTCCCAGAAAGTACCTGACATCGGAACGAAACCCGCGTATGAATTCCCGCGATGGCAGGCAAGATACCAAACCATCATCGCTCCGGACGAGAAACCGGCGACGATGACACGCGATGGATCGATGGCGAATTTGCGGGAAATTTCTTCGGAAACCGCGTCGAAATAGGCCAGTTCGTCGATGTCGGCCAGTTCATCACCACTCGGTATATTGGGAATATTCCATTCGGGGCCGGCGGCTTGGACGGCAATAAATGCGAATCCTGACTGGGTCGCCATTTTCGTCAACTTGTCATTGCCCATCACGCCGGCGGCGGTACCCCGATAGCCATGGACAAAGATTATCGCCGGAATGGACGTGACGTTGTCATGACCTTCCGGAAGAATGATCCGGTAGCTGCGATTGCCAATCAGACAATCGGAGTTGCGGTCACAAGCCCGGCTGATACCCGGAAGCATTCCTGCGAATACGAGGCCAAAGATCATCATCAACACAATGCGTGCAATTGGGCGAGAGCCGATCATAATCGTTCTTTCATCAGCAAAAAGGGTGTTTGCTCCACGTGCATAAACTATATTCGCTGTAGAACCTATCTCAATATGGCAGCAATATCCATCTTATGCAAAATCGTTCATTGACATCATTCAAGGAGGGCTCATGCTAACACGTGGGGGACACCGGATTGACTATCAGGAATCCGGAGAGGGTCCGGCGATTCTTTTCGTGCCAGGTTCATTCAGTACCCCCATGGCGTGGCGGGGTGTGCAAAAACATCTACCACCGCACTATCGCTTCGTGGGTACAAGCCTTTGCGGCTATGGTGAGACTGAAGAAACGCGGACCCTCGATGATCTGGGCATGCATCATCAGACACGGGTTATTGAGGCCGTTGCGGAAAAAATTAACGCACCCGTTCACCTTGTGGGCCATTCCTTCGGCGGCACCATTGCGCTGGCAACAGCCCTTTGCGGGAACATTGATGTGCTCAGCATTGCAACGTTTGAGGCCAATCCCCTCGCCGTCATGCGTGAACGCAGTCAAACCGGGCTATACGAGACGACCAGGCGCATGAGCGAGGAATTCGAGAGCGCTTATCGTGCCGGCGAGCGTGATGCCGCTAAACGCATCATCGATTTCTGGGGTGGCAAGTATTCATTTCGCAACATGCCCGAGGCGGTACAGGAATACTGCCGAGCGAGTACCTACGCCAATGTACTTGACTGGCGCACGGCTTTTCGCTTCGAAGCCAGCATGGCAGATTACGCCGGTCTTAACACGCCAGTACTACTGGTACGTGGCGCTTCGGCCAACGCCGCAATGGTTGAAATTACCGATGCTTTGAGCGATAGCCTGGACAACTGCCGGACGGCTATCGTCGATGGCGCAAGCCATTTCCTGATCACCACCCATGCCAGGGAATGCGCCCGACTGTTGTCCGATTTTTTTGCGGGTATTACCGGTGAAGCTGACGTTGACGGAAGATGATCTTGAATTTCCACTTATGTCACTTCTAATCAGACGGCTTAATGTTTGAGTAACGACCGAACCTTCATAAATAGTCGAACCCGGCTCACCGTGTCATTGCAATCGTTTATAAGTACACACCCCAGACTGATGATTTCAGCAAATGGGTTGTCCCCACTCAGATACCCACACCGATTCCATTGTCGAGGCTTTCGACCCCGCTTCGGACTATGACCATGGACATCGCGTTCAGTACTTTGCTTTTTTTATCTGGTGCGCGACCATCGTCACAGGCATCATGCAACCTGTTCAATTTTAAAATTATCTTTAAGTAGCTGTCTTAAACCTTGATTGTCGAAATGACAGAACAGTGACTGTCAGCGCGACCAAAAAGTATACCGTGGTAATGACAAGCAATACTTCGGCCATGGTGAGTCCGAACGGTACTTCGGGCGTATAGCCACAGGGTTCGTGAATTTTGAACAGCCATGGCAGCCATTGTTCAATGGGTAGCCAGCTCGGCAGGCCGGATTGCATTGAACAATCGCCAAAACTCCAGCCACGTTCGGTTGATAGCAATTGCCAGGAACGTTCGATCAGTGCTGCTCCAATGAGTGTGGAGATGATGAGCGCCAGGCGTTGCATAACAATATTTCGATAGGCGAATAGCATGATCAATGATACAACGATCAACAAAGCCAGCCACATCCGCACATGAATACATAAAACGCACGGCAGGTAGTCGAGAACGTATTGGTAATATAGAGCGATACATTCAAGTGTCAGGCAGGCAGCCAGTACGATCCACCAGAATAAATTATTGCGCGACAGCGCGTGTCCGATTGACTGCATGATCTGTTGAATCTCCTGGTCGCATGAGTTTGTGGTTGATGATCGGCGTTGTTGGTTCAGGTTGCGAATTCGGTGCGATTGCGACCACCGTGTTTGGCTGTATCCACAGCATTGTCGGCACGCTCGACGAGGCTCTCTATGGTATCGTTTTCGCGGAATTCGGCTATACCGATACTCGCGGTAAAACGTAGTCCGCTACCCTCGGATTGGGTGCTCAGTTCGGCAATACGTCCGCGCAGGCGTTCGGCTAATGAATAGCTTTGTTCGCGCGATGCGTCAACCAGCAGTATGACAAACTCGTCGCCGCCATAGCGGGCAACCACATCGAATGGTCTAAGCTGATCCTTGAGTTCTTCACCTACTAATGACAGCAGCCGGTCGCCTGTTGCATGACCCAATACATCGTTGATCTTTTTAAATTGGTCGATATCGAGCAACAGCAAATGAGTGGGTCGGCCATCGCGGCTTGCCCGTGCCAGTTCGCGCTCCGCCATAGTAAAAAATTCCCGGCGGTTGTTGATGCCGGTAACATGGTCCTCGCTGGCGATCTTGTGCAACAGTTCCTCGCGTTCACGGTGACTCTGTATTTCTATGTAGAACACCATGAACACCAACGCAATGAGGATGGTCGTTATGGCTATCAGATAGGGCTGTAGAGAAACCTGAACATCCCTTGCGGGTGTTGGCTGTGGCCAGCTAAATGCTACTACCGGCTGACCGGCGAGATTATTGAGGAGTAGAGGACCCGAGGTATCGCCATACTTCGCGTCCCGTTCTTCAATATCTGAAAGTTGCAGGCCATCCAGTTGGAAGATTTCACTCAACGATGCGGCCCAGCGAGCATCCAGTCGTATGCCTAAGCCGAGTACCGAACCATCATTTGCCGGCGCCGTGCGATCTTCAGGCATCAGCAATCCGACAGCCAGCAGATAAGGTTGACCCTGGATGGCGATGTATTCGATACCTGGCGTTTCTACATCCACATTGTGTCTGGTCCGACCAAGCAGCCCCGATAATTCTTCAGCCTTAAAGAAGTCTTTGAGATCGACCCTTTTACCGTCAAGGAAACTGACAACAGGATTGTCGTTGCCGTCCATCACAAACGATAAGTTGATATTGCGTTCGTGATACAGCCGTGGACCGATGTGATCATCTATCCATTGGACATCGTGAGTACGCATCGACTTGTCATGAAATTGGTCCCACGAGGCGACGTTCTGAAAAGTTTTTACAAGTTGGTTTTTCTCGACTTTAATCGCTACTTCAACATGTTTGTGTGCGTTATCTCGTGCCAGTCTGTCGATTGAAGAGGTGGCGTACCCGGATAGAATAATCCAGCCGGCGATACCCAGAGCAATTATCAATGCCAACGGCAAGAAGACGCTTACACGGTGAAAAACATTCCATTGTCTCATCATCAATCCTCGCTACACCGCGGAGCTTCTTGCGGTCCGATTAAAAGTCCCAATTCTGTTTGTTACTAACGCATTGGCGGGTTGGGTGGAAAACCTTAAAACGTGTTGTGTTACTGACTCTCCTTTTGAGATTTGCCAACAAGTTATTGTCGGTACAGGTTACATACAGACAGTACGAATCTATTCGTTCTCACTGGCCAATTGCCTGACGACATAATGCAATATACCGCCATGCTGGAAGTACTCCCACTCCTTCGGGGTATCGATGCGTATCCTGACCTTGAAACGGATGTCTTGTTTGTCGCTCACGATTACTTCGGCTTCGCTCGCACCCACATCGAAGGCCTTGACTGCATAGCTTTCGGTACCGTCGAGTTTCAGTGATTCAGCCGAATCACCTTCGGAGAATTGTAGTGGTAAAATTCCAATGCCCACCAGGTTGGAGCGATGGATGCGTTCATAGCTTGAAGCGATCACGGCGCGAACCCCAAGCAGCATTGGCCCTTTGGCTGCCCAATCACGAGATGATCCGCTGCCGTACTCGCGACCGGCAATGATTATGAGTGGGACACCTTCATCGCGGTAACGTTCTGAGGCATCGAAGATCGTCATATCGTCATTCGATGGTTGATGACGGGTCACGCCGCCTTCAGTTCCCGGTGCTAACTGATTACGCAACCGAACGTTAGCGAAGGTACCGCGTACCATCACTTCATGATTACCACGTCTTGAGCCATATGAATTGAAATCTCGAACCTCGACGCCGTTATCTTGCAGATATTGTCCAGCAGGGCTGTTGGCCATGATGGCACCGGCAGGTGATATGTGGTCGGTAGTGACACTGTCGCCAAGCAGGCATAACACTCGTGCGCCTTCAATGTCCTGGAATCCGGGTGGCTCGGATATCATGCCGTCGAAGTAGGGCGGTTTGCGAATATAGGTCGAATCATTGCTCCATGTATATTGATCGGCATCCGGCGTATCCATCTCGGCCCATCGTTCGTCACCTTTAAAAATGTCGTGGTAACTCGAGATAAACATGGCGGCATCGATGCTCGATGTAATCAGTTCGCTGACATCGTGCTGGCTCGGCCACAAGTCTTTCAGATATACGGCATTACCGTCTTTATCATTGGCCAGCGGTTCATTATAGACGTCGATGTCCATGCGACCGGCGATAGCGTACGCGACCACCAGTGGCGGTGAAGCCAGAAAATTCATGCGCACCTGTGGATGTATGCGGCCTTCGAAATTACGGTTGCCGGAGAGTATCGAACAGACGATAAGATCACGCTCATCGATCGCGGTTTCAATGGCCGTTGGCAGCGGTCCGGAATTGCCGATGCAAGTAGTACAGCCGTAGCCGACGACATAGAAACCAAGCGCTTCGAGGTCGTCTTTCAATCCCGCCCGTTCGAGATAATCTGTAACCACCTTTGAACCAGGAGCCAGTGATGTCTTCACCCAGGGTTTGGCGTTTATACCGCGTTGTACCGCGTTACGCGCAAGCAGGCCGGCAGCAACCATGACCGCCGGATTGGAGGTGTTGGTGCAAGAGGTAATGGCGGCAATAACCACAGCAGCATCGTTGAGTGCGAAATGTTGATCCTGATGTTCGACTTCAACGGATCGTCGTTCGGCTTTTAATGCGCCTGCATCGGCGTCCCGGTTTTTTGCGGCACGTGCATCGCGCTCCGTTATCAGCGCGTCAAGGGCTTCACCGACACCTTCGCGTGCACTGGTGAGAGGTATGCGGTCCTGGGGACGACGTGGTCCGGCTATTGACGGCACTACGGTAGACATATCCAGTTCAAGCAGATCACTATAGTCGGCCTGCCTGTCGCCATCGTGACGAAACATTCCCTGCATCCTGGCGTAGTCCTCAACCAAGGCAATCTGATCGGCGGAACGACCGGTTAATTCAAGATAGCGCAGGGTTTCGCCATCTATCGGGAAGATCGCGCAGGTAGCACCGAATTCGGGTGACATGTTGGCAATGGTGGCACGATCTGCCAATGGCAGATGGGCAAGACCATCGCCGAAGAATTCGACGAACTTGCCTACCACACCACGCTCACGCAGCATCTGCGTCACAGTCAGTACCAGATCGGTGGCCGTAGCGCCTTCCGGCAATCGTCCTTCAAGGCGGAAGCCAACGACGTGAGGGATCAGCATGGTCACCGGTTGGCCGAGCATGGCGGCTTCGGCTTCGATACCGCCGACTCCCCAGCCAAGAACACCGAGACCGTTAATCATGGTGGTATGTGAATCGGTACCGACGAGTGTATCCGGATAGGCGATGGGTTGATCTCCTTCGGCATTCGGGAATACTACCCGGGCAAGGTATTCAAGATTGACCTGATGGACAATACCGGTATCTGGCGGCACTACCTTGAAATTATTGAAGGCGCCCTGACCCCAGCGCAGAAACGCATAACGCTCACGATTGCGCTGGTACTCCCGATCCGAATTGGTCGCCCGGGCTGCGGCGGAGCCGAATGCATCAACTTGTACGGAATGATCGATTACAAGTTCTGCTGGCGCCAGCGGATTGACCCTTAAAGGATCGCCGCCGAGATCGTGTACCGCTTCACGCATGGTGGCGAGATCGACCACCGCCGGCACACCGGTAAAATCCTGGAGAATCACCCGCGCCGGTGTAAACGCAATTTCAGTCGAAGGTCTGGCGACCGGATCGTAGTTCAGTAACGCATCGATATCGGAACGCGTGACATTGACGCCATCTTCATTGCGCAGCAGATTTTCGAGCAGAATCTTGAGACTGAATGGCAGGCGCGCGATACGGTCTTTTGAACCCGCGCGATCAAGTCGCCAAACCGTGTAGTCAATTGAGCCGGATGTGAGTGTGGATCGCGTGTCGAGACTGTTTATCATGACATTCCTGCGCTGTTTATCAAGCGGCTGATAGAAGTTGTATGAGGCGGACTGTTGAAGTGGAAGAGGTCACCTTGTTATCAATGATCGGATGGGACGGTTTGCCGGATTAATTTGCATGCACTGACTCTGATGTAGCGTGAGTTCCCCTGAATATTACTCCTATGTACTGACCTTATGTTCCAGTGATGATCATGAACCCGTGGTTCACAAACCAAGATTCATACGTAACGGGCAGTGATCCGAACCCATCTGCTCATGGAGATAGTCAATCTCCTCGATACGTTCCAATACATCGCCACTGCTTAGAAAGTAGTCGATACGCCAGCCGACGTTACGATCTCTCGCTCGGCTGACCATGTCCCAGTACGAATAGACATCGACTTCGTCGGGATGTTGCGCGCGCCATAGATCGAACCAGTGATCGTTGATCATTCGGTCCATCCATGCCCGCTCGTCCGGATGAAAACCGATTTTGCCGTCGTTTTCCTTTGGTCGGGCGATGTCGATTTCGGTATGGGCAACATTCATGTCGCCACCAACAATCACGGTTCGACCGGCATTACGTATGGAATTCATTAAACTATGGATACTGTCGTAAAATCTCAATTTATCCCGCCAGGCTTCCTCGCTCTTACCGCCATTGGGAAAATAAATCGACATGAGATCGTGCCCTTTGCCGCCGATGTCGAACGATAACCAGGCGACCCGCCCCTCATCCGCATTGGGCATCTTCGGCACATCGGTCCGAAATTCGACATTCTCAATCTGTTCGTCCATTGCCCGCGACATCCACAGTCCGGTTCCAGCATAGCCCTTTTTCTCGGCACTATGATAAAACTGCCTATAGTCGGGGTTGTCTTTCAGGTAGGCGCTAAACTGGTCTGCATTGCCTTTGATTTCCTGGATCAATAGAAAGTCGGGCGATTGTGCATCAACCAGTTTTTGCAATTCGCCTTTGCGCTCAACTGCACGGATGCCGTTTACATTCCAGGTGATAAATTTCATATCGAACTCGATAGCCGTGTTGGGTTTATCTACAAGCCGTCTTTGCTGTGGAAGTCTGAACCTCGGATCTCAATCAGTAGTCAAGACGTCCATCCGTGGTGTCGGTGTATGTCTTGTGTATCGTTTGGCAACATGCCACCTGAAGGTGATATCAGCAGTCGCCCAAGCGCTTTGCTGTCCAGTTCATATCCATGGACATTTCCATGCCGCCGAGTTTCATGTTCATGTTCATTGCGCCATGGCCGGTTTTGCCGTCGGTTTGAAACTCGCCTTTCATCACTGCTTCTGCGCCGGCTTCCATGGAGCAGGTCATGGCGAACGTCAGGGTATCACCGCTAAGCTCCTCGTCGGTGAGTTGACAGCCATCGGCGTCTTTTATCATGTCGCGCGGATCGAACGACTTTTCCTTGACGCACTCTTTGGTCGTCTCGGTAGTCGGCTGACCGGTCATCGGATTGGTCCGCGTCATGGTGGTCTCCCAAAGCCCGGGATTGAAGTCCAGGGACGCAGCGCCGCTGCCTGCGGAAAAGAGTATTGCGATTGTGCCGAGGGCAATTTTCCTGATCAGCATGAAGAACTCCTGAGGGTTAAAAACGAAGGGCGGCGCTCCATCAGAACGCCGCTGTCAGATGTTAGCATGAACGTGGTTGGTATCGCGCAATGGTTAGTTCGCCAGCCAGTCATCTGAGAATTTAACTGGAACGCGACGTCAGGACGCATTATCAAACAGATGAAACTGGCGTGCGATGTTCTCCATGATCGGTCCACCCGGACCCGCAAGTTTGAGGGTATTTACAAGATCGTCAAACAGCGCTGCTGGTGGATCGGGACGGGACTTCCCGTTATCTGAGTGCAGATGTTTAAGCGTATTAACCAGTTCGGCGAAAAGGTGTCTGGTGTCGTCATTACATTCAAGGTCGCCGCGATTGATCGCTTCAGCAAGCCCCGAACCCAGCCACCACAACCGGCGATAGCCGCCGCGTCTTTCCATTGCCTGCATGTACGTCAGCAGATTTTCGATCTGTGTCATGGCGTCGGATTTGCCATCGCCACGCATCCATATCAGCAGGTTGGATTCAAATTCGCGAATTCGTTCATTAAGTTTTTCCTTGAAATAAGTACTGTAATCCATTCGGGCCTCCCTATTTTTCCGACGCTACCGTACTTCGTAAAGCCATTCACCAGCACGGTATATTCAATAACCACAATACGCAGGTATCATTAAATCGTATTGCATTATTGAATTTATAAAATCAAAGATGTTCAATTATGAAAGTATATGGCGACCGGCTGTCCGGCAACTGTTACAAAATTTCACTGCTCATGTCATTGCTTGATATCAATCATCAATGGATCGATGTCGATGTACGTTCAGGGGAAACGGCTACCCAGGACTTCCTGAAACTGAACCCGTTCGGCAAGATCCCGGTGATTGAGCTTGACGATGGCTGCACCCTGGCCGAATCCAATGCTATTTTGCACTATCTTGCGGCCGGCAGCCGCTATATAAACGACGAGCCGTTTTTTCATGGGAATATATTGAAGTGGCAGTTCTTTGAACAGTACAGCCATGAGCCGTATATCGCCGTTGCTCGTTTTATCAATCGTTATCTGGGCCTGCCGGCGGAGCGACGTGCTGAATATGAGTCAAAACAAGCGGGTGGTCATGCCGCACTACGCATCATGCAATCACAGCTTGAAACTTCACCCTATCTGGTCGGTGAGCAATACACCATCGCCGATATATCGTTGTTTGCCTATACTCATGTAGCGAATGAAGGTGGCTTTGATCTGACCCGTTACCCTGCCATTGAGGCGTGGATTGAGCGCATTGAGTCCGAGCCGGGTCACGTGGGCATGGGTGCTTGAATCGCTGATCACTGATTATCAGTGAACCTGGATCCGTTAGTGGACAGTATTCGTTCCACCATTGCGTCGATAATGAGATCGTAACCACGCTGATTGACATGGCAGCAGGCATCCCGGTAGAGCGGCTCGGGATGATCCTTGTAAACCTCGGTAAGGTCGAAGAACAATACACCGTCATGTACAAGCTGCTTTCCTTCTTCGCTTAATGCACGATAGTTTTCGAGCGCAAGAGTCGCACCGGGTCCTCGTTCGACGATGGCGATGCGACGTTCCTCATCAGACATGGGTTTGGAGCCGTCAACATACTGGTTCGGCTGCAGGAAATGGTAGTAGTCAATGTTACTGGCTTTCGCAAGGCTAGCCATCTGCCGTGAGCTGTTGCTCCATATACTAACCAGATCGTCTACAGTGTCCTCGCCAGGTTCGCGTGGATAATCCGGTCCGCGGGCGGCGAATGTGGTTCGAAACCGCTCACGAGACCGGTAACTGACAAAATCGTTCCAGGTTCTTTTTATTGCGTTGTCAAGCCGCTCATCATGGTGCTGCCAGTAGAGGTTGGCCAATTGACTGTAGCGCAGCAGGGCTGAAGAAAAAGTCATCGCACTACCTGCCCGCTTTTCTTTCAGGCGTTCCACCCGTGCCAGCATCAGCAACATGTTCTTGTCGTACGAACCAACCAGCCGGCGTGCCCAGCTTCGCGGGAAAATCGGATGTGTGCCTTGTAATATGCCTTCGGTAATCGGCAATACCATCTCGTTGTAGCCATCGATATTGATGACTGCATCGAACGGCATTCCCTGTACCAGGAAATAATTGAATGCGAGCAACTGCTGGGGTTGTTTGAACCCACCCAGCGCAAGGGTTCGTACAACAACCTTGCGATCACCAATACCCGGCAATGTGGACAACGCTGCCTCGAGCTTGCCCGGCGTTGAATTTATCGAAACCCCTTGTCCGAAAGAACCACCAAACAACCCGACATAAAATGTATCGGGCGCACGGGTGAACAGGTCCGCTGCGTTGCCGCGCATTGCATCATCGCAAAAACCTATGGTCGGGCAATCACGGTCTGCATAGCGCATGACATAGCCAAGATAGGGGTGCAGAACTTCCTCAAGAGCAACCGCTGATGTCGAGGGTGCCTGGTTGGCGGCGTCAAGAGTTCGCTGATCCTGTATCCGCTCCTGCTGCCGTTCGGCGTCATAGCCGGTGATGATCTTCTGTCTTGCAGTCTGCATAGGTGCCAACGAGGCCAGGTGTCCCGTCTCAATAAACAAATAGGCTGCAGAGACGACCTCAATAACCAGCCAGGTCAAGATCGCGGTGATGAACGTGAAGGCGAGTCGTTTGCCCGGTGATAACGGTTTCACGGTGTTGCTTTGTGTCCGATAGCAGCATGTCGGTAAGGCTTACCTTTCGTCGCATGCCAGAACGCGACCCGATGCAGGCATCGGGTCGCGTTTACGCTTGTGTATTTGCTAGCGTCCTGCATTGCTGAGTTGGCTAATATCCATATCTTTTTGGGTATACGCCAACTTAGGCAGATTTTCTGATTTCCACCTGGTGTGGGTACGGAATAGAGATACCGCCGTTATCGAATGCTTCCTTGATATTGCGTGTCATTTCAAACTTGATGTCCCAGTAATCTGCGGCCGTGCTCCAGATTCTGACGCCAAGATCGACTGACGAATCACCCAGGTTGACGACCCGAACCCACGGTGCAGGATCCTTGAATACGCGCTCATCGGCACTGACGACATCACGAATAATTTTCATCGCTTGTTCGATGTCGTCGCCATAGTCGATGCCGAAGGTGAAGTCCACGCGTCGAGTATCGTGCGCTGAAAAATTGGTGATGATTGATCCCCATGACTTACCGTTAGGGACTATGATCTGAACATTATCCGGTGTGGCCAGCTCGGTGGTAAAGATATTGAGATCCTTGACCGTTCCCGACGTGCCGGCAATGTCTACAAAATCACCCACCTTGTAGGGTCTGAAGAATATGAGCATGACGCCGGCGGCGATGTCGCTCAAGGTGCCTTGCATTGCCAGGCCGATTGACAGCGAAGCTGCACCCAGTATCGCGACAAGGCTGGTGACCTGAAAACCGAAGATTCCAAGCACGCCGATGACGACTATGGTCAGCAGTACGTAACGGACAACCGACGCAAAGAAAATGCCGAGGGTGTTATCGAGTTTCGGATTTTTTTCAACCTTTCGGCGAATGAATCGGGAAATCGCCCCAGCGAACAGGAAACCGATGATGAGGAAGATGACGGCTTTCCCTGTGCTGATGATCAGCGGCATCCAGCTACTGACTTGATCGAGTGCGTTTTCCATATTTGTGTCGCTATTGTCTGGTTTTTGGAGCGGCGATTTTACCTGATCAGATGCGCCAGATGACACTGCCGTTCGTCAACTGACAGCATATCGCAAGGAGTGTATTCAGATAAGTACGTGGGTTCAAACCAGATCGAGGGCGTGGGCTTTAAGGGCGTCGAGTTCAATTATCTCAAGGCAACGTTCATGGGTCGCGGTGAGAATCACACGCGGTGCACAGCCGGCTTCGAAGGCCTCCTGCCATCGTGCTGCGCAAAGACACCAGCGGTCACCCGCCACAAGACCGGGAAATCCGAAGCCGGGCATCGGTGTCGACAGATCGTTGCCGACCGAGCGACTGTAGTTCAGAAATTCATCTGTGACTTCAACGCAAACTGTGTGTGACCCGACGTCTTCAGCACCTGTCTCACAACAGCCGGTGCGAGTGAATCCGGTGATTGGATCGGTCGAACAGGTTTCGAGTGCTTCACCGAAGACGTTTCTTTGATCACTCATTATCATTTCCCGGATTGTAGTACAGCAGTATTTTCATTTAAGGATTCTTGTGCCAATGGGTACGTCGCTCGGACGTCCGAAGAACACGGTACAATCATTGTACAGACGTCATCCACCCATTTCGACAGGCCAATGATAGTTCCTTCAAAGATCGTAACGTGTTTCCCGATACAGTTTGAGTCGTTATCACGATTTACTGGTAAGAATCGGCTGATGTCAGGAATCAGACCGTGAAATATCGCTCGCCTACCAAGCATTGTCATGATGATGACGCCGTGACCGGTGTGTTGATGGTTAATCTCGGCACACCGGATGCGCCGGATAAAGCGAGTGTCAGGCGCTACCTGAAAGAATTTTTATGGGATCCACGTGTTGTGGAGATGGCGCGACCGATATGGTGGCTGGTGCTGCACAGCATCATCCTCAACACTCGTCCGGCGCGATCTGCACGTGCCTATCAAAGTGTCTGGAGAAATGGTGAGTCACCACTGATGGAGATATCAAAGGCGCAGCATACTGCATTGAAGAAGGCGCTTCGGGACAGATTCGATTTCGATGTACCAGTGGCCCTGGCAATGCGCTACGGACGGGAGTCTATTGCCGATGCGCTGGCACAACTCGAGGCCGCCCATGCCAGGAGAATTCTGGTACTACCGATGTATCCACAGTATTCGGCAACTACCACGGCAAGCGTATTCGATGCGGTTAACGCAGAACTCATGACCTGGCGTTGGCTGCCGGAGATGCGATTTATCAATCAGTATCATGATCATCCCGGCTACATTTCAGCGCTTGCGGAGTCTGTCAGGCAATTTAAACGACAACACAGTGATTCGGCACTGTTGCTGATGTCGTTCCATGGTATTCCAAAGGAGTATTTTGATAAGGGCGATCCGTATTACTGTCACTGTCAAAAGACCGCACGCCTGTTGGCCGAGAGTCTGGGCCTTGAGCCATCTGACTATCGAGTCACATTCCAGAGTCGCCTTGGACCCAGGCAGTGGCTGACTCCTTACACCAACGAGACGTTAAAGGCGCTTGCCGCTGATGGTGTCAGTAATGTCCAGGTTATCTGTCCCGGATTCAGTGCAGACTGCCTTGAGACACTTGAAGAAATTGCGGTGGAAAATCGCGATCTTTTTCTTGCAGCCGGCGGTTCGAGCTATGAGTACATCCCGTGCCTTAACGATAACGATGCGCACATGGCAGCGCTTGTCGATATCGTTGCATTGCATACCAGTGGCTGGATGAATACGGCGGCAGGGTCAACCACCGAGCCATCAGTAACAAAACAGAGGGCGCTCGCTTCAGGTGCAGACCAATAACAGGTATACACGACATGCATTTGAATAAAAATGCTAATAACAGCAGGGAGGTTTTACCATGAGTGCAATATTACTGGTTGCCCACGGTAGCCGTCGTCAGCGCTCCAATGATGAAATCCGCGAACTCACCAACGCGGTTCGCGCCGTTAATGATCGTTACGATATTATCGAATGCGCGTTCCTGGAATTGGCCGAGCCATCCATACCGGACGGGCTTATAGCGCTGATAGAACGTGGTGAAACCGACATCGTAGTGATGCCGTATTTCCTTTCAGCCGGTCGTCATGTTGTAGAAGATATTCCCAATGAGATCGCCACTGTCACCGAAGCATATTCTGATGTCGTTATTCGTCTGGCGCCCTATCTGGGTGCGTCCGATGCAATGGCCAGATTGTTGCTGGAACAATCCATCCGGCATGATCCAACGGCAAGATGACTTCGACCAATGCGGTTTGCTGTGAGTGTGATTATTAGTCTGCGACGACCTGCGTCAATTATTTGTTGCCACGATCACGTTTTAGGTTGAATATCAATGTAACGGGTATATTTTCGATTGTGAGAAAGTACACGACTTGCACAAGGTCAAAGACGGTTCCACCAGCATTAATAACACGTCGACCAGTTTCTACTGGCAGTGTGCACTGACTATATACGACAGGAGGAATTCAAATGACAACCGCCCCCGATTCTGCCAATAACGAGTTTGTCGATTTCTGGAACGAAATTCTGGTTCCAAAATTTATTAACTACAAACATATTCTGGTCGATGGACTGACCCAACACAGCGAAGCGATCTTTCCCACATTGTCGGTCAAGGAGGGAGACACAGTTCTCGATGTTGGCTGCGGGTTTGGAGATACAGCCATAAAGCTGGCTCGTCTGGTCGGCCCTTCGGGTCGGGTGCTTGGTGTCGATTGTTGCGATGCTTTTATGGAATTCGGTATCAAGGAGGCATCTGAAGAGGGGCTTGAAAATATAAGTTTCGTCAATGGAGACGTTCTATTCATGCCATTTGAGCCTGAATACGATTTTGTATTCTCGCGTTTCGGAACAATGTTCTTCTCCAATCCGGTTGCAGCGATGCGCAATATTCGCAAGGCAATGAAGCCTGGTGCGACCCTAACCCACATCGTATGGCGTACACCAGCTGATAATCCGTGGTTGAATTTGCCCAAGGAAATTGTACTTCAGTTTCTTCCGCCTCCCGGAGAGGATGCGCAAACCTGTGGGCCCGGACCGTTTTCCATGGCCAATCAGGAAATGGTTACCGGAATGATGAAGTCGGCCGGGTACGAGGAAATACGTTTCGAACGTGTCGATGCGCCCGTGCTGGTCGGTCGAACCGTGGAGGATGCGATCAATTTCCAGTTGGCGTTGGGGCCCGCCGGTGAAGTATTCCGCGAAGCAGGTGCAGAAGCGGAAGAAAAGCGAGCCCAAATCGAAGTAGCCCTGGCGGCGGCAATCGGTGACCAGACACAGCATAGCGACGGTATCGTTATGGATTCGTCATCGTGGGTGATCTCCGCAGTCAATCCCACTTAGTCGCATTTCTTCAGGACGTTTTCATGTTTGCGTCCGGACCTTTCCTGCCAAACAGGAAGTAGGCAGGTATGGCCAGTGCAAAGATTAGCAGGCCTACGATGAGGGAGGAGATCTGTTTTCCAAAGATATCCACGGGATGATTAATTGTTAACAGCATTAACAAGCAGCTCAGTGCGCCAAGGGCTGATATGAGTGGGAACGATCCTATATTGAGCGGTGCACGCCAACTGCGAACAAGATCAGGTTGCCGGTAGCGCAAGACAATATTGCTGAGATTCACAGCAAAAAAGAGCACGAAAATACCTACATCAGAGATCGAGGCAAGGACTTCTATTTTTCTGAAGGTGAGAAACAGCAGGGTAACGAGCGCCATGACGACGATCGCAGGCCAAGGTGTCTGACGACCCGGGTGAACACGGGCGAGCAGCGGCGGTAAAGCGCCACCTTGGGCCATGCCATAGAGCATGCGTGCGCCGACGATAAGTGTGATCAGAACCGTATTGGCCGTGGCAAACAGCGCAATTATGGCGATGATGTCCGGCGCAATTCCGCCGATCAAAGTTTCCATTACGAGAGATAATGGCTGTTCGGCGGTGGCCAGTACTTGATAAGGGACGACACTGACGGTAACAACAGCTATCAGGATATAAATCACGGTTGAGATGACCAGTGCGTAGATAAATGCCTTTGGTAAGACTTTTTGAGGATTCTCTGCTTCTTCGGCAATATTGGCGATGTCCTCGAATCCGAGATAGGCGAAGAATATCAGCGCTCCGGCCGAGACCACTGGTAGCAGACTGTGGGAAGAATTTTGTGTTTGCTGCGGCAAAGCCAACAAATCGGCTGCAGGGATAATATTGTCGATGATCTGATACCCTCCAACGACAATCACTAACATCAAACCACCTGCTTCAATGGCGGTGGCCACCATGTTAAATCGCGCAGACTCCTTGATACCCCAGAAATTGATCAAGGACATTAAAACGATCAAACCGAATGCAAGAAACAAATGATCGATCGAGACAAAAAGTTTGAGATATTGCGCAAAGCCCACGGCAACAGCGCTGGCGGTGGTAAAACCGATAATTACCGCACAAAAACCAATCATCCACGCCAATGCATCTGATCCAAATGCGGCTCTGGCAAAGACAAACTCTGCGGCGGATTTTGGAAAGAGTGAGCTGAGTTCGGCATAACTCATGGCAGTAAATCCAGCCACCACACTGGCCACCAGGAAAGACAACCACAGCATGTTCCCGGCGATTCCCGCCGTTGCCCCGATTAATACATAGATACCCGCGCCAAGAATCAGGCCGACACCGTAGACCACGATTTCCCAGAGACTCAGACAACGTTTCAGTGGGGTGGTCATTTTTGAAGATAATGTGTAGTTGACTAACCTTACGAAGAATTCAACCGCCGCGCGGAACATACATGGGATGCGATCCGTGGGTGCAGTTGCATGCCCAATGCAGGCCATGGCTGGCGATCGGGATTATATGATTGTGACAGGTGTCAGCCATCTTGGAGTGATATCTTGAAATATGGCGGCAAGCCGGCACTGTATGGATGTCAGTTCAACCAGTTTATCGCTGGCTATTGCGCCAGTTGGGGTGAATCCAGGGAGTTTTATCAAGCGGTGCCAGTGGCGTTTTGCCGAGAATAAAATCGCTGGCCCTCTCGCCGACCATGATCGATGGAGCATTGAGGTTACCGTTGGTGATACGTGGAAAAATTGAACTGTCGACGACCCTCAAGCCCTCCACGCCAATGACTTGGCACTTGGGATCGACAACCGCCATGGCATCGTCGGCGGCGCCCATGCGACAGGTGCCGCAGGGGTGGTAGGCGCTTTCCACTTCTTTGGCGATGAACTCGTCAAGAGCTGCATCGGATTGCACTGCGGCCCCAGGCGAAATCTCGTCCCCGATGTACGGCTTGAACGCATTCTGGCCAAATATCTCGCGGGTGAGTCTGATACACGTTCTGAAGTCTTCGAAATCGTGTTCGCCACTCATATAGTTAAAGCGAATCGACGGGGCGTCGTTCGGATTGGGCCCGCCCAGGCGAACGCTGCCTCGTGCTGCTGATCGCATGGGTCCGACATGGGCCTGGAAGCCGTGACCTGCAGCCGGCGCCTTGCCATCGTAGCGAATTGCCACCGGCAGGAAGTGGTATTGAATATCAGGATATTCCACTCCCGCATGGGAGCGGATAAAGGCAGCGCTTTCGAAGTGATTGGTGGCGCCGAGACCCGACTTAAAAAATAACCAGCGCGCACCGATGAGTGCTTTCGACCACAGGTTGAGCCTGGAATATAAAGTGATCGGCTGCAGGCAATGAACCTGGACATATAACTCGAGATGATCTTGCAGGTTGCCGCCGACGCCTGGCCGGTCAGCAATGACTTCAATGCCGTGATCTTTCAGGTGATCAGCCGGACCGATACCCGATTGCATCAGGATCTTCGGGGAATTAATTGATGATGCCGATACGATAATCTCGCGATTGGCGCGTAATGTTTCGATGCCGCCGCGACGTTCGATTTCAACGCCCACTGCACGGCCGTTTTCGAAAATTACCTTGCGGGCGAGCGCCCGAATCAACTTGACGTTGGGACGCTTCAAGGCAGGTCTTAAATAGGCGTTGGCGACCGACCATCGACGACCCTTGTGTACCGTCATCTCCATGGGCCCGAAGCCTTCCTGCTGCTCGCCGTTATAATCATCGGTCAATTTATACCCGGCCTCATGTCCAGCCTCTACAAAGGCATGATAAAGCGGGTTGGCGCGTGGACCGCGGCTCACATGCAGCGGCCCGTCAGTGCCGCGCCAGCCGGGCTGTCCACCGTGGGAATGCTCCATGCGCAGGTAGTAGGGGAGGACATCGGCATACGACCAGCCATCTGCCCCGGCTTCTTTCCAGTGATCAAAATCGAGAGCGTGGCCGCGGACGTATACCATACCGTTGATGGATGATGATCCGCCAATAACCTTGCCGCGCGGGCATGCCATACGGCGTCCGCCAAGGGCGGGTTCAGGCTCGGTCCGATAACCCCAGTCGTAGGTGGACATGTTCATCGGATAGGATAATGCTGCCGGCATCTGGATGAGCGGACCGGCGTCGGTGCCGCCATATTCGACCACCAGGACACGGAAATCCCCACTTTCAGATAACCGGTAAGCCAGTGTCGAGCCGGCCGAACCGGAGCCGACGATGATGTAATCGGGATTGAATTCGTTCATATTCAAAGGGTACCTTGGAATTTGCGTCAATGGTTTGCCGCAGTGTTGCGGTGTTACGCTGGACCGGATGCTGCGATACTATCAATACGACTTACTACTCACAACGAAACAACGCGTCCGGCTGTCACATATTTATTGCGGCGATTCTGGTAGCGCAACTGGAGGAAATCATGGCAAACATCGAAGGTTCACCCCTGACTTACAAGGTAGATGGCGGAACGTTTTCCGGCTATCTTGCTATCGATACAGACATTAAAGGTAAAAGGCCCGGGGTCATTGTTGTTCACGAATGGTGGGGGCTTAACAACTATATTCGCGAACGGGCAAGGAAACTCGCCGAGGCGGGCTACGCTGCATTTGCCATTGATATGTTTGGAGGTGGCGCAACCGCCGATAATCCTGAGCAGGCCTCGGCGCTGATGAACGGTGTGCTGGCCGATATGGACGCCGGAACTGCCCGAGCCAGAGGCGCATACGAAACTCTCATCGAACAACCGGGTGTCGATGCCGATCGCACCGCCGCAATCGGTTACTGTTTTGGCGGCGCGGTTGCGCTGCACATGGCGCGCATCGGCCTGCCCTTAAATGCCGTGGTGAGCTTCCACGGCGCGCTGGGATCGTTTCATACCGCCGAGCCTGGATCAGTGAAGCCCAGTATTCTCGTCTGCCACGGTGGCGCCGATGCGATGGTAACTGACGATGACCTGGCCGCATTCAGGAAAGAGATGGACACCGCTGGCGCCGATTATGAGGTGATCGTCTATGCGGATGCCATGCACGGTTTTACCAACCCCAAGGCAACCGAACGCGGTCAGAAGTACGGTCTGCCGTTGGCCCATGACGCCGATGCGGATACAGCCTCATGGCAGTCGATGATCGACCTGTTCAACCGCGTTTTCTAATCGCACGCCTGGCGAGCATCATCGGCATCAGGTATGCCGGACTTATTCTTTATGATGCCGACATGTTTCATACTGCTGTTTTGATATGCCGGTTACACTGACACTTGAAGCAGTGGAGAGTCTGGCACGCAATGCGCTCATCGCCTGTGGTACCAGCGAGGGAAATGCCGCAGCGGTGGCAAACTCAATCGCCGCTGCCGAAGCTGACGGGATTCGAACGGTGGGACTCGGATTTTTACCGATCTACTGTCGCCATCTGAAGGTTGGCAAGGTCGATGGTAAGGCGAGTGCGAAATGGCACGCACCCGCGCCCGGTGTGCTTGAAGTCGATGCGTACCATGGCTTTTGTCACGCCGCGTATAAGGCTGCCGAAGCAGATTATATCCGCATGGTTCGGCACCAGGGTATTGCCATCATGACCCTGAATCGATCCTACACCGCCGGCGTTCTCGGCTGGTTCGTCGAAAGTCTGGCGAATCACGGATTGCTCGCGCTCGGCTTTGCAAATGCGTCTCCTGCTATTGCGCCGTACGGCGGGACCAAACCGTTTTTCGGTACTAATCCCTTGGCGTTCGCCATACCACGCACCGGTCGCACGGCCTTGGTTATTGATCAGTCGTCATCAACTACGGCCATGGTCAATGTTATTGACGCCGCGCGTCATGATCGTTCGATACCTGCCGATTGGGCGCTTGACGAAAACGGCGTGCCCACTACCGATCCCGCCAGGGGGCTTGCCGGTTCGATGGCTGCTGCCGGCGGTTACAAGGGGGTGTCGTTGGCGCTTATGGTTGATATTCTGGCTGCCCTGGGTGGCGCGCAATTTTCTTATCAGGCAAGTTCGCTGATTGACGATAGCGGCGGCCCGCCCAATGTCGGCCAGAGCTTTATTGCACTGGATCCGGATGTCTTCAATATTGCTGATCGCCTCGAGCCGCTGCTGACGGTCATGATCAGCCAGCCGGGTGTACGCCTTCCGGGAGATCGAAGAATTGCGTGTCGCGATCGGGCAGCCAGCGACGGCGTTAGCGTCGACGATGAGCTGTTCCTTGAAATTGAAAGTTACGGCGGTCGATGAGTCTCAATCTAATCACTGCCAACAAGATACCTGACAAGGTACGGCGATAAACCACTGACAGGAAACTATCTTGAAGACACCTGACACAGATAACAACGCAACCGTATCGGCAATTCAAACTGGGGATCGTGCTGACTGGGAATCGATCCATCATGGCTAACGCGAATTTTCATTTTTGGATCGGTGGTCGACACTGACGCCATGATAGGTTGCGGATCGCGTCAATCTTTCAATAAACGCAGATGGTCAATCAGGCCCCTGGTCGAAGCGTCATACGCTTTGGTACGGGTTGACTCAACGCCTGCACTTTTTTGTTCATCAAGGTCTGTGTTAATCTTTCCGGCTAACTCCTTGCCCAGCTCAACGCCGAACTGGTCGAAGGAATTGATATTCCAGATCACTCCTTCAACGAACACCTTGTGCTCATACAGAGCGATCAGCATGCCGAGCGTATGCGGGTCGAGTCGTCGGTAGGCGAGTGTGTTGCTCGGACGATTGCCGTCGAACACGCGATGATTTATCGATGCGTCATCATTCAACTCGATGCCATGATCACCCATGGCCTGGCGTGTTTCGTCTACATTACGTCCGGTCATTAGCGCCTCGGATTGTGCCAGGCAGTTAGCCATCAACTCACGGTGGCGGTTGGTGTCGGGGTAATGACTGTTTGCAGCAATCAGAAAATCTACCGGGATAACATCACTACCCTGGTGAAGGATCTGGAAGTACGAATGCTGGGCATTGGTACCGGTGCCACCCAAAAGTATCGGTCCGGTATCGTAGTCATCGATTCGACGGCCGTTTACGTCGACGCTTTTGCCATTGCTTTCCATGTCCAGTTGCTGAATATGCTCAGCAAAGCGGCCAAGGTTGTGGTCGTAAGGCGTAATTACCTGGCCTCGGTAGCCAAGAAAATTCCGATTGTATATGCCAGCAAGGGCCAGCAGCATGGGCATGTTGTCCGTGATCGGTGCGCTGAGAAAATGCTGGTCCATCCGGTAGGCGCCATCCAGCAGTGCCTCAAAACGTTGCATCCCGACGGCAATGACGATGGGCAGGCCAATAGCCGACCATAGCGAATATCTGCCACCGACAAAGTCCCATAATATGAAGTGATTTTCGGGAACGATACCAAATTCGGCGACTTTGGCAGGGTTGCCGGAGACGGCGACAAAATGTTTGGATGCCCCTGATGTGGTGCCACCATTATCGAGAAACCAGCGGCGTGCGGCGTGTGCATTTGCCAGGGTTTCAAGTGTTGTGAATGATTTCGATGCAATGATGAACAAAGTGTGTTCGGCGTCGAGATTGGCGAGTGTTCTCAACAAGTCTGCCGGGTCAATATTGGATACAAAATGAACATTGATACCGGTATCCCGATAAGGTGACAGCGCTTCGCAGACCATGGCCGGACCGAGGTCCGATCCACCGATGCCGATATTTACGACATCAGTTACATGTTTGCCGGTATGACCCTTGTAATCACCATTAAACAGACGGGTACTGAACGAATCCATCTGATGTCGCACCTGGATGATATCCTTGACAATGTCACGGCCATCGACCACAAGCATGTCGCTTGCCGGTCTTCGAAGTGCAGTATGCAGTGCTGCGCGTTGTTCCGTGATATTGATGGCTTCGCCGCGGAACATGGCGTCACGACGGGCCTCGACATCAGCGTCACGGGCGAGTGCTGTGAGCAGGGAAATACCTTGTCGATCAATCCGGTTTTTGGAATAGTCGAACAGGAGATCGTCGACGCGCACCGATAGCGAGTCGAATCGATCCGGCTCGGCTATAAACAGATCGCGCATGGACATGGCGGATGTCGCGTCACAATGTTTGACTAGCTGCTGCCATGCAGGGTAATCGGTTACTCTTTTCATGAACGTTCCAAAGCGTCGCAATCAGTTGCTAATTGTTTGATGGCGATGTCTGCTCAGCTATGACCATCGACCTCTCCATCCGGTATTCTTCATATGCAGCGTTGATCATATTCTTTGTGTGAATATCCAAAGGACCTGTGACAAGATGCCACTTTAACAGTCTGTTGATACCGATGCTGGATTACGCCATGTCAGATTATATTCTGTACTACTCACCCGACAGCGCCAACCTCATCGTTCGTATGGCGCTTCAAGAGGCCGATGTCGCTTATGAAGCACGTTTGGTCGATCGAAGTCGTGGCGAGCAACGCAGCAGCGAATTTTTGAGACTCAATCCACAAGGTCTTCTGCCGGTGCTGGTACATCGTCGCGCGACGACGCATTCCAATAACGGTTCTGTTGCCGATACCGTATTGTTTGAGACCGCAGCAATTTGCCTGTACCTCATCGACCGTCATCCGTTACTCGGTCCCGGCATCAATCATGATGGCCGCGGTGATCTGTATCGGTGGTTATTCTATATCAGCAACACCCTGCACGCTGATCTTCGCATTCGTTTTTATGCCGAGCGCTATATGGGTGATCGGGATGCAGGGCATCTCCGCGATATGGTCAGTGAGCGGATACTCGGTCACCTGCAGCTTCTTGATCGACACATCGCAGCTCATAACGGAATATGGATGCTTGATTCCGGGTTTAGTGCGCTCGATCTGTATCTTGGCGTTTGCTGTCGCTGGCTGATGCTGTATCCCGCAGGATACCCTGTTGCTATCAATCAAGTATCGTCCAATACGCATGTTTGGCGACTGTTGACGGCGTTGGAGAAGCGCCCGGCAGTTGCGCGTGCCTGCAATGCGGAGTGGATCAAGGCGCCGTTCTTTATCAATCCTTCCAGGGCTGAACCCGCCGAGGGCAGCGTATTGGGTTGACGACAAGGCGTCAGCCGCTAAACCATCAACAACGCAATTCATACATTTATACAGCGACGATACGAGTGTTGTCGAAGCGAGGTACGATATCGTAACAATCGAGTCGGGCGGCGAAATCGACATCCATTCCAAGCTGCATTTCACTCATCATTCGGCCCACTCTGGAATCTTTTAATATCCCGGTCAGCCGGTCCGGTTTTGCCAGTGTATTGGCAGCTATTGCCGAGTCGGTCGGCTGAAATCGATTGACATCGGCACGCATCAGATAATCCACGATAATGCCGGCACCGACGTAGTCTTCTATATTAAAGCGATGCCTTGATGCAGAGCAGACAAGCAGGATTGTTTCATCGAAATGGTTTTTTACTATATGGCGGGCAATGGCTGCGGCGTTCACCAGGGCCGCGGTATATATGTGTGTGGCACCTTCGCTGTTCTTCAACGCTACGGTGCCATTGGTGGTGACCAGTACCAGTCGCTTGCCGGATAGTTGCGTTTTCGATAATACCAGTGGTGCGAAGGTCATGAAGCCGTCTGGAATCTCGGCATCTTTTTCCCCGGCAAGGATGGTATCCGGTTCACCGGCAAAACTACGTGCCTCATCGATTTCGGGTACGGCAATCACTTCGCGCGCACCGCCATCGAGAGCCATGGCAATAGTAGTGGTTGCAAACAGAACATCAATGACGACTGCGACCTTGCCCGGCAAGCGGGCTGAGTCCAGATGCTGCTGATTACCAATAACGTGAATGGTTTGCATGATGTATAAGAATTAAAGGCCTTGCTTGAGAAGATGGGTGATTTCTTTGCGATAACGCGCGTCGTCGCAAAGTCCGAGAACGAACTGCTTGAACGATTGCGTTGATGCGAACAGCGTGTGGGCGCGTTTTAATACGTCGATTGTGTGAAGTCCCTTATCGGGACGACCCTTGGCATCGATGGCGGCGTGACTGACAAGCTGCTGATCGACTCTCAGTGGTCCATGGCTGGTTACATACGCCTGAACTTCATATTCGTTTGCATCGCCATCACCAGGTTTTGCGCTGCGGGTCAGGGTTTGGCGACCGTAATTGCAGCCAGTGCTTTCGCTCTCATCCATAATATAAAGCTGCTTGTTATCCAGCCAGGTCACGGCAACCCGGATAGTAACGTCAGGATTGGCGACAAGAGCCGCCGGGATCGCGCCGTAACGAGTGACGTGAGCGGAATGAATGACGTCCCAGCCGGAGAGCTCGCAGCGTTCGACAAAGATAGCCTGGTTAGCGTGGAGCTTGCCGAACTTGCGCATTAATTGTTCAGGAGACCGGTTGGAGCCGTAGGCAAGGACCGCCACCCGACCCTCACGCGCGGCTATTCGATCATGCACCAGATGGCTTCGGCCACTATGAAAAAGATAACAATCGCTCGGCCAATCATAGGGATAGCGGATGGCGCGTTGATAACGGCCATCCTCATCGTCAACGGTCGTCTTCGTGGATGACTCGGTGTTGATATCGCTGCCGTCGATCAAAAACCTTGAATCAGATGCTCGTCCCATGTGTGCTTACACATGCTCCTCACGTACGCGAGCGATACGCAGAAGGTTGGTGTTGCCGGGAACCCGGAACGGCATGCCGGCAGTGATGACGACGTGTTCGCCTTCTTCGGCATAACCTTCACGCAGGGCAATCCGGCATGCAGTTGCAACCACCGTATCGACATCATCGGAGGCGACCGCAATCTCGGCGTGGACACCCCAGACCAACTGCATGCAGCGTGCCGTGGCCTGGTAGGGTGTCAGGCACAAGATCGGAATACGAGGACGCTCGCGGGCGGCGCGCAGACTGGTGGACCCGGAATCGGTATAGGTGATGACGACCTTGATCGGCATGATTTCCACCACCCGGCTCATTGCGGCGAAGATGGCATCGCCGCTGACCGGTTCCGGGTTGGGGATCAGCGCATCAATGGTCTCGCGATAGTACGGATCTTTCTCGGTTTCACAAATAATCCGATGCATGATGGAAACGGCTTCGACCGGATGATCGCCCACAGCCGTTTCGCCAGACAACATGACGGCATCGACACCGTCATAAATCGCGGTGGCGACATCGGTGGTCTCCGCCCGGGTGGGTGTCGGCGCACTGATCATCGACTCCAGCATTTGTGTGGCGACAACCACCGGTTTGCCAGCACGCCGGCAGCATCTGACGATTCGTTTCTGAACGCTCGGTACTTCCTCGGGACGCATCTCAACGCCAAGATCGCCGCGCGCGACCATCACCGCGTCGGACAGAGCAACGATTTCATCGAGAAACTGAATTGCCGTGGGTTTTTCCAGCTTGGACATAATGGCTGCTCGCTGGTTGACCCGCTTACGCAGTTCGATAACGTCTTCAGGCCGCTGCACAAACGATAGCGCGACCCAGTCGACGCCGAGTTCAAGGCCAAAGTCGAGATCGGCACAATCCTTGTCGGTCATCGCCGAGATCGGCAATGCCACGCCGGGTACGTTGACACCCTTGCGGTCGGACAACTCACCGCCGGTTATCACTTTACAGTCAACGTGCTGAGGATCGCAGGAGATGACTTGAAGGCTAATCAAGCCGTCGTTCAATAGCAGATGAGTACCGTTTGTAAGTACTTTGAGAATCTCCGGATGCGGCAGCGCGACTCGTTGATTATTGCCCGGTGTGCTATCGAGATCGAGCCGGAATTGCTGACCATCCTTGAGGGTGATCTCGTGGTCTTCGAATGTGCCGATTCTGAGTTTTGGGCCTTGCAGATCCAGGAGGATGCCAATCGGACGGCCCAGCTCTTCTTCAATCTGTCGTATTCGTGCGACGCTGTGGCGATGATCGTCCTGGCTGCCGTGACTGAAGTTCAACCGGAATACGTCGGCACCGGCATTGACGAGGGCACGGATCTGATCAAGGTTATCACTGGCCGGACCCAAGGTGGCGAGAATTTTGGCGTTTCTGGTTGGGCGCATCCGCTGAATAATCCAATAAGTTAGGACGTCGTTGATAGCTGTCGACGCCTCGATAAAGATACCTGATTATAAGCGAGATGGAATGACTTTGATGTGACCGCTTACTCGTGTAATGCGAGGGTATAGCGCGCAACCGCATCGACCGCGGCGTTCCAGCAGCGTAACTGGCGTTTACGTACACTCGAATCAAGTGACGGTTCCGCACGTCGTTCGGCATGCCAGACACTGGCAAGCGAATCGAGTGAATCGTAAACACCCGCGCCGAGCCCTGCAAGGCGGGCTGCGCCCAGAGCAGTGGTTTCGACCACTTCCGGTCGCTCCACTGGTACGCCGGTAATATCGGCGAGTGATTGCAATAGCCAGTTGTTGGCAACCATCCCGCCGTCGACCCGCAGGGTATTCGGGTGCTGCGCGCCGTCGGCCGTCATGGCGGTCAGAAGATCATGGGTCTGATAACACACGGCTTCAAGGGCAGCTCTAGCAAGCTGTGCCGGCCCGCTATCACGGGTCATTCCAAATACCGCTGCGCGGGCATGGGGGTCCCAGTATGGCGCGCCGAGTCCGGTGAATGCGCTGACCATATACACACCCTGATTGTCCTTGATGCTGGCCGCAAGCGATTCGCTATCGGCAGAATTCTCAAGCACCTTAAGCTCATCACGGAGCCACTGTATCGCTGCGCCAGCAATAAATATCGAGCCTTCCAGGGCATAGGTGGTTACGCCGCCCAAGCGGTAGGCAACGGTGGTCAACAACCGATTGGAAGATGCCACCGCGGTGGTACCGGTATTGAACATGGCAAAGCAGCCGGTTCCATAGGTGCTTTTCATCATGCCCGGTTCAAAGCACGCCTGACCGATCAGCGCGGCCTGCTGGTCGCCGGCGATACCGAGAATGGGAATGCCGGCACCGGGGAGCGTCTCCATAATCCTGCCGAATTCGGCGGTGCAATCCTTGACTTCGGGTAGCAATGCACGCGGCACGTTGAAATACTTAAGAAGCTCGTCGTCGTACTGTTGCGTGTGAATATTAAACAGCAGGGTACGACTTGCATTGGTGGCGTCGGTGGCATGGCTGCGACCGCCAGTCAGACGCCACAGCAAAAACGAGTCGATGGTGCCGAAGGCGAGCTCGCCACTTTCAGCTCGCGTTCTTGCCCCTTCAACGTGATCGAGTATCCAGGCAATTTTGGAGGCAGAAAAATACGGATCGAGCAGCAGGCCGGTGAGTTCCTGAACCCGTTCTTCCAGGCCATCTGCACGTAGAGCATCACAGAGACTGGCGGTACGCCGATCCTGCCAGACGATGGCGTTATAGATCGGCTTCCCGGTCGCGCGCTCCCACACCACAGTGGTCTCGCGCTGATTGGTAATACCGGCGGCAACGACATCACCATTGGCGGCGTCCAGCGCTTGCCGGCACGTATCGACAACACTGTTGAAAATCGCTTCCGGGTCGTGTTCCACCCAACCGTCGTGTGGATAAATTTGTTCAAATTCGCGCTGTGCGTTGGCAACTATGGCGCCCGCGCGGTCAAAAACGATCGCTCGTGACGACGTGGTTCCCTGGTCGATTGCAAGTAGTAGAGGTTCATTCATGGAGAAACTTCAAGCACTTAAAAGGTCACACCGGGTAGCAGGGGATAATCGTTTACAAGATAACCTGAAAGGATGTCCTTGAACCACCGCGATATTTGGATATCTGTCTTCGAATCCTGTGAATGCGATGCTTACCAACGTTGGTAAATCTTAAGGTGAGCCGTATTCGATTTAACCCTCTCGACTTTCGTTTTTCCTTTCATTATTTTCATATTATGCCTTGAAAAACGCAAAATCTACAAATATTATGAATGACCCAAAAAACAAATAGGAGGAGTCATGTACCGCAAAATACAACTGTCAGCTCTTGTCGCGGCGTTTGTCGTGTCGCCTTCCGGTTTTGCCGGCATGGCCGAGGCTGAGAAGTGGATCGATAGTGAATTCCAACCATCGACCCTGACCCGGGATGATCAGGTTAAGGAAATGGAGTGGTTTATTAATGCCGCCAAACCGTTCGAGGGAATGGAGGTCAATGTTCTTTCAGAGACCATTCCAACCCACGAATACGAATCCAAAACGCTGACCAAGGCATTTGAGGAAATCACCGGTATCAAGGTCAACCATCAACTTCTCGGCGAAGGCGAAGTGGTGCAGGCTGTACAAACGCAGATGCAGACCAAGCGTAATTTGTACGATGCATACATCAACGACTCCGATCTGATCGGTACTCATTCAAGACTGCAGCTTGCAGTCAATTTGAGCGACTGGATGAGCGGTGATGGCGCAGACGTTACCAACCCGATGCTGGATGTCGACGACTTCATCGGCAAGTCGTTTACAACGGGTCCCGATGGCAAGCTATATCAGTTGCCGGATCAACAGTTCGCCAACCTATATTGGTATCGCAAGGACTGGTTTGATCGACCCGAGATCAAGGACAAGTTCAAGGAAATGTATGGCTATGATCTTGGCGTTCCGGTCAACTGGTCGGCGTATGAGGACATTGCAGAGTTCTTCACCGAACACGTCAAGGAAATCGATGGCGTCCAGGTATATGGACATATGGACTACGGTAAACGCGCTCCGGATCTCGGCTGGCGAATGACGGATGCCTGGCTGTCGATGGCCGGCGAGGGTAGCAAGGGCTTGCCCAATGGCGTACCTGTCGATGAGTGGGGCATTCGTATGGAGGCAGGCACCTGTAATCCGGTTGGTGCATCGGTGTCACGCGGTGGCGCTGCAAACGGTCCTGCCGCGGTCTATGCAATACGAAAGTGGGATGAGTGGTTGCGCAAATACGCTCCGCCGGGAGCAGCCAGTTATGACTTCTACCAGTCGTTACCTGCACTCTCGCAAGGCAATGTCGCCCAGCAGATTTTCTGGTACACCGCGTTTACCGCTTCGATGGTGGCGCCTAAAAGCGAGGGCAACAATACTGTCGATGATGAAGGCAATCCATTGTGGCGAATGGCGCCATCTCCTCACGGCCCCTACTGGGAAGAGGGACAGAAGCTGGGTTACCAGGATGCTGGTTCATGGACACTGTTTAACTCGACCCCGGTGGATCGTCGCAAGGCCGCCTGGCTGTATGCACAGTTCGTGGTTTCCAAGACCGTTGACGTCAAGAAGAGTCACGTTGGTCTGACCTTCGTGCGAGACAGTACCATCAGGCATCAGTCGTTCACCGATCGGGCGCCGAAACTCGGTGGTCTGGTGGAATTCTACCGTTCGCCGGACCGTGTACTGTGGTCACCCACAGGCGTCAATGTTCCGGATTATCCGAAACTTGCACAGATTTGGTGGCAGCAGATCGGTGACGTCAACTCAGGCGTATTTACACCGCAAGAGGCCATGGACCGACTGGCATCGGAAATGGATCAGGTGATGGCTCGTATGCAGGCGGCTGACGAGAAGGCCGGGGTATATGGTGGCTGTGGTCCGCGTCTCAATGAAGAGAAGGATCCGTCCGAATGGCTGTCGAAGGAGGGCTCGCCCAAGGCCAAACTGGAAAACGAGAAGCCCCAGGGCGAGACCGTTGCTTACGAAGAGTTGGTCAAGCGCTGGGCTGAACAGTAACACCCAGGCATCAGGCCCGGATCCGGAAGCGTCACCGTATCCGGGCCACGTGCTCAGCATAAGGAACTGGCGGCAATTCACGTGCCTGAAATTTTAACTTCACGGCAGCGCGCGATCATTGACATCGCCCGGGTTGAGGGCAATGTTGATGTGGACGCACTCGCTGCACGATTCGATGTGTCACCACAAACCATACGACGTGATCTTAATATCCTGTGTGATCATGAGCAGCTAAAACGTGTTCACGGTGGGGCGGTTCTTGGCAATACCCAGGTGAATCTTGGTTACCGGGCGCGGCGTCATATCGCCACCGAAGCCAAGCGCAGGATTGGTGCCCTGACAGCTTCCCTGATAGATGACGGCAGCTCGTTGTTTATTAATATCGGTACGACCAACGAACAGGTTGCGCGCTATATCGGCAAGAAACACGCCTTGATGGTCATCACCAACAATGTGCAGGTGGTGACGCGCCTGATGGGCGCGGCCGGCGTCGAGTTGATAGTCGCCGGTGGCGTTGTCAGACATGAAGATGGCGGCATCGTTGGCGGTCGGGCGACCGAATTCCTCTCCCAGTTCCGGGTTGACTACGCGATTATTGGTGCGTCGGCCATTGACGAAGATGGCACCTTACTCGATTACGACTATCGCGAGGTGCAAGTGGCGCGAGCCATCATCGATCATGCCCGCTCGGTCATCCTGGTGTCAGACTCAAGCAAGTTCGAGCGTAGTGCGCCAATACGTATCGAGAATATTTCAAGTGTCGATCATTTTGTAACAGATACAAAACCACCGGATCCGTTCATCAATGTGTGCGAACGTCATAACGTAACGGTGCATATTGCCGATCGAGAGACTGAAATGCCTGAAGCCGCCACCGCACCGGGTGATCGAGAATGATATCGAGCGCTGTTGCAACCACACCCAGCTATGATGTCGTTGTTATCGGCGGGGGTATTAACGGATGTGCGGTTGCACGTGATGCGGCCGGTCGAGGACTATCGGTATTGTTGCTTGAGAAAGGTGATCTTGCCGCAGCGACATCGTCAGCCAGCAGCAAGCTGATTCACGGCGGCATTCGTTACCTTGAGCATTATGAATTCAAACTGGTGCGAGAATCACTGCGCGAACGTGATGTGATACTTCGCATTGCGCCGCACGTATCACACCCAATGCGATTCGTCTTTCCGCATAATCCGCGTATGCGGCCGAAGTGGATGATTCGCCTGGGCTTGTTTTTATACGATCATCTGGGCGGACGTCTGTTTCCGCACAGTTCGAAGATTGCCGACTTTGCAGACAGCGAGGCGGGTCGGCTCCTTCAGAGTCGATTCGATACTGCATTCGAGTATTCCGATTGCTGGACAGACGATGCCCGCCTGGTGGTGCTCACGGCCCGCGATGCCCGTGCCCACGGTGCAAACATACTCACCCGAACGGCCTGTACATCCATAAAGGCACGCAACGATGTCTGGGTTGTGGAAAGCGAGAACATTCGAAGTGGCGAGTACGCCCGTTACATTGCCCGGACAGTGGTTAATGCGACTGGCCCGTGGGTGTCCGATTTCTACCTCGATCATGTTGATACGGGTGAGGATGACAAGCCGGACTCGGCAACGCGCAAAGTCAAGGGGTCTCACCTGATTGCGCGCAAATGGTTTCAGCATGACAATGCATATATTTTGCAAAATGACGACCAACGCATTGTCTTTGTATTACCGTTTGAGACAGATTTTGTACTGATTGGTACGACCGATGTCGACTATCACGATGATCCTTCCACGGCGACAATTTCCGATGCGGAACGCGTGTATCTGATTGACTGCGTGCATCGTTACTTTACTCATCGCTTAAGCGATGACGATATTGTCGGCAGCTTCTCGGGAGTCAGACCGCTGTACGACGATGGTGCAACGAGCGCCCAGCAAGCAACACGCGACTATGTACTGAAACGCACGACGAGCTGTCAAGGCGCAGGTCTGATCAATATCTTTGGTGGCAAATTAACAACCCATCGAAAACTTGCCGAAGCAGTCATGAACGAACTGGCAGCAGATCTTGAATTAAAAAAGGATTCCTGGACTGCCGACGTATCGTTGCCGGGTGGTGACTTCTCTTTCAAACAGCGGGAGTCACGGCTGATGGAACTGGCGAATCAATTTGACTTTGTACCGCTTGAGGTCATGACACGCTGGTTTCGAAGTTACGGCACCGACATCGTTGCGATGCTTGGTAAAGCACGGCAATCAGGTGATCTTGGTGAACACTTCGGCTGTGGTCTGTACGCAGTCGAAGTACGCTGGATGATGGATCATGAATGGGCGCTGGAAATTGAAGATGTGTTATGGCGCCGAAGCAAGCTCGGGCTGCGTAAAAATGAGATTAATGTGGATGCATTACAGCGTTTCATCGAAATGCGGATTACCGCATCTCCAACCCGGCATGAGTCGTTAACCGGATAACTTGTATGACGATTGAACTTGACCATGTAACGCTTCACCGTGATGGCATCACGTACCTCGACAATGTCTCCATGAAGCTTGAGTCCGATGGCTTCAATGTCTTGCTTGGTCCGACATTATCTGGAAAGACTACCTTGCTGCGAATTCTGGCGGGAATCGAAAAACCGGATACAGGACGGGTGATGGTGGATGGCAAGGATGTAACCGGCGTATCGGTACAAAAGCGTAAGGTTGCTATGGTTTACCAGCAATTCATCAACTACCCGTCGATGAGCGTGTTTGATAATATCGCCTCTCCATTGCGGGTTGCGCACGTAGATCGCAAGGAGATTGCAACACGTGTCAATAGCGTAGCCAAGCTGCTTAAGCTTGAACCGTTTTTGCAGCGTCGCCCCGGTGACCTGTCGGGTGGCCAACAACAAAGAACCGCGCTGGCACGCGCCATTGTCAAGGATGCCTCGCTGGTTTTACTGGATGAACCATTGGCTAATCTCGACTACAAGCTTCGCGAGGAACTGCGCAGTGAATTACCGAAGTTATTTCGCGACACGGGTACGAAGGTGGTCTATGCGACTGCCGAACCCGGTGAAGCACTGATGCTTGGCGGGCATACCGCGACACTGTGCGAAGGTCGGCTGACACAGTTTGGCAAAACGCACGAAGTGTTTCGAAATCCCCACGATCTCATCACCGCAAAAACATTTTCAGATCCGCCGCTTAATGTGGTTAGCGTGGAGAAGCGTGCTGGCGAGTTTGTTATGGAAGACAAGGTGCACTTCACTATTGACCGCATGACGGATCAATTAAGCGATGGTCGTTATGTTCTCGCTCTAAGACCTCATCACGTTTCATTGAAAGCAAGAAACAGCCATGAGATAGAACTGCAGGGTAAAGTTACCATTGCAGAGATCAGTGGTTCGGAAACATTTGTTCATCTTGATATCGGTACACATGGTTGGGTTTGTCAGGCACACGGCGTACACCGTCTCGATGTCGGTCAGCAGGTGAGCGTGGCTGTGGATCCGGACAAGTTTATTGTCTTCAACGAAGACGGTCACAGGGTTGGCGAACATGACGATCGTGTTGCGAGGGCAGCTCATGGCTGAAATCACGTTACGCAATCTTCGCCACAGCTATCTTGATATTCCACTAAGCGATGCCGATTATGCGCTGAAAAAAATTGACCTGTCCTGGCAGGACGGGGGCGCCTATGCACTGCTCGGGCCCTCGGGATGTGGCAAGACGACCCTGTTGAATATTATCTCGGGTCTCCTTGAGCCAAGCGAAGGCGAGGTGCTATTCGACAATACCAATGTTAATGCGCTGGCGCCGGAACAAAGAAACATCGCCCAGGTTTTTCAGTTTCCAGTGGTCTACGACACCATGACCGTTTATCAAAATCTTGCTTTTCCATTGAAGAATCGAGGTATGGGTTCGAGTGAGATTGATCGACGGGTGAAAGAAGTTTCGGGAATGTTGGGTCTTGCCGATATTCTGGGCAAGCGAGCTGCAGGACTATCAGCAGATAACAAACAGAAGATATCGTTGGCACGTGGCCTGGTTCGGCCGGACGTCAACGTGATCATGTTCGACGAACCGCTCACGGTTATCGATCCTCATCTCAAGTGGCAGCTTCGATCGCAGCTCAAGCAGCTTCATCAACGTTATGGCTTCACCATGATTTACGTCACCCATGATCAAACCGAGGCACTGACCTTTGCCGATCAAGTGGTGGTCATGCACGATGGTCAGGTGGTTCAGGTGGGGACATCCGAAGCGTTGTTCGAAACACCTGAGCACACTTTTGTCGGACACTTCATCGGCTCGCCCGGTATGAATGTATTTCCGTGTCAACTTGATGCGGGTGGGGTTCGGATCGATGATCACCACATTGCGCTTGACGTGTCGCCAGCGACAACCCATGGTACTGATGGTAACCTCGAACTGGGTGTGCGTCCTGAGTATATTCACATCGATCCTTCCGGTATGCCGGTCGAGATCAGCGCAGTGATCGATGTCGGTCGTTACAGGATTCTCGACGCAACTCTCGGACGACATTCCTTCAAGATCTATTGCCCAGAAGGCGTCGAGATACCCCAAAGCGATGTCCGGGTACGATTTGATCCACGCCATGCACATGTCTACATCGATGGCTGGCGTCTCGCAGGAGGCGCCCGATGATTGAACGAACAACGAATCAAAAAGCCTGGTGGCTTGTACTGCCGGTGCTGGTACTGGTGGCATTCAACGCCATCATTCCGCTCATGACAGTGGTCAATTATTCAGTCCAGGAGACCTTTGGCGACAATGTCTTCTTCTGGGAAGGCGTCACCTGGTATACGGAGGTGCTGCACTCGCCGCGATTCCATGAGGCGCTTGGCCGTCAACTCATGTTTACCTTCCAGATATTGGCAATCGAAATTCCGCTTGGCGTAATCGTTGCACTGGCGATGCCGCGCAAGGGCATTCTGGTGTCCGTGTGCCTGGTGTTAATGGCATTACCGCTGTTGATTCCCTGGAACGTGGTCGGTGCGATGTGGAATATATTCGCGCTGCCGGATATCGGCTTGCTGGGCCGGACCATCAATGCCATGGGGATTGACTACAACTTCACCCAGCAACCCGGGGCGGCATGGGCAACCGTGGTGCTGATGGACGTATGGCACTGGACGTCGTTGGTGGTGCTGTTGGCCTATGCGGGGCTGCGCTCCATACCGGATGCGTTTTATCAGGCAGCGCATATTGACGGCGCCAGCGGCTGGCAGATTTTCCGTTACATACAGTTGCCGAAAATGAAACGGGTATTGACCATCGCAGTGCTATTGCGATTCATGGATAGTTTCATGATCTATACGGAGCCGTTCGTGCTGACCGGTGGCGGCCCCGGGAATGCCACCACGTTTCTTTCCATCGATCTCGTAAAGATTGCTCTCGGGCAGTTCGATCTTGGACCGGCAGCGGCGATGTCGCTGATTTATTTCATGATCATCCTGCTGCTTAGCTGGATTTTCTATACCGTCATGATGCGTGATGAGGACCAGAAATGAGACGTCTTGGCTGGCTCATCCCAACAATCTATATCATCTTCCTGCTATTGCCGATTTATTGGCTTCTTAATATGTCGTTCAAGACGACAAACGAGATTCTCGGCACGTTCTCATTGTGGCCTATCGAGTTTACGCTTGCCAACTACAAGAAGATTTTTACCGACCCTACCTGGTACAACGGTTATATCAACTCACTGACCTATGTCGTTATCAATACGGTGATATCGGTAACGGCGGCATTACCTGCTGCCTATGCGTTTTCTCGCTACCGATTTCTTGGCGACAAGCATCTGTTTTTCTGGCTGCTGACCAATCGCATGGCGCCGCCGGCGGTTTTTGCGCTGCCATTTTTCCAGTTGTATTCGGCAATGGAACTGTTCGATACCCACATCGCCGTGGCGCTTGCGCACTGCCTGTTCAACATTCCTCTGGCCGTATGGATACTCGAAGGGTTCATGTCCGGCGTTCCGAAGGAGCTTGATGAGACGGCTTATATCGACGGATATTCGTTTCCGCGATTTTTCGTCAAGATTTTTATACCCAGTATCACCGCAGGGATCGGTGTGACAGCATTCTTTTGTTTCATGTTTTCGTGGGTCGAGCTATTGCTGGCGAAAACCCTTACCTCGGTCGTTGCCAAGCCTATCGCTGCAACCATGACGCGTACCGCCAGTACGTCCGGCTACGAGTTGGGGTTGTTGGCAGCGGCGGGTGCACTCACGATTATTCCCGGCGCCATCGTAATATGGTTCGTACGTAACTACATTGCCAAGGGCTTTGCCCTGGGTCGGGTATAAGGTGGCTACCATGTTTTCATGGATGGCATGGACCTGGCCGACAGTGGCATTCTTTGTATTTATCGGTGTTGCGTTGACAACCATGGTGATATGGGAGACACGTTCCCCTGGCGGCGCGCCACGCCGTGGGGTATTTGGAATCGATACCACCCGTGGTGATCGTCTGTTTATCTCCTTGCTGGGTGCGGCCTATATTTTTCTTGGCTGGCTTGGGTTGTTTGGCGTTCCCTTATGGGGCGGGTTAATCATATCGATTGCCTGGACATTGTTCGTGTTCCGATTCGTCTGACATGTATTGCATGTCGTGGCACGACCGAGCTCGTTGCAAAATGCCGGGATTGTTTCGGGGCAAGCCGGGATAGGGTTCGGATAAACATTCTTGATTGCCGAATAGCCCTGATTACCGCTACTGTTAGGCGCTAAATTCTCACGCCGGATATTCAAGACGCAACCCTTGCCATGGAATACACAGCCGATTCAGAACGCGCTTGCGGACCTAAGGAAATCCGCAATACAACCTGCTATATGTGTGCCTGTCGTTGCGGTATTCGTGTGCACCTTCGTGATGGACAGGTTCGCTATATTGAGGGTAATCCCGACCACCCCCTGAACAAGGGCGTAATCTGCGCCAAAGGTGCCTCTGGCATCATGAAGCAGTATTCGCCGGCGCGATTGACGGAGCCGCTGCGCCGTAAACCCGGCTCCAATCGCGGCGATAATGAATTCGAGCCAATAAGTTGGAGCGAAGCCTTTTCAATGCTGGAAGATCGGCTGCGCAGCATTCGCGAAACCGATCCGAAAAAGTTTGCCCTGTTCACCGGCCGCGACCAGATGCAGGCCCTGACCGGATTGTTTGCCAAGCAATTCGGTACGCCCAACTACGCTGCCCACGGTGGATTTTGTTCGGTCAATATGGCCGCCGGAATGATCTATACCATCGGTGGTTCATTCTGGGAATTTGGTGGACCCGACCTTGATCGCGCGCGTCTGTTCGTGATGATCGGTACGGCCGAGGATCATCATTCTAATCCACTTAAAATCGCCCTCGCCAAATTCAAGCGATCCGGCGGCAAGTTTATCTCCATCAATCCGGTTCGTACCGGCTACTCGGCGATTGCCGATGAATGGGTGCCGATTCGACCCGGAACCGATGGTGCGTTACTGCTGGCGATCACCCGTGAGCTGATCGATCAGGGCTTGTTCGATCGCGAATTCCTGATTCGATATACCAATTCTGCACAGCTCGTCAATAACGATCCTGACAGCTCGGAGTACGGCATGTTCGTGCGCACCGAGGTGCCTGAAGAAGAGGGTTGTTTCGATCCACAGAACAAACTGTGGTGGGATCGTCATCGCAACAGCGAAGTGCTGACACATTCCGAGGGCGCCGATCCGCGTCTTCTCGGCGAATATCGATTAGGTGACGGAACACCGGTTAAAACGGCGTTCCAGTTGCTAACTGATCGCCTCACCGATTACACCCCTGAATGGGCACATGGAATAACCGGCATTCCGGCGGATCGTATTCGGCGTCTCGCCCATGAGATGGGTGTGACCGCCCGTGACCAGAAAATCGAACTGCCCATCGCCTGGACAGATGTGTGGGGTAAGGATCACGACCATGTCACCGGCAACCCGGTTGCCTTTCACGCCATGCGCGGTCTGGCTGCGCATTCCAACGGATTTCAAACGATTCGTTCCCTGTCGATCCTGATGACCGTACTTGGAACAATAGATCGTCCCGGCGGTTTCAGGCACAAGGCACCTTTTCCGCGACCCATACCACCTTGTGCCAAACCGCCGCGCGTACCGGAAGCGGTGCGCCCGAATCGTCCGCTCGAGGGCATGGCGCTTGGCTGGCCGGCTGAACCGGACGACCTTTTTGTCGATGAGGCCGGTGAGCCGGTGCGTATCGACCGCGCTTTCTCCTGGGTATATCCCCTTGCCGTGCACGGACTGATGCATAACGTCATAACCAATGCCTGGCGGGGTGATCCGTATCGTATTGATACGCTAATGATATTCATGGCTAACCTGGCGTGGAATTCAAGCATGAGTCCCGAAAAGGTGCGCGACATGCTCAATGACCGCGATGCGGACGGCGAGTACAAGATTCCTTTTCTGGTGGTCTGCGATGCATTTCAATCGGAGATGGTGGCGTTCGCCGACCTGGTGCTGCCAGACACCACTTATCTTGAACGCCATGACGTCATGTCGATGCTCGATAGACCGATCTCCGAATTTGATGGCCCGTGTGACTCGGTGCGAATTCCTGTGGTACCGCCCAAGGGTCAGTGCAAACCGTTCCAGGAGGTGTTGATAGAACTGGCGTCGCGTCTTCGGTTGCCGGCATTCGTGGATAAACAGGGCGAACGCAAGTTTCGCGATTATCCCGACTTCATTATCAACTATGAGACTGAGCCCGGATCCGGGATCGGGTTTCTCTCCGGCTGGCGTGGCAAGGGCGGAGAGAAATTCATGCAGGGCGAGCCCAACCCCAACCAATGGGAGATGTATGAAAAAAACAACTGCGTTTTTCATTACGAGTTACCGCGCTCCTTTCAATACATGCGGAACTTCAACAGGGGTTATCTTGATTGGGCGCAGCGGCACCGACTGATCCGGTATGCTGAACCCATTCTGATTCATGTGTACTCGGAGGTTCTGCAGCAGTTCAGACTGGCTGCCCAGGGTAAGACCCAGACACGTCAACCGCCTGATCATCTGCGCCAACGGGTTGAGCAATACTTCGATCCACTGCCGTTTTACTATGAGCCGCTGGAGGCGCAGCAAACCGACAAGCAACGGTATCCGTTGAGCGCTATCACCCAGCGTCCCATGGCCATGTACCATTCGTGGGATTCGCAAAATGCCTGGCTTCGACAGATCCATAGCCATAATTATTTGTATGTCAGCCCTCAACTCGGTCACAAGCATGGCTTTGCTGACGGCGACTGGATATGGGTCGAGAGTCCGTGGGGCAAGGTGCGCTGCATGTGTCGATTCTCAGAGGCCGTGGAACCGAACACTGTGTGGACATGGAATGCCATCGGCAAGGCTGCCGGCGCCTGGGGTCTTGACGCGGATGCTGACGAATCGCGCAAAGGTTTTCTGCTCAACCATCTCATCACCGAAGAACTGCCCTCCAAGATCGACGATCGACCGATTTCAAATTCCGATCCAGTAACAGGTCAGGCTGGTTGGTACGATGTCCGTGTGCGTGTCTATAAGGCCGAACAAACCGAACAAGCTGAAACTTCTCCGCAATTCACCGCCATTGGAGCGGTTGCGGGACAGGATGCCAGGCGATCCAGAGTGCTCAAATATGTGGCCGGTATCATGCGTGACAAGACGGTGGCGTCATGACGCAGCTTGCACTGGTCATCGATCTGAATGTGTGTGTCGGATGTCACGCCTGCGTCACCAGTTGCAAGGAGTGGAATACTTCGGGCATTGCCGGTTATCTGTCTGACGACAACCCCTACGGTGCGGAGCCGACCGGGACATTCTTCAATCGTGTGCAAACGTTCGAGGTGGGTCAGTACCCGGATACCCAGACGGTCCATTTCCCAAAATCCTGCCTGCACTGCGAAGAACCGCCGTGCGTGCCGGTATGTCCGACCGGTGCCAGTTATAAACGCCCTGAAGACGGCATTGTATTGGTTGATTACGATAAGTGCATTGGCTGCAAATATTGTTCATGGGCCTGTCCGTACGGAGCGCGCGAGCTGGATGAGCATCAGAAAGTGATGAAAAAATGCACCTTGTGTGTCGACCGAATATATGACGAATCCATCCCTAAAACAGAAAGAAAGCCTGCCTGTGTCAATGCGTGTCCTACCAGCGCCCGGTTGTTCGGTGATGTTCATGATTCCGAGTCGGAAGTCTCACGAGCTATTCGTGAACAAGGTGGCTACGCACTAATGCCGGAGTGGGGTACCAAGCCGGCCAATCACTACCTGCCGCGTCGCCGTATCGAGGTAACCATTCACGATGATGAACTGGTGCGTGTGGATAATCCATTGAAGAAAGAAATCGATGTCGGTCCATCGGGACCCGTCCGCGAACAGACGCTTGACGATATTACCAGTTGGTAGAACATGGGATTCGACAAACAATGCATCCAGCATTCTCGGTAATATTTTTAACCACCCTGATCGGCGCCGGTCAGGGATTGTTGCTCGCGCTTTATACTGCCGAGAGCTATGCTGCTGTCGGCGTTGTTGCGTCTTCGCCGCGTAGTTTTTATGTCGCAGGTGGAATCATCAGTCTGGTTTTGCTGATTGCCGGACTCGGTGCATCGTTTCTGCATCTGGGTCATCCCGAACGGGCCTGGCGAAGTGCCAGTATGTGGCGAACCTCCTGGCTATCGCGAGAGGTAATTCTCTTGCCCTTGCTGATGGTACTTCTGGCGCTTTATACGATGTTTCACTATCTTGGCTGGGACCTTGGCATCATCGGTATCGATAGTGGGTTTGATAGTGATCTCACACTCATTGTCGGCGCTTTCGCGGTATTGGCAACGTTTGCGTTGTTTGTATCTACAGCGATGATCTATGCCTGCATCAAGTTCATCCAGGAATGGGCGAGTGTGTTAACGGTGATTAACTACACATTGCTCGGTAGCGCCTCGGGATTTACTCTGGCAACTGCGCTGACTGTTTTTATCGTACCCGAGCCATCACAAGGTCTCGTCAAGCTGTTCGGGTTCTGGGCGGTGGTGATTACTGTTGCCGCACTGCTTGGACGTGTCATGTCGTTATACCGGAATGCGCGATTGAAACCCCGTTCGACCGTGCAATCCGCAATCGGCATTCGTCATGGGTCGATTATTCAGCGTGCCCAGGGTGTAATGGGGGGATCATTTAATACCCGCGAGTTTTTTCACAACGCACCGGATTGGGTTTTCCGCTGGATACGACCGCTGTTTCTTGTGCTGACATTTCCACTGCCAATCATCCTTATCATCACCGGTGTTACAAGTGGATCGTTTGCCGTGCTTATAATCGCCTTTGTGGTTCAATACCTGGGACTGATTGCCGAACGCTGGTACTTCTTTGCCCAGGCAAAGCATCCGCAAAATATCTACTACCAATACATAAGCTAACTGAGCGACTTATGGAGATCTGTCAGAGGCTGGGGTGAACCGACTGCATTGCCTTGTGCGTAGTCGATGCCGATCTTGGTAAGACGTTCAAGTATTTGTGCCGATTCAACGCATTCTCCAACGGTGCGGATATTCATTGCTGACGCCACCGAGGCAATGGATTCAACAAAAATTGGATTGTAGGCATCGGCATCGAGGTCCTGAATAAAACTGCCATCAATTTTGACGAAATCAACCGGAAAGTGTTTTAAATACGAGAATGAAGCGAGGCCGGTGCCAAAATCGTCAAGTGCGATTGTGCAGCCTTCGCTTCTGATACGTTCGATAAAATTTTTGGCGAGCCCGAGATTTTTGATCGCAGATGTCTCGGTTAATTCGAAACATATGTTTTCGGGTTTAACCACGGTGGTTGCGAATAATTCGAGTATGTCATCACGTAGTCGATCGCTGTGTAAGGATGCGCCCGACAGGTTGATAGAAAAGCGCCGGTTGTGTAAATCGTCAATCGTTTGAATATACTCAAACGTATTCGCTACTACCCATTGGTCAAGCCTTGTAATCTGTCCGAATCGTTCGGCATAGGGAATAAAATATTCAGGGGAGTGGGCATTGCCATCGGCATCTACCAGGCGAACAAGAATTTCGTTCCAGTTGTAACTGCTACCCTCGTCATTTAACGAGACAATCGATTGTGCATACAATTGCAGTAAGGACTTATCCAGCGCATCGAGCCAATCGGTTTGTCGGTAATGTTGAATGCGTTGCGGCATTCGTCCACCTGAACGATTGCTAACGAATATGCGTCCCTCACCCAACTCCTTGGCGCGGTAGCAGGCTTGATCGGCATCGATCAACAATGATGTTGCCGAACCCACCTGACTATCGATGATGCTGATACCGATACTGGCAGATATGGAGTGACTGCGTTCACCCCATTTAAAATCAATTTCCTGGAGTCCTTTGAGTATGTGAGAGGCAATGGAGTCGGCGCGATTGGTGGAACACTCGCGTAGTAAAATACCAAATTCATCACCACCCATTCGACCGAATCTATCTCCGCTTCTAAGCTGCTTTTGTATCGTGTTTGACACCTCAACCAGCAGCGCATCACCGGCAACGTGGCCGCTGCTGTCGTTGACGAACTTGAAGCGATCAAGATCAAGAAAGCACAGTACGTGCGAATGATTGGATTTACGTGCATCCTCTATGAATTCATCGACGTATTGAAGGAATTTTCGTCGATTAAGCTGTCCGGTCAACGGATCGTGATTGGCGTTATAGGAAATGTCCTGCGCCAGCTTGTATTCACGCGTTATGTCACGAGCGATGCCCCGAAAACCTCTAAACTTACCGTCTTCATTAGTGATGGGGTTTACCTTGATATGCAGACGTATTTCCTTGTCGTCATTACGCATGAATGAAACTTCGAACTCGTAGGGTCGATGATTGTTACGGCGGGCAAGGTGCATTGTCCATTCCGGCCCATCAACTATATGACCTGAGGATAGTTGCCGATCACGAGTGCTAACCAGTTCCTCCATAGGTACGCCATTGAGTATGCGTCCACGTGCCGATGAGAACGTCAGTTTGAGGCTTTCATCGATCTCAAAATAAAAGTCCGATGCGATCTCTGCAAAATCCCGGAATCGTTCACGACTCAGACGCAGTTGCTGATCAATCTCTTTTTGTCGGGTGATATCAAGAACTACGGCGCCAACTCCGTTGACACTGCCTCCTTTGGTTTTTATCGGAAATTTAACGGTTAACAAAGTGTGTTCGCTATCATCGTCAATGCCTGGCAATTTACACGACTGTTCGATAATTCGGGTCTCGCCGTTATTAAGTACCTCAAGATCGTGGGCACGGGCAGCAGCAGCTAACGCATCTTCATGTATGTCCGCTGGAAATTTCCCCTTGGCCTGCTCATCGGTGACATTGAAAAGTCGTTCAAACTCGCGGTTGATCTTGATATACCGTCCTTCTTTGTCTTTAAGATAAATCTCAAGCGGCGCGTTGAAAAAGATCGCGTTCAGGTATTCCTGGTTGAGGGCGAGCGCCTTCTCGGTTCGTCGTCGTTGCTTCAGTTCTCTGGTTAACGAAAGATTCTTATCTGATAAACGCTCGCTTAAAACAGCGGCCTGACGCTGAGCCGACAGCCGCTCGTAAATCGTATGGTTGAAACGATAGGCAGACATTGCCACAGCGATAAAAAATAATGCGTATAACAATATTGAAGGTGCATTGATTGAGGTTAATTCAAGCGACACAAAATAAATCATGGGTAACGTTGTGCATGACAGATACACAAGAAAAACGGGTAGATAATGTGCCTGAAAGGAAATGGCCGTTATGGTCACAACGGTGACCGTCAAGACAATAACAATATCGAGTGAATCCGGCGTGTAGTGAAGAAACAAGCCGCTAAAACCCCATAGAAGTCCGGACAGGGTAACACCTGTAAAGACAAGATAAACCCAGCGTTTGTTTTCTACATCTCGTTTCTTTTGCCGAGCGAAACTCATCGCTATCTGATATCTGAATCCGATGACCGCTGCGAATGTCAACATCCAGGCAATGATCATCACTTTGGGTACATAGTCCCAGATGACTAACGCAAATATGCTGGAAGCGACCAGCAGAATACCGGCGCTATTTATTGCCTCCTCGAAAATCAGCGCGAGTTGCTCATGGCGCGTATGAACGTCAGGCCAAAGCGCAGTCTTGATGCGCGTCTTGATTTCGTTTGAGGGTCCCGTCAACATGGGTTGGCAATATGCTTGGCGTTGTTATCCGACTGTCTATGCTCTGATTGTGTTCCTGGAACCTGTCTCAACCTGAGCGAAGGCCGCCAAGGCAAGGCAAGGCAAATGGAAGAGAAAACGCGCAGTTTACATGAGTAAATGAGCATTTGAGCGAGCATTTAACATCGTATTTGGGGGATGCAGCCAGTTTGAGCCAGATTCCAGTGTGACCTACGTCAGCTGTATCGCGGTAGTCAAGTGGACAGATATTGATGAGATGAAACCCGTTAACGTGATGCTTTGAAACGAAAAACGGAGCGACGCGAGCCGCTGTAATCCCCGGCATGCTGACGTTCCTCTACATTGATTTCATTGCTGGATGAGACTGTCAGCACTGTTGATGTTCGTGTCCCGTAGTCGTTGGCTTCGATGAATATGGCCGACAGGGCTCGTTCGCGCTGAGGATCCAGACCGGTATCGGGTACGTCATGATAGGTCGTATCGTTGCGTAACAGGTCAAAGCAGGCATCGATATTGAAATCAGGCGATGCCAGTAGCGCCGAAAATGCCTGCGAACCCTCAACCGCTTTCGGCCAGGGCGTATCAAGACTGGCATTGCTGAGTGCATGGATTCCTGGTGTCAGGATAGTTGACTGGTCGGCATGCGAGTTGAAGTGAAACACCTGCTCGCGATCGCCATAGAGAAGGTTATATGGGTTGTAGCGCTGTCGGTTACGGCGAAGTTCGATGTGGGCGTGCTCAAGCGGTTCCTGGATTGCCAGCATGTCGGTGACCAGAGCGCCGCGGGATTCGGCTTGTGTGTTTAGTGGCTGTCCGTTGCGCAGATTGGTCACGGTTGTGAATCGGCCATCACCGCGAATTCCAAACCAGGTTCCACCTGAGCGCTGATCGCGACCGGCAAGAAGTGGTGGCGAGCCATCCCACCAATGCATAGACGTGGCCGGACGTGCGAAGAACTCGTCGCGGTTAGCGGCGATAATTATCGGGTAGTCTGGATGCGCCTGGCAGGCGATCAGTACGAAACACATAACACACCTGACAACTTCGCGAACAAGATGGTTTCAGCCGAAATTGTCGGCGCTTGCATCGAGTGTTGCCGAGTTGATCACAGCCCCGTAAGCAGGAGGCTGATCAGCGCGACGAAATGTTTTCTTGACGATGCCTTCAAGGTTGGGTCGCTTGTCCTCAGCGCTTTCGCCGCGACCGATACCACCGCCGAACTCAAGAATGTGCGTGGCGCCTGCTGCCACCCCTTCAAGAAGATTCTGATGCCACAAAACCGGATGAAACAACTGGAAAAACAGACGGGTACGGATGGCTTCGGCGGTATCATCGTGAAAGTCACCAGTATAGTTTGATAATACGCGAGAATGTGGCGTACGAAACGGCGCAGCATCAAGGTGTTCTCGAAATTCGCGGGCAGCACCCACCATGTAGTAGGTATGAAAAGCACCCTCGGTTTTTAGTCGTGCGGTGCGTTTTCTCGGGTTGGCCACTGTGAATTCCTGCGCCAGACGGTCGAGATCCTCGCTAGCGCCGCCGACCACTGTCTGATCGGGGAGATTGCAAGCGGCGATCGCGCAGAAGAACCGATCCGCAAAGGGTTTGGCGTCATCTATCGATACTGGCAAGGCCTCCATTTCTCCCTGGCCGTGAGTACTCATTAACTCGCCACGGATAGCAACCAGATTCAAGGCATCTGCGAAATCGAGCGCACCGGCGGCTACCAGAGCACTGTATTCCCCGAGACTGTGGCCGGCAACGGCACCGGCCCTGAGTGGTTTGCCAATTCTCTGTTCGAAGGCCCGCAGGCAGGCGATGGAGTGGGTTAGCAGCACCGGCTGGGTGTAGCGAGTGAGGTGAATCTGTTCGTCGGGGTCGTAAAATGACAGCCGTTCGATGTCGTAGCCCAGGACATCACTGGCGGTTTGGTACACTTTCCGTGCGGCAGGTTCGTTTTCACAGAGATCTTTACCGATACCCGGGTATTGCGAACCTTGTCCTGGAAACAGGAGAAACAGTTGGTTTGGTTGGTCTGGCATGGAAAAAGCCTGTGGCAATAGTGATGATTCAATGCGCTATTGTAGCCGACGTCCGGACAGCATGATTTATTAAGATTCAAATTGTCGATATGTGCTCGTCGCCACAGTCGATACGGAGGGTTTGTATTGATATGGGAAAAAAATACCAGGAAATTTCGCCGCAGCACATGGAGTTTATAGCCCGCCAGAAACTGTTTTTCTGTGCAACCGCAGCGCCCGATGGTCGTGTCAACATGTCACCGAAAGGCGGCGACAGTCTGCGGGTACTTGATCCCGTTCGGGCTATTTGGCTTAACCTGACCGGCAGCGGTAACGAGACATCGGCACATCTATTGGAAAACCCGCGTATGACGCTGATGTTCTGTGCATTCGAGGCCGAGCCGAAAATTCTGCGTCTGTACGGCAGTGCCCGTACGATAACGCCAGAAAACCCCGAGTGGACGGAGTTATATTCGTATTTCGAGCCAGATACAGGAGCACGTCAGATTTTCGATCTGAGTATCGATCTGGTGCAATCATCCTGCGGATTCGGCGTGCCATATTTTGATTACGCAGGTGAACGCGATGCTCTCAGGCAGTGGTCACAGCGCAAGGGAGAGGAAGGTGTGCATGAATACTGGCGGCTGAAAAACACCCAAAGTATCGACGGTAAAGAGGCGGTCGTCGCGCATTCAGTAACCTCGATTGCCGATTCCGATGCCGTATCGGGCGCGGATTCAGCCGATGGTAGCGCAGCGGATCAAGATGAGAGCGACAATCTGCCTGCTGACCCACCTGACAATCATGCCTCCGACGAGACCGGTACTGGCAGCGAAGAATCTCTCCCAAAGTAAATGGGGGGGTGACGCGGGAGTTGAATCTGGCAACGAAAAAAACCAATTCGACAAGATTCTTGCGCATCAGTCGTAATTCGTCACACAAACGCCGTTTTACAAGCAGGATTTGTTCCGGTGCATTCTGCAATTGAAAAAAAACCGCCACACGAAAGGTGGCGGTAAATTTAAGGAGGAGGATAAAACCGACAATGCTGCATTGCAGCATTGAGAGTGATGCAATTATATTCGAATATCTTAATATATTGCAATAGTGGGATGTCAGGTATCCAGAATTCTTTTTTGCCTTAAATTCGACGTCTGATTTGATGATAGTGGCGAAGCAATGTGAGTGCCCATTCAGGTGCATGATCGCTCTTCCAGATTCCCGCCACGCGCTTTAACGCTTCGTTGTAAGTCGGATAAGGCAGAATCGTACCAAGGATCCTGTTAAGGCCAATGCCATGTTTCATGGCGAGAGTTATGGCACCGACCATCTCGCCGGCACCGTGACCGACGATAGTGGCGCCGAGGATTTTGTCGGATCCGGGTTTGCTGAGGATTTTCACAAATCCATTGGTTTCGCCATCGGTTACTGCCCGATCGAGTCCCGAGAGATCGAAGCGGGTACATTCAAACTTGATGTCACGTTCATTCGCGGTGTTCTCATTCAGACCGACCCGTCCTATCTCGGGATCGGTATATATCGCCCACGGCAGATGTTCATAACTGATCCTGAACCGCTTGAATGGTCTGAACAGGGCGTTCACGGTCGCGTGCCAGGCCTGGTGAGACGCGGCATGCGTAAATTGGTATGGCCCGACCACATCTCCACAGGCAAAGATGTGGGGGTATCGTGTTTGCAGAAACGGATTGCTGTCGATTCGCCCGGAGGTTAACTCGATTCCCAGCTCTTCAAGTCCCATTCCTTCGACCCGAGGCTTGCGGCCCGTCGCTACCAGTACGCTATCGAAGATATATTCGCCGTCATTCCCGTTATCGGTCTGATACGTCAAACGTCCGGGCTCGATTGCGGTGACCTTGCTGCCGGTATGTAAGCTGACCCCCTCGGTTGTCAACTGTGCCATGAGCCGATCGCTGACATCGATATCCTCGCCTGCCAGCAGTCTCGGCTGCATTTCAAATATGGCAACATCGGCGCCGAGCCGCCCAAGGGCCTGGGACAGTTCACAGCCAATGGGTCCGCCCCCCAGCACCGCCAGGCGCCGCGGTAGTTCATTGAGGCCCCACAGGGTGTCCGATGTCAGGTAGTCAACCGTGTCGAGACCTGGCACGGGGGGAATCATCGGATCCGCTCCCGTGGCAATGATAATGCTGCGAGCCCGATAAGTTTGATTATCGACGGCGACCGTATAGGGATCTACCAATCGAGCATGACCAGCGATGCAACGCACGCCGAGTTTGCTGTATCGCTCCACCGAATCGTGCGGCGCGATCGTATCAATGGCATTTCTGATATGAGCCATGACGGCTGCAAAATCAATATGCACTATGCCACCGCTGATGCCGTAGTCGTCAGCGTGGCGGATGTGCCAGGCGCGTCTGGCCGCAGCGATCAATGCTTTTGATGGAACACAGCCCCGATTGAGGCAGTCGCCACCCATCTCGGCAGCTTCAATCAGGATAACATCGGCTTTTAGCGCAGACGCAATATAGGCGCTGACCAGGCCCGCGGAGCCCGCGCCAATGACGATGATATTGGCATCGACACGGCGTGGTCGACGGCTGCTCATGACTTACGAACCGCTTTGACGACGGCCCGGGCCAGCCAGGGAAATACTGCCAACAGGGCAAATGACAACAGCACTTTAGGACTCAGAATATCTCCGATGGCTTCGATGCTCGACAACTGTGTACCTGCATTTACGTTGACGACGGTTGCCGGCAGCATGCCGAGGAAACTGACAAGGAAAAAAACGCGGGTCCTGATGGAGGTAAGCGCCATGACAACATTGATGACGAAGAAGGGTATCACCGGGACCAGTCGCAGGGTGAACAGATACAACGCACCATCTTTTTCAAAACCGGTTTGCACTTTCTGCAGCCGATGCGAAAATTTTTGCCTGATTAGCGGCCGCGCGAGTGTGCGTGCAATCAGAAATGCCAGGGTGGCACCAACGGTTGATGAAATGGATACCAGGGCGGTACCGAAGACGACGCCGAATATTGCACCGCCAGCAAGGGTCATCACTATGGCGCCAGGTATGCTGAGCGCAGTGATCAAGACATAAATACAGAAGTAGGCAAGCGCTGAGATTATCGGACGCTGGTGAACCACCTCAAGCAGCGTCGATTGATAACTGCGAAGTGAATCGAGCGTTAACAGGCCGCTCGAAACGGTGGAGTAGGCCGCAATGCCAATCACCACCAACAGCAGGAATACGACAAGACGTTTATTCATCGGCGTACGGATATTGCGGGGGTTGATGTACTGGCATATTTCATTTTATTCGATGAGTTTGATTTTCTATCAACTGGACGCCTCGGATTGGACCCGTGGTTCGATTGAAAATTCGCCAGTACTTAAGATGTCTCGTTACCCCGTCCCGAACTGGTGGTTTAAATGGAGGCTTGCAGAGGTAACTTGCGTGGTATCGAAATCTCGGGATAGGATACTCGACATAACCAATACCCGTGACATGCGTCCAAAGGCGACCCTATCGGTCGCACCATTCACGTGATGCGGTGTTTTTAAGTATAACGAACCGGGATTCGCGTCATGCGGCATTTCCGGAGGCGAGGAGGGCTTCGGAATCACTCCGGGGTTACTTAAGGAGACGGAGTAAGCTATGAATCGATCGACTATTATGACAGTGGTTACCGTGGTGGCGGCGCTAATCGGATGGATCCTCTATGCCATGGAATCCAACCGTTCTGAAGAACAGCTAGACGAGGTGTCGACTCTGTCAAGCAAACTGTCATCGCTTGAGGAGTCTGTTGCCACAGCAGAGCAGGCGCAGAGCGAGGCGGCTACTGCCCTGTCCGAAAGCGAAGCCCGTCTGGCTGCCGCGCGTGAGTACGAAGCTACCCTTGATGCAACAGTAAACGATTTGACTCGCGAACTGGAGGCCGTTCGAGGTGATGCCGCAAACAAAGCCAGTGCCTTGTTATCAGTACGTGAAGACACAGCAAAATCTGAAGCGAATCTTCAGACACTCAAGGAGGAACTGGTTAAGGCTGTCAGCACGGAGCAGAATCTTCGCAATGAACTGGCCGGTCTGTCCGAACGCAGTCAGCGACGCCTCGAGGCACTTGAGGCTGATCTTGCACAATCGGTCAAGCAGCTTGAAGAAGCCAAGAAAGCAAATGTCGCTCTGGTCGCAGAAAATACCAAGCTTGCGGATAAAAATGCAGAACTGACGACATCCAGTGAATCGAATCAATCCTTACGTCAGGATTATGAAGAGTTGAAAGCCAAGCTTGTCAGTGAACAATCACAGCGTAGCGAGATCAGTGAAAACCTGCTAAGCAAGCGTGAAATTCTTGATGAGGCGAGCCAGGCGCTTCAGACGGCAATCAGTGAACGGGATAAGGTCGAAGCCGACCTTGAAGCGGCACGCGAGAAGGCAGAGCACACAGCAGAACTCGAGCAAAAACTCAGTGAGGCGAATGCGCGGATTGCCGAACGGACCGATAACCTCACCGCCGAGCGTAGCCGGGTCGATACACTTGAGGCTGATCTGGCCGATCTGAATCGGCGTAGCGAGGAATTGGTACAGCAGTTGCAGGTGCGTGAATCCGAGGTCACGCAGTTAAACGAAGAGCGGGACAAAGCGCGCCTTGAACTTGAAAACCTGCGTAACGAGATCGAGCAAGTGGTTGCCGCGAAAGATACCGAGGTTCGCGAAATTCGCGATCGCGTCACGCTCATTCGAATGGACAGCGATATTGTATTTGCCTTCGGTTCCACGCGGTTACGGGAAAAGGGTCAGGCGGTGCTGGATTCCATCGCTGAATATGCCCGCAACAACGAAGACCGTATCATCAGCCTTGAAGGACACACCGACAGCGTGCCGATCAGCGTTGATCGTCGCAACATATTTCCAAGTAACTGGGAGTTGTCCGCCGCACGGGCGGCGAGTGCTGCCCGTTATCTGGAATCGAAAGGTATCCCCCCGGAGCGGCTCAGAATCGTTGGATACGGTGAGTACCGTCCGGTCGACGATAATAAAACACCCGAAGGGCGAAGTGCCAACCGCCGGCTCGAAATCGTGTTGTCGCCGGCCAACAGGCTTGAGTCGTCGGCGTCAGTTCAGTAGCTCGATCGGATTGCCCATATCGGATTATTGAAACAAGCCCTGCCGGGAGCATGGGTTTGTGCAAATCATTAATCGCCGCTACCGACGGCGATCGCGCCTGGATTTATGCGGTGAAATTTCTCAAGTAGTTCGTTCTGCGATTCCTCGTGATCGGGATCGACGAAGATGCACTCCACCGGGCAGATATCCACACACTGTTGGGTCGTAAAATGACCGATACATTCGGTGCAGCGGGCGGCATCGATCTCGTATATTTCCTCACCCTGATAAATGGCGTCGTTGGGGCACTCCGGCTCGCAGACGTCGCAGTTTATGCACTGGTCGGTGATAAAAAGCGCCATATTAATCCTGGTCGAGCTTATTGCGAATGGCGTCGTTGACCTTCGGGTGAACAAACGGCGCGACATTGCCGCCCAGTACAGCGATTTCCTTGATTAACGACGCCGATATAAACGTGTAATTTTCACCCGGTGTCAGAAAAACTGTTTCAACCTGGCTATTCAGGCGACGATTCATTGCTGCCAATTGGAATTCATATTCAAAGTCCGATACCGCCCGCAGACCTCTAAGAATGATCCGCGCATCGACCTCTTTTAAATAGTGAACCAGCAGGCCGGTGAAGCCGCGAACCTGAACATTGGGTATTCCTGCTGTCGACAGCTTTGACAACTCGACCCGTTCCCCCAGGGTAAACATCGGTTTCTTCCCGGGATTGGCGGCGACCGAGAGAATGACCTCGTCGAATAGCTCACTGGCACGTTTAACCAGGTCGATATGACCATTTGTGATCGGGTCAAAGGTGCCCGGATAGATGACTCGTTTTACCATGGATTATCTGCCAGGTTGAGGCGTATGATTTTTAGTACGCTAGTACGCGATTTTTATTGCAGTGCACAAAAATATAAGAATACTGCCTTGGCAAATGTCGCGCAAGCCCACGGTCGTGTTCGTATTCACAAGCATACTTGGTACCGAACTCAGGGGCGATCCGTTTCAAGGAGCCTAAAATCCACGTCACCAGCCCGTCCGGAACGCAGCATACGCCAACCTGTGAAGTTGTCGATAGCCGACTGTGCACGCTGTTCGACATAAACCCTGCCACCGGGATTCAAGAGATCATTCTCGTAGATAGCCGTAAGAGTCGGCTCGACGGCGTGGTCGTCAAATGGAGGGTCGATGAAAATGAAGTCGAAAGACTGATCAGTGCGCTGTAAATATTTGAAAGCATTCTGGCGAATGATTTGCACACGCGAACCCATATCGAGAAGGGATGCATTATCGATCAATTGACGATAAATCGGACCCGAGTTTTCCACCATAGTTACAGTGGATGCGCCGCGTGACAGCGCTTCAAAGCCAAGTACACCGCTACCCGAGAAGAGATCGAGACAGTGGGCATTTTGAAGTCCTGTTGAAATCCAGTTGAATAACGTCTCGCGTACACGGTCGGGTGTTGGTCTGAGCTGCCGGGCTGAATTGACAGGAATTCGCCGGCTGCGCAAGTCGCCGCCGATGATTCGAACCGATCCATTGGCAGTTTTATGTCCCGGTCGTGATGCCGATCTGGTCAATTTAAATCAAACCTGTAAATGCTTGAAGTACAATACGGCCTGCGCCACCAATGGTGAACCGCGACGCTTACGTTAAGTGTCACTCAGGTCATGCGTGTCCTGGTGTATAAACCCGCTCATAATGGTCTCGCAGTTCAGGACATTGTATCTCGTCGATGGTTATTATCTTGTATTGCACTTCCCCGTAAATAATTTCAATAACCTATCGTGTCATTGTCGCTGTTAATTGTGCACCACGCCCTTCACGAGGGGTGCTTGGTAATATTGGGCTGTTGATCAAGCTCCGGTAGTTATTCAAGGGTTGTTTCCTGGATCGTACACAGCATCATTTCAATGAGTCATTCCATAAGAATCCGGTATGTTTAAATCCCGCGGCGAGAGCCTGTTCGCAAAACTCGGCAAAACACGAAAATCATTTGGTGAGAGCCTGAAAGGGTTGTTAGGTGGTCGATCAGTTCTTGAAGACAGCGACTTCGATGAACTCGAGGATCAGCTCATTATGGCCGACATGGGTGTCGCTGCAAGCGCTCGCGTGACGCAGACGCTTCGCGACAGAGCCAAGCGTGACAAGACGCCCGATTCCAATGCATTGCGTGACCTGATGAAACAGGAGTTGACGGCAATTCTCGAACCCTGCCAGCGCGTCGATATCGATCCTGAAGCATCCGGGCTACATGTCATCTTGATGGTGGGCGTTAATGGTGTCGGTAAGACAACCACATCCGCCAAGCTCGCCCATTATTATGCACAGGCGGGGAAACGGGTCATGCTGGCGGCATGCGATACCTTCCGCGCTGCTGCCACCGAGCAGTTGCAACGCTGGGGTGAACGACTCGACGTGCCGGTGGTGGCCCGTCAACATGGCGCCGATGCCGCTTCGGTTGCTCATGACGCAATGCAGGCGGCGCTTGCGCGCAACATGGATTACCTGATTATCGATACCGCCGGCCGACAACATGTCAATGCGGACCTGATGGAGCAGCTTTCCAAAGTTGCCCGGGTGATACGTCGAATCGATGCGGCCGCGCCCCACGATGTCTGGCTGACGGTAGATGCAGGTAACGGCCAGAACGTACTCTCGCAGATCGAGCACTTCAAAAATGCCGTATCGCTGACGGGGCTTATTGTGACCAAGCTGGATGGAACCGCGCGGGGTGGCGTGTTGTTGGCGGTAGCCGAACGATTTGCTTTACCGATCCGCTTCCTCGGCGTGGGCGAAAGCGCCACCGATCTGCAACCGTTCGATGCCGCGATCTTTGTCGATGCGCTGGTATCGAGCGATCCTTAACTTGCACCCGGTTTTTTCAGGTAATTTCCAGGTGCCTGTATGATTCGATTCAGCCAGATCAGCAAGAACTATGGCGGCCCGAAAGATGCGCTCAATCGGGTGACCTTCCATGTGACGCCAGGCGAGATGGTTTTCCTGACCGGTCATTCCGGTGCGGGCAAAAGTACGCTTTTAAAACTGATTCTGGTCATGGAGCGCGCCAGTCGCGGCCAGATCGTTGTCGGCGGCCTCAATCTCGGGAAACTGCCGCGACGACATATCGCTCGATACCGACGTGGTATTGGTGTGGTGTTTCAGGACAACCGGCTACTGGCTGATCGCAGTGTGGGCGAGAACGTCGCTTTACCATTGATGGTGTCGGGTGTGTCGCATCGCGACGTTGGGCGGCGAGTGCGAGCAGCACTCGACAAGGTCGGTTTGCTGGATCGTGAACGGGTTTTGCCGACCGAACTATCGGGGGGTGAGCAACAACGCGTCGGCATCGCCCGCGCCGTAGTCAACAAGCCGAGTATTCTTCTTGCAGATGAGCCAACCGGAAATCTCGATGACGACATGGCATCGGATATTATGGATCTGTTTGCTGAATTCAATCGCCATCGGGTCACCGTGCTGATCGCCACGCATGACCTGCGGCAGATCGGCAGATTTCGTCCCGCACGCCAGTTGACGCTGACCGATGGTCGACTCACCGGCAACAGCGTGATGAAGAGCGGATCGCTGAGCGCGTGATTTTTATATGATTCCTGTTACCTGTTGGAATATCGCAAAACGTCTTCGCACTATGGATAGCGATACATGAGGTTCGCCAGCGCACATCTGCAAGCAGCAAGGCGGGCGCTCGCGGTGTTGACGGATCGGCCGTTTTCCTCAATGCTGACATTGGCCGGTATCGGTGTGGCGTTGGCAGTGCCGATGGTGCTGTACACGCTTGTCTACAACCTCACATCAGTATTTCAGGACGTTACCCAGGGGCCGCGATTGTCAATTTATATGGAGCGCAGTGCGACCCCGCAACGCGTCCACGAATTGGTGGCTGACATCGCCGATGATACCGATATCGAATCGGTTCATCTGATCGATCGTGAACAAGGACTCGATGAGCTTCTTCGGGCCAGCGGACTCGAATCGGTGCGTGATCGTTTCGAAACCAATCCCCTGGTGGATGTGATCGAAGTTAATCCACGTTCGACACTTGATCCGCAAGCCTATCGCGATCTTGCAGATCGACTGGCTGCAATCGATGGTGTAGATGAGGTGAATCTCGATTTCGAATGGCTTGAACGCTTGAAGGCCATAACCGATCTGGCAATGATCGTGGTTCGTTCGATCTGGTTGTTGCTGTTTGCCGCTGTCGCCCTGGTGATAGCGAACTCGGTCAGGCTTGGACTGGTGACCGCGCGTGAGGAAATCGAGGTGATCTCTCTGGTGGGTGGCAGCGAGGCGTTCATCCGTCGGCCCTACCTCTATAACGGCCTCATCAAAGGTCTTACTGGTGCGCTTTTTGCCTTGGGCTTTGCCTGGATAATTTACATGCTTATGTCAGCGCCATTGGGGCAACTGCTCCAGGTCTATCTGGGAGGCGGCGAGGTGAATTTTCTGTCGTTCGGTGTGATCTGGCGTGTGATTGCAGCCTCGGCAGCGCTCGGCTGGCTATCGTCGTGGGCCACGGTATCGCGTTTTCTTGCAACCGTATTGCCCCGATAGATCCGCTTATATGTAGCGCCTTATTGATCAGGATTGACGGTATCGTTCAACGATTTATCATCAAATAACCCTGAAAAACCGGACTTGGCATTTGAAATTACTTAAATTGCAGTAACTAATTTTTTGCAATTTTCCATATAAATTAAATATATCAATATGTTGAATAGTCATTCGGGAATTGGACTCTGTCTAAAAAACTTGAGTATTAGGGAACTATAATATAACGTAGCACTCCAAGCGGTAGAGTGCTAAACAGCACCTGCCATGTAATGAAGGAGGGTTTACAAATGACTCAAAGTTTTCCGGTGATGCTTGATGCCAAAAGCAGCCAGGGCATGTCCCAATATCTGCAACAGGTTAATGAAGCACCCATTTTGACAGCCGAAGAAGAACGTGCCTTGGCCGTGCGCCTTCGGGATGAAGACGATATCGACGCTGCCCGACAGCTCGTATTATCGCACTTGCGCTACGTGATCAGCGTGGCACGTGGGTTCATGGGATACGGACTGCCCATTCAGGATCTGATACAGGAAGGCAATATTGGCCTGATGAAAGCTGTCAAGCGTTTCGATCCGGAACGCGACGTGCGCCTGGTTTCGTTTGCCGTGCACTGGATTCGTGCGGAAATCTACGACTACGTCATCAAGAACTGGCGTATCGTCAAAGTGGCGACCACCAAGGCGCAGCGTAAACTGTTTTTTAATCTACGCAAGTCTCGCAACCGGATTGGCTGGATGCGGCAGAACGAAGTTGATGATATAGCCGAGAAACTGGATGTCGATAGCGCAGTCGTCAAGGAAATGGAATCCCGTCTGACCGGTCACGATGTGAGCTTTGATCCGATTGAAAGCGATGACGAATTGGTGCCGTCTCCGGCAGGTTACCTGGCGGATAATCGTTACGATCCGGAACGGGTATTGGAGCGCGTCGACCAGGTGAACGAGCGACATCAGATGCTTGGTGATGCACTTTCGCGCCTCGATGACAGAAGCCGCGATATTATCCAGCGTCGTTGGTTAAACGATGAAACTCAAAAACCGACACTATCCGATCTTGCCGATGAGTATGGCGTGTCTGCCGAGCGAATCAGACAGATCGAAAAGAAGGCAATGGATAACATGAAGACGGTACTTGCCGCCTGACATTGTAAACAAGTAATGACGTAACCAGATACGAGCCCGGCTATATGCCGGGCTTTCTCGTATCGAGAATTTTCGATAGCCGGCAGCGCAAATGGTTGTGCATGATAAATCTCAACTTTCATGATCAGGTAGCCAGGATGATCACGCAAAGTATCCATGTCATCACTTCTGATCGCTCGCGTAGATGCAACGGGTGATGATGTATTCCAGTCTGGATCGGTCAACGAGAGGACAAAGCTGCAGCTACTAAAGTCTTCATCGGGTTCAATGACGTTATCAGTCTCACTCGAACATCAAGAACCAATATTCAACATATTTTACGGAGAACCATGATGGCTATTCAGGTAATTGGCGCAGGCGTTGGGCGTACAGGCACTTATTCTCTCAAACTCGCAATCACTCGGCTCGGGTTCGGTCCTTGTTACCACATGGAAGAAGTTCTTCATCAAATGCCAGTGCACGTACCCCTTTGGTCGGCAGCGTTGAGTGGGCACCCGGATTGGCAAGCCATTTACAACGGCTACGAAAGCGCAGTCGACTGGCCCACTGCCGGTTTTTTTCGCGAATTGATTGCGGTGTATTCATCGGCCAGGTTTATCCTGACCAAGCGCACACCCGAGAGCTGGGCAGACAGTTTTATTGCAACGATTTACAAGTTGATTGCCTATAGAGACAACGCGCCAGATGAAATGAAGGCATGGGTTGAAATGGGTAGTGGTGTTATCGCCAGGACAGGATTTCCTGACGGTCTCGATCGCGAAGGTTTAATCCGTGGTTTTGTGGCGCACAATGAAGCAGTAAAGGAGTCAATCCCGGCCAGTCAATTGCTCGAATATGAAGTGAAAGAGGGATGGGGTCCGCTTTGTGAGTTCCTTGAGGTGTCGGTTCCGGATGAAGAGTTTCCACGGACTAATGATCGGGCAGAATTTTGGGATCGTGTAACCGGCAAGATATAGTGCAGAAAACAACCACTGGCCGAAAGAATTGTCTCGTAGAAAAGTCGTATAACCACCCGTTCAAACTGATGCCAAACAGATTCACTTTACAAATGCGTTAGAGCCTATGAATGATGATCCCGTCATGAGAAAAGCCAAGATATCGGATGCCCCTTCGATACAGAAATGCGTTGAAGCGGCCTACCATCATTACATTGTACGAATCGGAAAGCCGCCTGGTCCCATGCTCGATGATTACGGTCAGGCAGTTCAGCAGCATTCCGTTTTCATAGCCGAATTTGAACAGATAGTTGGCGTCCTGGTACTTGTTCGAACGCAGACAGGCTTTCTTTTGGATAACGTTGCAGTCCACCCTGAACAACAGGGGAAGGGGCTAGGCAAACGCCTGATTCAGTTTGCCGAAACCGAGGCGCAAAATCAGGGTTTTGAGAAACTGGACTTATACACTCACGAGAGCATGGTGGAGAATATCGAATTCTATAAAAATCTTGGATACACGGAAACGGATCGAAGAGAGGAACATGGTTACAATCGTGTTTACATGCAGAAATTACTGCCCAGATGATATCGAACCAATACTCTTTAACAAGTGCATGCAGTCGGATGGAGCGCTCGTAAGGCATTCAATTCGACGCTGATGCGTCGCGATAGGTTTTTAATCAAAGGAGACAAAAATGACAACCCCGGAAATTGCAGATGTATTTGTGTCCAATACGGATTTACCGTGGAAGCGCCTTAGAGATGGGTATGATTTCAAGTTGCTGAGGATATGTTCCATTACAGGTACCTGGGCAGTATTGTTTCGAACTATAGCGGGTGGTTCCGTTCCGCCTCATAAGCATATTAGTTCCGCCGAATATTTTGTATTGAAAGGGAAAGTCGAGGTTAGAGGCGGGAAAGAAAACGGGGGCATTACCGCCGTGGCTGGTGACTACGGATATGAGCCAAACGGAGTCATCCATGAAAAAACCTATTTTCCAGAACCTACTGAATACTTGTTTATCAGCCATGGACCGATCCAGTATTTAGATGAAGATGGAAATACAGCAGGAATCATTGACTGGCTCGGTATAAGTGAGAAATGGGATAGTGCAGAGATTGTTGACTAGATAACACGTGTCTGACAAATGTATGCAGACGGATCAGTATCCGACAAGCGCTTTGCTGACCGCTGATGCGAGGCATTAGTCGATAAGAAAATTATCCCTCAATTATCTCAAATCGGCCCTAACCAACATCGTTTCAACCAAACATTATTATGGGTTAGTATCAAAGCGTTCTGTTTAAAGAAGGGGACTCTGTGATGAATCTTTCTGAGGCCGAAATTCAGTTACTCGCTAGCATAGAAGAAGCCTCATCTCATGGGATTACAGCTTCGCGAAAAATCCTTGAAGAGCGCTCAGATAGATATTGGGTGTTCAAGGAAGATTGGACAACCGCTTTTACCGATCTTGAAAGTAAAAACCTGATATTGGGCAATGACGATGGATATCATTTAACCGCCATTGGACGTCCTCTGGCAGTCGAATATTACGCAGAACGCCCCGATCTGTACTGGTATTACTATCAAAAGCTCTACGATCTTGCAGAGTCGAGTAAGGCACATTCCAGGTTTTGCGAGGCTGTATTCGGCGAGGACCGATCTCAGGAGGGGCAGACTGATATGGAATGTCTGGATGATTTGCTTTCCAGATTACAACTACTGCCTGATCATCATTTGCTGGATCTTGGTTGCGGCGCAGGGGGCTTGTCTGAGTATGTGTTTGACAAGTTTGAGGCGTTTGTAACTGGCATTGATTATTCCGAATCTGCAATAAGAACGGCATGTAACCGCACACAGGATAAGCGGGGCAAAATCAATTTTATTCAGGCCGACCTCAATTCACTTGAGTTGCCTGTCAATTCCTTCGATGCCGCCATCTCGATCGATTCTATCTACTGGGTATCCGATATGGATAAAACCGTTTCGTCGATCCTCAAATCTATTAAACCGGGTGGGCAGCTTTGTATTCTGATAGAGCATCGCATAAAAAACGAAAGCGAATTATCGTGCCTTGGTAGCGAGGACACTCGAGTCGCGAAATCACTAAATAATCTTAATCTTCGGTATGACACTGTAGATTACTCAGATTTATTTCTTAAATTCTGGCCCAGAGTTAAGGAAACCGCGCTTTCACTTCGTGATGAATATGTGTCAGAAGGAGCAGAGTTAATTTGTGACAACTGGATTAGGGAAGCAGATGAAGACTACCTACCAAGCGTTGAAGAAGGGCGTATAAAAAGGTATTCGTATTATATTTACGCATGATTCAGATGCGCGTAGTTTGCAGCTGGTGTGGGACGATAGGTGTAAAACATTACTGAGCTAATATCTACGACAACCAAGGAGATTCACATGATTATTGGTGCACACGCGATTATTTACAGTACCAACTCGGAAGTGGACCGTGCGTTTTTTCGAGATGTTCTGAAATTTAAACATGTGGATGCAGGTGGCGGTTGGCTCGTTTTTGGAATGCCTCCCGTGGAAGCAGCTTTCCATCCTGCAGAATCAAACGGTAAGCACGAATTCTATTTGATGTGTGAAAACATAGAGAACTTCATTTCACGGATGACCGAGCTCAATGTACCGTGTACCGACATTCATGAAGAACCCTGGGGGCGTCTTGTCAATATCACGTTGCCTGGAGGAGGTCCATTGGGTGTTTACCAACCAAAACATGACCGCCCGGCCTAGTTGTCGTGCCTGACAGGAGGCTGAAGTTGGACTCTCAATCCGCCGCTTACGTATTTTGTCGTTGATGCGAGGCGCTTGCAGTTCAGTCTAACTATATTGTTTTGCCAGGTGAGATGATCAAGTGGCCGGTTTATTTAGAAATTCGTTTTTGAATACGAGAAGATGCATTCTATTTTTCTTGATTGGAGCGGGGTGTAACTCTCAGGCAATGGGTATAGCCAGTGATACTTTTAACCTGGTGCTTACATCATCCATCGATGGTGACAAGCAACAGTTGCGGCAGATCATTGAGGAAGGGGGGAGCGTTGATGTTGTAGATCGGCGCGGACGATCGGCTGTTTTGGTCGTTACGATGCAAAACAACATAAGAGCATTGCGACTGTTAATCGAACTGGGTGCCAGTGTTGATTATTACGATGAAACAAAATCTTCAGATGTTATAGACCAGACCGCATTTTTATATGCCGGTGCGCACGGTATGAATGAAGCCTTGACTCACTTGATAAATGCCGGGGCCAGACCAGACATATACAATTACTATGGTGGCACAGCACTCATTCCTGCTGCCGAAAAAGGTCACGTAGATACTGTAAAGCTACTACTTGAAAAATCTAAAATTGATGTAAATCATGTCAATAATCTTGGTTGGACTGCTCTGATGGAAGCGGTGATCTTGTCTGATGGCGGGATTAAACATCAGCAGATTGTTGAGCTTTTATTGGCAAATGGAGCCGACCCTGACATCACCGATAACGATGGAGTCACGGTTCTGGAACATGCCCGTGAACGTGGATTCACATCAATCGTTGAAATATTAACAAAGGATTACTGAAGGCGTTGTGCCTTCGTCACATGAATAAAACGTAGCCCGGAAATTTGATTGATTTCGTTACAAGGCGTGGACTTGCGTGGGACGACAAACGCTATTTCGGAAAAACCACCAGGTGTTCGGCATCGAGACACACGCCCACTTCCTCGCCGACTGCGTGATCGGCATGGGAGGGAAACAGCGACAATACCCGGGTGCCGCTGGCGAGACGCAGGGTATAAAGAATCTCCGCCCCCTTGAATGCCTTGCGAACGATGCGGGCGCGTACCCTGGGTGATTCACATGGAACGATATCATCGGGACGAAGCAGTACATCTACTTCTGCGTCGTTGAGAAAATTTTCTATTGCGCTGTCTTCGACGATGCCGAGCTCTGTTTCAATGCTGTGTCGATCACGAATCAGACCGTCGACAAAAACTCCGTCGCCGACGAAATCAGCGACAAAGCGTGTGCGTGGTTCATGATACAGATTGTAGGGCGTATCCCACTGGACGATTTCACCGGCGTGCATGACACCGACGAAATCGGCCAGCGCAAATGCATCCATCTGGTCATGGGTCACCAATACACTGGTGATTCCTTCACGTTTGAGTAGATCATGGACTTCAATGCCAAGCTTTTCTCGAAGTTCGAGATCGAGACTCGAGAACGGTTCGTCCATGAGTAACAGGTGCGGTCCCGGCGCAAGTGCGCGTGCCAGGGCAATACGCTGTTGCTGCCCGCCAGACATCTCATGGGGGTAGCGGTCGGCAAAGCCGCTGAGCCCCACCTTTTCCAGCATCTCCTCAATACGTTGGTATCGCTCATCGGCAGGCAGCTTGCGAATACCGGCAGCGATATTCTCGCTGGCGTTCATGTGAGGAAACAGGGCATGTTCCTGGAATACCATGCCCACGTGCCGCTGTTCGGGAGCGAGGGTGAAGCGGGTCGACGAGACCAGCGTACCGTCGATATGAATCTCGCCTCGCGACAGGGCATGAAAGCCAGCGATGGCACGCAGCACAGTAGTCTTGCCACAGCCGCTCGGGCCAAGCAGGCAGACCAGGGAACCAGCCTCGACTTCAAGACCCAGGTTGCGGACCGCAACCTGGTCATCGTATTCGCAGGTAATCCCCTCGACTTTTAACAGGGGGTTCACGGAAGATTTTCTTTGAGAAGAAATTCAAGTAGCGCCTTTTGCGCATGCAGGCGATTCTCAGCCTGCTGAAATACCACGCTCTGCGGCCCCTCGATAACATCGGCTGTAACTTCGTAGCCGCGGTAGGCCGGCAGGCAGTGCATGAACAGAGCGTTATCTTTAGCCTGGTTCATCATGTTCTGGTCAACAGTAAAACCGCTGAATGCCTGCATGCGCTGTTGTTTTTCTTCTTCCTGCCCCATGCTTGCCCACGTGTCGGTAACAACCAGATCGGCGTCCTTAATCATCTCCAGCGGATCGTTACCAAGGATAATTCGTCCGCTATTATCTGTGACGATATCGGTTTGCGGTTCGTAACCGTCAGGTGTTGCAATAGCGAGATCGAAGCCGATCAGCTTACTGGCATTGGCCCAGGAGTGACACATGTTGTTGCCGTCGCCAATCCAGGCCACCTTGATGTCTTCAATGGTATCGCGATTCTCGAGATACGTAAGCAGGTCGGCCAGTAACTGGCATGGATGGAACAAATCGGACAGGCCGTTGATGACCGGTACGCTGGAATGGCGAGCCAGATCCACTACGCGCTCATGACTGTGTGTTCGCATCACCACCGCGCTTGTCATCGAGGCCAATACCCGCGCCGTATCCGCTACCGGTTCGCCACGTCCGAGATGACTGTCATTAGGCGAGATAAAAATTGCGGTACCGCCAAAGTGAATCGCGGCAACTTCGAAGGAGACCCGGGTTCGAGTCGATGACTTCTCGAAAATCATCGCCAGTGCACGGTTGCGCATTGGTTCATAAATCTCACCCTCAGCAAGCATGCGCTTCAGCTCGATGGCACGATCGAGCAGGGATCTGATCTCAATAGCAGAAAGATCGTTGAGGGTTAAAAAATGACGGGTCATACGGATCACCTCATTGGGCGGCTGAACGTTACTGCGTGTATTTCTGTAGCGGGTTGAAAGATGTGCCGGAATCTCGTGTTTTGATGATTGATTGACACGTGACTTGGGTACTATCGGTTCTACGACTTGAATTTATAGCTCGACCATTTCCACAACATCAGACAATACGGGTCACAATACGAAGTTACAGGTGTTTTATTCTTGACCCACCGAACGAAAAAACGCCCACGAACCAGCCGGGGCGTTAAACTAAACAATAAAGTATAGCGGGAGGATTTGACCAAGGGAAGTGGTCACTGGTAAACAGGATGCTTCAGAACCATCCACGACTTTGTTGTGTTGATGGCACGCATCACTATAATTGCGGGTTTTCAATGCGGGTGCAATCGCCCCGGACAATCAATACTGGAGTGATTTTCATGAAAGAGGTTAACAAGGTTGTATTAGCTTACTCCGGTGGGTTGGATACGTCGATCATCCTGAAATGGCTCAAAGAAACTTACGATTGTGAAGTGGTCACCTTCACCGCCGATTTGGGCCAGGGCGAAGAGCTTGAGCCGGCACGTAAAAAAGCACTCGACTTCGGCGTGAAAGAAATCTTCATCGAGGACTTGAAGGATGAATTTGCCCGCGATTATGTATTCCCGATGTTTCACGCGAACACGCTGTATGAAGGCGAGTACCTTCTCGGTACGTCCATCGCACGGCCGCTGATTGCACGTTACCTGGTCGATATCGCAGAACGTACCGGTGCCGATGCGGTTTCTCATGGGGCTACCGGCAAGGGTAATGACCAGGTGCGTTTCGAACTGAGCTCATATGCCTTGAATCCGGACATCAAGGTCATCGCTCCATGGCGCGAATGGGATCTTTTGTCGCGTGAGAAACTCATGGACTATGCGCGGCGTAACAAGATTCCGGTGGAAGCCAAGCCCGATGGCTCATCCAGTTACTCCATGGATGCCAACATGTTGCATATTTCATATGAGGGGGGTGAACTCGAAGATCCCTGGGTTGCCCCGGATGAATCCATGTGGCGCTGGACCACTTCGCCACAGAATGCACCCGACGAAGCAGAAGAACTCGTGCTCGGGTATAAGGCGGGCGATATCGTTAGTGTAAACGGGACGTTGATGACACCGGCTGAAGTCATGCAGACTTTGAACAAACTAGGTGGCCGACACGGTGTTGGTCGCGCCGATCTGGTCGAGAACCGATATGTCGGTATGAAGTCGCGCGGCTGTTATGAGACCCCGGCTGGCACCATCATGCTGAAAGCGCATCGTGCCATCGAGTCGATTACCCTGGATCGCGAAGTTGCCCATCTCAAGGACGATTTGATGCCGCGTTATGCCTCGCTGATCTATAACGGTTACTGGTTCAGTCCAGAGCGCCGCATGCTGCAGGAAATGATTGACGCTTCCCAGGTACATGTGAACGGCGAAGTCCGTCTCGATCTGTATAAAGGTAACGTCATGATTCGTGGACGACAATCGGCGAACGATTCATTATTTGACGAGAAAATAGCCACCTTTGAAGAAGACGAGGGTGCCTATAATCAGGCAGACGCAGAAGGATTCATTCGTTTGAATTCATTGCGTCTTCGCATCGCCGGCAAAAAAGGGCGTTAGCCTTACCTGGTGCGGATCTCGATTGTTGTTCCGGTACTTGATGAATCTGCTGATTGCATACGGTCGCTTGCAGCGCTGTCGAATCGCGCGGACCTGTTCGAAGTGATCGTGGTGGATTCGAGCCGCGATTATAACGTTTGTTTCGATCTGCCAGGGGATGCTACTGGTACAAACACATCCCTTTGCTGGGTGGGCAGCATACACAAGGGACGTGCGCGACAGATGAACCTCGGTGCGAGTATTGCAACGGGTGATGTACTGTTGTTCCTGCATGCCGACACCACATTGCCATCCTGTGACCTTTCAACATTGCTCAAGGCGTTGCCGGCGAATGGGTGGGGTCGTTTCGATGTTTGCTTCGATTACCGTGCCGGGTGGACGCGAATGATCGCCGCCATGATGAATCTGCGCTCCAGCGTAACGGGTATCGCTACTGGCGATCAGGCTCTGTTTGTCACCCGTACACTCTTCTCGCGACTCGGTGGTTACAGTGACTTGCCCATCATGGAAGATATCGATCTGTCGCGTCGACTTAAGCGTACAGCAAGACCCTTGCGTGTGAGACAAGCGGTAACCACATCGGCACGTCGTTGGCGTGACAACGGCATTATCAAAACCATATTATTGATGTGGGTGCTGCGTTTCGCTTACTGGCTGGGCGCCAATCCGAATTACCTGGCGAGGATCTACAGTGGTAAGTGCTGAGTGCCGTCCGCTCATCAATGTTTTTACTCGACTGCCGGTGGCGGGTGGCACCAAGACACGCCTTATTCCAGTACTCGGTGAGCAAGGCGCCGCGTCACTTTCAAGGGCTATGCTCGAATGGACACTGGAAACTTTATCCGATAACTGGCCCGGCGAGATCTGTATTGTCGTTGCGCCCGAGACCGATGGCGTGACTTCTTCGCTCGGATTTAATGGCAATGCGCAAACGATTCAACGTGGTGATAATCTCGGTGATCGCATGCTTAATGCAATTGCTGACGATACTTATACGACGAGTGAATGTCCGCGGGCGATTATCGGTGCAGATGTTCCCCATGTGCCGGCTTCAACGTTGCAGGATGCTGCATGTCGATTACACTCCGGCGACAATGTCATTGGACCGGCGATTGATGGCGGATTTTATTTTATCGGCATGCTCAATGCATCGCGCGATCTGTTTGAGAACGTAATATGGGGAGCGGATGATGTGTATCGACGAGTCATGGATAACGCCGATCGTATCGGCATGACTTTTTATCAATTACCCGAACTTCGCGATATCGATACACCGACAGACCTTCAATTGGTGGCCAGGGAGTACCCGCCGTTGGCCGAATTCCTGTTACAGGCCGGCGTTAATGTTGCACGAGTCCGTAATGTCTGAACGTTTAAAAGCCGAATACCTGAAGCCGCGGTACTTGAGTACCTGGTTGCTGATCGGTGTTATCGGACTGACCGCATTGATGCCGCGTCGTATGGCACTGGATTTTGGTGCAGCCATGGGTCGGCTTTTTTATCGCCGCAATGCCAAGCGTCGCGAGATTGTTCGAATCAACATCGAGATGTGTTTTGTGGATCTCAACGAAACACAACGTGAAGAAATGGTGCGACAGCATTTCGAATTCTATGGGCGTAATGTCGTCGACTTCGGCCTGGCGTGGTGGGGATCGCCACGCACGATACGCAAATGGGTTCAGTTTCGTGGAGTCGACCGTCTTGACCAGGCACATAAGGATAAACGCCGGGTAATTCTTATTACGCCTCATGCGGTCGGCATGGATCTTGGTGGCATATTGCTTTCCGAGCGTTATCCATCAGTATCGATGATGAAGCGAGCGCCTGATGATCTGCTTAACTGGATGCTGATTCGCGGTCGTGAACGGATGGGCGGTGTCATGATGATGCGTGACAACGGCTTGCGACCGCTGCTTCGGGCGATACGTAACGGTCGCCAGTGTTACTTTATACCGGACGAGGATTTTGGAGCGGAACTCAGCGTGTTTGCACCGTTCTTCGGTGTTCCCACGGCAACCCTGACTGTAGTGGGTCGCCTGGCGCGATTGACCGATGCAGTGGTGCTTCCGATGATTACATGGCTCGATGTCGATAGCGGACGTTATACGGTTGATATCGGTGCTCCGCTAGAAGACTTTCCGAGCGGCGACGATACCGCCGATGCCATCCACGTTAACGCCGCACTGGAAGAACGTGTTCGACTCGCGCCAGCGCAATACATGTGGACGCTTCGCTGGTTCAAGACACGGCCGGATGGCGGACCTTCTCCCTACGATCAGGTCCCTGACCGCATCGCGCAACAGTCCGGGCACAAGTGAACATACTTGTTATAAAGCAAACCTCCCTTGGGGATGTTCTACATTCCACCGGACATATCAAGGCGATCAAGGCAAAGTATCCTGATAGCCGGCTTACCCTGTTGACGGCTGATTCATCGGCTGACCTGTTTCGTGATAATCCCAATGTCGACGAGTTGATATTGTTTGAGCGTTATCGCGTCAAGCGTGATTGGTGGCGTCATCCGCTATGGACACTCGGACATTTCAAAGACACGCTAAAGCGAGTTCGCGTCACCGAGTACGATCTCGCTATTGATCTGCAAGGACGCTGGAAATCCGTATTATTTCTTTATGCCGCACGCACACGACGACGCATCGTCAAGGGTCGTTGGCCATTCGTTGAAGGTTTTCGTGATCGTAGATTACACGCACTGGATGAGATGGACAGGGTGCTGACGTTGGCGGGCATCGATTCAGACGATACCCGTATGGAACTTTTTATATCCGATGAGGTGATAGCGCGAGCGAAAACCAAACTGCGAGAAAGTGGCTGGGACGGTTTGCCCTACGTAATTTTCAGTCCGTTCACACGCTGGCCCAGTAAAAACTGGAAAACGGAAGGTTTCACGCATCTTGCAGCGGCGCTGCAAGGACGTTGCGCAGTAGTGATAAGCGGTGCGCGTTCAGATCAAGAAGTTGCCAGTCAGTTCGTCAACGATAATGATCTGACTTCGGTAATCAATCTGTGTGGTGAACTTGATCTGAACGAGTTTGCTGCCATCGTGAGTGCCGCCCAAGCGGTGATCAGCGGCGACAGCTTCGCCATGCATCTGGCAGTGGCCTGCAATACACCGGTTGTTGCACTGTTCGGTCCCACCGATGAAACCCGTGTTGGACCAAGTGGGCAGGCGGTCATTTTGCGCGGCCCCGCCCCCTGCGTTCGCTGTTATCGGATGAATTGTGAGAAGCGTTGTATCGACAGTATTGAACCTGTGGATATTCTCAAGGCACTGGATTCATTATCAGTTTGTACTGAGTGAATCGCACAAGCGGATATGGTCAGCCACTGGATAGCGACACGGCTACCCCTTGAGGTAAAGCGTATTCGCGACATTTGGCTGTTTATTCGTCTGCTGGCAAGTCGATGCTGTGATCGGTTGGTTGCGGTGTGACGGTCATGACCTTGACCTCGACGGCTGTCTCGAAACGATGCCAGGTATTTGCCGGCACACACAGCATCTCGCCAGCACTCAATGTTTCGCGTCGTTCCTCGCCGTCAATGTAGGCAATCAGCGTCGTTTGACCGCTGATAATCCACACCAGTTCGTCACCTTGGCTATGCCGCTCCCAGGGACTGGCGCCGGCATAATGTCCAATGAACACCCCCCCATCGCGATAGTCGCAAACTTTGGCAAACGCATTTTCGCTGATGTCATCAGGCATGTCCGGTGTGCGATCGGGTAGAAACTGGACCTGCGCAAAGGCGTCTACGATTGAAATTTTTCGAGTTGTGTTCATTACATCTGTCATTGTTCGTGGATAGTATGATGGTGTACCGGTTCGATTTTCAGCTTCGCCAATAGCTTCGCGAAAACAATACCAACAGGGTAAACAACTCAAGACGCCCGAGCAGCATGGTGAATGACAGCAACCATTTGCCTGCAACTGTCACCGAAGCATAGTTATCGGTTACCTCGCCGAGACCCGGGCCAAGGTTGTTCAAACAGGCAGTGACCGATGAGAAAGCCGTAATGAGATCGGCACCGGTTGCGGACATGGCAATCGAGATGGTGACGTAAGACAGAATATATAGTGCCAGGTATCCCCATACCGAATTGATGACCTGGTTGGGTACTGGCTTGTTACCGAGTTTGATGGAGATGACCGCCTGGGGGTGAATCAGTTGATGGATCTCGCGTCTGCCCTGCTTGTATAACAGGATCAGGCGAATAACTTTCATGCCGCCTGAAGTGGACCCGGCACAGCCGCCAACCGCGCTCATTATCACCAGCATTACCGGCAGGAATGTCGGCCACCAACTAAAGCCAGTGGTGGCAAAACCGGTGGTAGTACCCATGGAAACCACCTGAAAGATACCTTGCCAGATAGTTTCGGGAATTGTGGAATATGCGTTTGTCGCCAACAGAGTCGCCAGAGTTATACAGATAATGGCAAATACAAACAGCAGGTAGCCCCGTGCTTCGGGATCACGGAAATATGTGAACACACTGAGATTTCTGAAGGCCATGAAGTGTAGCCCGAAATTTATTCCTGAGAAAATCATGAACACTGTGGCGACAATGGCAATCTGCGGACTGTTGTAGAAACCAAGGCTGCTGTCATGTGTGGAAAATCCGCCACTGGCGATTGTCGCGAAACTATGACCTATGGCATCGAAAACATTCATGCCTGCAACATAGTAGCCGAGCGCACAGGCGACAGTCAGGCCGGTGTAAACAAGCCATAATGCTTTCGCCGTCTGGGTAATACGCGGTGTGAGTTTGGAGTTTTTTACCGGTCCCGGCGTTTCGGCGCGATATAGCTGCATGCCACCGACGCCGAGCATCGGCATGACAGCGACTGCAAGGACGATAATGCCCATGCCGCCCAGCCACTGAAGCTGCTGGCGATAGTAAAGGATCGAGCGCGGCAGTTCGTCCAGGCCGGTCATGACCGTCGCGCCGGTGGTGGTGAGACCCGACATGGATTCGAAGAAGGCGTCTGTCACGCTGATATGAACTTCTTCCGTCAGAAGAAAAGGCAGTGATCCAAACAGCGCCACCACGGTCCAGAACAACGCTACCACAAGGAATCCGTCGCGAAACTTGAGGTCGCGATGGAAGTTTCTGACAGGTAACCAGCACAGTATACCGGTCAACAGGGTTAACAGACCGCTCAGCACAAATGCCTTGATACTGTGTTCATCGTATATCAACGCAACGATGACCGGCGGTAGTTGAGTCGTCGAGAACAGCGTCAGTAATACGCCGAGGATCTTGAGAACCACCTTGTGCCGCATCTTTTTAATTCCGCTTATGAAGCTTGTTGGTGGGGTTAAATGAAGGTGACAGCCACCTGGAACAGGCGCTCAATTTTTGGAATATCTGCTTTGTCGACTACGAACACGATGACGTGGTCCTCTGGCTCTATTACGGTGATGTCATGGGCAATTAATACCTCCTCGCCACGCAGGATTGCACCCAGTGACGCACCTCGAGGCAGGGCGATATCCGCGACCCGTCGGCCGACCACCCGTGAGGTGCTTGCATCGCCGTGGGCGACGGCTTCGATGGCTTCGGCCGCGCCACGTCTGAGAGAAGCCACCTGGACAACGTCTCCGCGGCGTATATGAGTGAGTAATGTACCGATGGTAGCAAGCCGCGGAGATAATGCGATGTCCAGCATCGTGCTCTGGACCAGTTCAACATAGGCGGAGCTATTGACCAGCGACATCACCCGGTGAGCACCGAGCCGTTTGGCGAGCATCGCGGACAGAATATTGGCTTCATCCTTGTTGGTCAGCGCACAAAATACTTCTGCGTTCTCGATGTTCGCTTGTTGCAGCAATTCTTCGGCAGCGGCGTTGCCGTGCAGTACCACGGTCTTTTCGAGTCGTTCGGCGACGTAGCGTGCCCGCTGTTCGTTAAACTCGATCAACTTGATCTGGTAATTGTTTTTTTCAAGGGCCTGGGCAAGCCGGAAACCGATATTGCCTGCGCCTGCGAGAATAATCTTGCGACCGGCTTTATCGGCCTGTCGAAGCTCGTTCATCACCGCGAATATGTCGGCACTGGCGGCAACGAAGAAAACTTCGTCGTCAGGTTCGATGACAGTATCACCGGTTGGAATAATGGCGCTATCCTGGCGATAAATTGCAGCGACGCGGGTATCGATACCCGGCAAATGATCACGTAGCTCGCGCAGCGGATGACCTACCAATGGGCTGCCTGAATACGCTCTAAGGCCGACCAGACGAATCTTGCCACCGGCGAAATCCACCACCTGCAACGCGCCCGGATGTTCGATCAGTCGCAATATCTGCTCGGTTACAAGTGCCTCGGGACTAATGATCACATCCACCGGTACTGATGCGTTATCGAATATCTCTGGATGGCTGAGATACTCGTATGAGCGGATCCGAGCAATCTTCTTGGGCGTCTTGAACAAACTCCAGGCAATCTGACAGGCCACCATATTGACTTCGTCCTTGTCGGTAACTGCCAGTAACAGGTCGGCATCGCCGACACCGGCCTGTTCCATCACATCAGGGTAAGCAGCGCTGCCATGTACCGTATTGATATCGAGACGATCCTGAAGTCCGGTGAGTACCGCATCGTCGATATCCACCAGAGTGATATCGTTATTTTCCCTTGACAGGATCTCGGCCATCGATACGCCGACCTGGCCAGCGCCCAGGATGACAATCTTCATAAGGTAACGATCCGTACTTAAGTGAACTATGAAGCGCGTCTGGCGCCCTTGGTGTCGATGCCGAGGCCTTTCAGCTTGCGATACAGGTGGGTTCTTTCAAGGCCGGTACGATTGGCGAGTTCAGTCATGTTGCCGCCGGCCTGCTCCAGATGATAGAGCAGGTATGCCCGTTCAAACGCCTCACGTGCCTCACGCAGATCTGTGTTGAATGCTGACGTCGGCGTGCTGCTCGTATCATTCGCACCACGCCCGTCGAGCTCACTGGTTATGTCATTGCTACTGATCTCCTCATGCTCACTGGTGAGTAGTACCCGGTGAATAAGGTTTTGCAGTTCGCGTACGTTTCCCGGCCAGCGATGGTTACGCAGCACGTTGAGAGCGCTGGTTGAAAATCGCCGATAGGGGAAACCCTCGGCATCCATGGCGATACGGACGACTGCATCGACAAGCTCCGGAACGTCCTCACGATGTTCGCGTAGTGGCGGCACGAATAGCGGAAGCTGATTGAGACGGTCGTACAGGTCACGACGGAACTGACCGACTTCGATCTTGGCGGTTAGGTCCTGATTGGTGGTAGCGATAACGCGCACATCGATTGTCACCTTTTCGCGACCGCCGACCCGATAAAAACTGCGTTCTTCAAGTGCGCTTAAAAGTTTCGCCTGTAGTGATGCGTCGAGATCGGCAACCTCGTCAAGTACCAGCGTGCCGCCATCAGCGCGTTCGAGGCTACCTGCAACAATTTCATCGTCGTCTCTGCCGAAGAGCTGCAGGGGAATATTTTCGCTGGGCAACGCCGCCAGGTTGATTTCCACGAACGAGCCTTTGGCGCGTGGGCTTTGACGATGCAGGCTACGCGCTGTCACTCCCTTGCCTGACCCCGCCTCGCCCTGAATCAAAACCCAGCCATCAGTTGCTGCGTAGCGGGCAATTTTCTGACGCAAGGTCTGCATGATCCCGCTACTGCCAACGAGTTCGGAAGCAGGTTCAAGCCGGGTACGCAAACGTCGGTTTTCGAGCAGGAGTTCACGATTGGCGAGGGCGCGCTCAACCGTCACCAGCAATTTTGCAGTTGACAGCGGTTTTTCGAGAAAGTCATATGCACCAATGCGAATCGCCTCAACTGCGGTTTCCACCGTGCCGTGGCCGGAGATCATGATGATTGATGCATTGCAGCCTTCACTCATCCATTGTTTCAACAGGGTGATACCGTCGGTGCCTGGCATCCAGATATCGAGCAACACCAGGTCGAAGTCGCGTTCTTTAAAAAGCTTGTCGGCATTGTCGGCATTCTCGGCGCTGGTCGTTTCATAGCCCTCGTCATCGAGTATGTCGCCGATAATGTTACAAATATCCGGTTCGTCGTCGACGATGAGAATGGAGGGTTTATTCATAGGGCTAAATCAAATTGCGTTGAATCATGAATTGTCAGCGCGTCGCGGCGCGCTGCTAACGCCTGGGACCAGCCGGTCCTTATCGTCCGATGTAATGGTCGGGACCGGTTGAAGCCGGGTTCCGCGACTGCCGGGTGTAGACGGATTAAAGTCGGTCGAGACGTTTTTGGAGTCAGCCGTATCGCTGTCCATTGGGATGCGGATAGATACAGTTGCCCCGCCATCAGTACAGTTTTCGGCATGAATCCGTCCGCCATGTTCCTCGATAATCCGGTAGACGATAGCGAGTCCGAGTCCTGTACCCTTTTTCTTGGTAGTGACATAGGGGTCGAATATTCGATGCAATATACCGTCGGAAAAACCGGGCCCGTTGTCCTTCACGCCGATCTCCACCCAACGACGACCGGCATAGTCCATTTGTCGAGTAATGATGGTGATCAGCGGTTTATCGGTGGCGCCATGCATGGCGTCGCCGGAGTTGATGATAAGGTTATTGAAAACCTGCCGAAACTGCACCGGATCGAGTCGTACCTCGCCGATATCGGTATCGAGATCGAGCCGGATAGAAGGGCCATCCGGGGTCCTGTGCAGCTCGGCGACATCCTGAACCAATCGGTTGATGTCGGTGGGTACTGACTTGGTGCGCACCGGCTGGGCGTATTCAGAGAATGCATTGACCATGAGTTTCATCGACTCGACCTGATTGGCGATGGTGCTGGTGGCCCGGTCGAGTGCTCCGCGATCCTCTGACGGAACCTTATCGAGATACTTGTGCCGAATACGCTCGGTCGATAGCTGGATAGGTGTCAGCGGGTTTTTGATTTCATGCGCAAGGCGGCGGGCGACTTCGCCCCAAGCTGCGCTACGCTGAGCGTGAAGTAATTCTGTAACGTCTTCGAAGACGATAACGTGACCACCAAAATCTGCACGGTCTCCGGAAATTTTGGTGCCGCGGGCGATCAATGTTTGACGGTTACCGCCGAGGTTGAGGTCGATTTGTCGTTTCCATTCCCACGTATCATCTTCAATTTCTCGACTGATGGCATCAAAAAAAGGTTCAATCCAGGGAGTATCGGCGCTGATCTCAGTGGGCGTCATGCCAATCCAGCTCGACAGATCGACACCCAGGATCTGTTCGGCGCCAGCATTACTCTTGATGAGTGTGGTGTTCTCGTCAAATGACAACACGCCGGAGGATAAATGCGCAAGGATGGTTTCGAGGTAGGTTCGCTGCTGTTCGGCCTGCTGCTGACTTTTCGCCGCCTGCTGTTGGGCGCTCTGGATTTCGCGAGTCATGTCGTTAAACGAGCGGACCAGCACACCCAACTCGTCGTTGCTGGTTTCCGCCAGACGAACCTGGTAATCGCCGTCAGCGACCGAACGGGTGCCTTCAGCCAGTTGTCGCAGTGGCTGCGTCATTCGCCTCGCTGAGTAAATGGCGATCCAAAGTGAAATCAAGCCGGTCATCAAGGTAATGATCGACAAAGTCAGCACAAAATTCAATTTCAGCGGTGCCCGCAGATATTGAAGTTTTTTGTACTCCTCGGAGGCGGTTTGAATGCTTGTGCCGAGTTTGGAAAAACGCGAGGGCAGTGGATATAAAACCTGAAGATAACGTTGTGTTGCACTGACACCGTCGCGCGGTAGCGGTATGACGATTCGAAGTTGCAGGGTATCGTCATTGAGTGGTTCTATACGACTGAATTCCTGACCGCGATTGACTCGCGCCAAAATGTACTCATCAGGGCTGTCGGGAAACAGTGCCAGTGGATCTTCGGTACTTGCCGCGATAATGCTGCCATTGCTGTTGTAAAGGCTCATTTCCGAGTAGTCGCTCTGTTCGCGGAATTCTTCAAGGATACGGATAACCGCTATATCACTGCCTACCTCGGAAATCTGAACGGCCTGGTCACGAATCTGCCGAAGCAGGTCCTGATTGATTGCTGCCAGTGAGTTCTGACTGAGCAGCTTGGCGTCCTCCAGGGCACGGTCGATGCGTACATCAAACCAGCTATCGATGCCGCGACTGAGAAACTGGATGGCGAAGTAATAGACGACGGCGATTGGCAGCAGACTCAGGATTGAAAAGGTTGCGATCAGTCGTAGAGTCAGTCGTGAGCCGAGAATTTGCGCACGAAACTGTCGCATGAGCCGCCAGATGTTGGCGCCGATGATCGCTGTCAGCAATATGACGCCGCCGATATTAAATGCCAGCAAGGTCGTGTAATGCTTGCCGAACAAGCCTTCCTGCTGGGATGCGGAACTGAACATGAACGACGTAGCCAACAACACTGCTGACAGTGCAATCGCTGCGCCAGGTCCGGATAACCGGCGGGCTATTGCTCGACCGACCATTGTTTCCAGCGGCTGCCGAGATGCCAGTTGGGAGAGAAGTCGGCGATGAGCTTCAAAGGTGGCGGCAGGCTGCCACGATCCAGATAAATGCTGAACGCGACACGATAGCCGTCGTCGGTTTGCGGCAAGGTTTCGGTAACAACCGGCAGCGATACATTAAAATCGGCAATGAAATCCATGGCCTCGCGCAATGTGACGAATGTTTCCAGTTCGTTGCTGCGATCATCCCTGACCACGTAGGTGGTGGAAAGATCGTGATGTTTAAGCCGATAGTCAATTCGCCAGCGGGCAATTTCCTCATCCCAGATATAGGGTCTGATACGGTACAGGCGAATTTCGGCAACGATATCGATCTCGATACCCTGATCGAGTGCTTCAGCTACCGCATCGCTCAACTCAAGATCAAGCTCCGCATTGGTGACGATGGCGTTGGAATTGATTTTTGTGCGACCGGACAATACTTCGAAATTAGCCTGCACTGAGGCTGGGACGCCGAGCAAAACCAGGGCGACAAGCCAGTTGACCATGCCTCTGCGTTTACCAATGGTTGTTGGCCGTTGGCTTGCTGGATGCGGGTCCACTATTGATTGGGGGTATTGGTTCACGCGTTTGTTGGAATTCGCGAATCGAATGTGGCTGAAGTATTAAATCACGGATTATAGGGGATTGCGGCCGTGCATTTCAGGGTATTGCGGATTGTTATAACGTCAATAGATAGCGAAGAATGACAATTAGCGCGAATTACTATTGACCACCGAAATGAGAGCTAGTCGAGTTTTTGACCGATGCGAAGTGGCGTTCCGTTAAGAAAGTCTCGCGTTTGAAGCCGTTTACCACCTGGTTTTTGTAGCTCACTGATGGCCAGACTATTCTGCCCGCATGCCACGGTGATGCGGTTTTCGCCAAGGGCAATAATATGCCCGGGATCGGCTTTGTTGCTGGTAGCTGTCGTATCGACCTCGGCAGCGAATAGTCGAAGCACCCCAGTATCCGAATTGCTCCAGCATATCGGCCAGGGATTGAAGGCGCGTATCTGTCGCTCGATGGTCGAGGCTGGCAATGTCCAATCGATATGTGCAGACTGGCGATCGATCCTGGCGGCGTATATGGCTTCCGCATTATCCTGGGGGCGGGCTTGCAGACGGTCCTCGAGTATTGCCGACAGGTTATCGGCCAACAGCAAGGCGCCGATTGACGACAGGCGATCATGAAGGCTGCCGGTGGTATCGAGGTGGGTAACAGGGGTTGAGACCTGTGACAGCATCGGTCCGGTATCAAGACCTCGATCCATACGCATCAGGGTAATGCCGGTTTCAACATCACCCGCTTCGATGGCGCGTTGAATCGGCGCGGCGCCGCGCCAGCGCGGTAGTAGCGAAGCATGTACGTTAACGCAACCAAGTGGTAGCCCGTCAATAACCCTGGCTGGCAAAATCAGACCATAGGCAACCACGATCATGAGGTCTGCGCGAAGCGACAGCAGATCATCCACCGCTTCGCTATCGAGCTTGTGTGGTTGGCGGACTACAAGTGACGATCTCTCGGCTCGAATCTTGACCGGGCACTTTCGGGTTGCCCGGCCACGACCGGCCGGCCGGTCCGGCTGGCAATACACAGTGACTATGTCGACATCAAGTTGCAGAAGTGTATCGAGACTCGCAACGGCGAACTCAGGAGTGCCGGCAAATATGATCTTCGGCCTGCTCACCGACTTGGGCCCGTTTGGCAGGGATAAGTTCTTGTCTCAACCACGCGGCAGATATCGCCAAGGTGATGAATGATGGACTTGCACCGGGTGATTTCCCCGGCTGATCTGCAGGATACCAACTTACAACGGCGCGCCGTGGGCAGTGTCTTCCAGGGGCGGGCGTTGTTCAGCAGGATTGCTGTATTCCTTGACGAGTTTCTTGCGTATTCGATCCTGTTTCAGGCGTGACAGGTAGTCGACAAAAACTTTTCCGTTGAGGTGGTCGATCTCGTGCTGAATGCAAATTGCCAATAAACCATCGGCATCGAACTCAACGGGTGAGCCGTCGACGTCGCAGCCCTTTACCCGAATCTGTTCAGCGCGGCTGACCGGCGCAAAAACACCTGGCACCGACAGGCAACCCTCTTCATATTCGGCCGAGCCATCGCTCGAGATGATTTCCGGATTGACCAGTATCTGCAGGTCATCATGGTTCTCGGATACATCCACTACAATAACCCGGCGACGATCATTTACCTGAATTGCCGCCAGACCGATTCCTGGCGCCGCATACATTGTCTCGGCCATATCGTTGGCGAATGTTCTGAGGTCATCATCGAATTCTGTTACCGGCACTGCCTTGCGGCGTAGCCGCGGATCCGGATATACAAGAATGTCGAGCAGGGCCATGGGCGTAGTTCCAATATGAGCCAATATGGTTAGTTACGGCTAAGAAAAATGTATCCAGGCAACACGGTACAACTACCGCGACCAATGGTTGGCGCAACCGGTCGACCGGTGTTTTCAGGGTCGAATTATATCCAAAGTGGAGTCACGATGAGAGTGCCAGATAGTTTCTCAGTCATCGTTAAATGTTTTATTAATGCCGGGAACTGCTAAAATCAAGCCTGTTTTGTCGGCCACTGGAATGATCCCCGATGTATTCAAGACGTCTTCTTCCGATTGTCCTGGCGCTAGTCGTCGGTCTCACGAGCGTTGCCTCCAGCGTTGTACTGGCCGACGAACTTGAGCTCAAGGATGGTCATCCTGAACGCTATGTGGTTCGCGAAGGCGACACATTATGGGACATTTCCGCACGTTTTCTGGTAGATCCCTGGCGTTGGCCCGAGATCTGGAAAGCCAATCCTTATATCGATAATCCCCATTTGATCTATCCGGGCGACGTATTGGTGTTTACCAACATCAACGGTAACCCGTCACTTCGAGTGCTGCGAAACGAGAATCTGGCAGTGGAAAAACTCTCACCGAGGATTCGCGAAGAAGCGGTCGATGATGCAATCACCACGATTCCACCCGGCGTCATTGAACCGTTTCTCACCGAGGGCATGGTGCTGGATGCCGATGCGATTGATGATCTGGGATACGTGGTCCTTGGTGTCGAGGGTAATATCGTGGTCGGCGAAGGGAGCGAGATATATGCGCGTAACCTCGTTGAACCTGTCAGTAAGGTTTATCAGGTGTTTCGTCCGGGTGACGCACTCATACATCCGGTCACCAACGAGTATCTGGGCACCGAAGCGACTTATCTCGGCGATGCCACCATGTTGCGCGCCGATGACGTCTCCAAGCTACTTGTCACGCGTTCGGTCGAGGAGATCGCCCCGAGCGATCGCCTATTGCCGGTTGAACGCGATATCGCCAAACCGTATTTCCATCCCCATGCACCGGAAGGCGATGTCCTTGGATATATCATCAAGGCTGCAAAAGGCGTCAGTGAGGTCGGCCCGTATAGTATCGTCATTATCTCATTAGGCCTTGCCAATGGTATTGAAGAGGGGCACGTACTGCGAATTCGTCACAATAAAGCCCCGATCAAGGATCCTGTGACCGGCAGGCAACTGGAGTTGCCGGAAGAGGATTCCGGGCTGTTAATGGTCTTCAAGGCGTTCGAGAGAGTGAGTTATGCACTGGTAATGGATGCGACCCGGGCGATTCACGTCAACGACTCATTGGTGAGTCCATTAAGGTAATCCCATTAAGATAGTCAATTAAACAGTCACCTGTTTTGGGCTTTTTCCAATCTGACTGGAAATGCTTGTGCAAATCCGGCATTAGTGCCTGTCAGCAAAGCGTCCGTGCAACAGATTTAATTGCCATTCGGCATTCGTCAAGGAGGACGGGATACAAATCATGGCTTCGTCTATCAATTCTGCAACAGACCCCGGGTCGGCACCGAATCTTCAACAGTGGTTGTGTCTTGATGGGGCCAGGATTCGGTATCCGCGTAAACATGAGATCGCAACCGGGCTCGCCAGTCACGGTGATCTTTCATCATTTCCAATAAGCGCCGCAGAACGTGCCCAGCTCAATAATGAGGATAACTGCGAGCGTGCCGAGCGGATTTTACGCTGGCTCGGTCAGGCCGACACGACGTTACTCACTTTGGCGGATCGTAACTATCCGGCACGTTTGCTTGAAGTGGCGAGACCGCCGTTACTACTGTTTGTCAAAGGCTCCATAAAAATACTGTCTGCACAACAGATTGCAATAGTCGGTAGTCGGCATCCTACCCACGGCGGGCTCGAAACTGCCCACGATTTTGCAGCGAGCCTCGCTGATGGCGGTTTTGTTATCACCAGCGGCCTGGCCAGAGGTATAGATGGCGCTGCCCATCGCGGCTGCCTTAAAGCCGGTGTTCCAACCATCGCAGTCGCCGCCACGGGACTGGATCAGGTATACCCACCCGAGCACAAGGATCTGGCTAATGAGATCGTTGCCAAAGGCGGCACAATAATAAGTGAGTTCGCGCCGGGGGTTGCGCCACGGGCGCAAAATTTTCCGCGTCGAAATCGTATTATCAGCGGTTTGTCCGTGGGAACTCTGGTGGTCGAAGCGGCGGTGCACAGCGGCAGCCTGATAACTGCGCGGTTTGCTTTAGAACAGGGGCGAGAAGTATTTGCCATTCCAGGGTCGATACATAATCCGGCCGCTCGTGGCTGTCATCACCTGATTCGCCAGGGTGCCAAACTGGTAGAACAGGTAGACGATATTCTTGAAGAACTCAATTGGATAACAACGCCGGCGCCGGCATTGAATAACGCTGTTATCGACAGCACTAACAAAACGCAAATCAAGAACAGTACCGATAATCGCACTGAAACGGTATCCGCAATTCCACAAGCGAGCAAGCCGGCGATTCGAAATGTCACTGCAGAGAAAGTGGCCGGTATTGAAGGAACGACGGATCAGAAATTAAATATGCCTGGGGGTGCCCTTATCGCTGATACCGCCGGAAACGATCTGGAGCCGAATGCGGTAAAGATTCTTGAGTGCATCGATTTCAGCCCCACTGACATCGAAACGATCGTGCGGCGCAGCTCTCTGACCGCCAGTGAAGTGTCTATCGTTCTCGTGACCCTTGAATTGCGAGGTCTGGTGTGCAAGAGTGCGGGGTTTTTCAATCGGCGGGGCACGATTCGTTGACTTGGTCAACGTGCAAAGCTTACACAATCTTTAAGATGGTATCGTAGGAATGTGCTTCGCCGGTCGACTATCAGGCACGCCGAATTCGAGGTAAAACCTTGACGTTAATGAAAGAAAACATCCTGGATGTTCTCATGTATCTGTTCGAAAACTACATGATCGAAGATACCGAGTACCAGCCAGATCAAGAGTCACTGGCACGTGAGTTGATGCTGGCGGGTTTTGGAGATGGGGATATCAGTCGCGCATTCGACTGGCTTGAGAACTTGTCGGAACTGTGCGACCGTGGTCAAACTGCCATGCCCGGTGGTGCGACCACCGCGTTTCGCCACTACAGTGCGGCTGAATGTGATCGCATCGATCCCTTTGCGCGCGGATTGCTGTTATCGCTGGTGCAGGGCGGGGTACTGACTCCGAGTGAGCGCGAGATGGTCATTGATCGGCTGTTGGCGCTCGATTGCGATGAACTCGACCCGGATCATGTGAAGTGGGTCATCATGATGGTTCTCAGCAATTGTGCCGACAACCCGGATGACTATGCGTGGATAGAAGACCTCATGTTTGACGATGTTCAACCGCTATTCCATTGACGAACGCGTACCACGCGACAGCCTGTAAACACAATATTCGGCACCATAGAATTTGCCGTTTCAGCGAACGTTTTCAATTAGTAGATGACCAAAAACCTTATTATCGTCGAGTCACCCGCCAAGGCACGCACGCTCGGAAAGTACCTGGGAAGCGACTTCAAGGCATTGGCATCCTATGGTCACGTACGCGACCTGCTGCCAAAAAGCGGGGCGGTGGAGACGGACAACAACTTCGAGATGCACTACACCCTGGTGGAGCGCAACAAGAAGCATGTCGATGAGATAGCGCGTGAGGCCCGAAAGGCCGAGGCACTGTATCTCGCCACCGACCCGGATCGTGAGGGCGAAGCCATATCCTGGCATTTGTGCGAGATACTTAACGAACGCGGCGTACTCAAGGGCAAGCCGGTGTATCGGGTGGTTTTCCACGAGATTACCAAGCGCGCCATTCAGGAGGCGGTGGATAATCCGCGCGAGCTGTCGATTCCATTGATCAACGCCCAGCAGGCGCGTCGCGCGCTCGACTACCTGGTGGGCTTCAATTTGTCGCCACTGCTTTGGAAAAAGGTACGCAGGGGCTTGTCGGCAGGAAGGGTACAGAGCCCGGCACTACGCCTGATCTGTGAGCGCGAAGACGAGATCGATAAGTTCGTCAAGCGCGAATACTGGTCCATAGAATCGGATCTTGAAGCCGAGAAAAGGCCATTCGTTGCCCGTCTGACCCATTATGACGGACGCAAACTCGACCAGTTCGATATCAATAATGAAGCGCGCGCTGCTGAGGTCAAGACGCGGCTAAACGACGCCGCCGGTGGCGAGCTGAATGTCATCGAGGTCGAGCGCAAGCAGCGCAAACGCAACCCCGCTCCGCCATTCACCACCTCGACCCTGCAGCAGGAAGCCTCGCGCAAGCTCGGGTTCACGGCCCAGCGAACCATGCGTGTGGCTCAGCAGTTATACGAAGGTGTGGAAATAGACGGCACGGGTGTCGGTCTCATCACCTATATGCGAACTGACTCGGTCGTTCTCGGTCGCGATGCGGTTGAAGAAATGCGCAATTACATTGGTGAACGTTACGGTAGCGATTATGTCCCGCCTGCGCCTCGGACGTTCAAGAATCAGTCGAAGAACGCCCAGGAAGCCCACGAAGCCATTCGACCAACATCGATCGAGCGCAGTCCCGATAAGGTCAAGCGTTATGTTGGTGGTGATCAGCTTCGGCTCTACGACCTTATCTGGAAACGCGCGCTGGCCTCACAGATGGCTCATGCGGTGCTTGATCAGGTCGCTGTTGACTTGAGCCCCGGTGACGGCAGCGACAGATTCCGTGCAAACGGCTCGACTATCACATTTCCTGGCTTTATTCGTGTGTATCAGGAAGGCCGCGATGAAGATGCCCCGAAAGCAGATTCCGGTGATGATGAAAGCCAACTGCCGCCGCTGGAGAAAGGCCAAAAGGTGCGCTTGAACGAGATTCGCGCCGAGCAACATTTTACCGAGCCACCGCCACGTTACACCGAGGCGAGCCTGGTCAAGACGCTCGAAGCCCATGGTATCGGCCGCCCATCCACATACGCCAACATCATCACCACGTTGGTGCAGCGCGAATATGTCGAACTGGAATCACGACGTTTCTTCCCGACGGACGTAGGTAAAGTGGTCAATCGTTTTTTGACCGAGCACTTCACCCGTTATGTGGACTATGACTTTACCGCCCGCCTCGAGGATGAACTCGACGAGGTATCACGTGGTGAGAAGGACTGGCTTCCAGTCATGCAGGAGTTCTGGTCCGATTTCAATCCGCTGGTGAAGAATAAGGAAGAAACGGTTAGCCGGGATGAGGCGGTTCAGGCACGCGAGATCGGCAAGGATCCGACAAGCGGCAAGCCAATCACGGTACGCATGGGACGTTACGGCCCATTTGTTCAAATCGGTACACGTGAAGACGAAGATAAACCCCGTTTTGCGGGTCTGCGTCCGGGCCAGAAGATGGATACCATCGAGATGGATGAAGCGCTGAAGTTGTTCGAGTTGCCGCGGGTGCTGGGCGAGACAGCCGATGGCGAGGAAGTCTCTGCCAACATTGGCCGATTCGGTCCATATGTTCGATATGCCAGTAAATTCGTCTCCTTGAAGAAAGAAGATCCCTATGAGGTGACCCTCGAGACTGCGCTTGAGTTGATTGAGGAAAAGAAAAAGTTTGATGCCAATCGCATCATCCACGATTACGTAGATGACGGTATCCAGGTATTAAACGGGCGGTTCGGGCCCTATATCACCGATGGCGAGCGCAATGCCAAGATACCCAAAGATACTGACCCTAAAAGTCTGGATGTGGATACCTGCAAAACACTCTTAAAGGACGCCCCGCTACGCAAGAAGCGTGCTTCGAAAAAGAAAACGGCGACCAAAAAAGTAGCCGCCAGCAAGGCTACCCGAAAGGTCACCAGGAAGAAAAGCACAAAGAAAAAGACGACCAGGAAAAGTGCCAGCAAGAAAGCGACCAGGAAAAAAGCGTCTGCCAAACCATCATTAGTAGGCAATGCCGTGTCGGCGGACACGATCGCCTCAGGTGACGACTGAGGGCGGAAACATGACAACCGTTGACGGGCCGGATAATCTTGAGCAGTTGGGCAAGTCAGTGGCAGTGCCCGATCGCCCGGAGGAGGCGCTGCTCGAGCGGGTGGCAAATCCGCGTGGTTCGGTCAATTATCTTGTGCGTTTTACCTGCCCGGAATTCACATCGCTGTGTCCGGTGACCGGGCAACCGGATTTTGCACATATCGTAATCGATTACGTACCTGGGAAGTGGCTGGTCGAATCGAAGTCACTCAAGCTGTTTTTGCAGAGTTTTCGCAACCATGGCGCCTTCCATGAAGACTGTACGGTGTTAATTGCCACTACCCTGGTAGAACGATTAAAACCCATCTGGCTACGCATCGGCGGATACTGGTATCCGCGTGGCGGCATGCCGATTGATGTCTTTTATGCGACCGGTGCGCCACCGGACGATATCTGGATTCCCGATCAGGGCGTCGCGAGTTACAGGGGGCGCGGATAAGCGCTGCCTATTGGACAGCGTCGACAACCGATCAGACTTTGGGCGTGTCAGTAGAGACATTGTTTTCTACATCCCATCTACTCAGGGTGTGCAGGGAGGCATTGATCGGGATATTCTCACCGACTTGTAATATCGCTGTGTCAGTGAGATTAAGCCCTTGAATCCGCCTGATATACGCCCTGCTGCAAGCCTTCTCATCGTTCAACGACGACGCCCCCCACAGGTATTGATGGGTCGGCGACCGGATACCGCCCGATTCATGCCCGGCGTTTATGTGTTTCCAGGCGGAGTGGTTGAGACGTTGGATTACCGCATTGCTGTTGCACGGGATCTTGCTGGCGATGATAGGCGTTTGATGAGGTTCGACCAGAAGGCGGATGCACGCACGCTGGCAATCTGTGCGATTCGCGAGACCCTGGAGGAAACCGGTATTTTGTGCGGCATTGAGGGAATCGACAGCGTTTCAGGCAAAGACGATGTGGTCGGCGGTTTTGATGATTGGCGTGAACTCGTTGCCGGTAATCGACAACTGGATCTGACGCGGCTGCGTTATCTTGGTCGGGCGTTGACACCGCCACCGTCACGAATCCGGTTTCATGCAAGCTTTTTCTTCACCGAAGTTGCAATCGATCAACTTCCGCAAACCTCAAGCACTGAATTGTCCGACATACGTTGGGTTGATATCGCTGACCATCAATTGCTGCCAATAGCGGGTGTCACCCGATTCATGCTGAACGAACTGGCGCTGCGGCTCGAATCCCCCGAGCCTCCCGAATCAGTGCCTTATTATCATTTTATGGGCAGTGAATTTATCGTCGAAAGGGATTACCCAACATCCACCGGGACCGGGTTATCGGAAGACGCGTATTAACCCGACGAAGCGATCGGAAGATCGGAACTAGCCGCGATAATATAATTTTTGGCTCCTGGTCTCGTTCTCAATAATCAGTGCCTGTCCCTGCTCGATCAGCCAGTTCAGTCCGGCAAGTAACGATTGCAGTGCCGCGCCGGTCAAATTTGGTGGCAGATCGCGATAGACAGTCTTGAGTAAAACATCAGCACTAACCGGCTGTTCTGTCAGGGCCGAGACAATCTGCAACTGGCGTTCCTCGCGATGGGCTATCAATTGCCTGATCCACGTCGCTGGCTTTTTAACAGGTGGCCCGTGGGTTGGCCAGAAAACAAAATCTTCAAACTCGAGTAATCGCTCAAGACTCTCGATGTAGCGACCGACATGACCATCCGGCGGCAGTATGACGGTGGTTGACCACGCCATAATGTGATCACCGCAGAATACCCGACGCTCGGCATGGTCGACAAAGCACAAGTGATCGCCGGTATGCCCGGGCGTGTGCACGGCTTCGAGACGATAGCCCGGGCCCTCGATGACACTACCGTCGGTGAGGGGTATGTCGGTGATGAAGTCGTGATTCTCGGTCTCGCCAGCAAGGTTTACGTCCTGGTGGGTGTTTTGATCGCTTGCGCCAAAATCAAATGCGGCAATGGCAGCGCCGGTCAGGGTTTTCATCATTGCGGCGAGTCCGGCGTGATCGTTATGGCCGTGGGTAACCACAATATGCGCCAACGGTTGCCCGTTCAGCGCCGTCATCAGGGCATTGGCATGGTCGACAATTGGAGGTCCGGGATCGATCATCGCCGTTGGTGGGTTGCCGATGAGATAAGTGCCGGTGCCGTGGAACGTCAGCGGTCCCGGATTAGGCGCGGTAACCCGCAATAGTCCGGGCGCTACGGATTCGGCGCTCGCGTACTCGAAAACATGATTGCGATCAAAATCCACTGGTTATAGCCCAAAAGGGTCAGCTGACGCCGTGGTTGAAGTCTTCCCAGCGTCCGCTGAACGTGTTGAAGCGCTCGAGCGGTCGGAAGCGTGACTTGTAAGACATTTTTGGAGAATCAGCAATCCAGTAACCGAGGTAAAGATAATCGAGGCCAAGGATGCGCGCCATCTCGATCTCTTTCAATATCGCAAAGGTACCGAGACTTTGTGGTGACTTGTCGGGGTCATAAAAGGTGTAAATCGCCGACAAACCATTGTCGACACTATCGACAATGGCAAGCGCAAGCAGTTGCCCAACTTCCCGGATTTCAATAAACGAAGTATCAACCGCAGAATCCACCAGGAAACGCCGATATTTATCAGGATCAGGATCGTCCATGCTGTCGCCCCTATGCCGGCTGGACTGATAACGCAGGTATAACTCGAAGTGTTCGTGTGAATATTCTGCTTTGCTAAAGCTGACCTCAAGGTGCTCATTGCGGCGCTGGGTTCGACGCTGGGAACGATTGGGACGGAATTTCCTCACCGGCACGCGGACTGAGACACAAGCCGAACACTCATTGCAGAACGGTCGATAGTACAACGCGCCGTTGCGCCTGAAGCCGTGCTGCAATAAGCGCTGGTAGAGACCGATTGTTACCGGGAAATGGGGATCGAGTATCAAGTTCACAGCGGTTTTTTCATGAATATACGGACACGGATGTGGCGCCGTCTGGTACAGGGTCGGGAACTGCAGCTCGCGGGTCATAACAGACGCTCGAGATCGCCGGAATTGAACGCCCAGCGATCACAGGATAACGGTGTTTCAAGTCCCGAATTGAGCGTGGCAATGAACTCGTGGCGGGGAATCGAGCGGGCGCCCAGGGATTCAAGATGGGGCGATTCGATCTGGCAATCGATCAAACTGTCGCCACGCGCATTCATCATCGACGCCAGTATGCTCAAGGCACACTTGGAAGCATTGGGCGCGCGCGAAAACATGCTTTCACCGAAGAATACCCGGCCAAGAAAAATACCGTACAGGCCGCCAACCAGATGATCGTCTTGCCATACTTCGATGCTGTGGGCGATGCGAAGATTATATAGCTCGGTATATGCGTCAATCATGTCCGGCGTAATCCATGAATCGCGGATATCATTACGGCGCCTGGCAGCGCATTCACGAATGACCGCATCGAAGGCGTGATCCATGCTGAAGTTGAAACCACCGTTACGCAGTGTTTTACGCAGACTGCGATGAATACGAATCCCGTCTGGATAGAGTACCGAACGTGGATCGGGCGACCACCACAGTATCGGTTGTCCAGGGTTGAACCACGGGAAAATTCCCCGGCTGTAGGCTTCAATCAGTCGATCAGCAGATAAATCTCCGCCAATCGCCAACAGCCCTTCAGGGGTGGCGTGAGACAATGGCGGAAAATCGCCCGGATGCGTTTGGCTTTGGCGCATGGGACCATTTTATAGCGATACTGGTTGACTTCGTAAAGCTGCCGCGAGGAAACAATGGGAGATTTATCCTGATTGTGGGCTGAAATTGCATGAAAGATGGCATCTCGGCAGTGCACCAGTCTTGTCGGCCCGGTCCGGTGACCCGGCCACTCAACTGCTAGATACCATTAACATCGACACAGCGCGATGCAGGATCTTGAATGTGTATTGAGTAAAATTGGCCAACCCTCATGTATTTCTCGAGCCAAGGTGATTTAGTTGCGCTCCATACGCACCAGACTTGGCCAGGAAACGAGCAATATGTGACCATGGATTTTTTCTGTTTTGATGATAACGGAAAAATTGTTGAACATTGGGACTCAATACAGCAGGTGCCAGGTGAGACGAAAAACGGCAATTCCATGTACTGAGCAAAAAACCAAACGTGTGCAGTCGGGCAAAGTCCCCGCTTTCACTTGCGCTTTTTTTCAGGCTGCTGGCCGTAACCAAGCTGTGCAAAAACCAGATCAATCAGCATGACAGCGGCGAGCGCGCCAAATATGTATCCAACGACTTTTGCGCCACCGATATAAAAAGCCACACCGGCTAACGTAAACACACCGATAAATACAAGTCGTGAACCGGTTTGCATCCGCACCCTGGGAGCAGATTTGCGAATTTTGTCCGCGACTTTTTTGCGTTGTTTTTCACGACTGGCCTGTAGGCTGGTAACCTTAGGTATCGCCCCGGACAAAATCCCGTCGCTGTCTATCCATGCAACATCTGCAATCCTGGATTCAATGTACCGCGCTACGCGACGTGCACGCCATCGATAACCACCATTGACGCGATCAAGGAAAATCAGATCAGGGCGATTAGCGCCGGCAATGCGGATAGATGTTATAAAACCCGAACTACGCGACTTTGCCCGTCTTTGTGATACGTAGCTGATCTTGATCTGATTCAGATCCTCGCGGGTCACGATTCCGGAATCCTTTCCCGAGCGAATCACACGTCCATTAGCTGTTTCACCGGCATCGATCGAAACATAGTGACGCGGTCGCCAATAAATAAACACCAATACCAGCACAAATCCAAGGACGACGAACCCATCAATAACCTCAAAACCTGGAATGGGATCAAGACTCTGCCCGGCACGATAGGCATTGACCAAATACAAAAATGTGTACAGAAGATACTCATGAAAATAGACGATCGCCGCTGCTGCGATTAACAGCAGACAAAGCCAGCGACGAGTGTATTCAGGTGCGAGGAGAATTTTCAAGAATAAAACCAGCTAGCCGCTTACGTTTGTCCATCAAACTATATGACCAGGAACACAGGTGCAATCCTTCCGGGGAAACATCTCACTTAAAGTGAATTATGTTATCTCATTAACAACCACTTTTTCGAAAAGGCAGGGATTCATTCAACAGACGCGTGTATTGACCCTGTTCACGACGTTCTTCCTGTAAATACCGATCCACTGCATCATAAAACCCCGGGTGTTTCAGCCAGTGCGCTGATTGCGTGACCGTCGGCGCCAGTCCGCGACTAAGCTTGTGGATTCCCTGGGCACCGGCTTCGAATGTGGCAAGCTGATGTTCGATCGCAAAGGCAATGGGCTGGTAGTAGCAGGTTTCGAAATGCAGGCAAGGCACGTACTGACTGGCGCCCCAGTAACGTCCATATAGCGACTTCGCGCTGGTGAAATACAGGGCATTGCAAATCACCTTGCCGTCGATCGCTCCCCTTAAGAGCCAGACATTCCGGGGTAGCCGGTTAGGAAGCTGCAGGAAGAATGTTTCGGTGAGGTAAGGGTAGCCGCCGTGTTCGGCGATGGTGTTTCGATAGCTTTGATACATCATCACCCAGTCCGCTTCGCGACTTTCTTCAGCGCTCAGCCAGCAGAACTCGACACCAGCATCGCGCACCTGGCGACGTTCGGCGCGTATGGTCTTGCGTCGCTTGGAAGTGAATGCTGACAAGTAATGATCAAAGTCGACATAGCCTTCATTGTTCCAGTGAAACTGGTGGTCCTTGCGGGTCAGATATCCAGCATTTTCGAACAGACTGCTATCCATCGTATCGAGAAACAGTGCGTGAATCGAGGAGATCGGATTGGCTTGCGCAAATACCTGGAGTGCCTTGATCAAGGCGCGTTTGACATGGGTAGCAGGTTGCGGCGCCAGCAACTTGCGAGTCGTTACCGGGGTAAAGGGAATTCCCGACACGAGCTTTGGATAGTATGCGATGTCATGCTGTTGGTAAGCATTTGCCCAGGCCCAGTCAAACACGTATTCGCCATAGGAATGTTCCTTGAGATACAGAGGTACAATGCCTGCCGGAGCCTTATCCCCCGCTTGCTCGATGACCAGGTGGCAGGGGGTCCAGCCGGTCCCGGGTCCAACACAACCGCTGTCCTCGAGCAGGCTTAGAAATTCGTGTTTCAAAAATGGCGCGTCGTCGTCATTCAAAAATGCGTTCCACTCGTTAGCCGTTACCGCGGACGTTCTCGTCAGGCTGCGCGCGGTCAATGTCGCCGACGATTCGCTCTGCTGTGTTTCCATGGGTTACCGGTACGAGAACAGATTTTTAGGGATGAACAAGTGTGTCAATGGGCGTCTTTCGGGACGTTTTTGTCCGTTTAGGATTACAATCCGACTTATTGCCAGCAGTTGCCACCATTTTCATGAGCCAGCGTTGTTACTAAAGCTGTGGTCATGCGTATATTTTGATTATTGAGTTGACGATCAAATTTATCCAGTCCCCCTATGAAATCATCCTTAAGCGTGGGTCTTGCCCAAATCAACCTGATAGTCGGCGATATCGACGGAAATGTCCGGCAGGTAGTCGAAGCAGCAAATCGGGCTCGCGACGAATTCGGTGTCGACATGCTGGTATTCCCGGAACTGACGATTACTGGTTATCCTCCAGAAGACCTGCTGCTTCGTAACGATTTTATTGGTCATGCGGAACAGGCGTTAAATGGATTATGTAACGAGCTTGACGGTATTGCCTGTGTCATCGGTCATCCCATGCGTGTGAATGACGAGTTGTATAACGCTGCGTCGGTTATTGCAAACGGTACCATCGAGACGACTTATCGAAAACGGGCCTTACCGAACTACGGCGTTTTTGATGAGAAGCGTTATTTCGATCCCGGTGAGCAGGCAGTGGTGTTTGACTTTAATGGCTGGTGTCTCGGTATCACTATTTGTGAGGATATCTGGGAGCGACTTCCGGTGGAAGAGACGGCTGCCGCCGGTGCCGAACTTATCTTGAATCTGAACGCCTCACCATTTCATCTCAATAAATCGACAGAGCGTGAAAGCATCGTTGTCGGCAGTGTGGCGCACGCCGTTGGCGTACCTATCGTGTACACGAATCTGGTTGGGGGTCAGGATGAACTAGTGTTCGATGGTGCCTCCTTTGTGGTCGACGGCAATGGTCACATTGTTCATCGTGCACCGGCCTTTATCGAGGACTTAAGTCGTGTAGTCTTTAATCGCGATTCGAATGGGGTCGTGTCGATTGGTGCTGCCACGGTTGTCTCTCCGATAAATGAAGAGCAAAGCGCCTATAGCGCGCTGGTGACCGGGGTGCGCGACTATGTCGACAAGAATGGATTTAGCGGTGTGGTCATTGGTCTGTCCGGCGGGATCGATTCCGCGCTCACTCTGGCAGTGGCGTGTGATGCACTGGGCGCTGATCGTGTACTTGCGGTCACCATGCCGTCACGCTATACCCGCGACATCAGTGTCAAGGACGCGCTTGATCAGTGCAGGCGACTTGGGGTTGAGTGCCGGGAGATCAATATCGAGCCGATATTCGAGAGCTTCCTCGCTCAGCTTTCGCCGGTATTTGAGGGTTTGCCGGTGGATGCCACTGAAGAAAATATCCAGGCCCGCTGCCGGGGTACATTGTTGATGGCAATTTCCAACAAGAGCGGCAAAATCGTCCTTACCACGGGCAACAAAAGCGAGATGGCGGTTGGCTACGCAACCTTGTACGGTGATATGGCGGGCGGCTTTGCGGCCATAAAAGACGTGCCTAAAACCTGGGTATATCGATTGGCACGCTATCGCAACACGATTGCGAATGTGATTCCGGGGCGCGTTCTCGAGCGGCCACCCTCGGCGGAACTCGCCCTCGATCAACTGGATGAGGATTCACTGCCGCCCTATGATGTGCTTGATCCGATTATCGAAGCTTTCGTCGAACTCGATCAATCAGCGGAAGAAATTATTGCCATGGGGTATGACGAAGCCGACGTCAGGCGGGTACTGAAGATGATCAGCCGAAACGAATACAAACGTCGTCAGGCACCACCCGGCGTGCGCATCAGTCGCCGGGCATTCGGGCGAGATCGACGTTATCCGCTGACCTCGCGATTTTTTCAATAGCACGAGTGTCCGACTTTAAAATATTAAACGGCGATTATGCGTGGAGTAATTTAATTTAAGTATTCTGGATATCGCTTCGCCATACGGTGCCGGAGCTCATGGCCTGATTCAGGAATCTGCCTTGATTTCGGCGAGATAAGGACTTTCGGGGAAGTTTTTCTCAAGAATCCGGACAGTATCGGTCATCAGGTCGGTGAGGCCCATTTCACGATAGGCAATGGCCATCAGGCCCAGCGCATCTTCTACCGAGGGCGTTCTCTGGTATTCCTCGACCACTTTCTTGGTTCGATTGAGAACGGCCACATAGGCACCATGTGACAGATAGTATCTCGCCACGCTGATATCGTGGCGTGCCAGAACATTGACCATGTAAACCATACGCTGGCGTGCATCGTCGGCATAGGGGCTGTTGGGGAATCGGGTCACCAGTTCACGGAACGCGCTGTAGGCGTCTTGAGCGGGTTTGGTATCACGATTACTGAGATCGTTGGTACCTGTCACTTTGGCGACATACCCGGTACGTTCGCGGTAGCTCGCAATGCCTTTCAGATAAAAAGCATAATCGACACGCTCGTGAGTCGGGTGCAGGCGGATGAATCGATCCGCAGCAGCCACCGCCAATTGCGGTTCTTCATTTTTGTAATAGGCATAGGCAACGTCAAGCTGCGCCTGTTCGGCTGGTTTACCGTATGGGAAACGGGATTCCAGTTCCCGGTACAAATTGATCGCTTCTTCAAAGTCGCCGTCGTCGAGTGCGGTTCTGGCATACGATAAAAGTGTAGTGGCCGGCAGATCGGCGTACTTGTCTTCTTCCTCGAGCGACGAGCAGCCGATGAGAGACAGCATGGTGCCGATAAGTAGCAGGTAACGAACTGTTTTTATGCTCATGCGCGGTTTATCCCGTGTGTTGCAACAAGCGAATGTATATATGTTATCGGCCTGATTATAAACTGTCTGTGTCTAGGGGCCTACCGCCCGTGTAACATATGAACACCGCATTGTAACTAATGAACAGTGGAGTCTTTTTGTTGTGTCCGACACGTCACAAGCCACGTCAAAGATTACGGAAGCGTCTGTAAAACGCCTCGAAATCCCCGCCGTGTTTGACGGTATGCGTCTCGATCAAACGCTGGCACAACTGATCAACGATCGCTCGAGAGTCTTTCTTCAGGGTCTGATAGCCGACGGTCAAGTAATAATTAACAATACCGCAGCCACTCGAAAAACCCGTGTCAGGGAAGGAGACCTGGTTCAGGTCAACTTTCCCGCGGTGTTTGAAAATGTTTCACAGGCCGAAGATATTGCCATGGATGTCATCTATGAGGACGAGGATATCCTGGTGCTGAACAAGCCCGCAGGACGGGTCGTTCATCCTGGCGCAGGCAACGCCCACGGTACGCTCATGAATGCGCTTTTAGGTTATGACCGGGCACTGTTTGCCCTTCCGAGGGCGGGTATTGTTCATCGTCTCGACAAGGATACCAGCGGCCTGATGGTGGTCTCTCGCAACGAAGTGGTGCGGCAGAAGTTAATCAGCCTGCTCAAAGAGCATCGTGTCCGCCGCCGTTATCTGGCGCTGGTGGAAGGTCGTCTGATAAGTGGCGGTACGGTTGATGCGCCAATCGGCCGGCATCGTCAGAACCGTCTTAAAATGACTGTGACCCGTGCCGGTAAACGCGCTGTCAGTCATTACCGTGTGGTGCGACGGTTACGCGCCCATACGCTTGTCAGGGTCGATCTGGAGACGGGACGAACGCACCAGATCCGCGTCCATATGGCACATATTGGCCACCCGCTGTTTGCCGATCCGTTGTATGGCCGCCGTCTGGCCATTGCCGCCGGAATGGATGAGGTGACTCGTGAAGTAATGACAAACTTCAAACGCCAGGCACTGCACGCCGAACACCTTGAATTCGATCATCCAGTATCGGGACGCAATCTGCGATTCGATGCGCCGCTACCCGATGATTTCCGCCAATTGCTGGCAGCCCTCGATGATGACAATAAAAAGGCGGCCAGTTAAGCCCGGGCCGCCTCAACCTAAAAACAGTTTGTTTTGAAGTAACGTTACTTGACGGTCGTCAAGCCGAGGATTTCCCAATCCTGCATGCCGCCCCGATACCACTTGATTTTGTGTGCCGGGTAGCCAAACTTTAACAGGCTCTTGATATTGCTTGGTGATTGGCCACACCACATGCCATTGCAAAACATGACCGCAGTTTTGGCGTTCTCGAAATTAAACAGGCCTTCGCTTTCGGTTACGCCGAAAATCTCCTGCATGATCTCGGCAATCTCAAAAGGTGTGGCACCCTTGGCCTGGTTGAGCTGGGTCCAGGGCAGGTTGATGGCACTTGGGATCGTTCCGCGTTCCACCCAGTCAGGAGTCCTGGAATCGATGATCACGATAGTGTCATCGCCGCCGCTCATGCGAGTAGCGTATTCAATCAACTCAACTTCACCAATGGTTTCAATGCCTGGTGCAAGTGTGGATGGCTGAATACAAAATGGCGGGCACGGACGGGAGGTCTTGGCGAATGCAGGCACAACAGTATTATCGTTGTTCTGATTACGCATGATTTCAGTGCTAGTGCCATTGTGGGTCACGGTGGCCTTCATCATATCTGGAGTGATATTGACATCATCGGCACTTGCTCCGATGGGCAAAAGTAACGTCGTAGCCATCATTGTGCAAAGCAATTGTTGTCTGATTTTCATGGTTCTCTCCACTGTGGTTATATCTTTAATTTACTGTTTAAAAACCTGATTTCCGAGACATTCAGGCCTCAAAAATCTTTCCAGATTCAATTGACGATTGAAGCACCGTAACCACTGTTGGCTAATTAGCAGTCGGGTTCTTCTTCGCTGGTCGTTTCCTCAGTGCCGGTACCGGTGCCGCTATCAGTCGTGGTTTCCGATGTCTCGGGGGTATCACTTTGTGCCTGTACGACAACTGGCGTCAGCAAAACTGTGGTTGTGATGGATGTTACCAGCAAGGCAAGGGCGATGTAGCGTGTCAGCATGAGAATCAGCTTCATGATCGTGTTGATTTAAAATCCATACTGATTAAGATAACTCCAGATAACCTGGCGATCATGATAAAACTGACAATATTTTGATGTCCATCAGTATAATTAGTTTATCTGGTACGTGATATGCGCTGTCTGTGGTTGGGAAAAATCGTGCGTATCGTCTCATTGATTGCCTTTATGGCAAGCATGTTCCCCGCCATTTCCAGCGAGGTTTCCAGTGGGATTGGCGTTAACAACGCGCCAATTGAGTTCCAACGACCTTCTCCTGATGGGGAAACTATTCGTCTGTCTGACTACCGAGGCCAGTGGGTGGTTGTAAACTTCTGGGCAAGCTGGTGTTCTCCCTGCCTTCGTGAAATGCCGTTACTCGAACGCTTTCATGCGAGTCGCCCGGATGTCACCGTGATTGGCGTCAACTTCGAAATACTGGAGCCTGCCGAGGTTGTATCAGTCGTAAAAGCCCTGGCTATCAGTTATCCCGTAATATTGGTTTCAGATCAGCCGCTACTGCCATTCGAACCACTCAAGGGATTACCATCGACATTTGTCGTATCACCAGAGGGTATGCTTACCGCATCGCATCTTGGCGAGGTCGACATGAACTGGCTGCGCACTCATGTACCGGAATGATTCAGTTTGAAGCACGATTTTGCTGTTATCCGATCGCCTCGATGTCATCGCTGGAATGACTTGCAGTAACTGGGGTACATTTTAAAAAAATGCCGGGCAATGGATGCCCAATGATGGTGTTTAGGAGAACCCGATGAAAGAAAATATCTGGACGCTGATCAGCGAATCGTTAAAAGCCGATATGTCACATACGGCATGGATATGCCGGCTCGGCAAAAGTAAAACTCGCGAAGTCAGTTATGGCGAGATCTATCACGCAGCCCTGAATCTCGCCGCTGATCTGCGTAAGCGGGGTGTTCAAAAAGGCGACCGTATTGGGCTCATGGCACCTAATGGTCCGGAATGGACTGTCGCTTCGCTGGCCATCTGGAAAATCGGTGCGGTCCTGACGCCGATCCACGTAGGTAACAGCGACCATGAAATCACCGCGCAGATCGAGGCCACCCAACCGAGTCTCATCCTGTCTCATCACCGTGCGCTGACCGACGCCGATATTCCTATCGAGCCCAACTACGATGCACATTTGACCGAGCGCGAAGCCGAATTTGAACCGCCGGCATCCGGTAACGATGAGGCGCTGGCGATCTACACATCCGGGAGCACCGGCAATCCCAAAATCGTACGGTTGTCACACAGAAATGTCGTGACCAATGTCATCGCGTCTTCAAGGCTATCCGATGCGGATGCCGAAGACAGCTTTTTGGCACTTCTGCCGTTCTCCCATGCCATGGGCTTAACGGGCGTGATGTTACTGGCGTTGCATGTGGGTGCGACCCTGGTCGCTCCAAAAGTACTGGCGGCTTCTGAAATCCTGGATGCAATGCGTGATAACCGTATCAGTATTCTGGTTGCGGTGCCGCGTCTGTTTCGCAATATCATGCTTGGTCTTGAAAAACGCATTGCCACGGGTGGACGTCCATTACAGCTTTACGTCAATGCACTGCGACACATGCCGTTGTTTATGAGGAAGAAACTGAATGCTCCGATTCGGAAACAGTTCGGTGGAAACCTGAAGTGCTGGATGAGTGGCGGATCGCGTCTTGATCCTGATATTAAAAAATATTTTCTTAATCTTGGCATCTCCTTGCGGCAAGGTTACGGCCTTACCGAGACCACGCCGGTTGTCAGCGCCCAGGAGCATTTCGACGAGGTTCTCGATAGTGTCGGCAAACCCCTTCAGGATATCGAAGTTAAAATTGCCTCTCCTGATGAGTCCGGTAATGGTGAGTTGCTGGTACGTGGACCGAATGTGATGCTTGGTTACACCGACGAAAAACTCACCAAAGAGGTTATCGTCGATGGCTGGTTTCATACCGGTGATATCGCCCATATCGATGCCGCCGGTAATATTGTTCTAACCGGACGCAGCAAGCGCCTCATCGTCACCGAGAGTGGCAAGAATGTCTATCCCGAAGAACTTGAGACGCTGCTTGAGCGTGATCCCATGATCACAGAAGCGGCTGTTCTGGAACTCGATATGCGGCCGGCGGCGGTTCTTGTGCTGGCGTGCGAAGACCCTGTCACCGAGGCACGACGTATTTTGAAAGAATTCAATAAACTGGTTTCGGCACACAATCAGATTACCCGATTTGCACTCATTGACGAGTTGCCGAGAACGCCGCTTGGTAAAATTGCTCTGCATAAACTGCCGACATTCTTTCGTGAAAACGAAGTGTCCGATTAGTCGAAAAAAAGGTTTCTAGGTACCGACAATCAATTCTTGATGTCAGACCTTGATAACTGCTGTTCTTGTATGACACAGGCTTCTGCTTGATGTAGCACAGGAAACGGTGTGTATGTGATGTTGAATCCTAACGGCTTGCCCCCACAATTATTGCAGTATTTATGACGCCAGGTAATCAGTCGATGCCTGGCAGTTAAACAACAGTTTCAGGGTAATTTTTATGCGAATGGATAAACTCACTACTAAATTCCAGTCAGCGCTGGCGGAAGCGCAGAGCCTGGCGGTCGGCCGGGATCATCAATTTATCGAACCGGTTCATTTGCTTATTGCCATGCTCGATCAGGAAGGCGGGTCGGTCAGGCATTTGTTAACCGCAGCCGATACCAACGTCAATTTATTGCGTTCGCAGCTTGGTGAGATGGTGGAGAAACTACCATCGGTGCGAGGTAATCAGGGCGACGTTCATGTGTCCAATGAATTGTCGCGTCTGTTGAATGTCACCGACAAGCTTGCTCAGCAACGCAAGGATCAATTCATTGCCAGTGAGTTGTTTGTGCTGGCGCTCATCGAGGATCGCGGACAGACAGGCGCGGCACTGCGTAAAGCAGGTGCGTCCAAAGGTGGCATCGAGAAAGCAATTGATGCGATGCGCGATGGCCACAGCGTCAATGATGCCGGTGCTGAAGATCAGCGACAGGCGCTTGAAAAATATACCCTGGATCTGACCGAGCGCGCCGAGCAGGGCAAGCTTGATCCGGTCATCGGTCGGGACGACGAGATTCGTCGCACTATCCAGGTGCTGCAACGTCGTACCAAGAATAATCCGGTATTGATCGGCGAACCGGGTGTTGGCAAAACTGCCATCGCCGAAGGTCTTGCCCAGCGTATCGTCGACGGTGAAGTACCTGAAGGCATGCGCGGCAAGCGTCTGTTGTCACTTGATCTTGGTGCACTGATTGCTGGTGCCAAATTTCGTGGTGAATTCGAGGAACGTTTGAAGGCGGTGCTGAACGACCTGACCAAACAGGAAGGGCGCATCATCCTTTTTATCGATGAGCTGCATACCATGGTGGGCGCCGGCAAAGCCGAAGGATCCATGGATGCCGGCAATATGCTGAAGCCCGCGCTGGCTCGCGGAGAACTTCATTGTATTGGTGCCACGACTCTTAATGAATATCGAAAGTATGTTGAAAAAGACGCGGCGCTGGAACGTCGATTCCAGAAAGTGCTGGTGGACGAGCCAAGTGTTGAGGACAGCATATCGATCCTGCGTGGTTTACGTGAAAAGTACGAGGTACATCACGGTGTCGATATCACTGACCCGGCCATCGTGGCCGCGGCGACGTTATCGTATCGCTATATCACCGATCGCCAGCTTCCCGACAAGGCAATCGACCTGATTGACGAGGCCGCCAGTCGAATACGCATGGAAATCGACTCAAAGCCGGAGAGCATGGATCGTCTTGACAGACGCATGATTCAGTTGAAGATCGAGCGTGAGGCGCTGAAGAAGGATGACGACGATGCATCACGTAAGCGGCTTGCTAATATTGAAAGTGAACTTGAACAGCTACAGCGTGAATACTCCGAACTCGAAGAAGTCTGGAAATCCGAGAAGGCTGCATTAAAGGGCAGTCAGCACGTCAAGGAAGAGCTGGACCGGGCCCGTGTGGAAATGGAGACCGCGCGTCGGGCCGGTGACCTGACCCGAATGTCAGAGTTGCAATACGGCCGCATCCCTGAACTTGAGAAACAGTTGGACGATGCAACCGATGCGGAAGGGCGTGAACCCAGCCTGTTGAGAAACAAGGTTACGGAAGAGGAAATCGCTGAAGTGGTTTCCCGCTGGACCGGTATTCCGGTTAACAAGATGCTTGAGGGCGAAAAAGAAAAACTGCTGCGGATGGAAGACGAACTGCACCACCGGGTAGTGGGTCAAAGTGAAGCGATCACCGCAGTCAGTAATGCTATCCGCCGCTCCCGCGCCGGGCTTTCGGATCCGGATCGTCCCTATGGTTCGTTCCTGTTTCTGGGGCCGACGGGTGTCGGTAAAACCGAACTGTGCAAGGCGCTTGCATCATTCATGTTCGATACCGAGGATTCCATGGTGCGCATCGACATGTCCGAGTTCATGGAGAAGCATTCCGTTGCGCGTTTGATCGGCGCACCACCGGGATATGTCGGTTACGAAGAAGGTGGTTACCTTACCGAGGCGGTGCGTCGTCGACCTTACTCCGTCATCCTCCTTGATGAAGTGGAGAAAGCGCACAGCGATGTGTTCAACGTCTTGTTGCAGGTGCTCGACGACGGTCGTTTAACCGACGGCCAGGGTCGGACGGTGGATTTTCGGAATACCGTTATTGTCATGACTTCGAACCTTGGTTCGGATCGTATTCAGGAACTCGGTAACAATAGTGATTATGCTGAGTTGAAATCTGCGGTTATGGATGTGGTAACCCATCACTTTCGACCTGAGTTTATCAATCGTATTGATGACGTTGTAGTATTCCATGCCCTCGATCGGGCTGAATTGCGCCAGATTACGAGCATTCAATTGGCCAACCTGCGACGCAGGTTGCAGGACCGCGATATGGATTTCGAACTCAGTGAGGCTGCTCTGGACAAGTTGGCCGAAGCCGGGTTTGATCCGGTCTACGGAGCCAGGCCACTGAAGCGGGCGATTCAAACCAATCTTGAAAATCGACTTGCAGAGGAAATACTCTCGGGTCGATTTGGACCAGGAGACATGATTCTTATTGATGTGGTCGGTGACGAATTCAGCTTCACCCGCGAAGTGAATGTCGAGCATCTGCGTGCATGACGTGACAGGGATGGTTTGAAGCCACGATAAATATCTGAAACGGCGCTGCTGTTGGCCGATAGCGGTTAAACTATATCGCTTAATGGCTGTGGTGAACGGTGAGCGCCGTTTCTATTCTTAATCTGTCCGACTTAAAACAACAGTTCTAATCTTCGGTTCGTATATTCATGAAAGCGATGATACTGGCGGCCGGTAAGGGCACCAGGGTACGCCCTCTTACCCACTCGCTACCCAAGCCCATGATTCCCATTCTTGGTAAACCCGTTATGGAATACCTGGTGGAGGAATTGTCCCGACACGGCTTCAATCAGATCATGGTGAATACCGCTCATCTAGCCAATCACCTTGAAAATTACTTCAGCGATGGTCGTCGTTGGGGAGTTGAGATCGGCTACTCGTTCGAAGGCCAGATTCGTGATGGTGAGGTGATTGCGCAACCGGTCGGTTCAGCTGGCGGTATGCGACGTATTCAGGACTTCGGTGGTTTTTTCGACGATACCTTTTTAGTCGTTTGTGGCGATGCGTTGATCGATCTGGATTTGACGGCGGCGGTCCGCCGTCATTGGCAGTCGGGGGCGGCCGCCAGTATGGTAGTAGCCCATGTCCCGCCTTCCGAGGTATCGAACTATGGTGTGGTTGAATGCGATTCGAATCGACGAATTACCGGTTTTCAGGAAAAGCCGAGTGTCGATGAGGCCCGCTCGGATCTCGTCAATACCGGTATTTATTTCTTCGAACCCGAAGTGCTCGATCTGATTCCAAAGGGCTGCGAATACGATATCGGCAGTCAGCTTTTCCCCGATATTCTGGCAGCCGGACTACCATTCAACGCCATCGATATTCCATTCAACTGGATCGACATTGGTCGTCTTAGCGATTACTGGGATGCAAACCAGCGGCTGATGCTGGGCCATCTCAACTATATTCGTATGCCCGGCACCGAGATGTATCCAGGCGTCTGGTGCGGATTGAACGTCAAGGTCGACTGGGACAATGTTCGAATCGAAGGACCGGTATATATCGGTGCCGGCTCCAACATTCGCAGCGGCGCGGAAATATTGGGGCCGACCTGGATTGGTCACGGCTGTGTGATAGAGGGTGGCGCGAAAGTTCGGCGAAGTATCCTGTTTGAATATTCAAGATTAGGATCGCGTGCAAACGTCGACGAAGCCGTGATATTTGGTCGCAACTGCGTCGATAAGGAGGGTCAATCGATCCACGATGGCGACCTGGAACTCGATTGGGTGAGCGATTCCCGCGACGCGCCGACAGACAGTTAATCTGTTAGACGTTTATGCAACAGATATGCTATGCGGTCGCAGGTTGACAGTAATCGCCTGGAAAAAAATTCAGGCGATTATTAACTAAAAGGTCAGTTGGATAGATAGCTCATGCCGAACATAACCGACAATTGGTCCCAGTGGGCTTCGTCAAGATTTGCATCCACCACCGTGCCATCGGACAGAAAAACACGATCACGACCATTGTTAGATTTGAAATCGGTCCAGGTAACGATGGCATTGAATGCCCAGTTATTGTTGTACATGTAGCGGGTTCCCAACTGGTACAGCGGCCCGGAACCGTCGGCATCGTGAGTAAAACTGACCGGGTTGGCCAGGTCCGGACGCAGATTCCAGTTGCCGGTACCCTCGTAATCGAGGTCATGAAACTCTGCCTTGCCGAAGGTGTTCCAGTTGCCGTTTCGATGTGAAAACTCGACGCCAAGAAACCTCGACCACCATTCGGCGCGATAGCGCGAATCCAGTCCTGGGATCGGGTTGCCGGCTGTGCCACTGACGAGATCGATCACCTGCCTGCCGTTGGTAATGCGAAAATCTTCTTCGTGGTAGGACACACCAATCAGTGGTGTTACAAATGTACGACGGGTATCTGTGACCGGGATTCGTCGACCGAAGGCGAGGCTGGCATCGAATACATCGTCACCATCGGTATCGGCTATTGATCGCGAAAACTCGGTTGAACCCGCATAATCGGAATCTCGTACCTTGCCATCCTGGATATCACCGACCGATAGCGAAGCACGATATGTGAAGCCTGATTCAGCGGTCCCTTCATAGTTAACACCGAGCTGTATACTTTCAATGTTGCTGAAGAACAGATCAGAGCGGCCACTCAAGGCTGGACTAACAGGTCCGGTTGCCCGCCAATTGAGATCATCGGTACGCGGGCCGATAGATATGTCAAATAACGATTCCAGGGCGTAGGACGTTTGCCACGGCAACAGAATGAACAGTGTAGCCAGCGTCGTCCTTTTGATTAATTTTCGTATATCGTTCATTGATGCGCCAGACCCCTTAATCGTAAATGCCAATTGAAGCGACACAGGCTGGCGTCGCTTGTTAACTCAGACATTCTATAAAAAACTTTCACGATGAATAAGATATCAGCAATTCTCGTCCCTGAACAGTTTTCCGGGCGCACCAATGGCCTGCCACGATCTGCCGGGCCTGCCCTTGGGTCGGCAACTTTCAAGAATTTTCCGGAAGATTTCAAAGTCGAGGAAGTGCTTGGCTTCAAACCTTCGGGAGACGGCGTTCACCGCTTGTTGAAAGTGAAAAAGAATGGTTGGAACAGTGCCGATGTGGCCCGACATCTGGCGCGTCTTATAGGCTGTCGGGATATGGATGTGGGTTATTGCGGACAAAAGGATCGGCATGCCGAAACCACTCAGTATTTCAGCATTCCAGCAACGACTTTGTGCGAGGAAGCACTATCTGTTGCGGATTGGCCCAATGGTATTGAGCTGATCTCGATCGATATACATCATCGCAAGTTAAAACGTGGATATCATCGTGGCAATCGTTTTGTTATCCGTCTTCGCGATGTTGACGTATCAGCCGACCAGGTTGATGAACGCCTCGATACACTACGTGTCAACGGGTTCGCCAATTACTTCGGATCGCAGCGTTTTGGTCGAGATGGTCGCAATCATGAGCGTGGCCGTCGCTGGCTCGATTCTGATGTTACGCGTCGCGTGCCCCGTAGTTCGCGTACACGTCGCAGTATGGAAATTTCGGCACTGCGCTCGATGCTGTTTAATGCGGTGCTGGCGGACAGACTGGCGGGGGGCGATTGGTTGAAAGCAAGACCTGGGGATTTGTTAATTCTTGATGGATCCAACAGTCTGTTCGAGGCGGTTGAGCCGATTGCGCCGTTGGCTGAGAGAATTACAATTGGTGACCTGCATCCATCCGGTCCACTGTGGGGGGAGCCTGGCAAGTTGTCAGCGGCTGTTATCGAACGCGAACGGACAATTCTTCAACAATTCGCCAACGACCTCACACGCTTTGAATCGCAACGTTTTCCGATGGAACGGCGACCGCTGCGAGCCTTTGCCGAAGATCTGCAATGGACCTGGCTTAAGCAGGACGAGATTGAGATCGCCTTTACCCTTGCCGGCGGCTGCTTCGCCACGGAATTTCTCGCCGACGTTTTTACTTTGAGCGACCGCTCTGTCAATAGGGCGGTTGACTGAATCGCCAACCGCCACATATCGACCGTTTAAGATTGTGCGCCAACCAAGATGTCCTACCCCGTTGACCGTAGCCGTCAGGCTGCGGTCGCAAGCAGTTTATTGATCCGCCGAACGTATGCCGCTGGCTCCTCAAGGGGCGCGCCTTCGGACAATGCTGCCTGATCGAGCAGGACGTGAGCCCAGTCCTCCAGATCCGGAGAATCCGGAGAAATTCGACTGATCAATTGATGATCCGGATTGATTTCCAGTATGGGCTTGAAGTCCGGTGCATTCTGTCCGGCTGCCTCGAGGATACGCTTCAGATTGCCGCCGAGATCATGTTCATCCGCCACCAGACAGGCGGGTGAGTCAGTCAGTCGCCGGCTCAGGCGCACGTCCTTAACGCGTTCGCCCAGTTTTTCCTTAAGAGCATCGACCAAACCCTTGAGTGATTCGGATTTCTGCTCATGCTGTTCCTTGTCAGCTTCTTCACTATTCTCGATCTCGTCTTCGGGTAAGGCACCCTTGGCCACCGACTTCAATGATTTGCCATCGAATTCGGTCAGGTGATTCACTAGCCATTCGTCGATCGAATCGTGCAGCAGGAGTACCTCGATATCGTTTTTGGCGAAAATCTCAAGATGCGGGGATGCCTGGGCGGCACTCAGCGAATCGGCGGTAATGTAGTAGACCGATTTCTGCCTGTCCTTCATTCGCGCGACGTAATCTTTCAGCGATACCTTCTGAGTTGTCTCGCGGGTACTGGCGAATCGCAGCAGATCGGAAATCGTTTCCTTGTTCTCAGCATCATCGATGACCCCTTCCTTGACTACCCGGCCGAACTCGGACCAGAACTCATTGTATTTTTCAGTATCGTTGCTGGCGAGTTTTTTTAATTCGCCGAGAATCTTCTTCACCGACCCACCGCGTATGCGATCGATATCGGGATTTTTCTGCAAGTGTTCGCGCGACACGTTAAGTGGCAGATCGCTGGCGTCTATGACGCCGCGCACAAAGCGCAGATAGGGCGGCATGAGATGCTCGCTATCGTCCATGATAAAGATACGCTTGACGTATAAGTTCAGCCCGTGACGTCGTTCCCGATCCCACATGTCAAAGGGTGCCCTGGCAGGGACAAACAGCAGCGAGGTGTACTCAATCTTCCCTTCGACACGATTGTGCAAGGTCAAAAGCGGTGGTTCGGGATCGTAACTTAAGGTGGTGTAAAAGTTGTTGTACTCCTCCTCGCTGATCTCGTTGCGAGGTCGCGTCCACAGCGCTGCACCCCTATTAACGCTCTCAATCTTCGGTTCCGTGTTGTCCGACTTGTCCGAATCTTCAGCATCATCGGAATCCGTGGCAGGCGTTACCATGCGAATCGGCAAGGAAATGTGATCGGAGTATTTCGAGATGACCGAACGCAGCCGATAGTAGTCGGCAAATTCCTTGTCTTCATCTTTCAGGTAAAGGGTAATACGAGTACCGCGTTCCGGCCGCTCGATGGATTCAATGGTGTATTCGCCTGCTCCCTCGGATACCCAGCGAACCCCTTCCGATGCCGAAGCGCCGGCCTTGCGTGTGACCAGAACCACTTTACGGGAGACCAGGAAGGCCGAATAGAAACCGACGCCGAACTGGCCGATCAACTGGCTGTCTTTTTTCGACTCGCCGCTCAATGCAGCAACGAAATCGCGGGTACCGGAGCGGGCGATGGTGCCGATATTGGACACCACCTCATCATGGTCCATACCAACGCCGTTGTCGCTGATGGTTACTGTCTTCTGGTCGGTGTTGAAAGTCACATCAATCGCAAGTTCACCGCCGTCTTCCATCAGGCTGGCGTCAGTCAACGAGGCGAAGCGCAACTTGTCGCAGGCATCGGACGCATTGGATATCAACTCGCGCAGGAAAATTTCCTTGTTCGAGTACAACGAATGGATCATGAGGTGCAGGATCTGCTTAACCTCTGCCTGAAAGTCGTGTTTTACAGCTTTGTTCATTGGATGAGTCAGTTGTGAAAATATTATTTTAAAATGTGCACCTGGCCCAAACGGCCGATCTACCTATTCGCCCTTGATTAATCTGGGCGACGCGAGTGGACAGACATATATTCTGCCCATGGGTGCGAAATGTACCGAATCACGGCGCATGTCATGGATCCGATTTCTGTGTCTGATTTAATCAGATCACCTGAAGTCTTGTGATTCGTCATTCAAAGTGGGGAGTTCAGCGGTTATTTCAAGAGATTTTGACATCCTTTGGCGTCGTTGACGATCGCATCCCTGCGGCGTATATTCCCCGCCCTTGGCGCAGGCGCCGCCGATTTCGGCGTAGTGACGACAGTGGCGGGGTATAGCGCAGCCTGGTAGCGCACCTGCTTTGGGAGCAGGGTGTCGGGGGTTCAAATCCCTCTACCCCGACCAGATCGAGCCGATGTATTGGTTAATTGGCAGCGGCACGCCATTTGAGTATTAACATACTATTTGTTGTTCGGCGCCAGATTAGCGCCCGTAGCTCAACCGGATAGAGCAACGGCCTTTAGCCGGATACGTCGAATCGATCTATTGATTCTGGCGTTCAGGTTGGAGCCTTCGCGGGAAAACAGAACCCGCGAAGTGCAGGACACTGTATCGGTGAACCCTTAACGCGTCGTGGCGATGGCAATACCGAGGAAACCGCAGCCTGTAATGGGCTGCCGCCGTTTCGAATGGAGACCGAATAGTGGTTTCGGGTAGAAATTGGCGCAGGGATCCGTAGAGACTATACGTGTCCCGCCTGCGATGGCGAAGATATAGTCCAGACTCCAAATCGGGTCTTCACAGTGGTGATTTTCGGGCATATGTCTTTATGGTATGTGACCTTATAATATTGTTTTGTGAGGATTCGGCGCGGCGAAAGTCGTAGTGGGTAAGCTAAGCCGTAGGTTACAGGTTCGAGTCCTGTCGGGCGCGCCACGCTGGCGTAGTTTGTATGATCCCGTGATGGCCGGGTCGACGTTGGATCTGTCGATGCGGATGATGCGGATATTGATATGCAAGTATGGTGAGCGTAGCTCAGTTGGTAGAGCTCCGGATTGTGATTCCGGCGGTCGTGGGTTCGAGCCCCATCGTTCACCCCAATATCTTCGGCGTGAAAAGGCGCATCGAGCCAGATATACAAACAAGATTTCATGGGCCGTTAGCTCAGTTGGCAGAGCAGCTGACTCTTAATCAGCGGGTCGTAGGTTCGAATCCTACACGGCCCACCATGGACATCCCGCGAAAGTGGCGGAATTGGTAGACGCGCTGGCTTTAGGTGCCAGTGGGGTAACCCGTGGGAGTTCGAGTCTCCCCTTTCGCACCAGTTGCAAATACCGGGAAAGCACACCGTGATGTTCGAGAATAATTTCCTTGTCAGGGGCAAGTGATGCAGGTTTCATTGGAAAGTACCGGCTCGATAGGCCGTAAAATGACCGTCACCATTCCGGCGGAGCAGATGGAAAGTCGCGTACTCGAAAAACTGAGTACCATGAGCCGACAGGTTCGTCTGCCAGGGTTCAGGCCCGGTAAAGCGCCGCGCAAACTGATTGAAGCAAAGTACGGTAACCAGGTGGTTATGGAAGTTGCCGAGCAGATGATCAGCGAGGGTTATCGCAATGCGCTTGGTGAGGAAAAAGTCGTACCGGCAGGGTCTCCGAAGATCGAGGCTAAAACCCTTGAGCGTGGCAAAGACCTTGAATTTGTAGCCGAATTCGATGTGTTTCCCGAGATTGGCAAACTCGACCTCAAAGGCCAAACAATCACCCGCCCGGTATGCGAGGTGAGTGATGCCGATATTGAAAAAACCATTGAATCACTCCGTACCCGCCAGACCGAATGGGTAACGAGCGAGGGTCCGGCGGCCGAAGGTGATAAGGTCACCATGGATTTTAAAGGCATGATCGACGGCGAGGTCTTTGAAGGCGGCGAAGCGAGTGATTTTGAGCTTGTTTTGGGCTCCGGTTCAATGATCGAAGGCTTCGATGAGGGTCTGGCCGGCGCATCGGCGGGCGATATGCGTACCATCGAGGTCGTGTTTCCCGATGATTATCCCGGCACCATTGTGGCGGGCAAGAAGGCATCGTTTGAGGTGACCGTCAAGGCGGTCGATAACCCACGTCTACCGGATGTCGATGAGGAATTTATCAAGTCGCTCGGTGTCGAAGATGGCACAAATGAAGGTCTTGGAAAAGAAGTTCGCAAGAACCTTGAGCGTGAGCTTAAAGACCGTATTCGAAGTCATGTCAAAAACGAGGTAATGGGTTGCCTGTCTTCGATCAATCCCATTGAAGTGCCTGCGCAACTGGTAAATGAAGAGGCAGCACGGCTTGCCGAAGCGACCCGAGCACAGTTTGCCCAGCAAGGTCTGGCTGACATGCCCGTCGATCCTGAACGAATTGAAGCCGAAGCCCGCAAGCGCGTTTCACTGGGTTTGATTGTTCACGAAGTTGTTCGCGGTAACGATATCAAGTCCGACGAAGCGCGTGTCCGTGAGCGAATAGAAGAATTGGCCTCGAGTTATGAGCAACCCGAGGAATTCATCCAGTGGCATTATGCCGACCGATCGCGACTGTCGAATATCGAGGCTGCAGTGCTTGAAGACCAGGTAGTTGAATTTCTCCTGGAATCAGCCACTGTCGAAGATAAGCCGGTCACGTTCGATGAATTTGTCAATGCTGATCGCACATAGTACGGCGTCTGCAGATATTTGGACAAACTCCGCCAAGGCGGTCAACAGGCGAATACCAGAGAGTTCATCATGAATTATATGAGTCAATCACCGGAACGGATTCCGGAGCAAAATCTCGGCCTGGTGCCGATGGTTATCGAGACCACGGGCCGCGGTGAACGTGCCTACGATATCTACTCGCGAATGCTTAAGGAGCGAGTGATATTTCTGGTGGGTCAGGTTGAGGACCACATGGCAAACCTGATCATTGCACAGCTTTTGTTCCTTGAATCCGAGAACCCTGACAAGGACATCCATCTGTATGTCAATAGTCCCGGGGGCGTGGTCAATGCCGGGCTTGCCATCTACGATACCATGCAGTTTGTGCAACCCGATGTCAGCACCGTTTGTATCGGGCAGGCGGCCAGCATGGGTGCTGTCATTCTTGCCGGTGGCGCCAAAGACAAGCGTCATGCACTACCGAATTCGAGGATCATGGTTCACCAACCGTGGGGAGGCTTTCAGGGGCAAGCCAGCGACATCGACATCCATGCGCGTGAAATCCTCAAGCTGCGAACCCGTCTTAACGGGATATTGGGGCACCATACCGGTAAAGATGCAGATACTGTTGCTCGCGATACCGAGCGTGATAATTTCATGAGTGCCGAAAGGGCGGTGGAATATGGTTTGATAGACTCGGTTATCACCAGTCGCGAGACCAAGTAACGGTTGACAGACGTTTATCCGGCATTTCGAGGCACCTGCCTGATCATTGCCGAGACTTGCATTTTTAACATAAAGGCTGCATCTTTAGCGCTCAAACCATAAGGGTCCTGGGATTCTCCCGCATGGCTTGAGTTATTCAGGGCACATTGTAGTAATTCGGTATCGACATGGCTGAAGACAGTAACGATCGAAAAGGTGACAAGCTTCTTTACTGCTCATTTTGCGGTAAGAGCCAGCACGAAGTACGGAAACTGATTGCCGGCCCGTCGGTATTCATTTGCGATGAATGCGTCGAATTATGCAACGAAATTATCCGCGAAGAAGCCGCCGAAGCCGGTGAATCTCATAAAAAGGAATCGGGTTACCCGACGCCGCAGGAAATTCGCACAAAGCTCGACGATTATGTCATTGGCCAGAGCGATGCCAAGAAAATACTGTCCGTAGCGGTTTATAACCACTACAAGCGTATCGAGAACGAAGACACCGCTGGCGATGTCGACATCTCCAAAAGTAATATTCTGATGATCGGTCCGACCGGGTCAGGCAAGACTCTGTTGGCCGAGACACTTGCGCGGCAGTTGAATGTGCCTTTTACCATTGCCGATGCCACCACACTGACCGAAGCCGGATATGTGGGAGAGGATGTTGAGAACATCATCCAGAAACTGTTGCAAAAATGTGACTACGAAGTCGAAAAAGCGCAGATGGGCATCGTTTATATTGATGAGATTGACAAGATCTCGCGTAAATCCGATAACCCGTCAATTACCCGTGACGTATCGGGGGAGGGCGTTCAGCAGGCTCTGTTGAAACTGATAGAAGGTACGGTTGCATCGGTTCCGCCACAAGGAGGACGCAAACATCCCCAGCAGGAGTTTCTACAGGTCGACACCCGGAATGTGTTGTTTATCTGTGGTGGCGCCTTTGCTGGTCTTGAGAGAGTGATTCAGTCGCGAACCGAGAAATCGGGAATTGGCTTCGGCGCTGATATCAAAAGCAAGGATTCTCGTGCCCGTGCCGAGGAATTGATTGCTGACCTTGAGCCTGAAGATCTCATCAAATTTGGACTGATACCGGAGTTTGTTGGTCGCTTGCCTGTGGTTGCTACCCTGCGCGAGCTGGATGAGGAAGCGCTGATTACCATCTTGACAGAGCCGCGTAACGCGCTCGTCAAACAATATCAAAAGCTCTTTGAGCTTGAGGGTGTCAGCCTTGAAATTCGTCCTGACGCACTGCGGGCAGTTGCTAAAAAGGCGATGGATCGCAAGACCGGCGCTCGAGGTCTTCGATCAATTCTCGAAAATGCCTTGCTCGATACGATGTACGAGTTGCCGTCAATGAAAAACGTCAAGATGGTCAGCGTCGACGCAAGTGTTATCGATGACGGCTCAAGACCGTTATATGTCTTCGAGGACGATCAGAAAAGCGGCACCGGCGACTGATTTTGATCGCCCAGGTTATATGCTACTCGATGTCAGTATCACGGTAACCATTATCGGCCGATGCATCATAATCAGGCGTCGTCAGTAAGAGAATAAACCCCAACTTTTTCAGGGCAAACACATACTGTGAGCCGGATGGATTGTCTGCGGAGTCATTGAGTTCTCGGGACAAAACCTGTTCTTTTGTTTTTCGCATTTGTTTCTTGATCTTCAGGGAATTTCCTGGCTCCCCGCGCCAGGATCGTTTTGAATCTGTCTTATACGGCTTCATGGCTCGATTAAATTAACCGGGCAGATCCGAAAACTTTTGTTCTGGCTGCTTGCAAACGTGCTGACATACTCACGTTTCTCTATTTGACTGCACCCTGCAGTTTCATTCGTTTGGGTGTGTTAATTGTGAGTGATATCACGCAGTTGAATTCCTGATCCGTTGTCGTCATATTATTCGTGTTATTAGAGGGTGTGACGATAGCCTTGAAGCCACGCCATTGTCCTGCCCAAATTATGTGGCCCAACTGTGGCCAACCATGAAAACTCGTGGAGTACCGTCTTGTCCGTGACTGAAGAAACTCGTTTCCCAATGCTGCCGCTACGTGACGTAGTGATCTTTCCGCATATGGTGATCCCGCTGTTCGTTGGGAGAAAGAAATCAATCCAGGCGCTGGAGGAAGCGATGGATGCGGGCAAGAATATATTTCTTGCCGCGCAAAAAGATGCCGGTGATGATGATCCGGGTCCCGAGCATATCTATGAGGTTGGTACGGTTGCCAATATTCTGCAACTCCTGAAGTTGCCCGATGGCACGGTGAAGGTTCTGGTGGAGGGCGTACGACGTGCATCCATTATCCGCTATGTCGACGCAGACGCCTGTTTTGTTGTCGATACCGTTGCGCTCAAGGACCAGGATGTAAACGAGCGTGAAGCGGAAGTCCTGCAACGAACCGTATTGGCCGAGTTCGAGCAATACGTCAAATTGAACTCCAAGATTCCACCGGAGATATTAACCTCCTTGAATGGTATTGAGGATCTTGGTCGACTCGCCGACACCATTGCGGCGCATCTCAGTCTTCGAAATGAAGACAAGCAGAAAATTCTGGAACTCGGTAGCGTGCGCGACCGGCTTGAGCATATTCTCGGCGTAATGGAGTCAGAAATTGACCTCTTGCAGGTCGAAAAGCGAATACGCGGCCGGGTCAAGAAGCAGATGGAGAAAAGCCAGCGCGAGTACTATCTGAATGAGCAGATGAAGGCCATTCAGAAAGAGTTGGGCGATATGGATGATGTCCCCAACGAGCTGGAAGAACTTGCCCAGAAGATTGACGAAGCCGGTATGCCGAAAGAGGCTCGTGAGAAGGCTGAGTCCGAGCTCAAGAAGCTGAAAATGATGTCGCCCATGTCAGCGGAAGCGACCGTAGTGCGTAATTATATTGACTGGCTGGTCGCCGTTCCCTGGAAGAAACGCACACGGGTATCCAAGGACGTTGCCAAGGCCGAGAAAATTCTCGATAACGATCATTACGGTCTTGATCGAGTCAAGGAACGAATCGTTGAATTCCTGGCCGTTCAACAGCGGATCAAGAAGATCAAGGGTCCGATTCTATGTCTGGTCGGCCCTCCCGGTGTCGGCAAGACGTCGCTGGGCGAGTCTATTGCTCGCGCAACCAATCGCAAGTTCATTCGTATGTCCTTAGGTGGGGTACGCGATGAGGCAGAGATCCGAGGCCATCGAAGGACATATATTGGTTCGATGCCGGGCAAGATCATCCAGAATATGGCCAAGGTCAAGTCACGTAACCCGTTGTTTATGCTTGATGAAGTCGACAAAATGTCAATGGATTTTCGTGGCGATCCATCATCTGCACTGCTGGAAGTGCTTGATCCGGAACAGAATCACGCATTCGGCGATCATTACATGGAAGTTGAGTACGACCTCTCTGAAGTCATGTTCATTGCCACCGCCAATACACTGAACATTCCGAGTCCCTTGCTTGATCGAATGGAGGTAATTCGGATCTCGGGTTACACCGAAGACGAGAAAATCAATATAGCCACACGTTACCTGCTGTCAAAGCAGATAAAGAACAATGGCTTGAAGAAGGAAGAACTCAGCATTGGCAAACCAGTTCTGTATGACATCGTTCGTTACTACACCCGTGAATCCGGTGTGCGTGGACTTGAGCGGGAGATATCCAAGATTTGTCGCAAGGTCGCGCGGGAACTGCTGGTCGAGACTGACAAGAAACGGGTCACCGTGAGTCGTCGTAATCTTGACAAGTATCTTGGCGTACGCCAGTTCCGATATGGTGAGGCCGAGGAGATGAACCGTGTGGGACAGGTCACGGGCCTGGCCTGGACAGAGGTGGGCGGTGATCTGCTCACTATAGAAGCGGTTACACTCGAAGGCAAGGGCAAGCAGATATATACCGGGAAACTCGGCGAAGTGATGCAGGAATCCATTCAGACTGCGGTTAGCGTAGTGCGTTCGCGGGCGCGGACATATGGTATCAGCGCCACCTTTTATCAGGATCATGATGTACATATTCATGTGCCGGAAGGGGCAACGCCGAAGGATGGCCCGAGTGCCGGGACCGCGATGTGTACTGCCGTGGTGTCTGCATTGACAAATGTGCCGGTCAAGGCCGACGTGGCGATGACCGGTGAGATAACCTTGCGCGGAGAAGTGTTGCCAATAGGCGGACTGAAGGAAAAGCTCTTGGCCGCGCATCGTGGCGGCATCAAGACGGTAATCATTCCGAAAGACAACGAAAAGGATCTCAAGGAGATTCCCGACAATATTATCGAAGGCCTAAATCTGAAACCGGTTCAGTGGATCGATGAGGTATTCGAGATTGCACTTGAGCATGTTCCTGCGCCATTCAAGGAAGATGCTGAAGCATCACCTGAAGCAGGCCCTGTTGCTGATAATCTTGCCAAAGATGCGGTCAGGCCGCACTAGGCAGGAGGCAAGATGGTCTATGGTGACGATTGAAATCGGTGCTGAATAGCGATATTTTGCGAGCATTCCGATTATGATTTCGGCAGATGTTTCAATATCGTAGTGTGCTTGTGTGAAGTTATTGATGATGATCAATCGGTTTTGATTCAGTAGTAACGGACTTGCCCTGGCACAATCCGGTATCGTGATGATGCTCGGAATCAATGCTATCAATTGCCGCGACATGGGCCAAAAACCCGGTATACTTCGGGTGTCAGGGTGTCGCAACAGCGATTTTCAATGCCATGGTTTTAAATGTCATTATGATTCTGTTGCGAACGCCTCGATATGAGTGCCGGGCCGTTTTGAAAAAACAACGAGATCAATTCCCACACTTTTTCTTGACACCAAAATTGTCGGCTTGGTATAACCTCGCGCTGTATAAGAGATCGTTCTCCTCATTCAAGTGCGCTTATGCGGGTCACGGATACCGCAGTAATTGAGTAATTGTATGAATTTAATGATCCACCGCACCTATCAATCAAGAAAGGAGATAACTTGTGAATAAAACCGAACTGGTAGAAGCACTGGCCGCGTCCAATGACATGTCCAAGAGTGAAGCCGCAGCCGTCCTCGATGGCTTAGTTGATATCGTTACCAAAACGCTTAGCTCGGGCGACAGCATCGCCATTACCGGGTTTGGTACATTCTCAGTGTCGGATCGTGCAGCTCGCACAGGACGCAATCCGCAAACCGGCGAAACGATCCATATCGCCGCTTCGAAAATGCCTAAGTTCAAGGCTGGCAAAGCACTTAAGGATGCCGTAAACTAGCGCGCCCTTGGGTGCTTAGCTCAGCTGGTAGAGCATCGCCCTTACAAGGCGAGGGTCGCAGGTTCAAGTCCTGCAGCACCCACCAAACTGGTGGTTGTCAGTCCCGCGAATCGGAGCGGTAGTTCAGTTGGTTAGAATACCGGCCTGTCACGCCGGGGGTCGCGGGTTCGAGTCCCGTCCGCTCCGCCATATTCGCTGCTTTGATGTTTTCCATCGCCGTGGCCCAATTCACGAGCCCCGCGAAACCTGTTTATTTGGCCGGACCTTCGTATCCCATCACGGATCGATTCGATGTTAACCAAGATCAGAGAAAAAGCGTCAGGTATCTTTGCCTGGGTGATTGTTGCCATGATCACCATTCCATTCGCGCTATGGGGCATAAACTCCTACTTCGAAGGTGGCGGTCAGTCTGTTGTCGCTGAAGTCGAGGGTGTCGATATTGATCTTAATACCTATCAGAACGCGCTGTCAGAAAGGCGTCGGGTTATGGCCCAGGTTCTTCAACAAAATCTTGACTCGGAATTTTTCGAATCTGCGGAGTTCAAGCGACAGGTCCTTGAAGGACTAATCCAAAACGCTGCCGAGGCGTCATATGCCGAAGCATCCGGCTATCGTATTAGCGAAGAACTCCTTGGTAATCGCATCCGTCAATTGCCTTATTTCCAGGTCGATGGTCAGTTTGATCCCGATCGCTACCAGGAAGTCGTTGCCAATGCCGGGATGAGTGTTGCCCGATTCGAGCAGCAGCAGCGTCAGGAACTCATATCCAATCAGATTCGAAGCGCTTATACCGATTCGGCATTTGTCACAGATGAAGACATCAACAATGTATTGAGAATCCTTGGACAGGTACGAACGGCCGAGTACGTTGTAATCCCGGCAAATGATCCATCACGCGAAATCAAGATAAGTGAAGAAGATATCGCCACAGCATACGGAAAAAATAAGGATCAGTATTTCGCTCCCGAGATGATGCGTGCAAGTTACATCACATTGTCGGTGGATCGGATTGCTGAAAGCATTGATGTTGACGAGGCGGAATTACGCCAGTATTTTGCTGAAAACCAGAGTCAATACATGACTCCAGAAGAGCGGCGGATCAGTCATATATTGATTCAGGTCGGTGACAATGCCGACGACGCGCAAGTTGAATCGGCCTTGAACAAAGCCCGTGAGCTGGCTGGAAGAGCCCGCGCTGGTGAAGATTTCGCAGCGCTCGCAAAACAGAATTCCGATGACTCCGGTTCAGCAGCGAAAGGTGGTGATCTCGGTGTTATCACCTCCGGTGTATTGGTCAAGCCCGTCGAGGACGCAGCCCTGGCCCTTGAAGAAGTTGGTGATATTAGTGATCCGGTGCGTTCGAGATTTGGCTTTCATGTGATCTCCTTGACCGGCTACAAGCCCGCAGTTGTTGCAAAATTCGATGAGGTTAAGGATCAGATTGAATCCGAGTTGAAGAAACAGTCGGCGGAATCGCGCTATCTTGAAGAGGCTGAGCGCTTCACTAACATTGTATACGAGCAGCCAGAAAGTCTTGAACCTGCCGCGGACGATCTCAATCTCGAAATACAGTCTACCGATTGGTTCAGCATGGATGAGGGTGACGGTGTCGCCGCCAATCAGAGATTTCGCGAAGCGGCTTTCTCTGAAGAAGTCAGGGTGGAGGGCTTGAACAGCGAAGCATTTGATTTTGATGCAAACAGTATGGTCGCTCTGCATCGACTTGAATCTAAAGATCGACGTCAGTTGACGCTGGAGGAGGTTCGCGATCAAGTTCGAGAAAAACTCGAACGTACAGCGCGTATTGATGCCGCTCACGAACATGGAGAAATGCTGATCAAATCGCTGTCCGAAGCTGAAGATTGGCAGACCACGCTCGCGGCAGAAAATCTTGATCCGGTGTCGTTCGACGGTACCCGTGAAGATGCCTATGACCCCTTGAGCAATGAACTGGTTGATGAGCTATTCAACGTGGTCGTACCAACATCGAATCTGCCGGTTGTGCGGGGATTGAATACTACAAACGGCGATTACGTGGTATATCGACTCACTTCAATCACCGATGCCGATCCTGCAAAGGCAGACGATGCACGTCGCGCGGCAGTAAAGAATCTGCTTAAAAATCGTCAGTCCGAGGATGTGTATCTAAGTTATCTTCAAGCACTTCGAGAAGCCTCGGACGTAACCGTATTCGACGACGCGTTGTAAAACCTTTGTCTTAAGATGGCTGCAACCCTCCAATACAGTGTTAAATGCTCGCTCAAATGTTCATTTACACATGTAAACTGCGCGTTTCCACTCCCATTACCTTGTCCTGGCCGTCTTCGCTCGCTTTGAGATCGGTTCCAGTTTATATCCCGGGACTGCGCGACTTATTAGTCGTATCGATAATCAATATCAATGGCCAGTTTGAACTGGCCATTCACAGTTTAATGTCCGGGTATGGTTGAGATGAGTCAGTCGATCAGTCGTTGGCTGATACCCACTGTGTTGAAACCGGCATCGACATAGGTGATCTCGGCAGTAATGCCGGATGCGAGGTCGGAGCACAGAAATGCGGCAGTATTTCCAACTTCCTCAATAGTCACGCCGCGTCCTAACGGTGATGACTTTTCACAGAAATCCTGCATCAACTTAAGTCCCTTGATACCGGATGCGGCCAGTGTCTTGATTGGTCCGGCAGAAATCGCATTGACCCGGATTCCTTCCGGGCCCAGAGACTGCGCAAGATATCGAACATTGGCTTCGAGGGAAGCTTTGGCAAGACCCATGATGTTGTATCCCGGCATCGACCGCTGTGCGCCGATATAGGAAAGTGTAATGAGTGCACCATTGCGACCGGCCATCATGTTGCGGCCGGCGCGGGCCAAGGCCGCAAAGCTGTAAGATGAGATCTCATGGGCGGTGAGAAATCCGGCCCGGGTGACTGAGTCGAGATAGAGACCCTCGAGTTCCTCGCGCGGTGCGAAGGCTACCGAATGCACCAGAATGTCGTAACCGTCCCAATAGTTTTCAAGCTCAGTGAACACAGCATCAATTTGCTCATCGCTTTGAACATCGCAAGGCAGCACAATGTCCGAGTCGAGTTGTTGGGCAAATTTCTCAACCCTGGGTTTTAGCTTGTCTGATTGGTATGTAAAGGCAAGTTCAGCTCCTTCACGGTGCATTGCCTGAGCAATGCCCCAGGCAATAGAGCGGTTACTGGCGACGCCGACAACGAGTGCCTTTTTTCCTGCGAGAAAACCCATGGTATTGTTATCCGAGATGTGTCAGGTTGAATCGAATCTTATAACCGAACATATTGTTCGGTAACACGCCCTCGCGCATACGCGAGAAAAAGTTTGTGGCGCTGGTGATTTTATCATCTTCAGGGAATATCGTAATCGTGTGTTCCAAATGTCGGGATTAGACGTGTCAAACGGCAGTTATACAGCGCAGTTCGCACATGTTGCACTCGCTGATTTTGAGATACAAAACCCTGAGCGGTTCTCAAGGTATCGGCAAATGTGTGATTTGCCGTTGGTCAGGGCATCGAGTACCCACGATTTCGATTTCATTGTCGATCTGGTCGATGACCGATTGGCTTTGGTCGATTGTCGTAAACCCAGGATACGGCCTGTTATTATCGATCTCGATCAGCCGTGGCGTGCCACCGGTGTGGATCTCCTGAGGCGGGCAATCGGACGGCAATCATCGAGTGTTATCGATGCTACCGCAGGCTTTGGGCGCGATGCAATTCACCTCGCTCGCCTGGGTCTTGAGGTAACCGCGATTGAACGTTGTCAGCCGATTGCACTATTGCTTGATGATGCAATTCTGTGTGCCCGGGATGAAGCCGCTTCGCGAATTCGTTTGCTTCCAGATGATAGTCTTCGGTGTCTTGAGCATCACCATGCGGATGTGGTTTATGTCGATCCGATGTTTGATGCAAGCCGTGGGTTGAAGTCTCTACCACGCAAAGCCATGCAAGTTGCCCGCGAGCTGGCTGGTGATGATGTCGATGCCCGTGATCTTGCCGCCATCGCCAGGCGTCATTTCAAGCGAGTGGTAGTAAAGCGACCCGACAAGTCACCACCACTGGTCGACGGTGTCCATCACTCGCATTGCGGCAATACCGTTCGCTATGATGTGTATCTCTTAGATGGGCCAGTGGAAAACGAAACTTGAAACGCCCCGACAGATATTTTCTTGAGTCATTTGGCGATGCTGAAGAGGGCGATGTAGTGAGCCTCGATGCTGCTCAGAGTGCCCATGCGCTCAAGGTCAAGCGTCGTCTTGCCGGCAGCGAGATTGAACTGTTTGACGGACGAGGTAATCTTGCTCTTGGACGGATAATTGACTCGTCTTCAAAAAATCAACTCGCTGCACGTATTGAATCCATAGCGGTGCTTGCTACGCCACCCCTTGGTATCCATCTGGTAACCGCGATTCCAAAGAGCGATCGGATGGAGACCCTCATCGACATGGTGACGCAATTGGGTGCTGTTCGCATCACGCCGGTGATATTTGAACGCAGCGTCAAATTGACCGGTAGCAAACGTACTGAACGCTGGGGGCGTGTCGCCATTGAGGCGTGCAAGCAGTCAGGGATAAATTTTATTCCCGTGATCGATGTGCCGGTACTACTTCACAACTGGCTTACAGACAATGAGATATCGTTAGCAGGCCGGCGATGGCTGGCGGATCCAGCCGGTGAACCAGTCATGCACAGGCTTTATCCCAAGTGCCCGCTAACACAGACAGTTGTAATTATAGGTCCTGAAGGTGGATTGACGCCCAATGAAACCGAACGGTTGCATGCTGTCGGTTATCAGTCAGTTGCTCTTGGTACAGGAATACTGAGGATCGAGGCGGCGGCAATCGCTTTTGCAACACTGGTTGCCAGCGAGCGCACGACATGACCACGCCGGAAGTAAGTACATCAAGGTATTACAACATCAGCATTCAGCGAAGCGGTCAATTTGCTTAAGGACGCAAACGGGAAATGCCGATCATTTTCAAGGCCCACTTTTCAAAGACTGGTTCACTAACGCCTTTGCGGATCTTCCTTAGAAAATATTTCTCAAAGGCAATCTTGGCCCAGTGTACCCATTTACCCTTTTTAAACCAGGTGATATTCCGCGGTGGTATCTGCGGTACGGCAATGAATGCCGCGCCATTGCTACCAAGATCTGCCAGGCAGAATGCATTCCAGGTAGCCTTCGCATCTGCGGTGGTTCCGGTGATATCTGCCTTTATATTGTTAACGATTGCGGTGACCATCGATTCGATCATATAGCCTGTTTTCGGCGCACCGGTTGGAACCGGCGTGGCTTCGACCGGTGGGATGGCAATACACACACCGGCTGCGAATATGTTGGAATATTTAGGACTGCGCTGATGTTCATCAACGATGACAAACCCGCGAGGATTGCATAAACCGTCTACATTGACGACGGCATCGACCCCCTTGAATGATGGCAACATCATCGCATGTTTAAATGGCAGTTTATGTTGTTTAAACAACTCGCCGCTATCATCTAGCTGATCGACGAACATCATGCCGTCCTCAACGCGGGTGACCTTCGAATTGGTAATCCAGCTGATATGACGGTTGCGAAACTCATGCTCCAGCATGCCTTTTGAATCGCCTACACCACCGAGCCCGAGATGACCGATATAAGGTTCGCTGGTTACGAAGGTCATGGGAACTTTATCGCGAATTTTCCTCTTCTTGAGTTCAGTATCAAGAATTGCTGCATATTCATAGGCGGGACCGAAGCAGCTGGCAAGCTGAACTGCTCCAACAATTACCGGGCCGGGATCAGCAATTAGCCTGGTAAAATCCTTATAAGATTTCTCAGCATGGTCGACGGTGCAAACTGACTGAGTGTAACCGCTGTCCGGCCCAGTGCCTTCTACTTCTTCAAATGCCAGTCGTGGACCTGTCATTATGGCCAGGTGGTCATACGTAACGAGTTCGCCGTTGTGTAATTTAAGCAGATTATTATCAGCGTCAATTTCACTCACCCGTTGGGCAATGAAATTGATATCGTGTTTTTGAAGATGGCGCCCGATTGGTACGGTAATTTTTTCCCGTGTACGCCAACCGACAGCCAGCCAGGGATTTGAGGGGACAAATTGAAAGTAGTCCGTAGCGTTTATCAGAGTAATTTTGTGTTCTCTGCCAAGCGCCCCACGCAATTCATAGGCGCCAGGTACCCCGCCAATTCCAGCGCCAACGATAACGATATGTGCCATGTGAGATCCCAAGATGCAAAAACTCGCAAGTAGTATGGCAATGAAAATGAGAGGGGGTATTGATCAGAATCACAAAAGATGATGACTTGACGCATCACTTCGCTGGAGGCGAACCTTGAATGGCCACTTATTATCTATAATTGTGTCGTGGTAATTATCCTTGCGCCGATTCGCTGTATTTACTCAAGTACGGTCTTTGGTGGGTACGATTGCCAAAGGGTGATGGAAACACAACAGAGCGTCGAATTATTTCAGGCAGGCTCGTCGGGAATAAGCGCATTCCCGATGTAGGTAATCATGTCCTTTAGCATCAGTTTACGCTTTTTCATGCGACGAATCTGAAGCTGATCAATGTAGCCACCCTGCTGGATAAGTTCGAGCGCATGATCGAGATCGCGATGCTCGATGCGAAGTTCAGCAAGCTGCTGGCGCATTTCCTCCAGTTGAAGTTCACTGTAGTGCATAATCAGACGATCTCCTGTTCAAGGTGCGCTTTCAGTTATCAGGACGAAAGTAGTCATGCTCGCTGAACCGCGACAATTGATGTCGCGATTACGTAGAGACGCTGGCTATCAAAGCGCGGCAGAATCATTCGACATCCTGTAACGCACGGATTTTTGAAAGCTGATCTTGCAAATTATCCAGGTCGGAACTTATCTGCTTAAGTCGGCTGCGTTCCTTTTCGACGATAGCGGCGGGCGCTCGATCCACAAAACTGGAATTGGCGAGTTTACCAGCGATTTTATTTCGATCCGTTTCAAGTTTGTCGATTTCCCGCGACAACCGGGTTATTTCCGCATCGCGATCGATGAGTCCGGCCAGCGGAATCAGAACTTTCATTGCACCGACCAGGGTAATGGCTGCTTCCGGGCCCTCGTCATTGTCACCGAGAAAATCGACAGATTGAGTGCGCGCCAGAAAGTTCAGATACATACGGTTATCAATAACTCGTTGCCGATCGGTCTCACTTGCGCCTGATAGCAGTACCGACACAGGGGCCGATGGCCTGATATTCATTTCGGCCTTGATTTTACGAATACCCAAAATGAACTGTTGCAGCCATTGCATGCCGTCTTCGGCGTCTTGATCAATTCGTTCCATGTCCGCTTTCGGATAAGGCAGGATCATGATGCTCCGCCCTTCGGTTCCTGCCAATGGGGCGATTCGCTGCCAGATGGTATCGGTGATAAACGGGATGATCGGATGCGCCAGACGCAGCGTCGTTTCGAGCACTCGCACCAGAGTACGCCTGGTGCCGCGCTTTGCTTCGGCGGCGGCAGTATCGTCATTCAGAACAGGTTTTGATAATTCCAGATACCAGTCGCAATAATCATTCCACACAAAGTTGTAGATGCTCATGGCGGCGAGATCGAAGCGGTAGCTTTTAAACGCTCGTTCAACTTCCGCTTCGGTTGCTTGGAGTCTTGAGATAATCCAGCGCTCGGCAACGCCCAAGTGTATGGATGCATTACCTGTCACACCGCAATCCTGATCTTCTGTGTTCATCAGCACATAGCGCGCCGCATTCCACAATTTATTGCAAAAGTTCCGGTAGCCTTCGATTCTGCCGAGATCGAAGTTAATATCGCGGCCGGTGGTGGCGAGTGAGGCGAAGGTGAATCGCAGCGCGTCGGTACCATAGCTTGGTATTCCGTTCGGATAGTCTTCGCGGGTTTGTTTCGTTATTTTGTCGGCAAGATGTTGTTGCATCATGCCGCTGGTACGTTTTGTTATCAGGGCATCCAGTTCAATGCCGTCGATCAGGTCGATGGGATCGAGCACATTACCTTTGGACTTCGACATTTTATTGCCGTGGGCATCGCGCACCAGTCCGTGGATGTAGATCTCATGAAACGGAATATCGTCCATGAACTTGAGGCCGGCCATTATCATCCGTGCCACCCAGAAAAATATGATGTCGAAACCGGTAACAAGAACGGACGTTGGATACCAGGTGGCCAGTCGATCTGTTTGCTCCGGCCAGCCGAGAGTCGAGAACGGCCATAATGCGGAGCTGAACCAGGTGTCAAGAACATCGTCATCCTGGCGCAGGCCCAGGTCATCTTCAAGGCCATGGGCCTGTCTGACTTCCTCTTCGCTGCGACCGACATAGAACCGGCCTTCGTCGTCGTACCATGCCGGTATCCGGTGCCCCCACCAAATCTGCCGGCTAATACACCAATCCTCGATATTGCGCATCCACTCGAAGTAGGTGTTCTTCCAGTTATCCGGGACGAAACGAATACGCCCGGACTCAACGGCTTCTATTGCCGGTTGTGCCAGCTTCTCGGTACGAACGTACCATTGATCAGTCAGATAGGGTTCCACCACCGCATTGCTGCGGTCGCCACGAGGTACCGGCAGTTTATGATCCACCGTCTTTTCCAGCAGTCCGGTTGCATCAAGATCCTTAATGATTGCCTTTCTCGCTTCAAATCGATCCAGTCCGATATAGGCATCGGGCAGCATGCCCGCTTCGGCTTCATCCGGTTGACGTATCGCTGCGTCCATAGTGAAGATGTTGATCAGGCCGCCGTGGGGTAGCGATGCGATGTCGGCATGTTCGCGATGTCGTTGCCACACGGCATAGTCGTTGAAGTCGTGAGCGGCGGTAATCTTGACGCAACCGGTTCCAAATTCGGGGTCGACATAGTCATCGGCAATGACTGGAATTGTCCGGCCTGTTAATGGCAGTTGCAGGTGCTTACCGATCAGCGAAGCAAAACGCTCGTCTTCGGGGTTTACCGCGACGGCGCAATCGCCGAGCATGGTTTCCGGGCGAGTGGTGGCGACCACTACGAACTGCTCGCTGTCAGTAACCGGGTAGCGGATGTACCACAGATGACCATTCTCCTCCGCGCTCAATACCTCAAGATCGGATAGCGCGGTGTGAAGGACCGGATCCCAGTTCACCAATCGTTTGCCACGATAGATAAGATCTTCTTCAAACAAACGCACGAACACTTCGCGTACCGCATCCGATAGTCCATCGTCCATGGTAAAGCGTTCATGAGCCCAATCGAGTGATGCCCCCATACGGCGTAATTGTCCGGTAATGGTGCCGCCTGATTGTTCCTTCCATTGCCAGACTTTCTCGACAAATTTTTCCCGGCCGATATCGTGCCGGGTGATACCCTGTTGCTCCAATTGGCGTTCAACCACCATCTGTGTGGCGATACCGGCATGATCGCTGCCAGCTTGCCAGAGGGTATTGCGGCCACACATGCGATGGTATCGGGTCAGGATATCCATCACCGTATCCTGAAAGGCATGACCCATGTGCAGACTTCCAGTCACGTTGGGTGGCGGGATCATGATGCAATACGGCTCGCCTTCGCCTGTTGGTTCGAAGTAACCCTGTTGTTCCCATTGCTGATACAAGGGGCGCTCAATCGTATGAGGATCGTAGGTCTTGTCGAGGGGCGTGGTGCTCATGTTGCTGATACTGATAATTTGAGTCGATGGGTTACGTCGGCATCATGCGCCGCAAGGTATATGGTGGCGTGTAGTTTTATTGAATCAAGCCGTATTCAGCGCGGCATGCATCAGCTGATGTGCAATGCCTGCGCAATCGGGTTAGCAGGCAGCGATTATACTGGCAATGGCGGGATAAACGGAGAAGTGGCGGCATAGTGAGCGACCCAGTGACGTGGTGATCAGCCGCCGCCGATACAATCTATCGTTCACACCACTCATAGAGAATGTCGCCGATGGATTCGCGTAGTTCATCGCGTAGATCATCGGGGATCAATTCACCGCTTCTCTCCAGCAGGCGATCCTCGATCGTTCCCATTATGCGCTCGGACAGGTCGAGCACGAACTCAAGTATCTCATCATCACCCTCACCCTCAGCTACATCGTCCTGGGTTGCCGGCTGGTTGTCATCCACAATGGTGTTGTCGGTAGTTGCTGGATGCTGTAATCCAGCCACAGTATTTTCAGTTGCCGAATCCTTGTCAGCAATAGGCGGATCGGCGACAGCTTCCTGGCTGGTGGGTTTGTCTGGGGAGGGTTTTGTTGACTCTATACTTTGTGTTGGCGAGAGCAGATCGAGCTGAAATTCATCATTTGATTGTGGGCGGCGAACCACTTCGTTGAGGGTCGGGAATTCATCCGCATCGGAACTGTCCGTGTCAACAATATCTGGATCACTATCGATTTCGGGTTCATCGATTGTCTCGTCGTCGACCATACTGTTCGTCGCGACGCTATCGGACGGATGGGGATGAGCAGGGCCGGCGTTGGCATGTGAACCAGCGATAACCGGATCGTCGTCATCGCCTGAGGCATCTGACAATTTATTATTGCCTGGGGCATTATCGCCGTCGTCATCACCTTGTTCGATAAACCGTTTCAGCTCATTGAGTTCCCTGATCAGGTCGTCGTAATGCGTTGGGTTTTTGTCGCTGGAATCATTCACTCGGGATACTCCCGGTAGCTTGGTTGTCCGTTGCCTTTATCGATCAAACTCGATGACTGGCGAATATACAGCGCTGGCCTGTTACAACGCTTTTACTTGCTGCGAGGCGTCTCGACGCCATACTGAGGTTTGTCAGATATGGTGCGTACGCGGTTCGATACCGTGCGACCGATAGAATTTGAATCGCTCGCGGGCTTCGTGTTTTTCCGTCTCGCTGGCGCCAATGATATCCGCAATCCTTAAGTGATGGAACGCATCATCAAGCGGTGCCCGATTCAGTGTCACGATTACATCGATGTCCTGAAGGGCAGGCGAGGGCGCGATTCGAACCTTGGCGGCGGTTGCGTCGGTACCACGTTCGTGGGGGATGAAGCTTCCTTGAGAAAATGTCCAAAGCTGCTCATCGAGTTGACTGCATTGCTGTTCGTCACGTCCCATGAGCAGTACTCGGTAACCACCTTTATACGCTTTTTCGACGACCCGGCAGGCGAGTTTTAAAACTGCCGGGTCGGATCCTGACTTGAGGACATAAAAATCCACACCCCCTGCAGAATTGCTGCCGATTGCCGTCACTACCTACTGACAGCGGCTGAGAATGAAACGAGTCAACAGGGCGACCGGCCGGCCGGTCGCACTTTTATTTTTTCCCTGAGTCCAGGCGGTACCGGCAATATCAAGATGGGCCCATGTCAGGTCTTCGGTAAAACGCGCGAGGAAACAGGCAGCGATGACTGCACCGCCACCCTTGCCACCGATATTGGCGATGTCTGCGAACGGGCTGTCGAGCTGCTTCTGGTAGTCATCCCATAGCGGCATGCGCCAAGCGCGATCACCACTTTGGTTGCCGGCCTCGAGAATTTCTTCCGCCAGGGCATCATCCTGGGAGAACAGTCCGGACGGGTGCGCGCCGAGGGCAATGACGCAGGCTCCGGTTAACGTGGCGATGTCGATAATCGCAGCCGGCTTGAAACGTCGTGCATAGGTCAGGGCATCGCATAGAATCAGGCGTCCCTCGGCGTCGGTATTTAGAATCTCAATGGTTTTGCCTGCCATGCTGGTGACGATGTCACCGGGTTTATTGGCAGCGCCATCGGGCAGGTTTTCGCTCGCGGGCACGATACCGACCACATTGATTTTAAGGCCGAGTTCGGCAACCGCCTTGAGTGTGCCTAACACGCTGGCACCGCCACACATGTCGTACTTCATCTCGTCCATTGCCGGGGCAGGCTTTAATGAAATCCCACCGGCGTCGAAGGTCAGGCCTTTACCCACCAGAACGATTGGCGCCTTTGATTTGGCCGCACCCTGGTATTCCATAATGATCAGCTTGGCCGGTTCGCGACTGCCACGTGATACTGAAAGCAGCGAGCCCATGCCGAGTTTTTCCATGCGTCCTTCGTCAAGAACAGTTACTTTCAGGGAATGACTTTTTTGCATCTTGCGAGCTTCGCTTGCCAGATAGCTCGGTGTGCAGATATTGCCCGGCAGGTTGCCAAGATCGCGGGCCAGACGGACACCACCGGCGATGGCTTCACCGCGATTGACGCCAGTCTGCGCAATGTTGGCCTGTGAGCGACTGTCGCACAGCAGGGTTACAGCCTTGAGTGAAGCAGAAGATTTTTTCTGTTTCAACTGGTCGAAACGATAGGCTGCATACTCCATCGCCTCAATTAAAATGGTCACGCTATCAGCGAGGCTGCGATTGGCAATGTTAAGACCCTCGATGCTAACGGCGGCATCGGCGGCACCGGATTTCTCCAGCGTATTGGCGAGTTTAGCGCCGATTTTCTTGATATTGACGAGGGAGCACTCATCCGCTTTGTCGCCGGCACCGAGCAGTAGCAGTCGATGCGCGCGTATACCATCGATCAGCGGAATCATCAGGCTTTCGCCGACCTTTCCCTTGATATCGCCGCGTTTCACGGCGGCTGTGATAACACCGCCGGTAGCCTGGTCGACACTTTTGGCAACGTCACCTATTGACCCATCGGTATACACGGTGACTGCCAGGCAGCCGGAGGCATGAGTCAGGGGGTTTGAGGATTTGACCGAATATTTCATCTGTTATTAATACCGATGGGTGTGATTGAAAAGTAACTTTGTTGCAGTCGATTTCAACGTAAGAATATATCAGGACATGCCGGTATTCCCAACGCCGACGCGCTGATACAATTCGATTCACTCCAGATAATTGATTGTAGTTGACTGATGGCCATACGACTTGGGTAATGTCCGCGGCTCGGCTTGATCGAAACTTACCCGCATTGAACAGGACTTCACATTTTTTATGGCGATAGTAAACAGATGACTACCGACAGCATCCCGACGGCTTTTTAGCAGGGTAAAGGGTCAGCCGCGATGATACTCAACCGTGCTTTATTGCGCGAAACCTTACAGACCAGTGGTGCTGTCGCACTAGTGCTGCTTTCCATCTTTGTGGTCATTCGCCTTGTAGCGGTGCTGCGCCAGGCGGCCGAAGGTCTCATTCCCATCGACTCGGTACTCGAGATTTTGTTTTTGAGACTGATGACCAATATGGACATCATTCTACCGCTGGTTCTATACGTGGCAGTGCTGATGGTGCTCGGGCGCTGGAATCGTGACAATGAAATGACGGTTGTGACGGCCTGCGGTATCAGCCCGGTGCAGTTGCTAAGGCCGATGATCTGGTTGGGCCTGGTTATGGGATTCCTGGTTGGCTTGTTCTCGCTATACCTTTCGCCGTTGTCGGTCCGGGTAATCGAATCGATACAGCAGGAGTACGAAAGCCGTCGGGAAGTGACCGGCCTGACGCCTGGCGTGTTTTCGGAGACCAAGCAGGGCAGTGTTTACTTTATAGAACGATATAACGAAGAGGCCGGCTACTATCAGAATATTTTCTACTATGGACAGGAACGTGGTGAAGAACTGGTGGTAATAGCAGGAATTGGATTCCAGAGTGTCGACGTCAACACCAACGATGTCTTCCTGGTGTTGAAAAACGGTACGCGCTATACCGGCACTCCGGGAGAACCGGCCTACACGGTGGTGGACTTTGAAACGTATGCCATCCGTCTCGAGGAAAAGCCGGAGAATGCCCTGGCGATACCGGCGAAAGGCATGAAGACCAGCGAGCTGCTTGAGCCCGGAAATCGAATTCGGATGACCGAATTCAACTGGCGAATTTCAAAAATCGTGGGCATTCCGGTACTGATACTTTTTGCGCTGGGATTCAGTACACTGGACAGTCGCAGCAACCGCATGCCGAAAATGATTTTTGCCTTCCTGGTGTATTTTGCCTATGCCAACATGGTGGGCTTTGCAATAGCCATGATGCGTAAAGGCCAGCTCGACCCCAACTACGGCGTATGGCTGGTTCACGGCCTGTTCTTCCTCCTTGGAATCTGGTTGTTTGCGAGACGAGTGGAAAACAGGTCGATGCTCCCGGACTTTATTACCCGTGGTATTCGGCGGCGGTCAGTTGATGATTATTGATCTCTACTTTGGCCGCACCATCGGTTACTACACACTGGTTGCCCTCGGGGTATTGTTGGGGTTGTTTACCTTCGTCAATTTTATTGATCAACTGGGTGACCTGGGTGTCGGCAACTACAATATTCTTGAGGTTCTCAAGTTTGTCGTCATGTCTATCCCGTATACGGTGTATGAGCTGTTTCCCATGGGCGCGCTGTTGGGAACGATCCTCGCATTGAGTTCGCTGGCAGTTGATTCCGAACTGGTGGTGCTGCGAGCCTCCGGATTTTCCCTGGTTCAGATCACAAGTTCGGTTCTTAAGGCCGGAATTGTGATGGTCGCACTGGCGTTCGTTGTCGGCGAAGTAATCTCTCCGACCACGGAGACCATTGCAAAAAACGGCCGTGCCAGCGCGTTGCAAAAAGACGTTCGCCAACAAACCGAATATGGTTTATGGATGCGCGATACCACAACTTACGTCAACATTGGCGAAATCCTGCCGGATCTGACCTTGTTGCGTGTACGGGTGTTCGAATTTGACAAAAACGCGCGGCTGAGGTCACTGGTGTATGCCACGAGCGGTCGTTTTGTTGACCAGAACTGGCGCTTGACCGATGTCCGCCAGACCGTCATCACCGATGATGGTCTGGCAACGACTCGCAAGCTGAATGAGGCAAACTGGGAAACCTCGGTATCGCCGCAGATCATGTCTGTATTTTTGATCAAACCTGAACAGATGTCGGTCTGGCAACTTAAGCGTTACATCCAGCATCTGCGCAGAAACGATCAGGAAACCAGTCGCTATGAATTGGTGTTCTGGACCAAGGTAGTCTTGCCGCTTTCCATTGGTGTCATGGTCGCACTGGCGATACCATTTGTGTTCGGCAATCTGCGCGCCGGCAACACGGGTCGCAACCTGTTTGTCGGTATCATGATCGGACTTGGCTTTTACGCAGCCAACAAATCGCTTGGCTATGTGGTACTCGCCTATGGATTGTCGCCGCTCGCTGGGGCGCTGCTGCCGTTGTTCCTGTTTTTAACCCTGGCGATGATCATGTATCGTCGGGTGATCTAGTGTGGTGATTCGCGATAACGTCCAGCGCCAACAAGTGATCGATACCTGCCTGGCCATGAATCGTGCCGGAATCAATCAGGGCATGTCGGGTAATGTCAGTATTCGCACATCGGGCGGCTGTCTCATTACACCAAGTGGGGTTGCTTATGATTCGATGTTGCCCGAGCAGATCGTGGCGCTCGACACGGCAGGTGATATCGACACCGCCAACACCCATGCATCTAAACCGCCTTCTTCAGAATGGCGCATGCACGTCGACATTTATTCACGATTCGCTGACGCCGGTGCAGTGGTGCATGCCCATCCACCGCATGCTACCGCGCTCGCTTGCCTGAATCGCGGCATTCCTGCATTCCACTACATGGTAGCGATTGCCGGCGGTCGTAACATACGCTGCGCGTCATACGCTACGTTCGGCAGTGCTGAATTGTCCATCAACATGTTGAATGCCCTGGATGGGCGCTTCGCCTGCTTGCTCGCCAATCACGGCATGATTTGCTACGGCAAGGATATTGACCAGGCATTGTGGCGGGCTATCGAGCTGGAAGCGCTTGCTCAGCAATACCTGTTGGCGCTTGGTGTGGGTGAACCGGTACTGCTGGATGATGTGCAGATGGCGGAGGTCGAAGCCAGATTTGCTGGTTATGGTCGATCCTCGGATTGACCTTCGTCGATTATCGGTACAGGGTGAACATGAGTCCACTCACGGCGAGCACTGCAAGCAGGCCAAGTGTCGCGCGGCGATATGTCTTAACCCGAGCGGGATTGAATCGACGATGACCGGCGCGTACACCGAAGATCATCGGTGGCAGCATCAAGGCTGATACGATCAGCGTGTGTCCGTTAACCAGTCCGCTAACATAACCAATTATGATGGCATAGATGCCGGTAAAGAAGAAAAAAGCGATCAGAGTGGCGCGCAAGGTGTTAATGCTAAGTGTGGTGTTGAGCAATATGCTGCTGACAACCAGCCCTCCCATGGCAACCATACCGTTGATAGTGCCTCCAATAATTCCTGTGATCAGGTAGAAGCCCTTGCTTCGAAAACGTTCCAGGCTTAAGCCGAAAATATTGAAACCCACTAGCAACAGCACGATCGAGCTGACGACAATTCGTGTTGTGTCCGCATTCAACGACAGCAGCAGCCATTGTCCGAAGGGTACCGCCACCAGCATGCCGATTGTCAGTCTTGACAACAGGGGTCGGTCAATTTGATGCACCACCGTGGGTACCATTTGTACGCTTGCCGCCACTTCCAGCGCCCAGACCACGGGTACGATAGCGGATACGTCAATAACAATTGACAGTGCACTGACTGCGAGAGCCGATAAGCCGAAACCAGCATAGCCACGCATGAAACCGGCGAAGAATATCACTGCGGCGATAAGCAACAGCGAGGGGATATCGTAACCGGTGAGGGTGGTTATATTCATGGTGAATGGCAGTATGGCGTTGGCAGATGAGTGTGACCGGTTTAGGGTTTTGCCATGATCCGCCTAAATATAAATGCTCCGGTAAAAAAAATGCGGGGCCCTGACCCCGCATTTTTCAGACAATGTTGTTGCAGTTATCTTTTTTCACTCATATTGAGAAGGTTCTATTCATTTGCCAAGGCAACTTGGGGGTCAAGATATTCGTAGTCGAGGTCATGGGCGACTTCACGCTGGGTTATTCGGCCTTTATGAACATTCAGGCCATTGCGCAGATGGGGATCGTCGGTCAGCGCCTGGATATATCCCTTGTTGGCCAACTTTAGTATGTGTGGCAGGGTAACGTTGTTAAGTGCGTAGGTCGAGGTGCGCGGCACGCCGCCTGGCATGTTGGCAACGCAGTAATGGACCACATTATCAACAATATATGTCGGTTCGGCATGGGTGGTGGCTCGCGAGGTTTCGCAGCAACCTCCCTGGTCGATAGCGACATCGACGATGACTGAACCGGGTTTCATTCGGCGGACCATGTCGGCAGTGACTAGCTTGGGCGCTTCGGCGCCGGGAATCAGTACGCCACCGATCACCAGATCGGCATCAAGAACATGCCGTTCAACCGATTCCGTGGTTGAGAATACGGTGTTGGTGCTGCGACCGAACTGGCGCCAGTGTGCTTCGATCGCCTCGGGGCTGCGATCGATGACCCACACATCCGCACCCATGCCGACAGCGATATGGGTCGCGTGGGTACCCACCACACCGGCGCCGAGAATGACGACCTTGGCCGGATCGACCCCCGGTACGCCGCCCAGCAGCATGCCGAGACCACCGTGGGGATGTTCAAGACAATAGGCTCCAGCCTGTATGGACATACGTCCGGCAACCTTCGACATTGGGGCTAGCAATGGCAGGCCACCATAGGGCGAGGTGACGGTCTCGTATGCGATGCAGATTGCGCCACTTTTCACCAAATCGCTGGTCTGCTCCGGGTCTGGCGCCAGATGCAGATAGGTGAATAGAATCTGACCCTCGCGAAGCATGGCCCGTTCAACCGCCTGGGGTTCTTTCACCTTTACGATCATATCGGCGCGAGCAAAAATATCTTCAGCTTTTTCAATTACTTCTGCGCCAGCGGCTACATACTCATCGTTCAGGCATCCGATACCTTCACCGGCACAACTTTCTACCAGAACAGTGTGACCATTGGCCACGGCCTCGCGAACGCTGGCGGGAGCCATCCCGACCCGGTATTCGTGATTCTTGATTTCTTTTGGAACTCCAATAATCATTGCATCTTTCCCATTGAAGTAGACATATGTATGACGGAAATGATTGTCCGTGATGTGTCGGTAAATTGGTTTATCTTCAAAGCGCTATGTGGCGCTCACGCACCATAATGAAGTATGTGAAATTAAACTAGTACCAGCGATAAGTTCACCGATGGACCAGATAATTCAGATATATAGTGACACAATGCCGATCGAAATTGCATTAAATATCAACGTGATTACTGCTACACATAGCATTTGATTATTTTCCGTTATCCCGTAATGAGGTATAAGGCGGGCTGTCCCCATGTACAATTCATTTATCATCTAAACAAATCTGAATAAAGGTTGGTCTTTGAAAGTGATAAAGATTGTTTATACGCTTCTGCTCGCCGGGCTGTGGTGGGTGCTGTCGGGCCATACCGAATGGTACTTGCTGGCCCTTGGGATAGTGTCGGTCGGCATGGTTTTGATGCTGGCCGGACGCATGGCGCTGATCGATTCTGAGGTCCTGCCAATCACGATTCTGCCCCGTATACCGTTATATTGGGGCTGGTTGTTTATTGAGGTCATTAAGTCCAACATCGCTGTGGCCAGGCAAATTCTGGCACCACGTCCCATTATCGATCCTGCTCTGTTCACAACCCCATGTTCGCAATCGGGCGATGTCTTTCGGGTATGTTTTGCCAATTCCATTACACTTACACCGGGTACCGTTGCAGTGGCAATCAACAAAGACAACATTCTGGTTCATGCACTGACGGCTGATGCCAGACGTGACCTCAACGATGGGGCGATGAATCGTCGGGTGCTCAAGTTAGAGTCTGGAACCTGATGCTTGAATTAACCGCTGCGGCGTTACTTCTCGGAATGGCGTTGGTGCTGATCCGTGCGATCCGTGGACCAAGCGTATTCGAGCGGATTTTGGCCGCGAACTCATTTAATACCAAGACGCTCCTGCTAATCGCAGTGATCGGATTTTTGTCCGAATCGCCAACGGATTATCTGGATATCTCACTCATGTACGCTATCATCGGCTTTATCGGCACCGTGGCGGTATTACGCTGCGTGGAATATGGTGGTTTCCTCGACCGGGATGATCCGGACACCGAAAGGGAAGAAGTTCAATGAGCGTTATGATGGATGTGGTGAGTGGGATATTGTTATTTTCCGGTGCCTTCTTCATGTTGGTTGGCACGATCGGTATTCTTCGTTTCCCTGATGCAATGGCCCAGATTCATGCGGCCGGAATCACCGATACCCTGGGCGTCGCCCTGATCGTGCTGGGCCTGATGGTACAGGCGGGATTCACCTTGTTAACGATCAAGCTGTTGGTAATTCTGGCAGTGCTGCTGTTTACCAATCCGACTGCATCCCATGCCTTGTCAAGATCGATTGCCCACTATAACGCACGATCTGCCCGTGAAGGCCATAACAAGGAACTGGAGTTCGGCGTGACGAATAACGTTTGGCCGCTAATCCGTGAGTCAGGTGATCAATCGCAAGGAAATACCGAATGAGCGACCCAATTCTCATTGCGCTGTTTGCGATGATGATATTGATCGCCCTGGCGGCTATTCGTCTGAGCGATTTGTTCGCTGTGGTTATCATGTTCTCCATCTACAGTTTGTTGGCGGCGTCGATGTTTGTCCAGATGGATGCGGTGGATGTCGCCTTTACTGAAGCGGCTGTGGGTGCCGGCATCTCCACCATCCTGATGCTTGCCACTCTGGTTCTGACCGGGCGTTTTGAAAAGCCGTCGACGCACAAATCGCTATTACCGCTCACCGTGGTCGGCTTGACTGGCGCGGTTCTGGTCTATGGAACATTGGACATGCCGCTTTTTGGTGATCCCAACAGCAGCGTCAATCTCCATGTGGCGGATCGCTATCTTGAACAATCTTCGACCGAGATCGGTATCCCCAACGTGGTGACATCGATTCTGGCGAGCTATCGAGGATATGACACATTCGGCGAATTGACGGTGATCTTCACAGCCGGAATTGGCGTCATGGCCTTGCTCGGCATCGGCGTAAGAGGGCGACGCAAGTGATCAACAATCCGGTTTTAAGGGTGATTGCTAAAATCATGATCCCTTTGATTCTGCTATTTGCACTGTACGTTCAGTTTCACGGCGACTACGGTCCCGGGGGTGGGTTTCAGGCCGGGGTGATATTTGCCGCCGCATTGGTCTTGTATGCCATGGTATTCGGCATTGAAGCGGCTGAGCGGGTGATACCCGCAAAGGTGCTAAAAGTATTAATTGCGACAGGCGTGTTGATCTACGGCGGGGTGGGCGTTTACACATTGCTGCTCGGCAGCGATTTCCTCGATTACAATACTCTCGCCCACGATCCTGTCCATGGTCAGCATCTGGGTATATTCCTGGTTGAACTCGGCGTCGGGATTACCGTTGCTGCTGTCATGATCAGCATATTCCTGGCATTTGCCGGACGTGGCGCGCGTCGCTAAAAGATATGGATATTCTCGGACATCTCAATTACTGGGTTGTAGTGTTCCTGATGATGACCGGGTTTTACGTGGTTATCGCCAGTGGCAACCTGGTTAAGAAAGTCGTTGGTCTGAACCTGTTCCAGGCATCGGTATTCATTTTATACATCAGCATGGGTGTGGTGACCGGCGGCGAGCCGCCGATTCTGCGTGATGGTACGGACGTGTATTCCAATCCGCTACCCCATGTGCTGATCCTCACCGCTATCGTGGTGGGTGTGGCTACGACAGCCTTGGGTCTGGCTTTGGCGATCCGCATCAAGGAGGCCTATGGCAGTCTCGAAGAGGACGAGATTCACCTCAAGGAAACCGAAGGGTTAAACGACACTTCAAATCATTCGGGTGAAAGTGCCGGGGGCATAGACGGGTGATTGATGAGCAATTGAGCGTGCTTGCGGTGGTAGCCCCACTGCTGGCGGCACCACTTTGTGTGTTAATGCCACGTGCCCGCTGGTCGTGGTTGCTGGCGTTGGTTGCCAGTGTTGCGTGCTTTGCCATCTCGGTGCGTCTGTTCGTTCTGGTGCAAAGCGACGGCATGATCGTGACACCCCTTGGAGGGTGGGCCGCGCCGTGGGGGATCGAATATCGAGTCGATCCGGTCAACTCACTGGTGATGTTGATTGTATCCGGCATCAGCAGCGTATGCCTGTTGTCTGCCAGGCTCAGTATTAACAAGGAAATTGATAGTTCACGTCAGCCGCTTTTCTACACCGCCTGGTTGTTATGTCTGTCTGGTCTTATAGGCATGACGGTAACCGGCGACGCTTTTAACCTGTTCGTTTTCCTTGAGATATCCTCACTGTCGTCATACGTTCTGATCGCCATGGGACGCGATCGCCGGGCGCTGACTGCATCGTTCCAGTATCTGGTCATGGGTACGATTGGCGCCACTTTCATAATTATTGGTGTCGGGTTTTTATATTTAGCCACCGGTAGCCTTAACATGGCGGATATCGCGGTGCGTTTACCGGACACGATAGCCACCCGTACGATGGAGAGTGCTCTGGCATTCCTGACGGTTGGCATGGGTTTGAAGATCGCCATGTTTCCACTTCACCTGTGGTTACCGAATGCATACGCTTATGCACCCAGCGTGGTGTCGGCGTTCATCGCCGCCACTGCAACCAAGGTTGCCCTGTACGCGCTGATTCGATTCCTGTTCACCATTTTTGGTTATCAGTTTTCTTTTGTGGAGATGCCGCTATCGGCAATCCTTGCAGTGCTTGCTGTCGCCGCTGTTCTGGTTGCTTCGACAGTGGCAATTTTCGAGCGTGATATTAAACGCATGCTGGCGTATTCAAGCGTCGCACAGATAGGCTATATGCTGCTTGGTATCGCCATTGCCAGCCAGGCCGGGGTCACGGCGAGTATTGCGCATATATTTAACCATGCACTGATGAAAGGCGCGCTGTTTCTGGCACTGGCTTGTGTGGTGTATCAGATCGGAAGCGTCATGCGCGATGACCTGACAGGCCTGTCGCGACGTATGCCGTGGACATTCGGCGCATTTACGATTGCCAGTTTAAGTCTAATTGGCATGCCGCTGACTGCTGGTTTCACCAGCAAGTGGCTGCTGGTTCAAGCAGCTTTGGCGGCCGGTTGGTGGATGATTGCACTACTGGTGCTCATTGGTTCGCTACTTGCCGTTGTTTATATCTGGCGGGTGATTGAAATCATGATCCGGCCGCCTGCTGAAAATGCGCCACGTCAGGAAGCACCATTATCGTTGCTTGCACCAGCCTGGATTCTGGCACTGGCAAATATTTATTTCGGTATTTTCACGGGTATCAATATCGGTTCAGCAAAGGCGGCCGCCATCTGGCTTTTAGGGGGCGTTTCTTGAGTCCCGTAAATGCCATGCTGGCCGCCATCATGTTGCCGCTTATCGGTGCGATGCTGGTGCTTCTGGCCGCCGCGCGTCCCAACCTGCGTGAGTTTTTCAGTATCGCAACGGCCGTGGTGTTGTGTGTTGATCTCGTTTGGCTGGCAAGTCACGTCTTCGATGGTGATATGCCTTCATTGGTACTTGCCGAGCCGATTCCCGGATTCAGTCTGACATTGGCGGTTGAGCCGCTCGGTATGTTATTCGCACTGATAGCCGGTTTCCTCTGGCTGGTGACAACTATCTACGCAATTGGCTATATGCGTGGCCATAATGAACAGAATCAAACACGGTTTTATACATTTTTTGCCATAGCAATTGCCGCCGCCATGGGGGTGGCCTTCGCCGGTGACCTGTTGATGCTGTTCGTTTGCTATGAACTGTTGACCTTCTCGACTTATCCGCTGGTAACCCATGTCGGTACACCGAAGGCCCGTGCTGGCGGCCGAATATATCTCGGTGTCCTGGTGGGTACATCGATGAGTATGCTGCTGCTTGCAATTATCCTGACGGCTCTTGAAGCCGGTACGCTTAGCTTCGTGAGTGGTGGGATCTTTAGCGACGCCAGCACTACGATGATGCTTGGTATGCTGTTGGCGTTGTTTGTCTTCGGTATCGGCAAAGCGGCGCTAATGCCGTTTCATTTCTGGTTACCGGCCGCGATGGTCGCGCCAACACCGGTCAGTGCGTTGCTGCATGCAGTGGCGGTCGTCAAGGCCGGTGTGTTTTCGATCATGAAAATATCCATATATATATTCGGCATCGAACGCATGGCCACACTGCCGGCGGCGGAAATGCTGGGTTATGTTGCCGGATTCACAATTGTTGTTGCTTCATTGATCGCGTTTAGCAAAGACAATCTCAAGGCGCGATTGGCTTATTCAACAATCAGTCAATTGTCCTACGTTGTGCTTGGTTCGCTATTGGCAGTACAGGCCGGCGTTATCGGTGGAACCATGCACATCGTGATGCACGCCTTCGGAAAGATTACCCTGTTTTTCTGCGCTGGCGCGATTTTGATCGCTACAAATAAATCAAAAGTCAGTGAGCTCGACGGTCTGGGAAAGGATATGCCATGGACCATGACGGCGTTTTTTATCGCCAGTCTCAGTATTGCCGGATTGCCTCCGGCCGGTGGTGTATGGAGTAAATGGCTTCTGGCGCAGGCTACAGTGGAAACAGGGCAGTGGGTGCTGCTATCGGTACTGCTGGTCAGTACCCTGCTCAACATCGGTTACTTGCTTGAGATACCGGTACGTGGCTTCTTCAAAAGATCCATTGATGATCATCGTTACAATGAAGCACCTGCTACCTGCCTGTTGGCGATCGGGGTGGCCGTTTTGATGACCGTCTTACTGTTTTTTATTCCAGATCCGCTATATCGAGTGGCCTCGATGCTGGTTAGATAATCCGGTCAGACATGATTGCAGAATTATTCAGGTATGAAAGATGAAAAACGAATCTGATAAACAACATGTTTTCGATAACCCGCGCAATGTTCGTCTGGTTGTGCGGGTGCTAATCGTCTGCTGCGTAATACTATTACTGGCCGATCTGGTGATTCACCGGCATGTCGATAATCCTTTGGAAGCCTTGTTCGGGTTTTATGCCTTCTATGGTTTCGTCGCTTGTGTCGTTCTGGTTCTGCTGGCGAAGGAAATGCGTAAGGTTCTAATGCGTAACGAAGACTACTATGATTCTGTGGACGACTGACCTGCCGCCCTTTGTTTTATTCTACGCGGCAGCGTTTGCGGCGCTGTATCTGCGTGGCTGGTGGCGCTCGGTCGTCATGCTGCTTGTGCCGGTGGCCGGTGGAATTCATCTGGCCGGCGTCGCCGATGGTACTGCGCTTCACCTGTCGGTATTAGGCTTTGAGCTGCAACCGTACCGGGTCGATGCATTGTCGCGACTTTTTGGTTATCTTTTCCATATCGCCGCCTTTATCGGTATCGTTTATTCACTGCATGTGAAGGATACCCGCCAGCAGGTCAGTGCATTACTGTACGCCGGCAGTGCCCTTGGCGCAGTGTTCGCTGGCGATCTGATGACTTTGTTCATATTCTGGGAAATGCTGACGCTGTCGTCGGTATTTCTGATCCTGGCGCGAGATACTGAACGTTCCCGATCCGCCGCTGTGCGATACCTGGTGATTCAGATTTTATCGGGCGTTTTGTTATTGGCGGGTGCACTCTTGTGGTATCAGAAAACGGGTTCAATGGCGTTCACGTTTATCGGTATTGATAACGTTGCCGGTTTATTGATACTTGCCGCATTCGGTATCAAGTGTGCATTTCCGTTGCTGCATAACTGGTTAACCGACTCCTATCCCGAAGCGACGCCGACGGGTACCGTTTTCCTGTCTGCGTTTACCACCAAGGTGGCTGTGTATGCGCTGGTGCGAGGTTTTCCTGGCACCGAGGAACTCATTTATATCGGCGCAGTGATGACCTGTTTCCCGATCTTCTACGCCGTGATAGAAAACGATCTGCGTCGTGTGCTGGCTTACAGCATGATCAACCAGATTGGTTTCATGGTCGTCGGTGTAGGCATTGGTACCGAGCTCGCACTGAATGGTGCTGTGGCTCATGCCTTTAATGACGTTATTTTCAAAGGCTTGTTGATGATGTCCATGGGCGCGGTGCTGCATTTGACCGGACGGATCAATGGTTCGGATCTGGGTGGTCTCTATAAGAGCATGCCGTGGACAACCACGTTCTGCATAATCGGTGCGGCGTCAATTTCCGCGTTTCCCCTGTTCAGTGGTTTCGTCAGCAAGTCGATGGTGATGAGTGCCGCGCTCGATGGTAACCATCAAGTTGTCTGGTTGATGTTATTGTTCGCCTCTGCCGGTGTATTTCATCATGCCGGAATCAAGATTCCATTCTTTGCGTTCTTTTATAAAGACGCCGGTTTACGACCCGGTGAAGCGCCGCCCAACATGCTCATCGCCATGGCGATTTCTGCACTGCTTTGTATTTTGATTGGCGTATTTCCATCAATTCTTTATGGGTCGTTGCCGTTTGCTGTTGATTACAACCCTTATGATTCAAGTCACGTGCTGGCGCAACTACAGATATTGTTTTTCTCTGCAGCAGCATTCGCGTGGCTGAAGCTATCAGGTATCTACCCACCGGAGCTACACTCCACCAACCTTGATTTTGACTGGACTTATCGTCGATTCGCACCGCAACTCATTTCGCGAATAACCCTTCTGATGAATACTATGTACCAAGGTTTGCGCAATGCAGTGCGGCGTCGTTACCATGCGTTGCTGTATAAACTGGAGCAACACAATGGCCCGCAAGGTCTGTTGGCGCGTTCCTGGCCTATCGGTAGCATGGCATTGTGGGTGGCGATTTTGCTTGCATCGACGCTTTCGCTTTACTTTATAACGGGATGATGTCGCACTAATCCGTTGAAACATCGACACCACTGCCAATCGACAAATGTTTGAGGTGATTCATGCGTATCGAGAAATTTAACGAACTCATACAACCTGTAACAGAGTTTGTCGGCAAGCGAAATCTTGATGATTCACTGGCTAAAGAACTCAATACCGAAATTCCTGCCAATGGCACGCAATTCAAAACGATTGAGAAGGCTTGTCATGCAGCTATAGCGGCGGGCTGGATGTGTGCCGAGGGTGGGGAAGGACGTCGCTTTGGGCGGGTAATGGAAGCCAGTGATGATACCTTTGGATTGAGTGTTGATGTGGTGGATCTTGATAATATCGTTGGTCCCCATCATCGACATCCCAATGGTGAAATTTGTATGGTGATGCCTATTGACGATAGCGCCTGCTTCGATGGCCATGGCCGCGGCTGGTGTGTCTATCCGCCGGGTTCCGATCACTTTCCAACAGTTACCGACGGCGAAGCACTGGTGCTCTATTTATTGCCCGGCGGTGAGATAGAATTCACCGGCAAGCGCCCACAATAACTGGCTGTGTGACTGACAGGTTAACTGTCGATTTATCAAAGTGACTGGAACCTGCATTTTGAGCCAGGTTCTAAAGGCTTTTAATGACCGCGGCGAGCTGCTTGATGCCTTGCGGAATGCGGTCAGAGGCGATGGACGAAAAACCGAGGCGTATCCAGCCACAGGGACTTTGCGGTTGATTAAAAAATACACTGCCGGCTTCAATCAGAATACTCTGTTCGCGTGCCGCCACTTCGAGTTCGTCTGCGTCAATACCTTCTGGCAAGCGCACCCAGAATGCTGACCCGCCAAATGCATGATTAACATCCGTGGATGGAAAATGCAGATCCAGCGACTCGATCATGACGCGCCAGCGATCACGAAGGGTGTGATGCAAACGTCGCACCAGCGCATCATGAAATCCACGTTTTAAAAACTGTGACACGATAAACTGATTGTTAGCCGGCGGGTGTCGTAACATCAATCGACGCAGTGCCCGGGCCTGTGTGATGAATCCGGGTGGCCCGACCAGATAACCCATTCGAAGACCCGGCGCGAGTGTTTTTGACAGGCTACCGATATAAAGAACCCGCTGCGATTCATCCAGACTCTTTAAGGCGGGCACCGGTTCGTCGGCGTAGTTCAGTTCGGATTCGTAATCGTCTTCGATCAGAATAAAATCCTTTTCGTCAGCCGCCTTCAGTAATTCCCGGCGACGCTCGATCGGCATGGTGATGGTCGTCGGAAACTGATGTGATGGGGTGACATAAACACAATCGCAATCGTCCAGGGTTGAGTCGATTTTCAGCCCATGCGCGTCCAGGGAGAGCGGTCGAACGTTACGGGTGTGAACATTGAATACATTGCGGGCGTCCGTGTAGCCGGGTTCCTCCATACCCACCGTACGTTCCGCGTTAACCAGCAACTGGGCAGCGAGATAGAGCGCATGTTGCGCGCCCAGGGTGACCAGAATTTCGTGATCGCCTGCAAAAACTCCACGCCGAGGCAGTACACGGGTATGAATCTGTTCAATCAGTTCCGGATCGTCGCGGTCGGCGCGATCGCCGGCCCAGGCGTGAATTGCCCTAATTGACGCCGCATCGCGACAGCATTCCCGCCAATCGGCGATTGGAAACAGCGCCGGATCGAACTGACCATAAAGAAACGGATATTGATAACGCTGCCAATCGGCGGGCTTTTGAATCTGCCGCTGATGGCTGAAGTCAAGGCGTATCCGGCCTTGCCAGTGAGCCGGTTCCCGAAGGCCGCCCGAGTGATGGGATACAGCGCCGATTCGTCCTTTCAGGATATCCTCGCTGACATAAAAGCCGCTACGCTCCCGGGCGATCAGGAATCCTTCGTCGACCAGGTGTTCGTAGGCAAGAACAACCGTATTGCGGGCAACCTTTAGCTGTTGTGCGAGCTTACGGCCTGACGGTACCGGGCTGCCCGGCGGCAGATGGCCGTCGAGAATGGCCGAAACCAGCATTTCTCGTATGCGCGTTTGCAGACTTGCATTCGGGTCTTCCGGCAACTTGAACAAAACGTCCGGCATTCACTGGCCTCATCTCGAATCATGCTCTGGTGCTAGTCAGAAAATCTGGGTGGGGACTAAGGTTTATCCTGTAAACCGTAGCTTGAGTGTAAACCCGCCGACGAATGGTAATCAACCAATGAAACTTGATCAGGAATCAATGCGCAATTACTGGATGCCGTTTACCGGCAACCGGGATTTTAAAACCGACCCGAGGATTTTTGTGCGTGCCGAGGGCGTGTATTACTGGAATGACAAAGGCGACAAGATCATCGATGCCTCGTCAGGGCTTTTTTGTTGCGCAGCCGGGCACTGTCGAAAGGAAATCGCAGACGCCGTATATGCGCAAATGCAGGCTCTCGATTATTCGCCACCTTTCCAGACCGCCCAACCGCTCGCTTTCGAGTTCGCGCGACGGGTTGCCGAGCTGACGCCTGCGGGACTCGATCATATCTTTTTCACGAATTCGGGATCCGAATCGGTCGATACGGCGATGAAAATCGCATATGCCTACCACTACGCAAGAGGTGAAGGTCAACGTCAGCGGTTTATTTCCCGAGAGCGCGCCTATCACGGCGTCAACCTTGGCGGCGTATCCTTGAGCGGCATGATCAAGAACCGCCAGGCATTCGGACCGGGTGTTCCGGGAGTGGCGCATATGCGTCACACCTGGCTGCCGGAAAACCGCTTCGTCAAGGGTCAGCCTGAGACCGGTGCCGAGCTTGCCAACGATCTGGAGCGGCTCGCATTGAATTATGGACCGGATACCATCGCAGCGTGCTTTGTGGAGCCGATTGCCGGCTCAACCGGCTGTCTGGTGCCGCCCAAAGGGTATCTCGAACGGCTTCGGGAGCTATGCGACACCTACGGCATACTATTGATTTTTGACGAAGTGATCACCGGCTTTGGACGCACCGGCAAGGCGTTTGCGGCCGACAGTTTCGGCGTCAAACCCGATATCATGACATTAGCCAAGGCGCTGACCAATGCCGCCCAGCCGATGGGTGCCGTAGCGGTATCCGATGAGATTCACGATGCCATATTCAATGCCGCACCGGAAAAAGCCATCGAACTCTTCCATGGTTACACTTATTCGGCCCACCCGGCCGCCTGTGCAGCGGGTATCGCCACTATGGATATATTCAAGAATGAGGGCTTGTTCCACAAGGCGGCAGAGTTATCAGATTATTTCCTCGATTCAATATTTGCGTTGAGCGATATCCCGGCTATTACAGATATCCGCGGATATGGCATGCTGGCCGGTATTGATATCAAACCTGAGGATCAGCCCGGTCTCGCCGGATTGAATGCGCAGAAGGCGCTTTTTAGAAATCACCTCAATCTCAAGGCGACCGGCGATTCGCTGCTGGTTGCGCCGCCTTTGATCAGTGAGCGGGCGCATATCGACGAGATATGCGAGAAACTCAGGGTGACTCTGGCAGCGCTATGAAATGTAAGGTCGGTTATTGGTCTATAACCGACCTTTTCGTATGGGTTTAAAAAAATTCATTTTCATCAGTTTGATTTTTTGTGGTACTTTTTGACAAAGAAAATATAAAGAATATTAAAAAATGCCGACCGCGACCCCCGTGGGCGACAAAAACAGCAACATGAGTTGCAACTTGAGTTAAGGAGAAAAAACCAATGAGTGACGACGCGAAGACCCCCTGTTTCACGGGTCGCCGAAAGTTCCTTAAGGGAACGGCGGCGGCCAGCGCCGCTGCGGCGGTCGGTCCCTGGGTGGTAAGCCCAAGGGCGCTGGCCTCCTCAGGCGAGATCAATGTACTGATGTGGTCTGACTACCTGCCACCGGGCTTCATCAAGGCATTCAAGGAAAAAACCGGTATTACCATCAACTACACCGGTATCGGCTCCAATGAGGAAATCATCAACAAGATGAAAGCCACCAAGGGCCGTGGTGTTGATATCTGCAGCCCGACCAATATGCGCTCGCCGCAGTGGATTGAACTCGGTTTATTGCAGCCGTTCGACTACGGCAAGATTCCCGATATCGGTAACGTCAATCCGGCCATGTTGCGGGTTGGCGATGAAGAATGGAATTTTGACGGCAAAGGCTCTCACTGGTTGCCGCATATATGGGGCACCGAAGGTGTAGCCTGGCGAACCGATCTATGGACGCCGCCACGCGCCGGAGAGATACCGAGTTACGGTGATATCTGGCAAGACGATGTGGCTGGTAAAACCATGATGCGACCACATTCGGGGATGCTCGGTGCTGGCCTGTATCTTGAAACCATCGACAAGCTCGAACCCGGTTCAATGAAGAATGCCTATAACGATGAAGAAACCATGCGCAAGGTGTGGACTGTCGTTACCGACTTCTGCGTTGCCAACAAGGATCAGGTAAAACTGTTCTGGAACGATGCTGACAGTCAGAAAAACGGCTTCCTCAATGACGGCGTGCTCGTCGGGCAAACCTGGGATGGCCCTCCGATTACCATGATGAATAATGGTGATCCGGTCCAGTATCGCGCACCGGTTGAAGGTTCTCTGGCATGGGTCGACGGTATGTCGCTGTCAGCGGGTGCTGAGAATATGGAAGAGGTCTATGCCTTCCTCGAGTTCTGTTACGAACCGGAGCCGGCTGGTAAGTCCATCGATGGCGGTGGTGATGAAGCCTGGGGCGGACATGGTTACAACTCCGCGGTGCTGGGTGCTGACAAGTTCGCCAGTGCGGCATATGCCAAGACCTTTGCCTCTGTTTATCCGGGCGAATCACTGGCTAATCTGTGGCCCTGGCCGAAAGAGCCTCAGTGGTATGCAGACGTGCGAACAGAATTTCGAAACAAGTTCGTCAACGCCTGATAACAATATAAAAATACCAATGATAATGGCGGCGTCGTACGCGGCGCCGCCTTCAGGGTTTTAGCTGAAAAGGCAGAAATCCGATTGCGCTTGAGAGGAATATACGGGTATTTCCCTGATTGAATGGTTCCCGCTTGGTGGTTATCAGGTCGATATCAAAGCTTCCTTATCTGCGTAAATTATTACAATGCCGTACGATGATTTTTGTACGGCCGCTTCATCGGGAAACCTGCCGTAAATGGCCAGTGGAGTATCGCAATGAGTGCAGATGTCAGACTGGAAAATGTCTGGATTAAGTTCGGCAGTTTCGTGGCCGCGCGTGAGATCGAACTCACTATCAAGGGGGGTGAATTTTTCAGTTTCCTCGGGCCTTCAGGATGTGGCAAGACAACCATCCTCAGAGCAGTATCAGGCTTCCTGAAACCATCCGAAGGTAATATTCTTATCGGTGGAAAGGACATGGCCGGTATCGGCCCTAACCGTCGTCCCACCGCGCTGATTTTTCAAAACCTTGCACTTTTTCCGTTGATGACGGTGTGGGAAAACATCACATTCGCGCTGGAAGTAAAAGGTGTCAATGCGACAGAACGACGCAAGAAGGCGGATGAACTGCTTGAATTGATTGCGTTGCCTGGCCAGGGTGAAAAAATGGTCGGCGAACTCTCCGGCGGTCAACGCCAGCGGGTAGCCATTGCCCGTGCGCTGGCAGCAGAACCCGAGGTCTTGTTGCTCGACGAACCGTTGTCGGCGCTTGACCTGAAGTTGCGTCAACACATGCGTACTGAACTTCGGTCCATACAAAGACGCGTCGGTATTACGTTTATATACATCACCCACGATCAAGGCGAAGCCCTGACGATGTCCGATAATGTCGCGGTTATGCGTGATGGCGTGATCGAGCAGGTGGGTGATGGAACCACGATTTACGATGCCCCCGGTTCACCATTCGTTGCGTCCTTTGTTGGCGAAAACAACTTGTTTCGCGGCACGGTTGAAAGCGTCGACAACGGGATGGCGACGGTGACAACGACGGTTGGCACGTTACTCGCAAAGACGCCTGTGACAGCTTCGAATCCATTAAAGGTAGGCGATACGGCATATGTTTTTCAACGCCCCGAATCGCTGCGTTTTGCCAAGCCGGATAATCAGATCAATCGGATCAAGGCAACTATCGTCAATGAGGAGTTCGAAGGGAACTTCTGGCAGGTTTACTTCGAAGTACCCGGTAGTACCAAGCCTGTCAAGATGTCGATGGTCAACGATGGTTCTTCGTCAGAGAGACGCCGCGGTGAGGTTGTTGAACTCGTTTGCGAACCCGAATTGAGCGTCGCCCTGGCCGAAGGACCTCTGGCTGCAGAATAGCGGGAGTATTCCATGGCCCTTTACAACTACCTCAAGAATTTTTTTACGAGAAACGGCGTATTTTTATCGGTATTTCTACTGGGCGTGGTTGGTTTCTGGATTTTTTTCCTGATCATCCTGCCACAGATATTCATGTTCGATTTCTCATTCCGTTTTAATCTGCCGCCGGCGGAACAGGGTGGGCCTAATGATGTGTACACCATCAGTCACTACAAGTTTCTGTTGTTTGGTAGTGCGCTGAGTGAAGACTCCTACAATGTCATCGATCTGACGGTATTTCTACGAACTATCGTTACCGCTGTATTCGTAACCTTGTTCGATTTCATCATCTGTTATCCAATAGCCTATTATCTGGCACAGGTTGCCAAGGGTGGTTGGGCACGACTGATGGTGTTGTCGTTGATCGTGCCGTTTTGGGTTAATGAAATATTGCGCGCCTTTGCTTTCAGAATTATCTTCGGTTCCAACGGGGTAATAAATGATGCTCTGATGGCGATGGGGATTGTCGACGATCCCTATCCTTTCATTCGCGAAAATATCGCCTTGTATGCGGGCCTTGGCTATGCCTTCGTGTTGTTAATGATATTCCCGCTTTATAACGCCGTCGAAAGCCTGGACAAAAACCAGATTGAGGCTGCGCGCGATCTCGGCTCGCCGTGGTGGCGAATACACTGGCGTGTGGTGATGCCGTTTGCCAAGCCCGGCATCAGTTCCGGATGCACCATGGTATTCATGTTGTCTGCCGGCGCCCTTGCCGCACCACAGATCCTCGGTGGACCCAGTTCCCTGTGGTTCACCCAGATCATCTATCAGTGGTTCAATACCGGTGGTAACTGGCCGCGCGGTTCGGCCTATGCAATCGTGTTGCTGATTACCTCAATCGTTTTCGTGCTGTTGGTTATGAAGATCTTCAAGGTCAAGCTTGGGGAGATTGCACGATGATTACCGACCGCCTTGGGAAATATGCTGTACTGCTGTTCGTGGTGATGTTTTTTGCCTATCTGTTTGGCCCGTTGATCATCATGAGTATTACCGCATTCAACAGTGCGGACTTTCCCCGGGTGTCGCCGTGGGACTGCTTTTCGGTTGAGTGGTTCGACGTTCTGGTCAACGATGACAAGTTGATGGACGGACTTCGCAACAGCCTCATTATCGGTATCGGTGTGGTTGCGCTTTCAGTACCGATCGGGCTGGCTGGCGCGTTGATGCTGATGCAGATTAGCCCGCGTGTGCGTCCCTGGTACTACACCATCGTTGTATCGCCGATTCTTATTCCAGGGGTCGTACTGGGTATTTCGACACTTATTTTCTGGGATCGGCTCGGCGCCATGTTCAACGCCAATTACGAGTCGATATTCTACGATGGAATATTTCTCACCATCGTTGGTCAGACGACGTTCATATCGGCCTATTCGATGTTGGTATTCATCTCCCGTTTGCAGCGTTTCGACCCTGCTCTTGAAGAAGCGGCGCTTGATCTTGGCGCGTCTCATGTGCAGACATTCCGTAAAATCCTGTTGCCGTTTCTAAAGCCTGCGATCGGTTCCGCCGCGGTTCTGGCATTTCTCGCTTCGTTCGAGAACTACAACACCACCGTATTTACCATCACATCGGAAAGTACATTAACCACCGTGCTGGCGAGTAAAGTGCGTTACGGCATCAACCCGTCAATCAGCGCGTTGGCAGTTACGATAGTCGTACTCACATTGTTTGCTGCGGCAATCATGGAAATCAAGAAGCGTCGTACTGATGCGTTCGAGAAAGCTATATCCAAGGCGGTTATCGAAGGCACCGATGCGCTCTCGAAGCTGGGTCGCAAGAGTAATCGCCTGATTGATCCGGCGTTCGCCATGATTATTGTCATCTTCCTGGCGGGTCTGGGTACTGCATATTATTCCGGTACAGTCGGTGTCGATGAATGCAAGACATCAGTCAAGGAAGCCAAAAAACTTGAGACTCAACGACGCGTCGATGAGCGCCGCAAGAAACAGATGTTTGAAGGTGCACAACCCGGGACCCAACAGGCAGCGCCAAATACCACGGCGCCGAGTACTGGCAAGGCCAAGGGAACCGAAGGCTATCAGGGCATATTCGCGCCAACCAATCTGGAGAGCCAGGTCAAGGGTGATTCGGGTGCCGCAAACGACGCAGCGACTGATGATGCACCTGCAAAAGGCACCGAGGGCTACCAGGGTATTTTCGCGCCAACCAATCTGGAGAGCCAGGTGAAGGGCGAAGAGTCATCCAACTGAGGCTCATACTTTGGAAGGGTGACTAAAAGTGACCGTTGCATCTCAACGATTGGAAAAGGCAATGTCGGGTAAATGAAGATTTTAACGACCTGCATTGGCGCTTATCCGAAGCCCTATTACGTCAAACTTCCCGACTGGTTCAATATTCCAGCAGGTCCGGATACTGCTGATCCTACTCGACAATGGGAGTCCGCATTACGTGAACTCGGTCCCGATGCCGATGCAATCATTGAGCGCGGTGTTGCCGAAGTGCTGAATGATCAGATCGAGGCGGGCATCGACATCCCGACTGATGGTGAAGTTTCACGCGAGAACTACATTCACTACCACTGTCGTCATTTAAACGGTTTTGACTTTACTTCACTAACCGAAAAAGTCCTCCGTAACGGCGCCTACTCGGCAAATCTGCCCAGCATTCGTGGGCCGGTATCGCCGCGGGATCTGTTTCTTGCCAACGACTATGTGCGGGCGATGGCCCATTCCGACCGGTCAGTAAAAATCACCATGCCCGGGCCCATGACGATTACCGATACCAATGCCGATCTGTATTACAACGACCCGGCAGCGCTTGGCGCAGATCTTGCGGATGCGCTTAATGCCGAGGTTCTGTCATTGGCTGCCGCCGGCTGCAAGCATATCCAGATCGATGAGCCGCTATTCGCACGCAAACCCGCTGAGGCACTGGCATACGGTTTCGATAACCTGCAGCGAGCCTTTAAGGATTGTCCGGATGATGTGACACGAACGGTGCATATGTGTTGCGGGTATCCTGATCGGCTCGATAATCCGGACTATCCCAAGGCTGATCAACACGCCTATCTTGAGATAGCCGATGCCATTGAAGCGTCGACGATCGATGCAGTATCTCTGGAAGATGCCCATCGCCACAACGACTTGTCGTTGCTCGAACGTTTTCGCAATACGACGGTGATATTGGGCGTCGTAGCCATTGCCAAAAGTCGTGTGGAAACCGTTGCCGAGATTCGAGAACGCATACACGATGCCCTGGCGCACATTGATGCCGAACGTTTGATTGCCGCGCCCGATTGTGGCCTGGGTCTTTTAGGACGCGACCTCGCCAGAAATAAGTTGAGCAACCTTTGCGAAGCGGCTCGCAGCATTTAGATTACATGGATTAAAAGAATTCATGTACCAAATACTCGGGCTTGATCATCTGGTTCTTCGCAGTGAGAATCCCGCACGATTGGTTGCTTTTTATCGCGATGTGCTGGGTTGCACTGTGGAGCGAGAATCGTCGCCGGCGTTCGGTCTGATTCAACTTCGTGCCGGTAGCAGCCTTATCGATATTGTCGAGATCAATAGTGAGCTGGGCCGTAGCGGAGGCGATGCGCCGAGACAAACTGGCCACAACATGGACCATTTCTGTCTGCGGCTGGCCGAATTCAATGAGGAAGAGTTGCGACAACATCTCTCAGCGCACGGCATTAAAGCAAGCCAGTTTGGCAGGCGTTATGGGGCCACGGGATTCGGTCAATCAATTTATATCGACGACCCGGACGGCAATACGGTGGAGTTGAAAGCACCGGTCGACAACGAGACCGACGATTGATCAACGGCGTCAGTCGCCTTCGCTATCGTCGATATCCTTGAAATACCGGGCAGACTCGAGCCCTTCGGTACGACACCAGTTTTTGAAACCGCCAAGACCGCGATTTTGCCATTCTGCGTTGGCTGCCTTCCAGGCGTTGGCATTGGCTTTTTCGATTTCGTTGTCGTTAATATTGCCATTTTCGATAATGGCATCGCGACGGGCCCGAAACCCCCGCGCGACCGACTCGTCAACCAGACCGCAATAACTTGCCACCTCGACGCGATAAACGATTTGGGTAAGCAGTTCAAGTGTCGTAACAGGTTCTGCCGATGCACTACTCACTTGAAATATCAAGAGAAAGGCTGCTTGCAGCGATAATGTCCTGATGCCGCGAATTGGCTCGATAGAGCACACCCGACTGGCCCTTGTCGGTTGATTTCGGTTGCGCCAAACTGGCTTTGGATTGCAAAATCTCATTGTAGATCGCTATTTCCAAGTCGTCGTTCGGGATGCATTTCCCAACACTACATCACCTTTCCTGAAAGGAGTCGATATGGACGCCCAGGTCACCCAAACACTCTATCACTATATTAACGGCGAGCGCGTCGAAGGCACCAGCGGCCGTTTCGGATCAATTTACAACCCTGCACTGGGCGAGGTCACAGCGCAAGCGCCCCTGGCCAGCGGTGACGAGGTTCGAAGTGCAATCGCCGCAGCTAAAGCAGCCTTTCCTGCCTGGTCGGAAATAGCGCCGGCTCGTCGTGCTCAGGTGTTATTTCGTTTTCGTGAATTAATTGTCGCCCACATGGACGAGTTGGCCAACTTGCTTTCATCAGAACACGGCAAGACACTCGATGACGCCAAGGGCTCCATTACCCGTGGCCTTGAAGTGGTCGAATTCGCCTGTGGTATCCCTCAGCTTTTGAAGGGTGAATACTCTGAAAACGTTGCTGGCGGCGTCGATAGTTTCAGCATGCGCCAGCCCCTCGGCGTATGTGCCGGCATTACGCCGTTCAATTTTCCAGCAATGGTACCGATGTGGATGTTTCCCATTGCCATCGCCTGTGGCAACACGTTTGTGTTGAAGCCATCGGAAAAGGATCCCTCGTGTGGCTTGCGTCTTGCCGAACTTTTCAGTGAAGCCGGTCTTCCGAATGGTGTACTCAATGTCGTTAACGGCGACAAGGAGGCCGTCGACACCCTGCTGACCGATCCCGATGTTCAGGCGATCAGCTTTGTGGGTTCGACAAAAATTGGCGAATACGTCTATCACACGGGTTGCGCCCATAACAAGCGCGTACAGGCGCTGTGCGGCGCCAAGAACCACATGGTGGTGATGGAAGACGCGGATATGAACCAGGTGACCGATGCGGTGATGGGTGCAGCCTATGGTTCCGCTGGCGAGCGCTGCATGGCGATCTCGGTAGTGGTCGCCGTCGGTGATGCGGCAGCCGATGCGATGATGGAGAAACTGGTGCCGCGAATTGAATCCCTCAAGGTCGGGCCATACACCGATCCCACGTCAGAGATGGGTCCGGTCATCTCACCGGAGGCTCAGTCCCGTATCAAGGATTATATCGATCAGGGCGTGGCAGCAGGCGCGACCCTTGTTGTCGATGGACGTGATATCGCAGTCAATGGACATGAGAACGGCTGTTTCGTTGGCGCAACCATATTCGATCACGTCAAACCGGACATGAGTATTTATTCCGACGAGATATTCGGTCCGGTGCTGTGCGTGGTACGTGCCGAGAGTTACGACGAAGCGGTACGGATGATCAACGATCACGAATACGGAAACGGAACGGCAATTTTTACCCGCGACGGCGATGCTGCCCGTAACTTCGCGCACCGCATCAAGATAGGCATGGTGGGTGTCAACGTGCCGATCCCGGTGCCGCTGGCCTTTCACAGTTTCGGAGGTTGGAAGCGTTCGTTGTTCGGCGATCATTTCATTCATGGCCCTGAAGGTGTGCGCTTCAACACCCGCATGAAAACCGTCACCACACGCTGGCCGTCGGGTATTCGGTCCGGTGCGGTGTTTAATTTCAAGGCGGGTGGCGAACACTAGAGGTATAAATGCCGCGGAATTTGGTTTATCCACACAGCTACCTGAAGGAGGCTCCATAATCCATGAAGTATCAGCGACATGGCATCACAGTTGGTATTGATCGAATTGAATCCAGACTATTCGTTCGGTTCAAGATCGAAGGCAAATTGACTCACGCCGATTACGAACTGTTTGTGCCCATGCTGGAAGGCGCGCTAGCCGAGGTGTCGCAACCGAAGGTGCGTGCGCTGGTGGACTTGCTCGATTTTCAGGGATTTGAGGCCAGGGCTGCATGGGACGACCTCAAGTTGGGACTAAAGCACGGACGTGAGTTCGAGAGAATCGCCTTGGTCGGTAACAAGTCGTGGCAAAAGGTGGCAGCGCAAATTGGTGGCTGGTTTACCGGGGGCGAAGTCCGTTTATTCGAAGACAGCGACAGCGCCTACGACTGGTTAACGGAACAAACTGCATAGCGATACGAATTCAGGTTTGATAAGTGGTTAGCTGCGCATCAAACCTGTCGGGTGTTATCAGGTGGACGTTTACTCGAATCAACATTAACGTGTTACGTTTAAAAACTCCTGTAATACAGGCTGTCCTGATGCTCGCGTTCAGCTCGATTGTCAGCGCACAGACCAGCACTGGTGAAGTCGATACCAAGACTGACGAGGTCAGTAACGAGGTGGCTGGCGAGTATCTGGTCACTGCCGGTGGATGTATTGCCTGTCATACGGTTGAGGACGGTGATGCAGGCGACTACATGGCCGGGGGCAGGGCGCTGGACACACCGTTTGGGACATTCCATACACCCAACATCACGCCCGATGTGGAAACGGGTATCGGTGCATTTAGTAAACAGGACTTCATTCGCGCTTTTCGAGAAGGGTTGAGTCCGGACGGGAGTCATTACTACCCGGCTTTTCCGTATACCTCCTATACCGGCTTAAGCGATACGGATCTTGAATCGATAAAACGCTATCTTGATAGCATACCGCCGATTCGGCGTGAGAATCGCCCACATGAACTTGACTGGTATGTGTCTTTCAGGTGGCTGCTGGGTCCCTGGAAGTGGCTGAACTTCACAGCTGGTGTATATGTTCCCGACCCAAACAATGACGAGCAATGGAATCGGGGTGCCTACCTGGTACGGCATCTCGGTCATTGTGATGAATGTCATACCCCACGTAACTTCATGGGCGCGCTTGATCAGGATCGAGAATTGGCTGGTAATCCGGACGGACCTGAAGGTGATGCGGTGCCGAATATCACCCCTGATCGTGAAAGCGGTATCGGTAAGTGGTCTAAATCCGATCTGCGTGATTTTCTGGAAATCGGCATGTACCCAGACGGTGACTTCGTTGGTGGCTCGATGGTTGAAGTGGTGGATTTCAATACCGGCAAACTCACCAGTGCGGATCGCGATGCGATCATCCGCTATCTGAAATCGTTACCACCGATCGATTCGTCACAATAGCCTGACTGGATCCTGGTACATTTTGAGTCAGGATCCAGGCACACCGGCTGGCTGTCGGCATGGATGTCAGATGGTGGCCACAGCGCTGCTATCGGACTTGCGCCAATCGCTGCTGCGATTAAACGATTCATCTTCCGGAGACAAGCCGAGGCTGTCCGGCAGGCTGGCGTGCTCGAAGCCGTAGAGATTTTTCCGCAGGTCGATGTAGTCGCTTACCTGATCAAGAACGAGTCGTCCGGTACCGCCTGCCATGGGATGAATTCGCTGTGAGGCGACGTAACGACAGAACACGGTGAATTCGGGAAATTCATCCACCGTGTTCTTCTGGTGCATCAAGTGGCGATAGTAATCGATATAGCACTCGTACAACATGTCTTCCAGCTCGTTCGCTGACATGCTCGGATGACGCCATACCGAGCAGGTCGTATCGAAGCGATCCAGATTCGTTTCGGTGATCAGGTCGCGGGCCCGGTAGTCGTCGTATTGCTCGGTGCCGGGAATCGGCGTCAGCACGTAGAACGATGCCACTTGCGGATTCAAGCCCTTGAGAATTTCGAGGCCGCCGCGAATGCTTTGCCTGGAATCTTCGGGAAATCCTATGATATTTGAGAAGTGCGCGCGTATTCCGTTGTCGCGACACAGTGCCGCCAGTGTTTGATATTTTTTCGGGTAGTTGTGAAACTTGTTTGCCGCCTTCAGGGTTTCGCGATTAAATGATTCCACACCGATAAACATCTCGAAACAGTTGGCTCGCCTGAGTAAATCGAACAGTTCCGGCTGGTTGACGACATGGGTATCGCACTGGCAGAAAAAGCGCAGACCAAGGTTGGCATCGATCATGGCTTCGAGTAGTTCGGCCACCTGGGGATACTTGTTGAAGTTATCCGACACGAAGGCGATATAGCGCACACCGCCATCACGAGCGCGGCGCAGGCTCTCCATAGTGGTTTCAATCGCCGTACTGCGCACCGGATGGCCGGCAATCTTTACAACTGAACAGTAGTTGCAACGGTAGGGGCAACCGCGAACAGGGTACAAACCAAGCATGGGCAAAACATAGCGATTGAGTTCATCAATATTCGGCGGTGTGACTACTGCGCCGTCGAGTTGTTTTTGCCAGCGTAGACCCGAGCTATAGACGTCTTTTAGCTGTCCACGGGCAGCATCTGACAATACTTCGTGCCAGACCACTTCCGCTTCACCCAAGGCGAAACTGATGCCCCGACCCTGCATTTCGCGAGTATCGCAGGTCATCGCATGGGGTCCACCAATAATGCAATGCTCGACGCCGTTACGGCGGGCGAAGGCGGCCAGATCCAGCGCCCGGTGAAACTGATGCGATTGCACACCCACAAATGCCAGCAGGGTGGTTGCGCCGGGAGTTTTGTATAGCAGTTTCAGGTAGTCAAGATTGGCACGGACGTACTCATCCACGGTGTGCAACTCGATGCGGGTTGCGTCGATATCAGTGGGGGTCAGGGATGCGATATGGTAGAGGCTTGCGTTTGGCATAAAGCCCCGATCAAACCGTTCAACGGCACCGTCCCTGGCATACTTGCTTGGTTTGACAAGAATGACCCGGAGTGTCTTCATCCTTGGATCCTCAGCTTCTGAAGCGAAAAAAAGCTTCGTGTGACATTATAAATTCCATAAATATGCTCTATGCGGCCAAGTACCGACGATTATCCCGCCTGATACCGGTTTTGCATGAATGATGTGCATGAATTACATCATTTTGACAAGAGGGTATCATACCCCTGTTGATACTTAACCGTGTACGGCGATAGGATTGTTGCCGCGACTGTGATTAAATAATTGCCGGGCGCGTACGGTCGGCCCACAAAAATATAAACGCAAGGTGGTGACGTTTTGCAAGGCAGGAGATTTTAGTTATGAACGCTTCCGACTCACTGGGAAAATTGATCTTCAGGTTATCGCTCGGCGGGCTCATGCTGTTTCACGGTATCGACAAGATTACCAACCCGGGCAGCATGGATTTTATTACCGGCAAAGTAGCCGAAATGGGGCTTCCGGATTTGCTTGCCTACGGCGTCTACGTAGGTGAGGTATTAGCCCCCATCATGGTGATCATCGGGTTGTTCGCCCGTATTGGCGGACTGTTGATTGCGATTAACATGACAGCCGCAATCTTTCTAGTGCATATGGGCCAGTTGACCTTGCTTAACCAGACCGGCGGATGGGATCTTGAGCTTCAGGCTTGTTATCTGTTCGGTGGCTTGTCATTGCTGTTTATGGGTAGTGGCGATTTTGCGGCTCGCCCTGATTAATCAAGGCAATTAACCATAGTATCCGCGAAGCAATAAAAACCCGGGATTCCGTATGAATCGGAATCCCGGGTTGTTGTATTCAGCATTTGATTATTGGCGATTGCTGACGGCATCAAATCATTTTCAGCAATTACCCGTTAACTTCACGTCGCTTCTATTTTTGCGTTCACATGTTGTGCATACCAGCGATGGAAGTGCCGGGTGGCAAGATCCAGCACCGGTGTAAATACCCCACCATCGAACGCTTGCGAATATCGACCATACTGCATGCCTTCCACTGCGCTCACGTCTTCCAGAAACACACCTCGCCAGCCTTCAAGGATGGCCGACCGAGTGTCTGTGAATGCGTTATCGGTAGCGCCCTCGTCAATAAACTGAAGCTCCACCCGTTCGAGGGTTCGGTCACTGGCGAGCGGTAGCAGCAACATGGTGAAGACATGGTCGTGCTGCACGCCGATCAAGACATTCGGATAAACTGACGGATACTCGGCAGTGTGTTTTAACTCTTCTTTCCAGCCGCTGAGAATCGGCAGACGCTCGGCACCGTTTATGACGGGCCGATAGCTGGTCACTCCCTGTCCGGCAAAATCCGCTGCGTCGTGATATGCGTAATGCTGCGATAACGGTGAGTAACGATTGAGGACTGGGTGAACAATCGGCAAATGATAGGCTTCAAGATAATTTTCAACCGCAAGCTTCCAGTTGCTCTTGACCTCCATTTCTGTGAATCCGTCCCTTGCCGGGGTTAAGCCGGCAGGACCCTCAGTTCCCCACAGCCGCTCAAGACGTTTGACAAGTGGCTTGATGAAATTTTCAAAGGGTCCGGCTTGACCATCGAGGTTAATGAAAACCACATCGAGCCAGGTAGATACAGCGATTTCGTACAGGGTGAAGCGACTCTTGTCGAAATTATCCACTGTATGTACACCCGACCCACCGATGTGCGGCGTGCCGGATAAGGTGCCATCGAGACGGTAGGTCCAGGAGTGATAAGGACAGCGAATAAGTTTCGCGCGGGTACACGGTTCGTCAAGCAATTGCCGACCACGATGTCTGCAGACATTGTGAAAAACGCGAATCTGTTGATCATCGCCACGAACAATCAATAGTGAAGCACCGAGTACATCGACCCGGTGGATATCACCCGGCTCTGGAACATCTGCACTGAAACCTATACCAAACCAGCGCGACGCGAACAGGTGATCCCGCTCCCATTTGAAAAAGCCATCTGAAGTATAGACTTCGTTAGGCAGCCCACCCTCACCGAGGGTACTTGCCTGAATCTTGTCGAAAGTTGCCTGCATGGTCGTGCTCTACCTGGAATACGCGCTACTGTATTAGGCAACCCATTGGTCTGTCGATAGAGCTGGGTATTGACATGTCGCCGTGTGTGACGATGATGTCGCGCCAACGCAGTGGCGTCATGAAATCAGCCTTTGCGCCGCAAATAACTTTTTAATTTTGTTGTTAAAGAGGGAGGTGCGAGCTCAGGTGTCAGGCGAGTTCGAGATTGTCTATCAGGCGGACCTCGCCGCAGCGCACTGCAATCAACGCCCTGGCGGTACCGGTCATGGCCTCGCCATTGACTGCATTCCAGTTATTGGGGTCACGCACTTCTGCGTACTCTACTTCGAGCGAGGTCGTCTTAAGCACTTCATGCATTCTTGCCGAGAGTATGGCAGGGTGTCGTTGCCCGCTTAACCAGGCTGTGCGTGCGGCACAAAGCGCTCGGTATATGCCCGCTGCCTCGGCCCGCTCTGCGGGCTTCAGGCGACGATTTCGTGACGACATGGCCAGACCATCGTGCTCGCGAAGGGTTGGACATACGACAACTTCCGGATAGCCCAGTTGCCCGGCGAGATCGGTAATTATCAGGGTTTGCTGATAATCCTTTTCGCCAAAGTATGCCCGATCCGGTCGCACCGTTTGAAACAGGCGTGCAACAATGGTGCGGACACCGGCAAAGTGTCCAGGTCGATGTTCGCTTTCGAGTCCTTGGGCAAATGGACCCGGATCGAGTAGCGGGATATCGCCGGGGTTCTTTGCACCATCAAAGAAATCACTCAGTGATCCGGTAAATGTCATGCTGCAGCCATATTGCTTCAGCAAGTTCAGATCGGTATCGATGTCCCGTGGATAAGCCTCGTAGTCGCTTGCTTCATTAAACTGCAGAGGGTTAACGAAAATGCTGACGACACATAAATCGTTTTCAGCCAATGCCTGCTCGACCAGCGACAAATGCCCCTCATGGAGTGCCCCCATGGTCGGCACCAGACCGATGGTCCGCGCCCTGTCACGCTCTGACTCACACCAGCTTGCTGCCTGTTCAGGGATGTTGAAGAACTTCACTGTCAGGTGATCCGAGCTAATGCGGCAAGTACTGATATTGTATGTCCAGCGACCGCTGGTCAGCGAATAATGACTGATTATTCACGACTAATGATCGCTTCCAGATCGCTCGGGAAACGGACAGATTTATTTGCGTAGGATTGTGAGGATTCTTCGATCAGCCGACATTCTGCATCGGTGAGTGTACGTACCACTTTCGCGGGGGAGCCAAGAACCAGTGAGCGTTCCGGAATACGTTGGCCACCGGTTACCAGGGCATTGGCACCGATCAGGCACCAGGACTCTACCTCGACATCGTTGAGTAGTACGCTATTTATGCCGATCAGGCAGTGGCTTGCGACCTGACAACCGTGCAGGACTACCCGGTGACCGGCGGTGACATGTTCGGCGATACGAACTTCACTACCTTTGTCGGTATGAATGACTGAACCATCCTGAATATTGCTGTTGCGGCCGATATGAATAAGGTCATTGTCACCACGTAAAACACAGTTGAACCAGATGCTGGCACCAGCGAGTATCTCAACCTGACCGATAATATCCGCACTGTCCGCAACGAAAGCATCGGGGTTAATTTTGGGAGTATGGTTTTCGAAACGATAGATCATCACTCATACCAGTAAATGCGGATCGTCGGCCGGTGCCCGCGCACCGAGACGCGCAACAAGCTTTGCCGAAGCGCCGCTGATTTTCTGTATCAAACTTTGTTTCGGCTTATAGGTAATCTTCAGGATGTCGCGGTTGACACTGGCGGTCAATAACAGATCGTCGCTGGTGCCGATCTCGTCCACCAATCCAAGCTCAGCGGCGCGTGTTCCAAGCCAGTATTCTCCTGTCGCGACCGTTTCAATATCAAGACCGGGACGGTGCTGGCTGACGAAATTCTTGAATAATTCATGTGTTTCGGTGATGTCCTGCTGCATTTTTTCGCGGTCGCGATCAGTATTTTCACCAAATAATGTGAGTGTGCGTTTGTATTCTCCAGCGGCAATCTGTTCGAATTCAACGCCGTGTTTTTTTAATAATTTGTTCACATTGGGTAGCTGGGCAATGACGCCGATGGAGCCGATGATGGCAAACGGTGCCGCAACGATATGATTAGCCACGCAGGCCATCAGGTAACCGCCGCTGGCAGCGACCTTGTCCACACACACCGTCAGTGGGATCTCGCGTGCACGAATTCGCTGCAATTGTGATGCGGCGAGTCCATAGGCATTGACCATGCCGCCACCGCTGTCGACATTGATGATTACCTCGTCGCCATCGACAGCGGCAGTCAGGATGGCGGTGATTTCCTCACGCAACCCGCTGACGTGGGTGCCGCGGATATCCCCTGAAAAATCGATTACATAGGTGCGTCCGCGCTTGTCGCCCAGGCCCTTGGCGCGTTTCTTTGCTGCCTTCTTCTCTTCCCTGGCGCGCTGTTTCGATTCGACTTTCGTCGATATCGCACTTTTGAGCGCATGGGTCATGTCGCGATACTTGTCGTTTAAACGGGTAATCTCGATGCCGTCGCCACCTGTACCGCGCAGGCGTGTAGACATGGCCAGAACTGCACCCACCGTTACGATGACAAGTACGGACAAGGTTATTGCTTTGGCCAAAAACAGGCCGTATTCGAAGAGGAACGCCATGGATGGCTCCATTGAGATGATAAGGGGCGAATCATATACATCATGATCGACAGGTCAAGCTGACACCTCGTCTTATCAGAATAAATATTGACCCTGCCGCGCGATATGATCGGCTGTTACCATGGACTGCCTGAATCTGTTCACCGCCCATGTTCATTGCCTTTCGCTTGTCCTTATTCTACGCACTTGTCTTCGGCTACATTGGAGTGCAGATGCCTTACTGGCCGTTATGGCTTAAAGCCAACGGTTTCGATGATGCACTCCTCGGCCAGGTTCTGGCCTTTGGCTTTGTTGCAAAGGTGGCCGTCAATCCATTATTTCGAAGTGTCGCAAACCGATTTGGCACCCACATCACTTTGTCGATAACGCTGGTGATAGTCTGCGCAATATTTCAATTATTCAACCTCACCCTGACACTCTCGACACTGGTGTTGGTGCAACTTGCTTTTCTCGCCTTCTGGGTGCCGGTTTTGCCAACAACCGAACATATTGCCTTGAGCCAGGCGAGAAAGGGGTACGTTGATTACGGACGGGTACGTGTATGGGGCTCGATCGGTTTCATGTTGACAACGATTGTTGTCGGCCGTGTTGTCGAGAACGGCCCGATTGACCGGGTGCAGTCAATTCTGGCGGGCTTACTGCTGGCCGTTTTTTGTATGACTTTGATACTGCCGGGCAGGCGGCAAGAGACCGAATCAAGACGCGGATTCAGGCTCCGCGTCTTGCTCAAGGTACCGAACCTGCCATTGGTTTTACTTGCTGCCGGTCTGATTCAGTCGAGTCATGTGATGTTCTATGGCTTCGGGTCGATATACTGGACATCCATCGGTATCGGTGAATCCACTATTGGATTATTGTGGGCTGAAGGCATCATTGTGGAGATCGGGGTATTCATCTTCGCGGCGGGATTGTCGAGAAAACTTAACCCCTTACAGATTATGTCTATTGGTGGAGCCGCTGCGGCAATACGCTGGACTTTCATGCCGATGGTAACGACGATGCCGCTGGTCTTTCTTATCCAGGCATTACATGGCGCGTCATTTGGAATGACCCATCTGGGCGCCATGCGGTTCTTGTCGACCAGCGTTGACGAATCGTTATCAGCGGACGCAGTGGCGCTTTATTCCATGATGGTGATGGGGCTTTCAATGGGCATCGTTGCGTTCTTTTCGGGCAGGGTTTATGCCCTGTATCATGGCGAGAGTTTCTGGGCGATGACTACTATTGCCCTTGCTGGTGCTGCAATCATGATGTTCATGGCACGTACATCTGCAAGATTTAATCAGTAACGTATTTGTAAAACAGCGAACCGGCTAATGTCAGAATGTAACCACACAGAAAGATTCTGGGAGACAACCACTCTAGACGACATGAGTGAGTGTCAATGGGAGTCATTGTGCGATGGCTGTGGCCGATGTTGCCTGGTTCGTTTCGAGGAACCGGATCGCAAGGTATTTTATACTCGCGCTGCATGCCGGCTACTCGATACCGGCACCTGTCGTTGCGGTGACTATGCCAACCGCCTGTCCAGAGTGAAGGGTTGTCTGTCGATAGCCAGGCTTGACCGCGACAAGTACTACTGGTTACCAATGACCTGCGCCTATCGTGTTCTGTCTGAAGGTCGCAAACTGTCGTGGTGGCATCCACTTGTTTCAGGCAATCGTCGGACCGTTGTCGATGCGGGGATATCGGTTGCCGGACGCGTGTTCAGCGAGGATCACATACATCCTGATGAAATTGATTCGCTACTGCTTGAAGACTGATCTGATTGAAATGCGAATGGACCAGGAAAACATCAAAGCTTCAGTCACAAATTTACAAGCACCCGGATCGGCGTCAGGGTTGCTTGTCCATACGATTCAATTGGGTAGATGACGTCCTTCGATTTCTTGTTCGAAGTATTCTTTGAAGGTGGTTTCGAAGCGGGTAAATTCGTTACCGAGAGTCTCGAGTATTTCCGGCCCTCGTTGACTTAGCTCACCGGGCTTGATGGCGCCAGCCTGGTTACAGCACTGTGCGATTCGATTGGCCCCAACATTGGCGGCACTGCCTTTTAAAGCGTGGGCCTCTTCCTTGAAATCCTGAATGCTGCCACGCCTGACGGAATCTTGAAGACGATGCAGCAATTCGCTGGCGTCGGTGCGAAACAGGTTGATCAGTTCGCGCAAAGCCTCCGGTCGCTTGCGAATTGCATCGAGCTCCATTAATACATCAGGATCGAAAATCTCATCAAGGTTAACCCCGGACCGGGCTGTGCCGCGACTATCGTTACCGGACAATCCTGACAATTGCATGACGTGATCGAGCAGTAATGCGGAATCCACCGGCTTGGTGAGAAAGGCATCCGCCCCGGCATCATGGCACATCTGTCGCGCATCGACGGTGGCGTTTGCAGTCAGCACCAGAAATGGCACCAGCCGCCGCTTCATATGATTAACCATCCGGTAATTCTTGATAGCGTCCAGACCGCCCATGACCGGCATGTGCATATCGACTATGGCAAGATCGTATTCGCGAATCTCAAGTGCCTCGAGCGCCTGGGCACCGTTAGATACCATTTGCACTTGATGTCCGGCGTTCTCAAGGATCATCGATGTTACTTTCCGATTCACCGCATTATCTTCGGCCACCAGAATCGTTAGTGATTTACCTTTGCCGCTTTGCGATGGGGGTCGATTAAATAAAACGACGTTGCCACTCTTGCTGGCTGCACGCTCTGTAACCTCACCTGCACATTCGTCAAACTCAAGGGTGAACCAGAATCTTGATCCATGGCCAGGAGAGCTTTGCAGATGCAGTAAGCCCCCCATGAGTTCGATCAGTTGTTTGGAGATGGTGACCCCAAGGCCGGTTCCCTCAAAACGACGCGCCATTGAGTTATCGACTTGCTGGAAGCTTTCGAAAATGCGCTGTTGATCGATCTGGGCAATACCAATGCCGGTGTCGATCACTTCAAAACGAATCCGTTCTAAATCTTCGCCGCTTTCACGCATGACGCGTACTTCAACTTCACCCTCGTCAGTGAACTTGATGGCATTACCAATCAGATTAACCAATACCTGCCGAAGGTGATCGTCGTCACCTATCAGATACTCCGGTATCGTCGAATCGATATTACTTTTAAGAATAACTTCCTTTTCGGTAGCCTGGGGACGCAGCATCTGACTGGTAGTCGATACCAGTGCACGTAGATCGAATTCCCGTTTAACACTGTTGGCGAGGCCCGCTTCAATCTTGGAAAAATCGAGTATGTCGTTAACCAGGTACAACAATGTATGTGCCGATGTTTGAATGGTGCTGACGAGTTCCTGCTGTTCCTTGTCGAGCCGTGTACTATTCAGGAGGTCACTTAATCCAATGACACCATTAAGTGGTGTTCGAATTTCGTGACTCATGTTGGCGACAAAATTACTTTTGGCGATATTGGCCTGTTCTGCACGCTGACGCGCTTCGGCCAGGCGCGATATTAATTTTGCCGCATACAGGGGAATAATCAGCATGCTGACGGCAACGCCTGCGACAAAGGGCAGATTGGCTCGCCAGTAATCGCCAAACCATACCACCACGGAAAACCCTGCCAGTCCGAGAGCCAGAGCAACGAATAGAAATGGATTGCCGAATCTGAAACCGTTGCCGATAGTGACGAAAATAAATGCGAAAAATACCGGTGCGCCGAGACGTCCGCTTATATGCATGGCGTAGGTGATGCATGCCATATCAAGAACAATGGCAAGAACCCGCCGTGCATGACTGGCCGCCGGTTGTAGCAGCAGGGAAATCAATATGCCGGTTGCGACAATGAGAAAGGCACTTGCTGCCAGGCGGTCCTGAAGCTGATCGACCAGACCGTGAGAAAAGACCCAGCCAAGTATTATCCCGCCGACAACAAGACGTAGTACTGCCTGCTCCAATTCGGCAAGATTTTTGCTCGCTGCCAATTGAAACCGGTTAACCAGTTGTGACACGGCACGGAGCGTGGAATGGGTGAGTATATTCATGTTATCGCATTGGCGACTCACGAGCCGTAAAACGTTTTTCGAGGCGAACGATAATGTTGCACTCCTATGGCTGCGCGATCGGCTAGCACGCGAAAATTACTTAAACTTTACCGTAATACGTTGAACATTAATGACAAATGGCCATCAGGTCAAACCTGTGGCCGACGAACGGTAAAACAATTACATTCAGGAATTCTGGTTATTCGGCAATTGTTTCATCAACAGGCAGGCATTATGACCGCCGAATGCAAACGACTGGCTGAGTGCGTAGTCGATCCTTGCATTCGTTGCCTGGCGGGGAAAATTAAGTTCTCGAAGGGGATTATCGAGGTTCAGACATGGATGAACCCGTTGGTCGCGGATACTGAGCGCGGTTACTGCTGCTTCGATAGCCCCGCTGGCGCCGATTGTGTGACCGATAAGACCTTTGCTGGAGTTGATTAATGTGTCTTTTGAAACCACGCGAGCGAGTACTTCGGTTTCGATAGCGTCATTCATTTCGGTACCGGTACCATGAGCATTAACGTAATCAAGGTCTGTAGCCTTGATACCGCCGGCAGCGATTGTGTCACGAATCATTCTCTCCATTGACTCACCGGATGGCTCCATGGCGAGCATGTTGTAGCCGTCAAATGATTCATGAGCGGCTATCAATTCGGCCAGTGGCTGAACACCTCGCGATATCGCACTGGATGCACGTTCAAGTACCAGCGCTGCGGCACCCCCTTCGCTGAACAGGAAGCCGCGTCGGTCTTCGTCGAATGGCCGGTTAGCACGATGCGGATCGTCGATACCGTGCGTCATTGCGGCAGTAATGTCATAGGCACGAAAAATCGAACCGTAGTCATCGAACAAATACTCGCTGGCACCAACAATCGCCAGATCGACTCGGCCATCGTGTATTGCCCTAAAGCCTTCTGCCACACTTGCTGTGCCCGAGGCGCAGGCAACGGTTGTAGTTTTACAAGGGCCGGTTATGCCGAACCTGACACCCGGCGCTGCAGCGACCGCATTGGACATCAACAGAGTTACGGCAAGTGGATTAAAGCGGCGGGCGAGGGAGATATGTTCAATAGCAACTTTTAGCTTTTTGTCGTCATCCTGATTGGTGTTATTAGCGACAGAGTCAAGAGAATTGCGAATGCGGTTCATCGAATGATATGAATGTGTTGACAGCGTGGTATTGATGCCGCCTATTCCTGTTCCGAAGTAAACCCCCGTGCGCGCCGGGTTGGTGTTGGCAATTTGGAGCCGCGAGCCCCTCGAATCTTTTGGTTCAAGCTTGAACCCGGCATGTTCAAGGGCTTCCTGAACCGTGCCGATAGCCATCATGGCTACCGGGTCGAAACGCATCATATCGGCGCGGTTCAATCCATAACATGTGTAATCGATGTCTGGCAACGGCGACCACAGGGTCGATCGATAATCGCCATAGTAATGCCATTGCTGCGGTATGGGTTCACACACCGAGCGACCATCGAGCATGGCCTTCCAGACTTGCTTTGCACCTTGACCGAGAGCGCAGATGATGCCTACCCCGCTGACAACAACAGGATCGTTAGTTTTATTCACTATTGCCACGGTACGTGATTCAAGCCACTACTTTGATGGTCGGCTTGTGAAGCTGTATTCAGATGCCGATGACGTTTCAGGCGCTGGCGTTACGCAGGCTTATGACACGGAGTTCGACGAAGTCGAGGAGTTGTTTCAATGTGATGATGTCGCGCACTTCGCTTTCAGGTATGGATTCGTTGAACTCGTCTTCAAGTGCCATGAATAGTGTAATTCTATCGATGGAGTTCGGTGCGATGTCTTCGGCGACGGACATGCCGGGTTCGAGTTCGTCGACAGACAATCCGGATACCTCGGATATCAATTCGATGACATGTTCACGGATAATTTTCGGTGTTGCATTCCTGACGTCAAACTTTTGCATCAATGTCGATCCTTGTGGATGTGGTTATTCAATAAGACCAGTCTTTGGTCAAGCGCCGTCACAGTTTCAGTTTGCGTGTCGGTAGCTGATAAGCCTGTTTATTCAATCGGCTTACAACAAGAGCGAGCGCTTTTAAGACGCGCAATGATAAATCACTTCAGTGGCTCTGTGTAATCACAACAAGCAATCCATTGTCGTTGTCTTGAAACTACGTTTTTAAACTGATAATAGAGTAAGCTAGCGTTGAAGGAAATGGAATTTTCCTTTTTTTATCAGGCTACTTACCGCTGATATCGTTTTAATGTAATGAGGTGAATAACAATGATGCTTAATGTCCGTGAACACAATGCTGAAAGCGAATATGCCGACAGCCCGACCAACAATACCGTCCATCTTCTTAACTCATCCGCTCGTCTGGAAGACCGTCAGGCTCCGACATTCTATGATTCCGAGATTGAAGCGGAAACTGGCATTCACTGGTGGAGGTTGAGATCCGACTGCCCTGCCAAATTCACACCGGAAGTGGTAACCAGTTTGCGACGCTTCCAGAGCGATTTTTCGCTGAAGATGAGAAATCTTATTGCCAGCGGACGAGAAAATGAAGTGCCTCGGTATCACGTTCTGACGTCCGATATTGACGGAATATTTAACCTTGGTGGCGATCTTGCCTACTTCTATCGAATGATAAAGGAAGGTGATCGCGAGTCGCTCTCACGCTATGCAGAAGACTGCGTTGACCTGGTGTATGAGAATTCGACTGCATTCGAGTTGCCGATGACAACGGTTGCGCTGGTTAAAGGCAATGCACTTGGCGGTGGTATGGAGGCAGCGCTTTCAGCAAGTATTATTGTTGCTGAAAGACATGTGCGAATGGGACTTCCGGAAGTGCTGTTTAACATGTTCCCGGGAATGGGTGCCTACCAGTTTCTAACTCGCCGCATGTCGGCATCCGCTGCCGAGCGATTGATCTTGAGCGGCAAGCTGTATGACGCATCCGAACTATATGAGATGGGAGTGATCGATTACCTTGCCGATAGCGGTAAGGGTGAACAGGAGGTTCGTAAAATAATTCGCCGTGAACGGAATCATTCGAGAGCGGCGAATTCGTTTCGACGTGCAGTGCAAAACGAGCATCCCATCTCGCGGGACAGCCTGGTGCGTTTCGTTGAAACATGGGTCGATGCGGCAATGTCACTTGAAGAGAAAGATCTGAATCACATGCGTTACCTAATTCGTTCGCAAATAGATCGAGGCTTCTAGCAAGCGTATGTTCAGCTTTGATCGCGACACACTATGATGATGTAAGCAGAATCAAACAATGTGTGTACAAGTTCATAGCGCAACGCTAATCGGTTACTTATCTTGTGTCTGCCCTGGTATAAAGTTACACGGCAACCTGCCGAACGTTATCGCCTCATTACCGTAACGTCGATGATGACTCGACGTTACGCCGGACGTTGTACCCAAACAGGATTGTTTCGGTGCAACGTGCGATAGTTCTGCACGTTAGCTGTTGTAGCGGTATACTTCCTTCCGGATGCTTTTGATGTGCATGGTTACAACACGTCTTGGGAAGGTTTTTCGGGGATAAAAAAGTGACAACCGATACCGTACATGAGCTAAAGCCGGTAGTGCAGGTCCGTCCTGCGGTACTGATTGTCGATGATCGGCCAACAACGCGATCTCTGGTGCGTTCGGTTCTCGAGGATTCCGAGTTCCGTGTCTACGAAGCCGCCGACGGTCTCAGCGCGTTATCAATGATTGAAAGTCGGCGCCCGGATGTGGTGTTGCTGGACATCATAATGCCCGGCATAGATGGACTCGAAACTCTACGGCGGATTCGCCAGCGCTGGGATGAAATCGAGTTACCGGTCATAATGTTGACCGTCAAGGATACCTTGAGCGATACCGTTGCAACCCTCGATATGGGTGCGACAGACTTCCTCTCCAAGCCAATCAACTTTCCAATATTACTCGCCCGACTCAATCGACATCTCGATCGCAAAAGGCTGGCGGATCAGATCCAGCAGATGCGCGATACGCTTGAACAAAAGGTTGAATTTCGTACCCGTCAGCTTGCTGAGCAGGGCCGGGTTCTCGAATCCAGTCTGGAAAATCTGCGTGTCAGCGAGCATCGCTACAGCTCCTTTTACAACGATACGCCATCGTTCTTCATGACATTGAATGAGGCTGGCGACCTGCTATCTATTAACCGTTACGGTGCTGAGTATCTTGGCTGGAACAGTGATGAGCTGATCGATCAACCGGTGCTGCAGTTGTTGCATTCCAACCAGCGACGAAAACTTGGCGACCTGATTCAATCTTTGTGCTGTAACGAAGACACCGTACAGCGTCAGGAACTGTTACTAAATACTCGTTCTGGCGAGCATGTCTGGATACGTGTCAGTGGTCGAGCCCTGCGTCAGCCGGACGGCGAGCTGCGGCTGCTTCTGGCGGGTGAAGACGTCACTGAATCCTATGAGTTGGCGGAACGTCTTGCTTATCTGAGTGGTCACGATGAATTAACCGGTTTGGTCAGTCGCGTTGAGCTGATGAAGCGTCTGGATGAGGCGATAGAGGAAGGCGCCAAGAGCGGTGCCGAGCATACTCTGTGTTTGCTCGATATCGATCAATTTCGAGTTATTAACGATACACGCGGTCACGTTACCGGTGATCGCTTTCTATGTGCATTTGCCCGCCGTCTGAGTTCACTGCTCGGACCGTCGGATATCGTCGCCCGTGTTGGCGGTGATGAGTTTGCGCTTTTCTTAAGGCGCATGAAGGCCGGTGAAGCTCGTTCGCTGGCAGAACGTATCCGTGTTGCAATTGAAAAGTTTCGCCTGGATGTCGACGGTGAGCGTTTGGGTGTTACAACCAGTATCGGCATCGTTCCCATACTCAGTGGTGCATACGGTGTGACCGAAGTGATGACCCAAGCCGACGCAGCCTGCTATAGCGCCAAGCAAATAGGCGGCAACAGCGTTTATCTGTTTAAGCCTGACGATGAAGTGGTCGAACGACACTACGGCGAAGCGCGCTGGGCGTCGCGAATCCAGAAAGCACTGGACAGTGATCTGTTTGAATTCTTTGGTCAGGAAATTGTTGCCGCTGATAATGCGATGAGTCATCGCGAATCCCTTGAGTTGCTATTGAGGATGCGCAGGTCAGATGGCAGTTATGTCCCTAACAGCATGATGATATCCGCGGTCGAGGAGTTCCACTACGGCTTGCGGCTCGATACCTGGGTTATAGAGCATGCGTTCAAGATTCTTGCTGACTATGGGATCAGTAATGGCACCTCGCATACCTTCAGTATCAATCTGTCAGGTCAATCGCTGTCACATGGTTCGTTCTTCAACCACGTGCTGGAACGGCTGCGTTATTATTCGATTTCACCAACGTTACTGTGTTTCGAGGTAACCGAAACCGCAGCCATCGGCAATATAGAAAAAGCAGCGCAGTTTTTCAGTGCCATGCGGGAATTGGGCTGTACAGTTGCGCTCGACGATTTCGGTTCCGGACTGTCGTCTTATGCGTACCTGAAACAGATACCGGCGGACGTTCTTAAAATTGACGGCTCGTTGGTTAAGGATCTTGAGGATGACGAGATCAAGCTCGCCATCGTCGATTCAATCATCAGTCTTGCCCGCAAGCTCAAGAAGCGAACTATCGCTGAACATGTCGAGCGCGAGTCGACCCGCGATTGTCTCATCGATCTCGGTGTGAATATGATTCAGGGTAATCTCATTGGCGTACCTGCGCCACTGGCCGGCTTTTTCAAGGAATAACCAGGCGCAGCTAATCGCTGTGCCCAAAGACAATAGATATTGAGTCAATAGATATTGAAACGCGGTTACGGATTGCGACGATCTGTCTCTGGAGTCAGGTGAGTCAGGCAGGATCTTCACCGTAGTCGAACACCAGTTCTTCGGTTTCCTTGATTTTGCAAAGCGTATAGAGATCGAAACCGTCAAATTCGCAATTGGGTTTGTGGCTGTGATTCAGATAACGTAACAGATTAGTACCGTCCCGTCCGCACCACTTGCCCGGCTTATCCTCAACCCACAATACATGAATATCATTGCGTTTGGTTTTTGGTCCGTCATACGTACCAATGTATTCACCACGCTTTAATTTCCTTCGCGCGAAAAGTCCATAGCCATGGAGCCTGGATTCATCGACGTAAAGATGTTTGCAAAGCTGGTTATTCGAAGTCAGTCTCTTGAGTGAATCGCTGGCCACTTGTCCTTCCTTTGAGATGGGTTCAATTTAATTTCGATTAAGGCGCGGAACTGTGCTTTGATAATTAAGTATTTCCGAAGTCACATGTGGTCAAGTCATGACCGATGCGAACCGTTTGATAACAGTAATTCGAGTTTGTCCGTGAGTGGGGTTGCTTGTTATCGATCGGTTAGCGGCCAGCTATAGCAATGGTACACAAGGCACCCAGACATAGCCATCGTCGTCTATAATATACGACTCTCTGAGGCCGTGCGGCTTGTCTGCGCTACCCGCCAGTATTGTATAGCCGGCATCGTTCGCGCGCGCTTCAACGGTATCGGGATCAAGATTATACAATCGAAGCTCAATACCCGCGCCACGGCCCTCGGCGTTTGTCGCTATCCCGACCATCGGATGGTCGCGGTATGTATGGTCGGCGTGCAGCATGTACAGGCCAGCGTCATTCTCAACGACGGCGAAATCGGTGTCCTGATAAATGACGGTAACGCCAAGCACATTACGCTGAAATTCGATGGCGCGTTCCACATTGGCTACCAGTAAATTGAAGCCGACCCCGGTGAGCGAGCGACCGAAGTCGTCGGCCGACATCCACGGATCACCGGTACGCTTTTTCAAGAACCCTGTCCTCGTTGTTTGGCCCATGAATCCCGCAGGGTGACGGTGCGGTTGAACACAGGTTGTCCCGCCGTGCTGTCCTCGTCTACGCAGAAGTAGCCGAGTCGCTCGAACTGAAATCGTGACTCGTTTTCGGCACTTGCAAGAGCCGGCTCAAGCATTGCATTTGTCACGGTGATCAAAGAATCCGGATTAATGAATTCGCTGAAGTGATGCTGCTTTGATTCCACCGGATTCTCGCGCATGAACAGTCTGTCATACAACCTCACCTCTGCTGGAATTGCATGTTTTGCGCTTACCCAGTGTATGGTGCCCTTGACCTTGCGCCCGTCCGGTGCGTTGCCCCCGTGTGATTGATTATCGTAATCGCAATAAACGGTGGTTACATCACCATTATCGTCGGTATCGTAGCCGGTGCATGTCACAAGATAAGCATAACGAAGGCGGACTTCGCGCCCAGGACCCAAGCGGAAGAATTTACGGGGTGGATCGATCATGAAATCGCTTCGCTCGATATAAATCTCCTTTGCGAATGGTACCTCGCGCGTGCCGAAACCGGCGTCTGCCGGATGATTGGCGGCACTGAAGGTTTCTTCCAGATCTTCGGGGTAATTGTTGATAACCACTTTGAGTGGATCAATGACCGCCATTCGACGCGGCGCGCTCGATTCAAGATCTTCACGCACACAGTTCTCGAGCAGCGACATTTCAATGCGATTATCTTTCTTGGTCACGCCGATGCGTTCGCAAAATAATCGAATGGATGCGGGGGTATAGCCACGTCGTCGCAGTCCCGCAATGGTTGGCATTCGCGGATCGTCCCAGGTGCTGACATGATTTTCGCGCACCAGTTGGGTCAGCATGCGCTTGCTCATCACCGTATAGTCCAGAGCCAGCCGCGAGAATTCTATTTGCTGCGGGTGGCAGCTAACGCTGGTGTTATCGAGTACCCAATCGTACAGAGGCCGATGATCTTCGAACTCAAGGGTACACAGCGAATGGGTAACGCCTTCGATGGCGTCGCTGATGCAGTGAGTGAAATCGTACAGCGGGTAGATGCACCAGCGATCGCCGGTGATCTGGTGAACCTGGTGGCGTATACGATAAAGCACCGGGTCGCGCATGTTGAGATTACCCGAAGTCATGTCGATTCGAGCCCTTAAAACATGTTCACCATCGGCGAATTCACCTTCGCGCATACGATTGAAGAGATCGATATTTTCTTCAACAGACCGGTTGCGGAAAGGACTTTCTTTACCGGGTTCCGTCAAGGTTCCGCGGCTTTCGCGAATCTCTTCGGCACTCAGGCTGCAGACATAGGCGTTGCTGTTGAGCACCAGCTCCATAGCGAACTCGTAAAGCCGTTCGAAGTAGTCGGAGGCATGCGTCAGTCGGTCCTGCCAGTTGAATCCGAGCCAGCGGACGTCCCGTTGGATGGATTCGACGAATTCCATCTCTTCTTTTTCAGGGTTGGTGTCGTCGAATCTTAAAAAACATCGTCCATCAAAGTCGTCCGCGATGCCGAAATTCAGACAAATGCTCTTGGCATGGCCAATGTGCAAATATCCGTTGGGTTCGGGCGGAAACCGGGTGACGACCTCGCTAACCCGTGCTCCGGACAGGTCGGCAGCGACCCGCTGGCGGATGAAATTGGTGGGCGCGGCTTCACTGTCGCTCATTTACGTCGCCTTGCATTATGTTAAAGCTATTACCTGCCCGGTCTACGGATATTGACTCGCCCAGGCCAAATCGATTGTGCCTGAGTGATTATCGCAAATGGCCCAAACGTTAACACCTGATGTGTCAATTAGCGCCGTTCTCAAGCGAATTGCTGGTAACTCCATGACGACTCGTGCAATTACCTGGTTTCGACGCGATGGTGATATCGAAGACAAGGTTACCCGGTTTCGCCCCGGACAGACATCAAAAAAGCCGGCAATGGCCGGCTTTTTAAACTGAAAGTGTGGCTTATTCCGGCTTGGGTGTAACCAGAACCGATGATTGACTCGAAAAATAGGCCGCCAGATCGAGTATATCCTCGTCAGACAAACCGGCCGCAAAGCCCTTCATGATCGGGTTGTTACGCGATCCTGAACGGTATTCATGCAATGCCTGAACAAGGTAATTACGATATTGCCCCGCCAAAATGGGATAGATCGGGTTTTGGCTATTACCATCGGCGTTGTGACACGCGGCGCAGGTTTGCGACTTGGCTTGGCCTGCATCAGCATCGCCCGGAGCGGCGTGGGCGACCGTCCAGGTCAGTGCGGCAAAGGAAAACAGCAGCGGTAACAAGAATTTCATAGGCAAGGATCTCCTGTCGATCAATGCGCCCGGCGGCCTATTCGGCACCGAGGGATGCAAAATATTCAGCAATATCGGCCATATCCTGCTCGGACATGGTGGATGCATGAGCCTGCATGGTCGGGTGCGAGCGCTCTTTTGACTTATATCCTTTCAGTGCGGCGATGATATACGCAGCATGCTGCCCGCCCAGTTTTGGCACGTTATAGCCGGGATAGGCGTTACGCATGCCTGGCGAGGAATGGCAGCCAGTGCAGGTAAAGGCCTTTTCCCGTCCGGTATCGATGTCACCGGCGGCGTATGTTGCAATACTGACAGTCAGTCCGGCAATACAAAAGAGTACAGCGATGGATTTTTTCAACCTGACCTCTCCACAAGAAAAAGAGGCCGTAACATAGCGAATGAGGTTCGCCGAATCAAGCGTCACGGATACTAATCGGCAAAATATTGGCATTGTAATTAAATTTTCTCAGGCCACCGGCTTACTGGCAGTCAGATTCTGGGCGCAGCGCTGCAAAATCGTCGGATATTCCGACATCGTTTCCATGAAGGGTATCGCGGCGGCGGAGGTGTCCAGCCAGCGCCAAAGGGGCGGCTTGAACAAGCGCTGCATGGCAATCGGGTCGCAGTGCCATGGAGGGCCACCCGGTTTGCCGGTCTGCATGAATAATGCCAGCAGAATTCCGGATGGTTTTAGCCAGCGCGCAAGTTGATCGACATATCGGCGCCACAAGGCAGGATCAAGTGCGCACAGACATGTCTGTTCGAAAATGCCGTCGAATGGCGTGTCAGGCGAATAGTCGAGGACATCGCACGCCACCAGCTCAGCGGTGAGTCCGCTGGCATCGAGTCGCTTTGCCAGGGATTCAATGGCGGTGGCCGAAATATCAATTGCCGTGACGCTGAAGCCGTGTTCACAGAGGGTGATGACTTCATGTCCGTAGCCGCAGCCGGGTACCGCGATACGTCCTGCCGGTACCTCGCCCTGCCGCAGCCATGATAAAAGCGCCGGCGAGGTCTCGCCTCGATCCCATGGGGTACTCTGCCGTCGGTAGCGGGCCTCCCAGTTTTGTGCGCCGGTTTGTTCTTGACTCATGGCACTTTTTTCATATTGCTGATTCAGGTATAACAAAACACTAACGGATCGTTTAATGGCCGATTCACGTTAAGCCGAATTTAATAAGAGCGACAAGTATAAAGAGGATCATCATGGCGGAGTACACAACCTCACAGATACGTAATCTCGCCCTCGTCGGGCATGCTGGATCAGGCAAGACCCTTCTCAGCGAGAGTGTGCTGGTCGCCGCCGACGCCCTTGACCAGGCAGGCTCGATCGAGCGTGGCTCGCTGGTGAGTGATTTCGATCCGCTTGAAAAGAAACACCAGCATTCACTCGCTTCATCGGTCATGTCGTTCGATCGTGGTGCGCTCAGATGCAACCTCGTCGACACTCCGGGTTATCCTGATTTCATGGGCGCAGCCTTAAGTGTGTTACCGGCCGTTGAGACAGTTGCGGTTGTCGTCAACGCGCTCAAGGGCATCGAGCCGACTACCCGCAAGATGATGGACTGGCTGGCAGCCCGAGATCAGTGTCGGATGATCATTGTCAATCAAATCGATCAACCGGGTGTCGATCTTGAAGCCGTATATGTCTCACTACAGGAGGAATTTGGCGCTGAGTGTCTGGCTCTCAATCTTCCCGCCGACAATGCCACGCGTGTTGTCGATTGTTTTTTCAATCCCGATGGCGCAGCCGATTTTTCTTCCGTAGAACAGGCGCATACCGCGATTGTCGATCAGGCCGTAGAAGTGGACGAAGAATTGATGGCGGAATATCTGGAGGCGGGCAAGGTCGCGGCCGATCGCCTCCACGATACCTTCGAGCAAGCCCTGCGCGAAGGCCATTTGATCCCGGTATGTTTTACCTCGGCGGAAAGTGGAGTCGGTGTCAGTGAACTGGTCACAGTGATCGAGCGCCTGCTACCCAACCCGACGGAAGGCAACCCGCCTCGCTTCGACAACGGCGAAAGTGTTGATGCCGAGCCGGTTGAGGTGATAGCCGATAGCGACCGCCATGCGCTGGGACATGTGTTCAAGATATCCTTCGATCCGTTCATCGGTCGTATTGCCTACATCCGGATGCACCAGGGCGTGATCAATCGGGATGCCCAGTTATTTATTGGCGATGCCCGTAAGCCCATTAAAATTACTTCGATACTGCGCCCGTTCGGACATGATCTGAAGGACATGAATCAAGCGATTCCGGGTGATATTGCAGTAATCACCAAAAATGATAGCCTGGAATATGACGGCGTGCTGCATGACTCACACGATGAAGATCATATCCATCTGCATCCACTTGAATTACCAGTGCCCATGGTCGGCCTCGCCATTACACCTGCCAAGCATGGTGACGAACAGAAACTGATGGATGCACTGGCCAAACTGGTCGGCGAAGACCCCTGTCTTAAACTGGAGCGTAATCCCGACGTTAACGAAGTCATCTTGCGTGGCCTTGGCGATCTGCATTTGCGAATCGCCATTGAGCGCCTGTCCGAACAATATAATGTAGAGATTGAAACAGCCGCGCCATCGGTTCCTTATCGCGAGACCATTGCACGTGAAGCGGAAGGCCACTGCCGACACAAAAAGCAGACAGGTGGGGCAGGCCAGTTTGGTGAAGTATTTCTCAAGGTTCGTCCACTGTCTCGTGGCAACGGGTTTGAGTTCGTTAATAAGGTCGTCGGTGGTGCTATTCCCGCGCCCCTTATTGTCGCGGTTGAGAAAGGTGTCAGGCAGGTCCTCGAAGGCGGTGCTATAGCCGGCTTCCCACTCCAGGACATCGAAGTGACCGTGTATGACGGCAAGCATCACCCGGTGGATTCGAAAGAAATCGCCTTCGTTTCTGCCGGCCGGAAGGCATTTCTGGATGCGATATCAAAAGCCCGCCCCATGGTTCTTGAGCCGATCATGGATATTAGCGTGACGGTACCAGGCCAAAGTATGGGTGATGTGACTGGAGATCTGTCCTCGCGACGGGGGCGGGTCAACAGCACCGACAGCGTTGGGGGCGATCAGATGATAATAATCGGGCAAGTGCCTATGGCTGAGATCGGCGACTATCCATCACGATTGAACTCCATGACAGCCGGCGAGGGCAGCTTTGAACTGGCGCTTAGTACCTACGAACCGGCGCCTGGTGAAGTGCAAAAACGACTCACCGAGGCTTTCGAACATCCTGAGGAAGAATAAACGGCTCTGGAGGAGATCTATCCGTTTTGTCGGAAACATGGTCTCCCTCATTGACCGCTACCGGGTCGAAGCGTGGTTCCTGGCGCTGATGCAGTTGTTGGTGCGGTGTTCTGAAAGGTTTTTGTTGTGGACGTTGGTGTCTGACTTTTTCTCTTTTCAAACCATCTGCAAATGTTGTATCAGTCACAGGAATATCAGGCCTTGAATTTCGGGGTCGCGGATGTCGTTTGAGTTTATAGCCCTCAAGCAGGGTACCGATAAAATAGATATCGACATGGGCGAGAACAAGCAGTGGGTACCAGGGTGATGTATTGATTGCCAATCGCCAGGCAATAAATAGAATCAGCATGGCTGAAAGGGTGCCATAAGCAAGAACTTTTTGTGGAATCATCAACCAGCTTCGCAGCAGCCAGATGGTAAGCAGAAGGCTCACCGCGAATAAAAAATCAATATTAAAGCGGGTAACATCAAGACTTAACATCCTTCCGCCCCAGTAACATCCGAGAAACGATACCAGTACTGAGATGCCGATTAGGAGCGTGCGACGTTCCGTCCTCACGAATCGTCCGCCTAGTACCAGACTCAAGGCAATGATCAGCGTCGCTGTCACCCAGTAAAGGCCACGCGCATCTGGCCTCATCCAGGGAGTGGTTTCGCTGTTGGAAGCAATATCAAGACGGCCTTTTGGCCAGGCAACAGCGATACCCGGCGCTGCATATGCCACAAGGGTATTATTGAAGGCTAAATCGACCGTCCCGTCGTTACCGATGCGAGTCGTAAATGGATATGTCGTTGTTGATCCTTTAATGCCTGTCAGCACCTTGACTGTATCGCCCTTGAAGGGCCGGGCAAAGCGTATTTTGACGGTGAGGTTTTGGACTGCTGATGACATGCCTGGACCCAGAGGCCGCCATAGCAGCATCTCGTGTTGACGACTGGAAAGCAGATGGCCGTCAACGTAATAGAGAAGTTCATAAGTGTGTCTCCCGCGCGGTAGTTTCCTGGATGGATTGGCGAGATGAATTCGCATGGCATCTTCGCTGAATTGCGTTTGCCAACGTGATAGCTGATCAAAATGCTCGACGTTGAGAACATCGATGGTCATCGGCAGTTGCCGACTTGGGTCAATGCTGTGCAAGCTCACGTCGCGATAGGGTGGTGAATGACTCGTATCGGCAGTAATCGTCATGCTTTCCCTGACGAGCATTGAGCCATCGAGTGCGATCTCCAGCACTACCTCCATACGGGTTATTGTTGTTCCTGCTTCGGCGAGTGCAGTCCAGCCGAGATATGACAGCATGAAGCACGCTATCCACTTGACCGTGCAGTATCGATGTAACAACACTACAACAGCAGCAGATAACCTCACGTCGATGAATGGTCAGTGAACGACGGCCGGTCGATACGCAGCACGGCAAGTCGGCGAGGAGTTGAATACGCCAGACGAATATCGGTCATGATTGATTTTTCATGCAAAGTCTATCTACCGGGTACGTCGTAGGCGGGTGTGGATGACCTTCGGGTTATGCGATACTGAACAATAAGTGATGGCATTTTACACAGGGCAACGGATTGGCGTCGACGATGTGGAAATTTTTAATGGTGCGGATATTGTCCAGCGTCTGCTAACTGCCATGAATTTACCCTGAATGTGCAAATTCGTTTTTGTACCATCACATATGCGTTTGTATAACACATATCCTTTCAATTAAATTTTATACTTTGATGGTTACCCAAGAGTTCATTCATGTCGAATAAATTGAGTCTCGTTCTGTTGTTTGGCGGGCAGTCCTGCGAACACGAAGTTTCTGTAACCTCGGCGCGCTCGATGTTAGCTGCAATTGATGACGATCGCTACGACTTGACCCTGGTTGGAATTACCCGGTCCGGTCGCTGGGTGCTTCCCGAAGATCTCGATCGTGTACTTGCCGAGCGGCAGGTCGTTGAAAGCGACGGTGCGCCGGTTTATCTCGACTATTGTGGCGACGGCCATCTCAAGTCGCCCACCGATGCCACGCTGGATCTCAGGGTTGATGTCGTCTTTCCTGTCCTCCATGGACCTAATGGTGAAGACGGCACGATACAAGGCCTGCTTGACCTTGCAGGTATTGCCTATGTTGGTTCCGGTGTGGTCGGTTCGGCGGTTTCGATGGACAAGGAGATGATGCGCCGGGCATTTGCAGCGGAAGGTCTCGAGCAGACTGCCTGGCTATCGATACGTGGCGCCAGTTGGCGTGGTAACCGCTCAGGTGAAATCGAACGGTGTGTGTCTGCACTCGACTTCCCGATGTTCGTCAAGCCATGCAATCTCGGCTCCAGTGTCGGCATTAGCAAAGCACACAATCCCGATGCATTGGCAGATGCCATCGACTTCGCTCTGGGATTTGATTACAAGGTGATGGTGGAACAATCGGTTGAAAACGCACTTGAGATTGAGTGCGCGGTCCTGGGCAACGATTCGGCCGAAGCTTCGCCACTGGGCGAAATCATACCCGGTGCTGAGTTCTACAACTATGAAACTAAATATATCGACGACAAATCGCAGTTGGTGATTCCCGCAAATATTGATGACGATCTTGCCGATGCAATTCGCCAGGTTGCATTGCGTGCATTTTATGCGGTGGAGGCGGCCGGGCTTTCGCGGGTCGATTTCCTGATTAAGCCACAGCAGGCATCAGTGCGAATCATCATCAACGAGATCAACACGATTCCCGGATTCACGCCGATCAGCATGTATCCAAAACTGTGGCAGGAAGCGGGCATCTCCTATGCTGAACTTATTGATAGACTGGTGGAACTGGCTATCGCCCGGCATGAGGAACTTGCCAATCGGACTAACGATCTCGACATATGATTCTGGGCGGTCCGCATCTGGATCAACTGTAAACAGAATCGGAGTTACGACATGAAATATTTGCATACCATGGTGCGCGTTACCGACATCGATGCGTCACTCGACTTTTACTGTAACAAGCTTGGCCTGAAAGAGATCAAGCGCAGCGAACATGAATCCGGTCGGTTTACATTGGTCTTTCTGGGCGCAGATGAGAATCCCGAGTCGCAGATTGAACTCACCTATAATTGGGATCCGGAAGAATACAGCGGTGGCCGCAACTTCGGTCATCTTGCCTACGAAGTCGACGATATCTACGCGCTTTGTCAGCATCTCATGGACAACGATGTAGTCATCAACCGTCCACCCCGTGACGGACACATGGCGTTTGTGCGATCGCCGGACAATATTTCCATTGAGTTACTGCAAAAAGGTGAGGCACTGCCACTATCGGAACCGTGGGCTTCGATGCCTAACAGTGGAGAATGGTGACTCTTGCCGAAAGACGCTAATCCGGAAAATATGTGATAGCCGGATCGTTACCCTCCCGAAGTCCATTTATCAGTGACCACGTTGGCGTTCAGGATGTATTGGTGAAGCACGAGAAAATCTGATTCCGGCAAGTGAGCAGACTGACCACAGAATCATCGATGACTTCAATGCGCATGCTACTATCCCGGCGTGTGGTATTTCCATAAAAGCCTTCTGCGGAGAACAGTTGATGGCCGATACTGAATCGGTGGTTATCGATTACGAAAAATATCGGGTCCGGGCAGCACAACCTGTCGCCCTTGCCGACATGCTCACCAGTGATACACAGGGGTTTAAGCGAGAGGCAGCCCGCAAGATTCACAAGCGAAATCTCAAACTGTTGGCCGAGCTCCAGGAGCGTTTGTATGCACAGAGCAGGCAATCGCTGTTGGTGGTTTTGCAGGCAATGGATACAGGGGGCAAGGACAGTACTATTCGTAAACTCTGTGAGCGCCTGAATCCGCAGGGATGCCATGTCGCGAGTTTCAAAGCGCCGAGCGACAACGAGTTATCTCACGACTTTCTCTGGCGTGTGCATCAGAAGGTGCCATCGGCCGGTTACATCGGCATTTTCAATCGATCCCACTATGAGGATGTCCTGATCGTGCGAGTGCACGATTGGGCCTCTCCAGAAACGATTGAATCACGCTATCAACGTATCAATGAATTTGAACAGCTTCTTGCTGATCGGGGAACCCGCATCGTCAAGATAATGTTGAATATTTCCAGAGAATATCAGCTTCAACGATTACGGCTACGCTTGATTCACCCTGAAAAACACTGGAAATTCAATCCCGCCGATCTCGCCGAGCGCGAGCATTGGGATGATTACATGCAGGCGTATGAGATTGCGCTTAATCGTTGCTCCAACGAACAGTCGCCCTGGTATGTAATACCGGCAGAGAAACGCTGGTTTCGTGATGCAGTCGTCAGCCAACTGGTTGTCAATACATTGATAGACATGAATCCGCAGTTTCCGGCACCGGATTTTGATCCTGCAGATTACCCGCCAGAATCGCTGAAGTAGTTATTTGGCTGATTGAAAATAGACGTTACACGAATGTGGCGCGTTGACAGGTGTAATTCCAGGGACAATAGTAACCGTTCAATGCAAACTTCGGGATTCAGTCCCGATGGAGTCAGTTTCATGAATCATTCAATCGACGGCGCGATCGCTGTAAACCCGGAATTCATGGACGAACTCGACCAACTTTTTGGTGAACGGGTGAGTCGTAGCGATGCGGTTCGAGAACGATTCGGCAAGGACGAATCCTATCACCCGTCTATACCGCCGGACGCCGTGGTGACGGTTAAGGATACCGCCGAGGTTTCGACGTTGCTCGTCCTGTGTCAGCGTTTTCGTATACCAGTTATTCCCTACGGTGCCGGTACCAGTCTTGAAGGCAGCGTTTCAGCCCTGCATGGCGGTGTTGCCGTTAATCTTCAGGAGATGAACCAGATTCTCAAGGTTAATCATGACGACCTCGATGTCGTTGTTCAACCGGGGGTTACGCGTCGCCAGCTAAATGATTATCTGCATGATAGCGGGTTATTTTTTCCGGTGGACCCTGGCGCCAATGCGTCAATCGGTGGAATGATTTCAACCCGGGCGTCAGGTACCAATGCGGTTCGCTATGGCACCATGCGCGAGAACGTCTTGTCCCTTGAAGTGGTCATGGCGGATGGTCGGGTGATTCGAACAGGAAGTCGGGCGCGCAAGTCGGCCGCCGGATACGACCTTACCCATCTTTTCACCGGTGCGGAGGGAACCCTTGGCATCATCACCGAGATCACCTTGAAGCTTTATGGCATTCCTGAGGCAATATCAAGTGCAGTATGCAACTTCAAGACTCTGGACGACGCTGTAGCCACGGTTATCGAGACAATCCAGTACGGGGTACCCATTGCGCGAATTGAACTGCTGGATGCGGTGCAGATAGATGCCATCAACCGTTATTCGAAAACCGATTATCCTTTGGCGCCGACATTGTTTCTGGAATTTCACGGTAGTGATGCATCAGTCAAGGAGCAGGCTGAAACCGTCGAAGCCATTGCTGACGAGCACGGCGGTGCCGACTTTTCCTGGACAACCAATACCGAGGAGCGAAACCGTTTGTGGCGCGCCCGACATGACGCTGCGTATGCCTGCAAGGCATTACGACCGGACGGACAGATATGGGCAACGGACGTCTGCGTACCAATCTCTCGTCTGGCTGAATGCATCGCCAGGACTCGCGAGGATCTGGATGAGAATAATCTGCTGGCGCCTATTGTCGGACACGTCGGCGATGGTAATTTTCATCTGGTGTTGTTGGTGAATCATGACAACGAAGAAGAGGTTGAACGTGCCAACCGCGTTCATCAACAAATGGTTACCCGTGCTATCGAGATGGGTGGTACGTGTACCGGTGAGCATGGTATCGGCTATGGCAAACTCGACTTCCTCGAAGCCGAACACGGTGTGGCAGTCGACGTAATGCGTCAGATCAAACAGGCGCTCGACCCCAATGGCATCATGAATCCAGGCAAGGTCCTGAGACTGACTTCCTGACACCAGTTCGTGTGATGTAATTTTTTAAATGTCGGTGCTGATTAGAGCCGATAACAAAGAACTTGTTGCTTCAATATCTGGAGATGTTTGTGCGTAAAGAATGGTGGCATATTGAAAAGCCGGTAACCGAATCGCCACACGGTGTGGTGGTGAGCCAACATTACCGTGCGTCTTTAGCCGGTGCATCGATTCTAGAAGCTGGCGGCAACGCGGTCGACGCGGCTATCGCTACTGCCTTTGCCGTTGGTGTGGTGGAACCCTGGATGAGTGGACTTGGCGGCGGTGGTCTGATGGTAACGCTGGGAGCCGAGGAAAGTGATGCACAAGCGATCAATTTCGGTATGCGCGCATCACGCAATCTCGACCCGGCCAACTATCCGTTAGGTGGTGGAGTGGGTGGCGATCTGTTCTCGTGGCCGGCGGTTGTCGATGATCGCAATGTTCACGGACCGCTTTCCATCGCCGTACCCGGACAAGTGGCAGGCATGGCGCTGGCGCATAAAAAATGGGGCGAACTGTCGTGGGCAGAATTACTTGCGCCTGCAATAGAACTCGCCCGCGAAGGCATGGAGGTGGACTGGCAGGGAACAGTTCGCATCGCTGCCGCGGCCGGTGTGTTGTCAAGATATGCAGACAGCGCGAAAAGATTTTTACCCGACGACAGAGTACCGGCCGGTCAATGGGGTGGGCCACCACCGCGTATATATAATCCCGAATTGGTCGCCACCCTGGAACAGTTGGCGATTGCCGGTGGTGACGATTTTTACAACGGTGAAATCGCCCAATCCATTGTTGCCGATGCCGCAAGTGCAGGCATACCGCTTGATCACAAGGATCTTGCCGATTACCGGGTCACCGATAGCCCGGCGCTTAAGTCGAATTATCGTGGTCATCGGGTATTCGCAACCCAGGGTCTTACCGGTGGACCGTCCCTTGACGAAGTTCTGGCAGCACTGGCGGCACATACACAAGCTGATGACCATGCGACACCCACGAGCGGATTTTACATTGCGCTTTGTGAGGCGCTGCGAAACGTCTTCGAGAAGCGTTTTGAATCCATGGGGCATGATGCGGATCCGTCATGCACGTCGCACATCTCGGTAGCCGATCGACATGGTCGCGTTGTCGCGCTGACTCAAACCCTGTTATCGGTGTTCGGCTCCAAAGTGACCTTGCCTGGTACGGGTATGTTGATGAATAACGGCATCATGTGGTTCGATCCCAGGCCCGGTCGCCCCAATTCGTTAGCGCCCGGGCAATCACCCTTGGCAAACATGTGTCCGGCAGTGATTGATAGTCCCGATGGACGGCGTGTTGCGATGGGTGGATCGGGCGGTCGACGCATCATTGGTGCAGTTGCCCAGGTTGTTTCATGGTTGACGGATTTCGGCATGGAACTCGATTCAGCCATGGTTCAGCCACGTATTGATGTCAGCGGACTTGAAACGGTGTTGGTAGACGAGTGCCTGCCGCAGGAAGTATTTGATGCATTGCGCGAGCGGTACGATGCACGCATGGCACAGAGCATGGTTTATCCGAATCTTTTTGCTTGCCCCAACTGTGCCAGTTTCAGTCCGACCCAGGGCGCACGCGGCATGCCATTTATCTACTCGCCGGTAGCGGCAGCGGTGGGCGCAAGCAGGTAGTTACGGGTTCAGGTCTCGATGATTGTCCCAACGCCTGAATCACGGGCGCGTTTTAATGCCACGGTGGCAATGGCGGTGTCCTGAGCGCCGGTACCGGTCAGATCGCAAACGGTAATGTCCTCGTTGCTGGAACGTCCGCAATGTACACCGCGAATAATCGCGCCCAGCTCCGGTGGCGTTGTGTTAACAAAAAATCCCGCTTGTCGTGCAGATCTTAATTCACCGAGTACTTCGCACTGACTGACCCGGTCGCAGACTATCAGATCAGCTTGGGCGAAGACCTCGGCCTCGATCTCGTTTTTGTGATCCGTATCCGAGCCCATGGCAGTGATATGCAGCCCCGGATGTAGCCATTCGGTCTTGAATACCGGTTGTTGCGATGGAGTGGTTGTGATCACCAATTGGCTCTTCGCGATCGCCTCGGCAGGATCCGTGACTGCCTCTGCCTGACAACCGAGGTCCAGGGCAATATCAGCAGCGCAGGTGACTGCGGTTTCGCGATTCCGTCCCCACACAAAGACCTGTTTGAGCTCTCGCACCAGATGGGCAGCACGTATCTGTATCCTCGCCTGCAGGCCACTGCCAATCACCGTCGCAGCTTTAACTTTGGCAGGCGCCAGATGCCGGGCGGCAACTGCACCGGCGGCCGCGGTACGGACATCGGTCAGATATCCATTGTCGAGTAAAACAGCGTCCACCTGCCCGGTGGTTGCCGAGAATACGACCATCAATCCGCCAAGGCTTGGCAGGCCGCGCGATTGATTATCGAAAAAGCCCGTACTCATCTTGATGGCGAAACCGTCGAAGCCGGGAATGTAGGCTGTTTTAATATCAACTTCGCCATTCATGTCGGTGAGTGGCATCGACAGGATCGGTGGCATCACTATGCCACCTGAGTCGAGAGCAACGAAAGCCGTTTCCACAACGTCGACAATATCACTGTCCAGAGTAATGCATGCCCTGAGTTGCTGCTCATTTATAACACGTATGTTATGCACGTTCATGGCTCCCGGGTTGATGCTGGCATGAAATGCCAGGTTGCATCGCTGATGAAATATATACGTGGTCATTTATTGTAATGGTCATGCTACTCGTTGGCTAACTACACCCGATTTCATTATTGGACATGAAAAGTTGACATGCCAAAACAACACGAGTCGTGTCCTGGATGTATCAATGGGAATTTTGACTGGTACACTACACTCGTCGGCCGTGACTGCATGGTGCAACGCGGCAAGTTGAACAGGAGAACGAATCATGCCGGATGTAGCGCTGCCATTTGGCCGCGATGAGTATGCCGCGAGACTCAACAAGGTGCGTCTGGCGATGGATGCCGCAGGCATCGAGGTGCTTGTTGTAACCGATCCATCCAACATGGCGTGGCTTACCGGATACGATGGCTGGTCGTTCTATGTACATCAGGCGGTTATCGTGACTCATGATGATGTGCCACGCTGGTGGGGTCGTTTGATGGACGGCTTTGGCGCGCATCGCACCGCCTACATACCCGAATCCCATATCCATACATATAGCGACGACTACGTGCAAAGCACAGAGCGGCACGCCATGGATCATTTGAGCATGGTTTTTGACGAGCTTGGCTTGAAATCGCGTCGTATTGGTGTGGAGATGGAGAACTATTATTTTACCGCGGCAGCCTATGAATGTTTGAAACGCAATCTGCCCAACGCCGAGTTCATCGATGCTACGTCGCTGGTAAATTGGCAGCGTACAATCAAATCGCCGACAGAAATCGAATACATGCGTCGCGCGGCGCAAATCGTTGAGAAAATGCATGCCCGGGTACTTGATAAAGTAGAGCCGGGTATTCGCAAGAACGATCTTGTCGCAGAGATTTACGATCAGGGTATTCGCGGTACTGAAGAATTTGGCGGTGACTATCCCGCCATTGTTCCGCTCACACCGACAGGGCTCGATGCGACCGCAGCACATCTCACCTGGAACGATAAGCCGATGGAATCAGGTGCCGGTACGTTCTTCGAATTGGCGGGTTGCTATCGTCGCTATCATGCACCGCTATGCCGAACAATATATTTGGGCGACCCACCGCGTGACATGATAGAAGCCGAGCGTGCCGTGGTCGAGGGTCTGGAGGAAGGTCTTGACGTCGCCCGCGCCGGTAATCGTGCCTGCGATGTTGCCATGGCTTTTCACGGGGCACTGAAGCGGGCAGGGATTCATCGCGAAGGTCGCTGCGGCTATCCGGTCGGATTATCCTATCCGCCTGACTGGGGTGAACGAACCATCAGCTTCAGAGAGTCCGATCAAAGCGTTCTCAAGCCGGGCATGACCTTTCACTTCATGCCGGGGCTGTGGGCCAAAACCTGGGGCCTCGAGATTACCGAGACCATACTGATACGCGATGATGGTGCCGCCGAATGTCTGGCTCACTATCCCCGTAAACTGTTTATCAAACGATGATTCTGTACTCCCCGGGTAATTTTCACTTAAGCGATGTCTTTAACAGGCATGTTGAAAATGACAAAGGATCAACGGCGCATCGTCGCCCGATGTTGCATGAGGTAGCGCCATGAATCTTGAGCGAAGCATTGAAATTCTCTCCGACCTGATTGCATTTCCGACGATCTCGTCCGACTCGAACATGAATCTCATAGACTATGCCGGTGAGCGACTGCAAGCACTCGGTGCGAACATCGAACTAACGTATGACACGGATCGTAACAAGGCGAATTTATTCGCCACGCTCGGTCCGGACACCGATGGCGGTATCGTCTTGTCAGGACATACCGACGTGGTTCCGGTAGAGGGTCAACCCTGGAGCGTTGACCCGTTTACGCCCGTCATTCGCGGCGAACGCATGTACGGTCGCGGCGCCTGTGACATGAAGGCGTTTATCGCATGCGCACTAGCTATGGCGCCCAGGTTCCGCGAGGCGGATCTGGTTAAGCCGGTCCATTTCGCTTTCAGCTTTGATGAGGAAGTGGGTTGTCTCGGTGCACCATTGATGCTCGAACAGGTGGACCGCAGTGGTCACAAGCCATCCATGTGCATTGTCGGGGAGCCCACCGGCATGCGTGTGATTGAAGGTCATAAGGGATGCTATGAATACAACACCGTATTCACTGGTCTCGAGGGTCACTGCTCAATGCCGGATCATGGAGTGAACGCTGTTGAATATGCGGCTCGCTTCGTCACCTATCTTATGGAGGTGGCTGAAGAGTTAAAAACACGAGCGCCAACCGATAGTGTCTTCGATCCGCCCTGGACCACCATCCAGACCGGCATGATGTCAGGCGGTATCGCTCGCAATGTGATACCGCGTCATTGTCAGGTCGACTGGGAAATGCGACCGGTGAATGGTGCCGATGCACGTCTCGCACTGGATAAGATTCATCACTATGCCAACAATTATCTGGCAAGGGAAATGCAGGCGCGCCATGTCGATGCCAAGGTTTTTACCCATGTGATCGGGGAGGTCGCCGGACTTGAGCCGATGCCACATTCAGAAGCATTGAAAGTCGCGCGCGAATTAACCGGGGATACAGAAAAGTCTGTAGTCAGCTTCAGTACAGAAGCCGGATTGTTCCAGGAGAAGGATATCTCGACGGTGGTCTGCGGGCCCGGATCGATTTCCCAGGCTCACAAGCCGGATGAGTATGTTGACTTCGACCAGGTACAACTGTGTCTCGATATGATAGAAGGACTGGTTCCGCGATTGACGACCTGGAACCTGTCTCAAAATGGCTGCAGCCCGTCATCATTCAATCAAAAAAGGCCTTAAGCGGGAATAAAACAGCGCCGTTTGCCATCGCGTATTTCCAGCATGCGTTGTCCATACAGTCGGGTAAGTTGCTCCGTAGTCAGCACCGTATCGGCATCGCCAAAACAGGTTTCTCCGTTGCCGAAGAGTAACAGTGCCTTATGACAATAACGTATGGCCAGGTTGACGTCATGCAACACCCACACGGCGCATCCGTTGTGCTCGTGTAAATAGTCGACCATGAGATCCAATAACCGTATCTGGTAGTGCAGATCGAGATGAGCATTGGGTTCATCCAGCAGACAGATTCGTGGTTGCTGGGTTAACAGTGCTGCCAGGGCGACCCGGGTTTTTTCACCACCGGATAACACGGACACTGGTAAATGTGCTTTCTCAACAATGCCGGTGGCGCGTAATGCTTCACGGGCAATAAGCCTGTCCTCGTCGGTCTCGTTCGACAGTGGTGGCAGATGTGGATGACGACCTGTCAGAACGGTTTCAAGGACGTTGGAATAGAGCGGGTCAGCAATGTTTTGAAAAAGTATGCCGAGGACAAGCGCGCGTTGTCGACCGCTCAGGTTTTGTATCGGCTGGTCTTGCAGATGAACTGCACCGTGGCTTGGCTCACGAAGACCGGCGAGGGTATGCAACAGGGTGGTTTTACCTGTGCCGTTGGCGCCTACAATGGCGATGATGTCGCCGGCATCGACCTCAATATCAAGATCTCGACATACCTTAATATCGCCAATGCGGACCGATAGCCGGTCGGTACTTAAAAGACTCACGGCAGACTCCGCGACAAAGTCTTGCGCAGCAATACCAGAAACAAAGGCACACCGATAAATGCGGTGACGACTCCAACCGGCAGTTCGCGCGGCGCCAGTAGCGTACGCGCCAGGGTGTCGGCGGCGACCACCAGGGAACCGCCAGCCAACAGGCTCGCCGGTAGCAGGCTACGGTGATCCGTACCGCCGATGAGACGAATCATGTGTGGAACCACCAGTCCGACGAAGCCGATAGTGCCGGCCAGGGTGACTGCGGCGGCAGTGAGGATGGAGGTCGCCAGAAACAAGGTGATTCGAAGTTTCTGGACATTCACGCCTAATGAGCGCGCCCGCAGCTCGCCTGTAGCTACCAGATTCATATCCCTTGCATTGAGCATGGCAACTATGGCCACGACGATTAATACAGCAATGCTGGCCCATCCCGGGCGGGCATTGCCGAGGTCCCCCATAAGCCAGAACAACATGCCGAAGACTTGATGCTCTTCACTGATCGATAGTAAAAAGCTGATGAGTGCGCCCCAACCCGAGGCCAATACCACCCCGGTCAATAACAACCGGGTAGACGACCACACACCGCGGCCATAGGCGAGGGCAAACACCAGCGCGGTAGCCAGAGCGGCACCGGTGGTTGCCGCGAATGAAATGCCCACGAATCCGGCACCGGTTAGCATGACGGCGAGCGCAGCTACCGACGCGCCACCGGAGATTCCCAGAACATATGGGTCGGCCAACGGGTTGCGCAATAACACCTGCAACATCGCGCCAGCCAAGGCCAGCATCGCACCAGCTAGAAACCCGCCGAGTGTGCGCGGCGCCCGAATCTCCCGAATGACCATGGCATGGGTGCTGTCGGTACCGGTCAGGGCGGTTAAAACATCCCTTAGGGGGATATCGATGGTGCCGGTAGATAGGGACCAGACGATGATTGCAAACGCGGCCGGGATGAGAATCGCCAATAATGCCGGGCGGCTGACTGTCACCGGGTGTATACCGCCGTAAAATAGGGTGTAGTGGCGTAAAACATTTGTAATTATAAGGGTTTAGGCGATGTTAATGGATAACGCAGAGATTCGCATCGATGTATTCTACAATCCACGGATTATTAACTTTCTTTATACACTGCGCGGCAATTAACGGGGCTGGATTATTTTACAGAATCCCGTTATCTTGTGAGGTTCGCGAAATTTATTGTGCGGCGCATCGCCGCTCTGCACGCCCGGTTTGAATTGTCTCAGATTAACTACCCGATGCGCCCGTAACGCAATGGGGGAAGGACTGCGCCGGAGAAACTGAGGTCTCATATGGTTACAGGTGTTAAACGACAGGCCGCATTCGGCCTGTATGATCCGCGCAACGAGCACGACTCCTGTGGTGTTGGGTTTGTTGCCGACATCAAGAATCGCAAGAGTCACAAAATCGTTCGTGACGGTTTGACCATTCTCGCCAATCTCACTCACCGCGGCGCGGTGGGTGCGGATTCGCTGGCCGGCGATGGCGCAGGCATTCTTATCCAGATGCCTGATCGACTGATACGCGAAGAGTGTCAGGCGCTTGGACTGGATCTGCCAGCCTACGGCGATTATGCCGTGGGCATGGTATTCATGCCGCGTATTTCATCAACTCGCAAGGAATGTGAATTCGCACTTGAGCAGATGGCGGCTGAAGAAGGTCAGCGGGTCATCGGCTGGCGGGATGTGCCCACAGACAATAGCTGCCTGGGTTTCAGTGTCAAGCCCATGGAGCCGGTGATTCGTCAGTTTGTTATCGCGCGGGGCGACAATTGCGCAGACACCGACGCATTTGAACGCAAGCTGTTTGTTATTCGCAAACAGGCGCATTTTCGGATTCACCGTTTGGCACCGGAAGGCCACGAACAATTCTATGTGGCGTCGATGTCGGCGCGCACCCTGCTGTACAAAGGTATGGTACTGGCTGCCAACCTGCCCAACTATTACCTTGACCTCAACGATGAGCGGGTTGAATCAGCGCTGGCCCTTGTTCATCAACGATTTTCCACCAACACATTTCCAAGCTGGGAATTGGCGCAACCTTTTCGGTACCTGTGCCACAACGGTGAGATAAATACCGTGCGCGGCAACATCAACTGGATGTTGGCCAGGCGACATAACATGCGCTCGGAACTGCTTGGTGATGATCTCGAAAAACTCTGGCCATTGATCGGCGACGGCAATTCCGATTCCGCCACCTTTGACAACTCCCTTGAGTTGCTGGTAGCCGGTGGTTATTCGCTGGCCCATGCGGTCATGTTGATGATTCCCGAAGCATGGCTCGACAACCCGTTGATGGACGACAAGCGTCGGGCATTTTATGAATACCACGCGGCGTTGATGGAGCCGTGGGATGGTCCGGCAGCCGTAGCATTTTCCGACGGCCGCCAGATTGGCGCAACGCTCGACCGCAACGGCCTGCGGCCGGCGCGCTATCTCATCACCAGTGATGACACGGTGGTAATGGCCTCGGAGATGGGTGTACTCGATATTCCCGAAGAGAAGATCGTCAAGAAATGGCGATTGCAGCCGGGGCGGATGTTTCTCATCGATCTCGAGCAGGGTCGCATCATCGACGACGAGGAAATCAAGGAAGAACTCGCTACCGCCAAACCTTACCAGCGCTGGCTCGACGAGACCCAGATCAAGCTCGAGGACGTGCCGGCGGAAGTTCCGGCGATGGTGCCTGATCCAGCGACCCTGCTGGATCGTCAGCAAGCCTTCGGCTACAGTCGCGAGGATCTCGAATTTTTCTTGAAGCCGATGGCAATCAGCGGACAGGATCCGGTGGGGTCCATGGGCCGTGATATTCCGCCTGCGGTGCTGTCGCATCGGCCGAAGATGCTGTTTGACTATTTCAAACAGAACTTTGCCCAGGTAACCAATCCGCCCATCGACCCGATTCGTGAAGAACTGGTGATGTCGCTGGTATCGCTTATCGGTCCACGTCCCAATCTGCTTGATCTCACCAGTGGAGGCAAGAATAAGCGCCTGGAGGTTCGTCAGCCGATATTATCGAGTGTTGAGCTGGAAAAAATCCGCCGCATCGAAGACTTCGAGCAGAGCACATTCCGTACCTACACTATGGAGCTTGTCTACCCTGCAAGTGCGGGTGCCGATGGAATGGCGGCAGCGATCGAAAGTTTGTGTCTCAAGACCAAACGACTGGTTGAAGAACGTGGATTCAATATTCTGATTCTGTCCGATCGCGCTGTTGATATGGACAACATCGCCATCCCGTCACTGCTTGCCACAGGCGCTGTGCATCACTACCTTATTCGTGAGGGGCTGCGCACCGATGTCGGCCTGGTGGTGGAGACTGGCGAAGCACGTCAGGTGCACGACTTCTGTCTGCTTGCCGGATTCGGCGCTGAAGCGATCAACCCCTATCTCGCTCTCGACAGCATCTCGCAACTGCTGCCGAATCTCGATGTATCGGTGTCACTGGAAGATGCTCATACACGCTATCTGAAAGCCATCAGTAAAGGCATGATGAAGGTGATGTCGAAGATGGGTATCTCCACCTATCAATCATACTGCGGAGCGCAAATCTTCGATGCGGTGGGTTTGTCATCGGAGTTCGTCGCCACCTACTTCACGGGAACGGCTACCGCGGTGGAAGGAATCGGAATTGAGTATATCGCCGAGGAAACCGTGCGTCGTCACAATCTGGCCTTCGGCAACGATCCAACCCTTGTGGATGCTCTCGATGTGGGTGGTGAACTGGCGTTCAGGTTGCGCGGCGAAGATCATGTGTGGACGCCGAAGACGGTCTCAAAGCTTCAGCATGCGGTGCGTTCAGGTGATTACGCGAGATTCAAGGAATACTCGTCAATCATGGACAATCCCGGCAACCATGTTAAAAACCTGCGCGGTTTGTTCGAGTTTAATTTCGACCGTGATCCGGTACCGCTTGACGAGGTTGAACCGGCCAGCGAGATCGTCAAGCGATTCGCGACAGGCGCCATGTCATTCGGTTCGATTTCCTGGGAGGCGCACACCAACCTGGCAATTGCCATGAATCGGATCGGTGGACGCTCCAATACGGGTGAGGGTGGTGAAGAAGCTGAGCGGTACAAACCGCTTCCTAACGGTGACTCCATGCGTTCGCGAGTCAAGCAAATCGCCTCCGGACGTTTTGGCGTACATGCCGAATACCTCGTTAATGCCGACGATATCCAGATCAAAATGGCACAGGGTGCCAAGCCTGGGGAAGGCGGTCAGCTTCCTGGTCACAAGGTCAATGAATGGATTGCCCGGGTGCGTCACTCAACCCCCGGCGTCGGACTGATCTCACCACCACCGCATCATGATATCTACTCCATCGAGGATCTCGCGCAGTTGATTCACGATCTTAAGAACGTGAATCCCCGAGCGCGTATCAGCGTCAAACTGGTGTCCGAGGTGGGTGTGGGCACCATCGCAGCGGGAGTCTCCAAGGCGCACGCTGATCATGTGCTGATCTCGGGCTCTGAAGGGGGCACCGGCGCGAGTCCGTTGACCTCCACTATGCATGCTGGATCAGAATGGGAGATCGGGCTTGCCGAGACCCATCAGACCCTGGTGATGAACAACCTGCGCGGACGCATAGCGGTGCAGGCTGATGGTGGTATGCGAACCGGACGTGATGTTGCCATTGCCGCATTGCTTGGTGCTGACGAAGTCGGTTTCGGCACCATTGCACTCATCAGTTCCGGTTGCATCATGATGCGCAAGTGTCATTTGAATACCTGCCCGGTGGGTGTCGCAACGCAGGATCCGAAATTGCGCAAGCGCTTTGTCGGCAAACCTGAAGATGTCGTTAATTTCTTCATGTTTATTGCCGAGGAAACCCGTGAATGGATGGCAAAACTCGGCTACCGAACATTCAACGAGATGATCGGACATGCCGATCGGTTGAATGTTCGCCAGGCAGTCGAACATTTCAAGGCCAGTGGACTCGACTTTACCGGGGTATTCACCGTTCCCGATGCGACAGATGATGTATCTATCTACAACACTGATTTGCAGGATCATGGTCTCGACAAGGCGCTGGATCATCAATTGATCGAACAGGCTCAAAGGGCGCTTGAGACCCAGGAGCCGGTGCGAATTGAAGTCGAGGTAGCCAATACCAATCGTACCGTAGGTGCCATGTTATCCGGTGAAGTCGCTCGACGTTACGGTCATGCCGGCCTCAAGGACGACACCATAATCATCAGGGCCCGCGGTAACGGTGGTCAGAGTTTCGGTGCATTTCTGGCTCGTGGTATCACCCTCGAATTAGCGGGCGAAGCCAACGACTATACGGGTAAAGGACTCTCAGGCGGACGAATCATTGTCTATCCATCTGCTGATAGCCGACTCAAGGCTGATGAGAACATTATTGTCGGTAACACCGTGATGTATGGCGCCATCTCCGGTGAAGTGTACTTTGCCGGGGTTGCAGGGGAGCGGTTTTGTGTACGCAACTCAGGCGCCAGCGCAGTGGTTGAAGGTGTTGGCGATCATGGCTGCGAATATATGACGGGCGGCTGTGTGGTGGTACTCGGTCAAACCGGGCGCAACTTCGCTGCGGGTATGAGTGGCGGTATCGCTTATGTGCTCGATACGGATGGTCACTTCGAGATGCGATGTAACATGGCGATGGTGGAACTCGAGCCAATTGCCGATGAAGATATTGCACTGGAGCGCGAAGCGCACCAGGGCGGTGACCTCGAGTCTCATGGTTTGGTCGATATCATGACGGACATGAGCGGCAATGATCAGAATCGTTTGAAAACATTAATCGAACGACACCGACAATATACTGGCAGCGCACGGGCTGCCGAGATCCTCGCCGATTGGGATCATTACCGTTTACGTTTCGTCAAAGTGATGCCGGTGGAATACCGCAAGGCGTTGGAGCGGATGCAGGATCGCCACGACAAGCACGCCGACGTTGATCTGGCAGTAGGCGCTTGATGGTTATGGCGAAGCTGAATTCACTGTTCAATCATGGCTGGCGGACTTTGTGCGCGCCCACGTTTTTCGGATACATGCATCATGGGTAAAGATACCGGTTTTATGGAAATACGCCGTCGCGATCGAAGCTATTTACCGATTCAGCAGCGTCTCACCGATTTCAAGGAATTCGTCATCCCGTTGACAGAGCGGGACACCCGCGATCAGGCGGCGCGATGCATGAGTTGCGGTATTCCTTATTGTCACGAAGGTTGTCCGGTCAATAACATCATTCCCGAGTGGAACGATCTGGTCTACCACGATCGTTGGCGCGAGGCACTTGATGTTCTGCATTCCACCAACAACTTTCCGGAATTTACCGGACGGATCTGTCCGGCGCCGTGCGAGGCATCCTGCACCCTGAATCTTGATGACGAGCCGGTTACCATTAAAACCATAGAGTGCGCCATTATCGATCGAGGTTGGCAGGAAGGCTGGGTTTTGCCTCGGGTTCCGCGTCACAAAACCGGGAAGCGTGTTGCCGTAATCGGCTCAGGTCCGGCGGGTCTCGCCTGCGCCCAGCAGCTTGCCCGGGCTGGTCATCGCACGGTGGTGTTTGAAAAGAATCGTCGAATGGGCGGACTGCTTCGCTATGGTATACCGGATTTCAAAATGTCCGCCGAGCACGTCGACAGGCGTATTGCGCAAATGCAGGCGGAAGGCGTTCGCTTTCGTCCCAACTCTCACGTTGGAAAAAATGTGGAGGTTGAAAAACTGCTTAATGGTTACGATGCCATTGTGCTGACCGGTGGTTCAGAAAAACCCCGTGACCTCGAAGTTCCTGGCCGCGATTTTGAAGGCACCTTTTTCGCCATGGACTTTTTGACCCAGCAAAACCGGCGGGTCAGTGGTGAAGGATATATCGGCAAGGACATTCTGGCGACTGATAAGCACGTAGTTGTAATCGGTGGTGGCGATACCGGTGCCGACTGTGTTGGCACGTCCAATCGGCAAGGAGCAGCAAGCGTGACCCAGCTTGAGATTATGCCCAAGCCGCCAGAACGCGAGAATAAACTGTTAACCTGGCCGAACTGGCCGCTCAAATTGCGAACATCAACTTCCCACGATGAGGGTTGTAATCGAGATTGGTCCGTGGCAACCAAGTCGGTAGTCGGTGACAATGGCCGTGTAACCGGACTCCAGCTCATTCGTCTTGAGTGGGTTAAAAATGACAAGGGTGCATGGCAAATGCAGGAGATCGAGGGCAGCGAATTCGTCATCAAGGCAGACATGATTTTGCTGGCAATGGGTTTCGTGCATCCCGTTCATGAAGGCCTGCTGGTCGATCTCGGAGTCGAACTTGATGGTCGTGGCAACGTCAATGCCAACGAGGAGAACTATCGTACCAGTATCGATAACGTCTTTGTTGCAGGCGATATGCGTCGCGGCCAGTCATTGGTGGTATGGGCGATACGCGAAGGCCGCCAGGCCGCTCGTGCCGTCGATGAATACCTGATGGGGCACTCGGAATTACCGAGGTAACTACGAACTAAAGACAGCAGTAATTTTCTGACTTATGTGATGGCGAAAGGCATCGACATAAACAACAAAATCAGTTGAATTGACAAAAGGAGAATATGATATGGCTACGTATGAATGTGAAAAATGTGGGATGAGTGTGAACGCGACATGCGGAAAATGCGATGCCCCACTTGAGAACGGTAGCATTGACGTCGAAGGTAATGACGTACAGGTATCGAAGTGCCCCAATGGTCACGGCATGATCAAATCGCCCCAATGCTGCGGGCAAGACATGAGCTGCTCTACGGGCTGAATTAACGGCGGGTGTAGTTCAATGGTAGAACGGGAGCTTCCCAAGCTCTTAACGTGGGTTCGATTCCCATCACCCGCTCCAGCTAAACAAGATAGCTTTTAGCGATGTAGATAGTTCGCTCGTTTTTTACATGGATGCTCGAATCACGATGCAATTCGATGGGTTCGCCAGCGTCTGATAACAGCACTTCGACAGTTTAAGTGACGCACATTTTTAGGCCATGGAATCTGGATGCTGGCTCACGAAAAAAAACTCATGTCAGTGGCCGCCCGCGATTATTGCTTACCCCGAGTGTTAAACGTCTATCTTGTTGATGGGTTATCAAATCCGCCTTCCAACCCATTCGCTTCCTACCCTTGACTTGACCTGATTTCCGCAGTCGGCAATTTAGGTCTGCCCTACCAATACTCGCCCTGGTTAAGTCCGGTTACTGCAGCAATAAGGTCACACTTCATTTAAGGCCAGGGGCGGTGCCAAAAGTGTCATGCAACGAATTCCACCATTATATGATCCTTGAGCGCCTGTAGGTTTTAAATGCCAGCATTGGATGGAGATTTCCGCCGTTTTGGCAATCGGCTTTCACCGATGTTCTGAATCTCGATATAGCCGGACATGGGCTCGGTGAAATTCAGTTTCAGATCCGGCTTAAGGGATAGATTATCGTACTGAGCATTCTGTACAAATACATTGGTGTTGTTGATGACGCTCAGTGTTCCCTATTGCACCCGATCGCTGCAATCGCCGGATACCATCCCTTTAAAGTGCGCCTGGTTGTTTCTTTCCGATGATTCCTGGACTGAATTGTCGATATCCACTTCGATGCTGAATTCAGTGACAACACCTGGAGTGAGCCAGATTTTCGACTCGATCGTCTTGTTGTTTCCTGCCCCGATGCCGCCGACCTGCCTGACAGAACGATTGTTGTTGGAAATAAATATCCGAGTCTTGAAAGTCTCTTGAACATCTGTAGAACCCCGGTTGTTGATAAAGAACTGAATCGGTAAGGCACATCTACCATTGTCCCAATTGACCGCATCATTATCGGTAAATTGAATTATATCGTTTGGTTTATGGTCCTTTCCCACTGCGTGCACTTTATTCAGAACGGTCAGGTCGGGTTTGCCCAGTACATTAAGTAACACCATGCCCGACTGTATGGGCCTTACGCCGGACTCATCCAACGCCGTTATGTTGGGTGATAGTTTGAACTTGCGATTGATTCTGAATTCGAAACTGGTTTTTGGGCCGGAAATTTCCCCCTCTGGCGTGTCTGCCTGACTGAGCCAGCTTTCCAGTTTGTATTGACCTGCGCTGAGCATTGCCACTTGTGCTTTGGGAATCGCAGATTTGAACGACCAGTCCCGATCGAGAATCTGGGATTTTGTAAAACTGCCGGAATAAGTGGAAACCGGGATGTACTGACTTCCGGATTTTTTGAGTAGCTGGAAATTCCAACGTTCATCGAAAACCACGGTGCGTTGGGCGGCGAATTCCCATAAGGCCACTTTATCCGGTGCAATCAGACCGGTCATCTCTATGACTTCCGTTGTGTCATCAATGTCCATTGCAGGTTGATAGGGATACATGATTAGAGGTGTCGGTATTTCCTCTTTTTTAATTGGCCACTCTCCCTTTACCGAAACCGTGGTCTCGTGAACATCGTCTTTCTTGTTCGATTGCTTGATCTGCGTGCTGCCGATACGGCATCTGTACTTATAGGAGCCGGGTAGGCTGGGTGCCAATGTTGAAACCAGTTTGCCCTGCACATCCTGATAAGACGATCGGCCATGTAGTAAGGGAATATCGATGAATTTTCTTGGATTTGGCTCACCGGATCCACCTCCGGTATTGTTTTTATTCTCCAGTCCGTCTTGATATTCGTCGTAAATCCAGTTGGCCTCCAGAAAAATGGGTATTCTGAAGTCCTTGTTGTTTGTTGATCCACCCCGGGTTTTAATATAGTAGTGACAGGATGCAATAATGGGCTTGTTCTCCCAAATGGATTGCGGAACTTGATTCACCTGTACATAGACCCTGAGTTCATCCTCCCCAATCAGACCCTTCCAGTTGGCCATATTACGGAAATCTCCATCCAACTTGATATCATTCAATTGCCAGTACGTATCTTTGAAGAACATATAATTCTTGTTCCTGGCCCGATCATTGAACATGGCGGTCAGCCCTGAATAGTTGATCTTTCGCAGTTTCCATCCGCCGGGAAGCAACTTCGGATAATCTGAATCCACCGTGGTGTTTCGGATACGGACATAACTGCCGGAACGAAAGAAATAGGTGTATCCCCCCCGGTACACCGCTGCCTCGATACCCTGACGATAATCATCCGGCAGGCCCTTCCATTGGGTGATGGGTTTGGGATAACCCGGTTCCACCCTGGTTCCATTCAGCCGGACATATTGATTGCCCTTGAAGAAATAGGATCGTTTTTTCTTTGGATGGTAAAACGCCGCATCGATGCCGGAGTGAAAGCTTTTTGGCAGGTCCTTCCAGCCTCCGGGTAATGCCAACGGATAGTTTTTATCCACTTGGCTTCCATGCAATCTGAAGTAAACATTGCCAATAAAGAAATAGGTGGCGCCATTGAGTTGCAATGCGGCGTCTATCACTTGTGCATTGGCCACGGAGAACAGTGGCAGTAAAGCCATAAATAAAAATATTGAACGTCGAAGTCGCGCCAGTATTTTCATCTCCAATCTCCGATCCGCTGGTAAAATCCATCAAAGCACATACAAATGCATGATTGATTTGGTCGATTCAAGTTATCCCAGCGTTTTCCCGACTCAGGCTGAATCAGTTCGCGGGAATTTGTGGTTTAAACCAGGAAAAGGAGGAATTATACTGAAAATTCCCGTGAGATATCGATTTCGTCATTTAAGGAACCTCTGCAAAAGCTGGACATGAGACAATAGTCGAAGAGGAATTTGACTAATTCAAACAGCTAAAACACTACCTATGGCGGTGCGAAAAACAGAGATCTTACCGATCACGGAATTGAAAATAATCGGAAGATGATTTCTCCTCTTGATGGGCCTGTAAAGTCCAGACAAGACGAGAAATCCAGATGAGAGAATGGCAAAGTCAAGCTCACGTAAGGTGGTATTGTCGATACTGTAATGCCCCCATGTATTAGCCGCCCTACCGCAATTCGTTATTGTTATTAACTCACTACAGATAAATGTGTGACACTGTATGTGGGGTATGGCGGATCAGGAACTGTGAATCTACCGCATCCACTAGCACCTTTACTCTACCTGGCACGATGATTCCCTGATCCGGCTAGCTGAAGCGGCGAATCCTTGAATATGATCAACATATGAATAGGCAGATGATGCAGCTTCCCAAGCTCTTAACGTGGGTTCGATTCCCATCACCCGCTCCAGCAATGCCAGGGTCTTGGAGCGAAGTGGCTCTAATGCATGTCGAACGATAGGTGCAATAAATTCTGCGGCACCACTTTTTGGTCCAACACCAAACCCGCATCAACCAGTAAAACAGGTAAGTACCGCCAGATCGTTGCCTTTGGCAATGGCCCTGTATTTTTTAAGGAATGATGCATCAATCTTGTGCAGGCTCTTGGGTGTGTCCTTGAGGCGATAGCGGTCAAGTTGCCCGGGTCCGCCGTTATAAGCTGCGTAAGTCGCCATCGGTAGATTGTCTTCGCCGCCCTTTTCCTCGTGTTCGCCGCGGGCAATGGCGTAGTCCTTAAGATAATGCAGCAAGATCTCGCTACCAGCGGCAGCGTTGTAACTGATATCCCATGCAAGGCCGTTGGGATCGTAGAATCCGCGCCAGACAGAAGGCAGGATCTGCATGATCCCAAGCGCGCCACCTGTAGATTTGATGGGCACCAGCCGACGCTGAACGACTGTGTACTGACGCCAGCAGGTTTCCTGCCAGGCCGTGGCAAGTACCAGTGTTTCGAACATTCTTTGCCTGGAGGGTTCAAGTTTCGAATCATCCAATGTCTGTTCGGCCGCCTGGTAAAGTACGTCGCGTACCAACGGCAGGTACTCCTCGAATTCGTCGTCTTTGGGTATCCAACTGTTAAGTCGCTTCAAAATGGACTTATCAATCGGGTTGGCCGCATAGGCAGGAATGAATGTGAGCCGCGATAACCGTTGGGGTATCGATGCGACGTCCGGTGCGTATGGCGGTGAAGGCTCGTATCGACTCTCGTTCGTGTCGTTACCGGGATTGCTCTCGTTGGTGTTGGATTCAGGAGGACGTGGTGCGGAAAATTCAAACATATCGCGAAGATCGGAATCGACTGCCTCGTCGAATTTCAGCGGATCGTCGGTTGCTTCGGGGTTCAGAATTCGAGCCATCCGACGCAGGCCATTAGCCGAGATTTCGAGATTGAGTTCAGGACCGAGTGAATCAAGTGCGTGCAGTGCATCGGCTGCGGCTATAAAGCTCAGTAATTCAAAACCGCGCAGTCCGGATTCTTCCGGACCGAGTTCCCTGAGGATGGGCGACAGTCGTGCCCAGGTTCTTACAAAAAGTGCACGCACCGGATCCACCAGCCCTGTTCTGGAAGGCTCATTCAGGACTCTCAGGATGTCATATCGGGCCTCGATAAGCACATACAGCAAATCACGTCGAATCGCGGGATCGCTGATGGTAAAAGCCATGTATTTGATGATGTTGGTTAGAAAGCTATCAAAATTTTGCGTCGATTCCTGATAGCGCTTCATTTCCTCTTCTGTCAGGGCAGGCTGTGGCGTAGTGATATCGTTGGTGTCTGCCGTGGTGGTATCGACAGCGAATGCCAATTGCACTTCAATCCCGTTATCCACCACCCGCGCCGACTCTATGGTTAAGGTATCAAGAATTGCCGCAACCCGTTCCGGCTCTTCTGGAAATACGTGACCGATTACTTCACCGAGTTCGGTAAAGGCATGACCGAGTTCAATTTTCACGGCACTGAGTCGTGGATGCATGTATTGTTTGGCGAGGTCCCAGACCGTACCCGTCAGACCGCCCTCGTCACTTAATGTCGAATCAATGACTGTAAACTTCAGTGTCGAAGTGGCCGCGTCAACGCTCACCTCCTGGTAGGTTTCCATGATTCCCGACCAGTCAACGGCAACCAGGCAGCTATCACCGAATCGTTTGCCAACTCTCACCTGACCGTCAGTGACCAGTCGCAGACGACCATCGAGGGTATCGAAGGCAGGGTTCCTCAGCACCATAAAGTTGCAGCCACTACCATCGTCCCAGACACGTGCGCTATTGTCCGGCTCGGTATAAGCTTGGGCGAGTACAGCTTGTTGTAAATAGGTATTGTCAAGCGAGATAGGCAGGTGAATTTTCTTAATCTCGGCCTGGCTGGTCGCCGAATGACAGAGCAAGAGAATCAGAAGAGCGCTGCGTTTCAGGTTGACTGGAAATCCTGTATTTTGTGAATTCATGATAAGAGGTTACCAAAGTCCGGACGAATATCGCGATTCATTTACGGAATATTGAAACGGTAGACACATTAGTTCTTTCCAATCAGCCTGTTAATATTAAAGCTGCAGGTTTCGGTTATTCATTAATCATTAAAACGCCTGCTGATGTCACCTGTCCATATCACGTTTTCAAACTGCATAACCCTTGATTGTTAAACAACCGATTTCGATGGCTTCGATTACCCACCAAACTTCCAATGGTTCAATTCTGGCGATCGATCTCGGGGCCAGTTCGATTCGAATGGCGGTATTCGCGCATACAGGCGAACCTTGCATTTGCGCCGCACGTCCTTTATTGACGGCATCGCCCGGGTCGCGTCTGCGCGAACAGGACCCTCGACACTGGTGGCGTTGTTTTACGGAGATGTTGATTGAGATAGCGCCGTTCATCCAATCCCTTGATGCTATCGCTGTCACCGGTGGCACCCGCAGCCAGGTTCTTGTGGATGCATCATTTGATCCATTGGGTCCTGCAATCATGTGGGATGACAGCCGCGCGTTTGAGGAAGCTGCGCATCTGGCCAGCGAGTTTGATTATCAAGGTAATCCGATCAATGTGTTCCATCCACTGGCACGATTTAAATGGCTTGTAGATCACCATCCACAAGAGGTCGCTGCAGCAGCCGCAATTCTTCAGCCAAAGGATTTTCTGGTATGTCGTCTTACCGGTCGTTGTGTATCCGATCACCAATCCAACTGGATGATACTCGATCAATCAGGACTGCTTTTGACAAAGGCAGTTCAAGCCACCGGACTGCCTCTCGAAATGTTACCCGAGCGTGTTGAAGCGCATGATGTCGTCGGTTGCGTGATTGCACACGACAACCTTCCGGAGGCCATGATCGGCGTGCCGGTTGTGTGCGGATCCATGGATGCATGGTGTTCTGCTGTTGGCCTTGGCGCCAGTCGGCGAGATACTGCTTACAGTCTTTCGGGAACTTCGGAAGTGCTTGGCATCGTGGTTGAACAATATCGGCATGTCGATGGACTGCTGAGTCTTCCCTGGGGCTCGGGTTTGTGGCATATCGGTGGACCGAGCCAATGCGGCGGTAAAACATTGGCTTGGGCCAAAGGAGTTCTTGGCCTGGGTGACGACTCACTTGACACCTTGGGTGGTGGTGTAAATACGGTAGAACATGCACCGATATTCCTTCCGTATCTTGATGGAGAACGCACGCCATTATGGAATCCGAAACTTACCGGTGGGTGGTATCAACTTGATGCGTCACATGACCGGCTAAGCCTGTTGTATGCAGTGGTCGAGGGGGTTGCCTTTAATGCCCGATCCATATTCGACGCGGCCAGGGGTACTGCATCCGTGCCGTCGGAGATTGTAATCGGGGGTGGATTGTCACGTTCCGATGCCTGGTGTCAGATCCGCGCCGATGCGTTGGACATACCGGTCATCCGCACGAGTGCTGACGAACCTGGTTTGACTGGTGCGTTCATGCTTGCCTCGGTCGGGCTTGGATGGCATGGGAATTTAACTGAAGCAGGACTTGATATCGCACCCGAAGCGAATCGATTTGTGCCGAATGAAGCATCTCGACATGTAATGTACGATCGCTACTGTCGATTTGGTTCGTGTGTGGAGATGGCAGTAGCTGCCTGCGCGACGGAATAATCTTTAATCAATTTCAATTGTCAGAATAAGAGAAGCATCCATGCCGGATTTTATTAGACGTTATGGTACGGCCATGGCCTGCGTTTTACTGTTCGCAATTATGGGATTAACCGCAGATAACTTCCTTAACCCATATAACCTGTTAAGCATATTCAAACATGTAAGTTTCCTGACGATCATCTCATTAGGCTTTACTCTGGCACTTGCTTCTGGAGAGTTGGACCTGTCGTTTGCCCACATTGCAAGCTTTGCCAGTGTGTGTACGGCGTCTCTGTTGTTCGGTGGTTATCCGATTGTTGTCGCCGTAGCTACAGGTTTATCTTGCGGTGCATTGCTCGGTGTTGCCAACGGGCTTATCGTCACCCAACTCAAGATACCGTCGTTGATTGCCACCCTGGCAGTTTCAACGATCGTTAACGGCCTGTCGTTCCTGGTCACGGGTGGAGTGGCTTTTGTCGGCCGGCTCGATAAAGCATTTCTGTTTCTTGGCAGGGGAAGCCTGTTTACGATTCCGGTGATGATCTTGTGGATGATGATTGCTGTCGTTGCCTGTTTGTATTTTCTTAAACAAACTCGCACTGGTATCCATCTGGTTTGTACTGGTGAAGCCGAGGAGCCATCGCGACTCGCAGGTGTTGCAACGAGGCGAATGAAAGTACTCGGACTTGGTTTGTCGGGATTATTAGCTGCAATAACCGGTATCCTGTTAACGTCCAGCCTGTCGTCGGCAAGTCCGACGATCGCCGGCGAATATCTGATGACGGGTATTGCTGCCGTATTGCTCGGAATGACAACCATCGAGCCAGGGAAACCGAATGTAATTGGCACACTCATTGGTGCATTGATCATTGGCGCATTACGAAATGGATTGACACTTCTTGGCGCGCAGTATTACGTTCAGGACATCGTGCTTGGTATTATAATCATTGCTTCTGTCAGCCTGTCGGCCACCCGTTTCAAGAAGGTGGTCTTTAGCGCCCCGCGTTGAGCATCGAGATCAACCAATACATAAGAGGAGTTGAAATGAAATTACGTTTACTGGTTTTGTTGGCCCTTATCATGCCTGTCATTGCATGGTCGGCCGAGATCGGCATTATCGCCTTTCAAATGTCGGCAGATACCCATGCCCGGACTGCCAATGCGGCGCTTGGGGAAGCCGAAGCTCAGGGTTTTAAAGTAACCCTGTTGAATTCGGAAGGATCTGTCCCGAAGCATGCCGAGCAGCTCGACACGCTTATACAAAAAGGTGTAGACGGCATTATCCTCGCCATGGGTAAAACCCAGGAACTCGACGCACAGCTTGAAGCGGCGAAACAAAAAGGTATTCCCGTCGTCACGGTAATGTCTGGCGCCAGTCCGCACACGGCGTTCGATGTTAACGTCAATGAAGCGGCTGTCGGTGCGCAAATCGGCATGCATCTTCTCGGCATGATGGATTACCAGGGTGGTCTCATGATGCAGCGATATGAAGGTCATGGCGGAACGCGAATGCGCGGCCGTATTCTTGACGTTATTCTTGAACAGAATACCGGCGTCAATCTGGTTGGCAGCCATACGATGGCCAAAACCAAGAGCTGGCGTGAAGATGTGCGTGCCGGTATGGAAGCGTTGATTTTAAAAAACCGCGGTAATTTCGAGGCGATCTGGACATCGTTCGATGGGCAGGCATTTGTCATCGATGATCTGCTTCGCGAGCAGGGTTTCAAACGTGGTGACATCATTCTCACCGGTGTCGATGGCGGACAGGAAGCATTTGCACGTATTCGTGATCCGGAGAGTCTGTTTACCGCGACTGTGGCCATTCCGTTCGAAGTGATGGGACGTGCCGCTGTGAATTCCATTGCAAGCCTTGCAGGTGGTGCCGCACCGGAAGATATCGTTGCTGGCCCCTTCCTTTATATGGATGCGGTGCTGGTTGATTCTGCCAATGTTCCGGCTGAAGGGCAGTGGCCCTGGTAGGTATCAGCCAGTAATGAGTGTTCTGCTTCAAGTACATCAGCTATGCAAGACTTATGGCGCAGTCGAGGCGCTCGACAATGTCAGTCTTGAGGTAAATGAGGCAGAGGTTCTAGGTGTATGTGGTGACAATGGCGCCGGCAAGTCTACATTAATGCGGATTATTGCTGGCGCTATCGAACCAACCGCCGGAACGTTGATTTTTGATGGTGTCGAATGTCGATTCAATGGACCGCGGGATGCGCTCGCATCAGGAATTGCCGCAATATACCAGGATCTTGCGCTGGCGGTGGATCAACCGATTTATCAGAATATTTTTCTCGGTTCCGAGATTCTCATACCGACGTTTGTTCCCGGAATGAGTCGGCTCGACAAAACCACCATGCGTCAGCAGTCTGGCGAATTCCTGTCACGCATCGGTATCAGTTTACCCAACGTTGACAGTCCGGTAAGTCAGCTTTCCGGCGGCCAGCGACAGGCCGTTGCCATCTGTCGCGCGCTACGCTGGCATGCCCGTCTGGTGATTATGGACGAGCCGACTGCGGCACTTGGCATTCGTGAGAAATCACGAGTTCTCGACCTTATTCGCCGATTACGTGACAATGGCATTTCCATAGTACTGGTGAGTCATAATATGGATGATGTCGTCTCGGTCACTGATCGCATCGCTGTACTTCGCGGTGGGAAACACATCGGCACACTGACCACAACCGATGTCGATGCAGATCGTTTATCGCATATTGTAATGAGCGGTCGTGTCGACGCTGCATGAAAAGTCGTAGCCTTTTATCATAAAGCTCACAAGCAACCGATAGAACGACGACGCAGCAATCCTAAGCAGGGTATCGTCTGGATTCCTGATCTTAACCGCTCGATGATTTTGGGCCGGCAAAAAACCAGATGATCAGACCGAGTACGGGTAATAACAGAATGATTACTACCCACAACACCTTGCTGCCTTCAGATGCGCTGCTACCGATCACCTTCACAATTGCCCACACATCCAGCACCAGTATAACGAGCCCCAACAGGCCACCAACTTCAATACCCATTTCTATCTCCATGAAAGTAATTTAAACATATGTTATTTCAACGTATGCACAAATACACTAACATAAGTCAGGTGTTATTTTCGGCGGGTTGCAGACAGGTTATCTGCCAGATGCCCTGGGCTGCAAAGTTGTATCAGCATCTGGTCTGTGGACAACAGCTACACGACTTTCCGGGAAAAAGTTTGACAGACCAAACAATATATACGGAGTACATCATGGCAACTTCTTCCACTAATAAGATCGACGACGCGACGGTAACCAGACAGGCATCGGAAGCTGCTCACGAAGCGGTTGATAGAGCAACCGAGATTGCTGAAGAGGTGGAACGTCAGCTTAGACAAAAAATTGATGAGATACGGGATTCTGCAAATGATCGTGTTAAGCAGGCGAAGAAACAATCCCACGATTTCGCCAGTGTGATCGGTGATTACGTTGACGAGAAACCTGTCATGGCGCTTGGCATCGCGTTTGTAGCCGGAATCGTATTGTCTTCAATGATGCGCGGCAAGTAATTCACTAACCTGCGTTCAACACACATATGTCTTCGTACTGTTTTCACAATAGTCGCCCAATCCCGAACGACCTGTATGCAACTGTTGTATGTGATATGGGTTGCGCCATGTTTGAAAATAGATGATGGATATACCCGACAACTCGTCCAACGATTCTTCGCCTGGTAAAGGCTCTCCGGAATCTGGCGATACGGATATTGAAGAAGATTTTGAAGACGAGACAGTCACTACGGACGGTTTGCAGGCACATCTTGCACAGATGTTCAGCGCCCTGCGGCAATGGTTCATTGATAGCCTTGAGCTTGTCCTGCTCGATGGTCAGCTAGCCAGTGTTTCGCTGTTGCGGATGCTTATTTATGCGCTGATTACAGCCCTGCTTGGGATAACAGGGTGGTTACTGGTGGTGGCCTCTTTGAGCATCTGGCTGACTCGTGCTGGATGGTCGTTGGAGATTGTTCTGCTATCCATGTCAATACTGTCATTAATGGCAGGATACCTGTTGATTCGACGCATCAATGTATTGAGCCGAAACCTGACGTTTGCGGCAACCCGCTCCTACTTATCAAAGCGGACGACCGATGATAATACAGATAGCCGCAATCAAAATGAAAACCATTAAACAGATCAAGCTAGAGCTTGAATACAGGCAGAGTCGGCTGCACTACAGTCGACGCAATATTTCACGCAGTATGAAGCTTGTTAAAGATGATACGCATCAGGTAATTACACATCCTGCCGCCCTGGCGATCGCATTCGGGTGTGGATGGCTTGTGGACAGGCGTCGCCCACCGGCGATAAAGGAGGTCAAAAATGCGCAGATCAAAACAAGGGAACGCCGATTCTCCGTCGAACTGCTAAAAATTGCCGCTCCTTTTATTTTGGCTCAGTTTCGTGCTGAAACGGGCGGATCACCTGGTATCAGCGAGGAGATGTCTGATACCACGGTTGTGAGCTAACCCTTAGTGAATACCATGACTGTTGACAAGTAATAATTGCTGTGATGTACTTGTGATATATCAGACCTCAGGATTTATTCATCATGATGAAAGAACGGCAGAAACAGTATCGCAAAGAGTATCGTTCGCGTATTGCGGGCTGGTACAACGGTCCCGTTCATGTGGTAGTAATCTATGTTATCGGCCTGACAGCGATGTGGATTTACATCCAGCACCTTGAAAACGTTCAATGGTGGGAATGGCTGACGATTCCGGTATTTCTGCTTATGTGCAACATCTTTGAATGGTTTTTGCATATACATGTCATGCATCGACCGCAAAAGTCCAAAGCCCTGCGGGCAATATACAATCGTCATACCTTGCAGCATCATCAGTTTTTTACAGACAGCGAAATGCGCTTTCGTGATCACAAGGACTGGCGTGTCACGTTCTTTCCACCATATGCATTGGTTGTATTTATCCTGATCTCGATACCCGGTGCGGCGGTGCTGTACTTCCTGGTAACGCCAAACGTTGGGTGGCTGTTCATATCAACAACCACCAGTATCTATCTGATCTATGAATTCATGCACTTTTGCTGCCATGTCGAAGAGAGCTGGTTCGTTCGCTACATGCCGCTTGTTAACACCATTCGGCGCCATCACACATCGCACCATAACTCGCGGTTAATGATGGAGAAGAACATGAATCTGACATTCCCGATTGCAGACTGGTTGTTCGGCACCTCGGATCTCGATCGTGGTTTATTGGGTCATTTGTTTAACGGCTATAGTGAGAAGTATCTAAAACAGGATTTGCGCGGCAAACCGACCCGCCCGGACATCGCTGCAGCCGAACCCATGGTTGCCGAAGCGTAATCGGACGATACCGGATTGTAGTGAGCTCAAGCGGGAAAGACTTCAATCTAGCCCGCTTGAACACATGCAATTTGTCAGACAACACAATTATTACGGGTAGCACCTCATGCCGGCTCACATAAAGTTCATTGTCTCAGTCCTGACTCTTCTGGTTGGAGCTGGATTTTTTTATTTCGAGAGACTATACGCAGATCCCAAAGTTGCTCTGGTCGGCGCTGCGCTCAGCATCGGGATGGTGCTCGCCATGTGGATATTTCCGGAGGCGGGCGGCAACTCGAGAAGATAAAATCGGCAAACGCGCAAGGGACTTTCCGATTCAACAACCATTCATAATGGCGGTGGCTATCCAGTCCTCGTCTCCACACGACATCATCGCTCATCCAAGTTCAGGTAATGGAAAAAAAGAAACGGTCGATTCAGGAGATACTGGACTCTAAAACGTCTGGTGAAAAAATGGTTTACATGTCAGTGCCCGACTACACTTCGGCACAATGGGCCGAGGCGGCTGGTGTCGATGTGGCGGTTGTTGGCGACAGTCTTGCGATGATAACCCATGGTCATTCCAACACGGTGCCTGCAACCATGGAGATGATGGTGATGCATTCACAGGCGGTTTGTCGTGGTGCGCCTGAAACGTTCGTGCTGGGCTGCATGCCATATCAGAGTTACAACACGCCGGATCGTGCGCTCGTCAATGCCACGCGGTTCATGCAGGAAGCGGGATGCGATGCGGTGAAGCCCCAGGGTGGCAAGAGCCAGGCCCACATCCTCAAGGTGCTCGTCGACTCTGGTATCCCTACTGCATCACACATAGGCCTCACGCCTCACACCATTGCCATGTTCGGTGGGTTCAAGCTTCAGGGTAAAACGGCCGAGACAGCCATGAAGATTCTCGAGGACGCATTCACCATTCAGGACGCAGGATGTTTCATGCTGGAGTTCGAAGCGGTGCCGGGTAAGATAGCGACCGCTATTTCTGCACAGTTGGAGATACCAACGATCGGAATTGGCGCTGGTGCAGGCACCGATGGGCAGATCCTGTTGTGCTATGATCTGCTCGGCGTTTTTACCGACTTCAAGCCCAAGTTTACCAAGCGGTTTGCCAAGCTCACTGAGGTAGCGGTATCCGCAATCAGTGAATACGTATCTGAAGTCAAGAATGGCACGTTCCCCGATGAGGAGCATACTTATGGGGTGAACGAAGCTGAGTATGAAAAATTTCTCGATCTGATCGAGAAACGTAAACAAATCTGACGCTGCAACCGACGGAAGCTGCCAAGCGCTCCGCGGTTGCGATGCGCCGTTGTCACGTTGTAACTGAGAAAGAGCAGCCGATTGAGTTATGAGTGCCAGGGAGAGTCTGACAGAACAAGCCTATAAGCGGCTTGAGGAAATGATTGTCACGCTACAGCTTGAGCCGGGCTCCATTGTTTCAGAGTCTGATCTTGTCGCGGGATTGAAAATCGGTCGTACACCAATACGCGAGGCACTGCATCGACTTGCGCGTGAAGGCCTGGTCCTTATTTTGCCCCGCAAGGGAATTCTGGTGACAGAAATCAATCCCGGGAAACAGTTGCTTGCTCTGGAAGTCAGGCGCGAACTCGAACGGCTATTGGCTCGCTCCTGCGCAATCCGCAGCACCGATGAAGAACGTAAGCAATTTCGTCGTATCGTACGTGGGATGAAACAGGCGTCAAGCAGTAACGACGACATCAAGTTCATGCGTCACGACAGCGAATTGAATGCCCTGATCGCACGCGCCTCGCATAACGAGTACGCCGCCCGCGCGATTCAGGCTTTGGGTGGGTTGTCGCGACGTTTTTGGTATGTACACTACAAGACGGCAGCCGACATGCCATTGTGTGCGCGGCTGCATGGCGAATTGGCCAGGTGTATTGCTGATGCCGATGCGCCGGGCGCGGAGATTGCCAGCGACAGGTTGCTGGACTATGTTGAGGACTTTACCAAGATCACGATCAGCCCAACCAGAGGCAAGCGCGACTAAAACCTTAAGTGGATTTGTTTGTCACCGATTCACGTTCTCCGAGGCGGGTAATTCGGTTTAGCAGGGCGTTAAAGCCGGTTGACAGATTATCCCCGAACAATGGGTCGACGCTTACACCGTAGGCACTGTTTATTGATTTGATGTCGATCCGTGAAAGTGATTGTTTGATTGGTTTCAGGATTTCGCGTTCCTCAAGACTCATATGTTGTCGCTGTGCCTCGATGTATGCCTGAAGCTCGCTTTCAAACGCTACACGATTAGATGTCCAGTCGTTCTCGAGATCTTTCAGGCGTGCGGCCAACGCACCGATTACTTTGCTACCGTCCTCGTGTTGCTGGTGTAATTCATCCAGGATCTGGCCGAGATCAGGTCTGTGTTTGCGAACGAACGGAAACAGGATGCTTTCTTCCTTGGGATGGTGAAAACGTTCGGGAAATACCTCGATATAGTAGAGTGCATCTCGTAGAACGGTCAGCTTACTGGTCGATTTCTTCTCCGGCAGGTTCCCACCAACCTCAAGTAACACGCTCAATACCTTGTCCAGGTTCAGATGGTCCTGGTGTATGAGTTCTATCGCGTCGACCATGCTGTCCTCCAGGCGGGGGTGTATCAATTTTTTTGATCAAATATCTATCACTGATCGATACACAGGGGTTTACATCCTCGAATACTATACATTAGTATATCCGTAATATATCAGAAATATCCAATAAACGAATCCAAAATACGCTTTAATGAAAACGTACAGCGGTAAAAGAACTATTGACGGAATAAAGGTCACTGTAGATTCCGTACCCCTTGATGAACACTTTGAAGTTGAGGTGTTTGATGACAAGGGATTTGAATGGAGTTACGAGGGAAGTGCACCGCGGCAACTGGCGCTCGCGATTCTTGTCGACCATTTGCGCGATGCTGATGAAGCCCGAACGCATGTCGAGCGTTTTATGAAACTCGTTATCGCTAATCTCGATAACGATTGGACCCTGACTGGTGATGAAATCGAGGCATCGTTGTCCTGAACGATGGTCAGGTAAATTTAAGGGCAGTTTCAAGTACAGAGCGATTCGGACGATTCGCTTGTTGATCACAACATCAAATGAGGAGAGAGGTGTAATGAAGAGATTAAATCTAGCCCGATCGATAAGTGTCGGCACATTTTTGATTGGTTCGGTTCTTGCCGGGATTAATGTTCATGCAGCAGAGCATGAATGGAAGATGGCAACATCCTGGGGAGGCGGGCCTTTAATGGAACTTGGTGCCCAAGCTTTCGCCGATAAAATCGAGTTTCTCACCGACGGTCGAATCAAGGTTCAGGTGTTTACCGGTGGCACACTTGGCAAAGCGCTTAATGTGTCTGAGACAGTTAAAAATGGAGTAGCCCAGGCGGGTCATACCTGGATGGGTTATGACTGGGGCAAGGATAAGGCTGTTGTTGTATTTGGCGGTTTTGCCGGTTCCATGGATTCCGAACGTATGTTGCACTGGTTATACGAAGGAGGCGGTATCGAGATGCAGCGTGAGTTCCGGATGGAAAAATTTGGCGTAGTTTCCATGCCGCTGTTCATTAGAACGGCAGAAGCATTCCTGCATTCCAACAAGCCGGTTAGAACCATGGATGACCTGCAGGGCCTTAAGGTTCGAACGGCAGGCGCATGGCTTGAGATTTCAGAAAGCATGGGCGCATCGCCAGTGACCATGCCGGGCGCAGAGGTGTACACCTCGCTTGAGCGCGGCACAATAGATGCCACTGAGTGGGGCACGTTGTATGAAAACATCACACCGGGCTTTTATAAAATAGCCAAATACGTCGTCATACCGGGCGTGCATCAGCCGGTAGCACCGTTCGAGCTGGTGATCAACAAAGACGCGTTTGCAGCATTGTCAGAGCGTGATCAAAAGCTGGTTGAGCTTGCAGCCAAACTGGTCACCTTCGAGAGCTGGACAAAGATTGGTGACGAAGATGCGAAAGCGCTGCAGTTCTATCGCGATGCGGGGAATGAGATCATCGAGCTCGATGATGATGTGCAGATTGCTGTTAAAAAACAGGCTATCGAATGGGGCAAGAAACAGGAAGAAGATAACGAGTGGTTCAAGAAAGCTTACGAGAGCCAGCTTGCCTACGAAGAGCTTTGGAAGGATGCGTCGCGTTATAGAAACGTTGCATCGCCAAACGATTAATTTCTTCAACCAGACATATTCGGGTCGGTCTGCAAACCGGCCCGAATTCATTTGTTGTGTGGGTCAAATACCCATGCCAAGCTTATGAAACCACCCGCCTCTGGTATGAACTCCTGGCATGAACAAGATTCTTGAAACGATTGATCGGTTGAGTACAAACCTGGGGGTTCTCGCCGCCTGGATCGTTCTTCCATTAATAGTCGCTACCGTTTACGAAGTTACTTCCCGTTATCTTTTTAACGCGCCCACCATATGGGCATATGAGATAGGTTACATGGCGACCGGCGCGAATTTTCTTTTAGGGTCGGCCTTTGCCTTGCGAGAAGGTTCACACATAAGGATTGATGTCCTTTACATGCACTTTAGTCCGCGTACAAAAGCGTTAGTCGATGTATTGGGTTATCTGTTTCTTTTTCTGCCGGTTGGAATCTGGCTCTCGTATCGACTGGGCGAATATGCACTTGAGGCTTATCTCAGCAACCAGCGTTCCGGGGAATCGGCATGGAATCCGGTTATCTGGCCGTTTCGTCTGATCTTCTTTATCGGGTTTACAGTACTTTCGATTCAGGCAACCGTAGAATGTATCCGCGCGATTAAATCCTTGTTCACACGTTCTGGCTCAGAGACGGTCAATCACCATGGGTGACTATCTTGCGCTGGCGATGTTTCCGGCAATTCTTAGCGTACTGTTCTTAGGATTTCCGGTAGCGCTATCGCTGATGGGTGTGGCGTTGGTGTTCGGTTATGTGACCTTCGGGCCGGCGGTGATTTATCAATTCGCTGAGAAGGTTGATTCTGTCGCTTCGAACTATATTCTCGCCGCGGTACCTTTGTTTGTATTTATGGGTTCACTGCTGGAACGATCCGGTATAGCTGAGCGATTGTTCGAAGCGGTGCATCTGTGGACGAGACGACTGCCCGGCGGATTGGCGGTTGGCACTATCATCATGTGCGTGATCTTCGCTGCCTCTACCGGTGTAATCGGCGCGACCGAGTCGGTGGTCGGCTTGCTGGCGATTCCGGTGATGATGAAGTATGCCTACGACAAAGGATTGATTTCAGGAACCATCTGCGCCGGCGGATCTCTAGGTACAATAATTCCGCCATCGGTGGTTGTCGTGGTTCTCGGGCCTGTTGCCGATGTGTCTGTGGGCGATCTGTTCGTTGGCATGATCTTCCCCGGACTCATCATGGCCGGACTTTACATTTTGTATATTGTTGGCCGCTGTACGTTACGTCCAAGTGACGGCGCGCGTCTGCCGCCTTCACCTGATGATCCGGAGCTTGCCGAGAAACTCAGCATCACCGCGAAAGCGCTCATACCGCCGCTGGTACTTATATTCGCCGTTCTCGGGTCGATCATGCTGGGTTGGGCAGCGCCTACAGAAGCGGCTGGCATGGGTGCCCTTGGCGCAATCATCCTGACATTATCCTACGGTAGTTTCAGTATCGGCGTACTCAACGAGGCGCTGATCAAGACAGTTAAGGTTACCTGCATGATCATGTTGATACTGCTGGGCGGCAGCATGTTCTCGGGTGTATTCATCGCATCCGGTGGCGTAGCTTTAACCCAAGATCTGATTGCGGCGTCCAATCTGTCTGCCTGGGCAACGATCGGTTTATTCCTGCTGATCAGTTTCATCGCCGGTTTCGTACTGGAATGGATTTCCATTCTGTTGATTTTTATTCCGGTGTTTATTCCCATAGTCAAAGTCATGGGCTTCGATCCGGTTTGGTTCTGCGTGCTGTTCCTCGTGGTGATTCAAACCAGTTATCTGACGCCGCCCATGGCGCCTGCAATATTTTATCTGCGTGGCATAAGCCCGCCTGAGATCAAGCTTCAGCACATGTTTCGGGGTGTCATGCCATTCATCGTCCTGCAACTCATCACACTTGTTATCGTCATGATCTTTCCAAATGTGGTGTTGTGGTTACCATCCAAGGTGTTGGGCTTTAACTAGAACCTGTTTCAAAATGGCTACAATCCTCCAATATAGTGTTAACCGCTCGCTCAAATGCTCATTTACTCATCTAAATTGCGCGTTTTCTCGCCCATTTGACTTGTCTTGGCGGCCTTCGCTTATCTTGAGACAGGTTCCTGTCTGCATTAGCCAATGAGATTAAATCATGAAACCTGAAGATATCCTCGATATTCCAGCGAAAGTACTGGATCAATCCCAGCGTGAATTTTACTTTGAAAATGGTTATCTGCTGCTCGAGAATTATGTTCCTGATGAGTGGATTCAGCGGCTTAGAACAACAACAGAAAAGGTAGTTGACGACAGCCGCGATGTGAATAAATCCGATGCAGTATGGGATCTCGAACCGGGTCATAGCAAGGCATCGCCGAGATTGCGACGCCTGACCAGTCCAAATGACTACGACCCTGTCTACTGGGAATATGCATCAAGCAATGTGTTGGCGGATTTGCTTGAAGATCTTGTCGGACCCGATATCAAATTCCATCACTCCAAGCTCAACTTCAAGTGGGCGCGCGGCGGAGAGGAAGTGAAGTGGCATCAGGATATTCAATTCTGGCCGCACACCAACTACAGCCCGCTGACTATCGGCACGTACTTGTACGATTGCGACGAAGATCAGGGTCCATTGATGGTAATGCCGAAAAGTCACAATGAAGATTTGTTCGATCAATATAACAGCGAAGGACGTTGGGTCGGTCAGGTCAACCCCGAAGGTCAAGTCGTCTTGCAAAAAAGGGAGGCTGCGGTTCTACCCGGGCCTGCGGGTTCATTGACCATACATAACTGTCGCATGTTGCACGCGTCGAAGAAAAATCAGTCAGACACTGGAAGACCGCTGTTGCTGAATGTTTACGCATCTGCAGATGCCATGCCCTACACTCCTGTGCCGACGCCATCGCGTTACTACCAGGCCATCATTCGTGGCAAACCGGCGCGCTGGGCTCATCACGATCCGCGTCCCTGCCAGATTCCACCGGATTGGTCGGCCGGTTATTCATCCATTTTCTCGTTGCAACAACAAGAAGAGGCAGGATAGTTTTAAAGCCCTGATGGCTTGAGGCACAGTTACCACAAGTGTCATTCAGTCGCGATAAATCGACTCGATAGTTCTACTTGATGATTTTTTTATCCGAGTTGTAACTCGCCATCAGGTCGTTGAATTTTTCGCCCTGAATAGCGACGTGATTTCGCAGCGACTCGGCAGCGGTATCAGGATTGCCGTTGGATAGTGCAGTGAGTGCATCACGATGCTCCTGCATGGATTGTTGCATGCGACCACGAACCAGTAACTGCATGCGTCTGAAGGGTTGTAATCTCTTGTGCAGGCGTTTCGCCTCCGACGTCAGGTAGCTGTTACCACTTGCCTCGTAGATCAGGTAGTGAAATCGCTCGTTGGCGCGGTAGTAGTCGTTGGTATTACCCGTATCCATGGCGACCTCACAGCCCGCTGCGGCCTGTTCAAGTTGTTCAAGCCCCTTGTCGGTCAGCCGGCGGGCGGCGAGACGTCCACACATGGCCTCCAGTTCTGCCATCACCTCAAACATTTCGATCAATTCTACAAACCCCGGGTGTCTTACGAAGGCACCACGACGCGGTATCAGAGTCACCAGACCAGAGGCCGCCAGGGTTTGCAAGGCTTCGCGTAATGGCGTTCTCGATACATTGAAGTGTTCCGCCAGACGCACCTCATCGAGGCGTTCGCCATCTGCGAACTCACCGGTGACAATCATTTGCTCAAGTGATTCGCGAATCCCATCTGCTCTGCGAAATGTCATGCTGATACCGATTCAAGGTGTCTGAAGGATTGGTTGTAAATATTGTATACAAAATAATTGATTAAAAATACAGAACAGGTAATATTGTCGGCAAGCGGGGTATTGCGATCATTAAAACAAGGCTCCGCCAAGAAGTCCCTTACGAGGGAACCCATTCGTATCTGGAGGAATACATTATGAAAAAATTACTTGTCGCCATCGCGGTGGCTGGGTTTGTTGGTTCAACCATTGGTGTCGCGTCAGCGACCGAGCTGCGTCTGTCGCATCAGTGGTCGACAAAGGATGTTCGTCACCAGGTCGCGCAGATTGTTGCTGATGAGGTAGCTGCTGCCAATGTCGATCTGGAAATAAAGATTTTTCCATCCAAGTCGTTGTTTAAACCACGCGAGCAGTACAGCCCGTTGTCGCGCGGTCAGCTCGACATGACAGTATTTCCGTTATCGTATGCCGGCGGTCAGCGTCCAGAATATAACCTGACCCTGATGCCGGGTTTAGTTAAAAATCATGACCATGCAGCGCGTCTGAATCAGTCCGAGTTTATGCGCGAGATCGAGAAGATCATGGCCGAGGACGACGTTAAGGTATTGGTGCATGGATACCTGGCTGGTGGCTTTGCCGGTAAGGACAAATGTATTACCAAACCTGAAGACGTGCAGGGCTTGCAGATGCGTGCCGCCGGCAAGGCGTTCGAGCAAATGCTGGCAGCAGCCGGCGCATCCATTGCATCGATGGCTTCATCCGAGATTTACAATGCAATGCAGACGGGTGTTCTGCAAGCAGCCAACACATCGTCTTCATCGTTTGTATCCTATCGCATATTCGAACAGGTTAAATGCTATACGCCGGCTGGCAAGTATGCGTTGTGGTTCATGTATCAACCGTTACTCATCAACAAATCGACTTATGAAGGCTTGAACGATGCACAACGCGCCGCACTGGATGCCGCATCCGCAAAAGCCCAGGCTTTTTATCTTGAAGAGGCAAAAAAACAGGATGCCAGTTCAGTTGAGGTGTTCGAGGCAGCCGGCGTCGAGATTGCCAACATGACCGCCGATGAGTTCGAACAATGGCGCACACTTGCCAAGGAATCATCCTATAAAAAGTTCCTTGAAGATGCGCCGGATACGGGTCAAAAGCTGCTTGATCTAGCCTTGTCTGTCGAGTAACGATTTGCCAGATGTGGGGCAGGTGGCGTTGAACGCGTCGCCTGCCATAACCTGTAATCCCTCCAACATTCGCGGGTGTGCTATGGCGAAACTTGTCATCGATGTATCGGCAGGAACGGGAAATAGCAGGCTTTTAAAGTCTATCGCCGTGTTATCTACCGTGTCGGGATGGATCTCGGCAACGATGATTTTGACCGCTGTGCTGATTACCTGCCAGATGATCTTTGTGCGATTCGTGCTTAATGAATCGACAATATGGCAGACCGAGACAGTCGTTTACCTGATGATCAGTGCAACATTGATTGGCTTGCCGTACGTACAACGCCTGCGTGGTCACGTTAATGTCGATCTGCTGCCACTGATGTTGCCCATGCCGGTACGCAAGGTGCTTGCTATCGTAACGCTGCTATCGGCAATCGTGATCATCGCGATCATGTTGTTTTACGGAAGCGAATTCTGGTTCGAGGCATGGTCGCGTAACTGGAAATCGGACACCGTCTGGGGCGTTCCACTCTGGATTCCTTACTTGTTTGTACCGATTGGCTTCGGATTGTTTCTGCTGCAGCTTGTTGCGGATCTGATGGCTGTCATCCGGGACATCGATAAACCATTCGGGCTTGAGGATACGCGCTGATGGATCCTCTTGTCCTTGGCGCACTGGTTGCGGTAATAACCATTGTAGTGTTGTTCTCCGGTATCTCGGTTGCAGTCGGATTATTGATCGTTTCGGCTGGTTTCCTTATTACTTTTGACGGTCTGCGATCGCTGGAACTTCTTCCGGAAATATTCTTCGGCAAGCTGGATAATTTTGCCCTGTTGTCGATCCCGATGTTTATTATTATGGGTGCTGCGATCTCTTCTACTCGAGCCGGTGCTGACCTCTACGAGGCGCTGGAGCGATGGCTAACACGCGTACCCGGCGGATTGGTTATATCGAACCTCGGGGCATGTGCGTTGTTTGCCGCGATGTCCGGTTCATCCCCGGCGACCTGTGCTGCTATCGGTAAAATGGGTATCCCGGAAATGCGCAAACGAGGTTACCCGGATGGCGTGGCCGCTGGCTCCATAGCAGCAGGCGGTACCCTTGGGATTCTTATCCCTCCCTCAGTGACGATGATCGTCTATGGCATTGCGACGGAGACGTCCATTGGCCGCCTGTTCCTTGCTGGAGTTGTTCCGGGGCTGTTGCTGGTTACGCTATTCATGGCGTGGTCGTTGTACTCGACCTGGCGCCACGGCGATGCAACGATATTTCGCAGCAACAAGTACAGCCTGCGCCAACGACTTGAAATACTACCCCGTGTGTTGCCATTTATCGCAATCATCATCGGTGTGCTTTATGCCATGTACGGTGGTATCGCCACACCATCAGAAACTGCTGCGGTAGGTGCATTGCTGTGTCTTGTGATCGCCATGGTGATCTACAAATTATGGAGCCCCAAGGCAATATGGGTAGTACTGCGCGACTCTACTCGTGAGAGCGTGATGATCTTATTCATCATCGCCGCTGCTGGTGTGTTCGCCTACATGTTGTCGTCTTTATTTATCACTCAGTCCATAGCTGGCTGGATTGGTACGCTCGAAGTTAATCGCTGGGTTCTGATGGGTGTCATCAATCTGTTCTTGCTGATAGCCGGATTTTTTCTGCCACCGGTAGCTGTCATCCTGATGGCTGCACCGATTCTATTGCCGATTATCACTACCGCGGGGTTTGACCCATACTGGTTCGCGGTCGTATTGACCATAAACATGGAAATCGGTTTGATCTCGCCGCCTGTAGGTTTGAACCTTTACGTCATCAATGGCATTGCCCCGGACATATCACTTAAGACCATCCTGACTGGATCATTACCTTACGTTGTCTGCATGGTGATTGCGATTGTGTTGCTGTGCATCTTTCCAGATCTGGCAACCTGGCTTCCTGATGTTGTCATGGGGGCGTTACTGTAATGCGAAATCGTTTTCTAACCGATTTGCTGTCAACAATTTTTGAACGCCGGGTCTTTGGTGCAGTGCAGCCGGATGATCGGCCGATCGAAGCGCTATGTGAACTTTTATTATCAACCAGTGCAGAGATTTCCGGCATAAAAACAGCACGGACGATTTTAACTGCATATAGCGATCTGGATAACGAGGCTAAACAGCGATTCTTTCATTACATGACAGAAGATCTCGATCTCGATGCCTTAGAGGTACAAAATGCCGCGCAGATTTATGGAGAGAGTCCGACCAGGGAGCATCTCGCACAACTGACACATGCCGCAGAGCCGCCACGCCAGGAATTGTTGCGTCGTCTTAACCAGGTATCCGGCGCTACTGACCGTCTGGTAAATATGCGTACCGACCTTCTCAAACTCGCCAGAGAGAACCCGAACTTTGCGCGTACCGATCTTGATTTCAAGCATCTGTTTTACTCATGGTTTAATCGAGGCTTTCTGGTACTGCGGCGAATAAACTGGGAAACGCCAGCGAATATTCTTGAAAAAATTATCGAATATGAAGCGGTACACACTATTAACGACTGGGGGGATCTGAAACGACGTCTTCAACCTGAGGATCGTCGTTGTTTCGCTTTCTTCCATCCTTCGATGCCAGATGAGCCGTTGATATTTCTCGAAGTCGCTTTAACCAATGGAGTTAGTGGATCTATCGATGAAGTGCTCACCGAAGATCGTAGCGTACTTGATATAGAAGCAACAAATACCGCGGTGTTCTACTCGATTTCGAACTGTCAGGCAGGATTGAAAGGAATCTCATTCGGTAACTCTCTGATCAAGCAAGTCGTGGAGGACTTATCTGCAGAGCTTCCTCATCTTGAAAAATTTATCACATTGTCACCCTTGCCAGGTTTCAATCGCTGGTTAACAAACGAACGAGATAATAACAATTACAAAGAGGCTGAAGTAATACTTGAAGCGGTTGGTATTGAAGATGAAATTCAACGAAAAGATGCCTTGTTAAATCTTTCACATTCAACTCGGGAACTTGCCTCGATCTATCTGGTTAAGGCAAAGCGACAAGATGGATCACCACAGGATCCGGTCGCACGATTTCACCTCGGTAACGGTGCGGAGTTGCATGATATTCATGCGCTCGCAGATTTATCGCCAAGGGGCCTGTCTCAATCGTGTGGTGTGATGGTCAACTATCTTTATGACGCCCGCAACGTTGAGAAAAACCACGAAGAATTCATCACCAACCACCAAATAGCCAGCTCGCGACGGGTGCAATCCATTCTTCCCACGAAGTCGCGGGCTGAGGTCAAAAGGAAGATCGTAAATGACTAATTTGTTATTCGATGGACTATTGGCAGGAAACGATACGGCCAATACGTTTGCAGAAACTCATGATGGACGCATCTATCGCTACAACGATGTTATGCAGGACTCCGCCCGGTTCGCAAATTTGCTTATAGAGAGAGGTGTCAAACCGGGCGATCGTGTGGCTGTTCAAGTACCCAAGTCAGTTGAAGCATTGATGCTTTATCTTGGTACGGTTCGTGCAGGTGGTGTGTTCCTGCCGTTGAATACAGCTTACACCGTAACAGAGATTGAATATTTTCTGAATAATGCGACGCCACGGATTCTTGTATGTGATCCTGCCAGGGTGGATGAATACAACGAGCCAACCGGAAGTCGTGGGATTACGCTTGAAACCCTGGGAGCTACAGATGAATCCGCTACTGCAACCGGTTCACTGGCACAGGCTCTGGCGAATGCCGATCACACCTTCGAAAATGCAAGCTGCAACAAGGATGATCTCGCTGCGATTTTATATACATCTGGAACAACAGGACGTTCCAAGGGTGCTATGTTGACGCATAATAATTTGTTATCAAATGCCAAAGCGTTGGTGGATTGCTGGCAACTTACCGCAGACGATATTCTGCTTCATGCACTACCCATCTTTCATACGCATGGGTTATTCGTGGCAACCAATGCCATTTTATTGGCCAGTAGTTCGATGCTGTTTCTGCCAGGGTTTGATGCAGATAAAGTAATCGAAGGCCTCCCCCGGGCAACCACGATGATGGGTGTGCCGACGTTTTACACACGCCTGCTGGAAGATCCACGATTGACAGGTGAGCTGGTTGCGCCTATCCGGTTGTTCATCTCCGGCAGCGCACCCCTGTTAGCGGAAACTCATGTTGCCTTCGAAGCACGAACCGGAAAACGAATTCTGGAACGATATGGTATGACCGAGACCAGCATTATTACCTCCAACCCCTACACTGGCGAACGTCGTGCCGGCACGGTCGGGTTTCCCCTGCCAGGTGTCGAAATACGTATTACTGATGCCGAATCCGGCGAGATTATTACCAACGGTGAAACCGGCTCTGTCGAGGTCAAGGGGCCGAACGTATTCAAGGGCTATTGGCAAATGCCGGACAAGACGCAAGAGGACATGCGGGACGATGGTTTTTTTATTACCGGCGATCTTGGCAGGATTGATGAGGATGGGTATTTGCACATTGTTGGCCGTGCAAAAGACCTCATCATATCCGGTGGCTATAACATTTATCCCAAGGAACTGGAGTTGCTCATTGACGATATAGAGGGTGTACAGGAGTCTGCAGTTTTCGGCGTACCGCATCCTGATTTTGGCGAAGGAGTTGTCGGTGTGCTGGTGTCGACGAATGGTTACACGTTGCGCGAAGAGGATATTCTTGAAATGCTCAAAGGGAAGGTGGCCCGATTCAAGCAACCCAAGCGGCTTTACCTGATTGATTCTCTTCCACGCAATACCATGGGTAAGGTTCAGAAGAATATCCTCCGAGAGCAATACAAGGATACGTTCAGCGTGTGACATTTCCTCATCGGGGTTTGCAGTTACACCGAGCTTTCTTTCTATGAATTTTGTGGTATCAGCTTAACATCCAAACAAAGACAAACCGGCAAGTCATTCCAATAAAAACAGCCATGACTTGCCGTATTCGTCAATCGGGTTAAGCGCTGATAGATTAATGGACGATTTTGTTTTTGAATCTCCGTGTTAACGGGCTTAATGGCTTGTGCATTGAGCGCTCGTTCAAAAGGTTTTGTGCCAGGCGAGCTTGACCATCACGAATTGCTGATTCGATCAGTGTTTGAGTCAGAATATCCCGCTGTGCGTTGCTGCCGCCGAATCGATGCGCAATAGATCTCACAGGATACAAATCGGATACGGCATCTGCATATCGACCTTCAGCGAAAGCGATCATCGCCGAGCAAGTGGGTATGCCCACGTCCCGCGCCATCATTCGGGTAAGGTCAGGATTGTTGTTTGCCGCTTCGATTACACGATTCGTTACTTCCTTCGCAGACCCCAGACGCTTTGCACCGGCGAATGCAACCACCGCATGCAGGTCGTTGAATGCGTAGTACCCGCTTTCAAGTAATGTTTTTCTCTCCCACGAATCTGCGATAGCGTTCCAGCGATCACCGACATCGACACCTTGAAGATGCAGGCGCCAAAGCAATGCCGTGGCATCGAGCATCTGAAGGGACAGGTCGGATTCTTCAGGAAGTATTCGTTCGTCATAAAGTCTCAAAGCGTCGTCAAAGTCCTCCCGTTCAATATAAAACAATGCTAAATGCCACCAGTTATGAAATTCAAAGCCGTTGTCGCCCGACCAGTCACCGGTACGGTCTTCCAGAAATTTCTGACCTTCGTCATACCGATTTTGCATCTCCAGCACATGGGTAATCGCATGTACGCTCCACCCGTCCCTCGGTTCAATAGATAGTGCTACTCGACCTGTTTCTTCAGCTCGTTCGAACTCGTTACATTCTTCCAGACCAAACGCCTGCATTCCCAATATGTAAGAATAACCTGGCATGGATTGATCCCAACTTCCAATTACCCGGCCAATACGATCGCGAAGATTTACAGCATCGCCTAAATAGAAATCGGTGAGGTGTCCACACTGAATCGCTAGCGCATCATGTGGATATTTTGCAAGAACAACATCCCAGGTTGCTGCTGCCTTGTCCCAGCGTCCTTCCATCCAGTGGCGGGCCGCCGAGATCAATGCTTTTTCTCTGTCATTCGATTTGGAAGAAAGTGATTCGGCTGTTTCAATATTTTTGCGTATAGCCGGTAAGTACTGTCGCTCGCTCATCATTAGCATGGCATTGGCATTGAAAATATGACCCAGCACGAATTCAGGGTCCCTTTGCAAAGTATCCGAAAGCGTTTCGGTTGGATCACCGAAGTAGCTTTGGAACTGGATGAGCGCTTTTTCATAGTCATCTAAAGATGCAGGTTCGCACACCGATACGGGTACTCCCCGGGCGTCGAATTGGCTTTTCTGTTTCGGTATCACCACATATCTCCTGGTTGAGAATAATTAGAATTTTCAGCATCTGGGAATATTGTTATTGCCACTTGCTGATAGGCAGAGAAGTTTACCGGGGAGCCCGTTCGGTAGCAGCAGACCAGGGGTGTTGAAGTTTGAACAAGAGAAACAACAAATAAAACAATTAGTTAAGGAGGCTGAGTTTTGATGAATGGGACGCTCTTGATAATCTCAACTTGTATTACTATACCCTGAGTCAAGTTAATGGACCGTATTCATGGCAACAAGATCGAATAGCAGCCGCGAGCGAATACTGAGTTGTGCCGAAGCCATTATTCTGAAAAAAGGATTCAGCGCGACGACACTAGAGGATATTTTCAAGGATGCGGCCATCACCAAGGGCGGCTTTTTCTATCACTTCGACGGAAAGGAAGCGTTAGCCGAGGCACTGGTTCTGAGATATCTTGAGCAGGACGATGCCATTTTTGAGGAACTCTCAAGGCAAGCCGATGCCTTGAGCGAGGATCCACTACACCGGCTACTGATCTTCTTGAAACTGCTCTCCGAGATGATGGGAAATATGCACGAGACGCACCCGGGTTGTCTGGTGGCGAGCTTTACCTATGAAAACTACCAGCTAAACGATCATATTGGTGATCTTATGCGGCTCGGAATTGGTAATTGGAATCGCATGATTATGGCTCGACTCGAGCAGATCAACGAACAGTATGAAACGAGCGGGGATACTACACCTGAGACGCTCGCCTATATGTTCACAGGAATAATCGAAGGTGGGATCTTGCTTGCGCGAAATTTTAGTAATAATCAGCTATTAGCAAACCAGATACTTGCTTACCGATCGTTTATCCGCCTTATCTATGGCGCAAAGTAGTGATTGGTGAGTGTGAAAAACAGATCTATCAGCGCTGGTCAAACCATTACTTGGGATTGACAGGTGACATATAAAATGTTCGACGCTTATGTGCGCTTGGCGATGAGCGATCATACAATGTGCCTTTACCTGTAAGCTTCATTGTTGCGCCGTTAGTCAGTTTCAACGTTCCTTTGCCGCCGCAGTTGCCGGTAATTTCATAGGTGTACTGCTGGCCATCACCGTTAGCCTTCAGCATGGCTTTTTTGCATAAGGCATCGGCATTTGCAAAACCGAATCGTGCCGATCCAAGTCGTAACTGTCCTTCAATGGTAGTTTGGTTGAATATATTCGCATGGAAATCAAATGGGATGTTAGCGTCTATAACACCTCGCCAGGCGCCGTTTTCATTCAAAGTGGTAGTATTTGTGTCCGTACTCGTTTGGGCAAATGTATCGGGACTATAAGTTATAAGCGATATGGCGAGAACAAAGAACACGTGAACATAGGTTTTAAACACGGCAAGGTACCTCTTATAACTATTATAGAATAGCCAGACTTTATTGTCTGTGTTACCGGCGTCAAGAAAAAAATCCTGTGACAGAAAATAATGGCGTAAGGTATTTGTAGTTTTATGGCTTTACGCATTGACTGTATATTCGGTCACCGACGCAGGATAGTGGTTGTAGCTTACAACACCGAACCTCGGATATCGTCCCTTGATCGGTCTGGATTACTTTTAATGTATGGCTCGGTTAAACCTGAATCCTGACGCTTATGGCGGTTAAATGCAAAATATAAAAATAGTCACACCACAAAACTATGTATCCATGCCATGGCGCAATGGACTTGGACAGACCTGTGAACTGTTAAAAGAAAATCTGCCCGATGACAATGAATATGCCTGGCGGCTAAGCATGGCGGATGTAACAACAGATGGAGAATTCTCCAACTTTGATGGCTATGACCGCACGCTGCTATTGTTGGTGGGTAAGGGTATTACCCTTGAATTTGAGCACAGCAAGCGGTGCGATCTGGGTAGGTCGCTACAATCAGTCCAGTTCAAAGGCGATGAGAGAACAATCGCTACATTGCACGATGGCCCGATTCGGGATTTTAATGTGATGACCCTACGATCACACTGTACTGCTGAAGTTTACGGCCACAATAGAACCGACATAAAGAAGATAAAACTGCATAGTGACATTCTTCTGGCTTATGCGGTGGATGATCAACTGAGTATTCAATTGGAAAATACCGAGATCGTGACTCTACCGGCAGGGCATTTGCTGCATGTACAGAACCCGGAGCAACAGTCGGTTGTATTTAATGACGCAAAGTTTATAGCAGTCCAGATTCGCTATTATTAACAGATGCAATATAACCTTGCACACTGGCATAGCTACCATTTTGGAGAAAAACGATGAAACGAGAGCTGATTCTTAATGGCAACCCAATGGAGAGCATTGTTGGGTTTTCTCGTGCTGTGCGTGTTGGTCCTTACATATCTGTTGGCGGGACAGCGCCAGTAGATTCGAACGGGAATACAGTCGGTATAGGTGATCCAGCCGTACAAGCGAGACGATGTATCGAAATCATCAAGGATGCACTTGAACGGGCAGGTTCAGGACTTCAGGACGTTGTACGAACTCGTGTGATACTGACCAACATTGAGGATTGGAAAACCGTAATCGACGTAAGAGCAAAATATTTTCGTGATGTAAAACCTGTCGATACGATCATGCAGGTAACACGATTTGTAAACCCGGAGTGGTTGGTTGAGTTCGAGGCGGATGCTATCGTTGCTGATGAAGTTTAGTGGTTCATTTTGAGATAATTAAGGATGCTCTGAACAAGTCAGCAATTTCATTCCAAGTATTTTGTTACGCATAATTTCGCTGACACTTTTCAATAAACGGTTCAGTTTCCCATGTATTTTGTCTTGATAAGGACAAAATACATGAATTTGGACGCACCT
>BQJD01000001.1 GCA_021604525.1 marine bacterium B5-7 | reverse complement strand
GATGCAATGATGGCTCTGACGAAAGATTTTAAGGACACCATACAGGCTCGCGCCCAACGGGATCCGGCGTTTCGCAAGGCCCTGCTGCAAGAAGGGGTCGAATGCCTGCTCGCCGGTGATGTCGATACAGGCAAGGCGGTGCTGCGTGACTACATCAATGCGACGATCGGGTTCGAGGAACTTTCCCAAGTCCTCGACAAATCGAGCAAGAGCCTCATGCGTATGTTCGGTCCAAAAGGGAACCCCCAGGCGAGCAACCTGTTTGCGGTGATCCAATACCTGCAGGAGCAGGAGGGGATTCACCTGGAAGTCAAAGCCCGGAAGGTAGCCTAGTTACAACATAAAAACACACTACGAAGCAAGGAGCTGAAAATCTGTAACCAGTAGTGTAACTTTTGTTCTGTTGATCTTAAAAAATCCTTGTTAAACAAAGATGTAACACCTGCGCATCATGGGCGTATGCCCGACGCCGGCTTCTCCGCTCATAAACTTAGGCGCTGCGGGCGCGTATCAATGACAACAGTGGATTCATAACGTGTGGTCCGGCAGCGACTATGTTGCCGCTTTGCATGTAATCCTGGCCGCCACTGATATCTGTCACGAGTCCACCGGCTTCTCGAATCATCAGTACGCCTGCAGCCATATCCCAAGGTGAAAGTCCGTATTCGAAGAATCCATCGAGCCGGCCGGCAGCGATATAGGCGAGATCAAGCGCTGCGGACCCGGATCGACGAATGCCACTACAACGCGGTAAAAGCGCACGGAAACTTCTCATCCAGGGATCCAGGCGCTCAAGATCACGGATAGGAAACCCTGTGCCGATCAGAGCATCATCCAGTGTACGCAAAGTGGTACAGCGTACACGCCGATTATCGACTTGTACGCCCTGTCCGCGGCTTGATGTGAATAATTCGTTAGCCATTGGATGATAGATTACACCGTGTTCCAGAACGTCTCGTCGTCTGATGGCAATCGATACGGCGAATTCAGGATAGCCATGGAGAAAGTTCGTCGTTCCATCCAGTGGATCGATGATCCATACGTATTCGTTATTTGCCCCGCGCTCACCACTTTCCTCGGCGATAATGCCGTGATCCGGATAGGTTTTTTCAACGAAGGCGATAATCTCGTCTTCTGCCATACGGTCAACCTCGCTGACAAAGTCGTGGCGACCCTTGCGCTCCACTTCGATACGGTCAAGTTGATCGGAGTGCTTTAAAATAATGTTACCGGCAATTCGCGCGCAGCGAACCGCCGTTGTTAGCAGAGGGTGCATCCTACAGCTCCTTTTCAAGGCGCAGATTGTTTAAGAACAGACCGGTTGGACGATGCTCCATGGAGCTGTCTCGATCTTAACCGGTGGGGCGCCGAGTTTATCCATCCATCAGCGGAATTGAAACCCGATGACAAATCCTGCAGTGTCAATTGTTCTGGTCGCCACCACCCATTCGGGCAATATCGGCGCCAGCGCCCGGGCAATGGCTAATATGGGACTTCGGCAGTTAAGGCTGGTTGCGCCAAAAGCCGTGATTGATGCCGATGCGCGCACCAGGGCCTCTGGTGCGGATTACATACTGGATTCCGCAACGATTCATCCCTCTTTGGCCGATGCCCTCGCCAATGCGCGCTACGCCGTCGGGACCACTGCACGCCGGCGTGAAATATCCTGGCCGGTGTTGGAGCCGGGTCGTGCTGCAGCCACCCTGATCGAGCAGATCAATATGGCTGACCGTGATGCGGATTGCGAAGTGGCCATTGTATTCGGTCGCGAGAGCAGTGGATTGACCAACACGGAACTCGATCTCGTCGATGCCCTTGTCTCGATACCGGTCAACCCTGAATTCATGTCGTTAAATGTTGCATCCGCTGTCATGATCATGGCGTATGAAGTTCGTCGTCAAATGCAAATCGGAAAATTGCTCGAATTGAATCAGGGGCCACCAGAATCTGATGACGCCAGTATAGGTGGCGACACTGAGGCACAAAGCGAATCAAGGAAAGATATATTGATCCGAGCTCAAAAGGCATTGCCGGCATCGATTGGTGAACGAGAATACTTTTTCACCCATCTTCAGAAAGTTCTTGAGGAGCTTGACTTCATCAAAGCCAATCGATCCGACAAACTCATGCGAAAAATCAGACGAGTGTACGCGAGAGCGCAACCGGATTCCGAAGAGTTACGCCTGTTACGCGGTATATTGACTGCAATCGAACACAAAACTAATGAATAACATTACAAATAAATTATATAAATTTGATATATAAAGATTAATATCTTCTTATTACCAAAGCATCATAAATAAAACCGCGCCCGAGCACACCTCTATTTGGTAAAATACCTGCGCGTTTAGCAACAATGGTGTAACAAAGATTTTGCATCAGTGAAGGTCAAATTTCGACATACTTGAATGAGTAGCTTATGCCCCCATTGACGAGCAGCACATTCACCCATGATGTTATAGGGTAACGAGTTTACAGAACGACATGACACGAACCGGCTACAGATAAGCCGGTCATCAGCACTATCAGGAGGATATTATGGCAATTACACTGACACCTGCCGCCGCGACCCGGGTCAAGGAACATCTTGCGTCAAGAGGTAGTGGCGAAGGATTGCGTCTCGGCGTGAAAACATCCGGGTGTTCCGGGCTTGCCTACGAATTAGGATACGCCGATGCGGTCGGTGAAAACGACAAGGTATTTACCAGCCACGGCGTCAAGGTTATTGTCGATAATGACGCTATCTCGTTTCTGGACGGCACCAATATTGATTATGTTGAAGACGGCCTGTCGTCCCTGTTTGAATTCAAAAACCCTAACGTCACCGAGCAATGTGGTTGTGGGGAAAGCTTCACCACGAAATAGACATTTGACGAACAGTTCTCATTGAAAAGGATTGCTTTACGGACGTTAGGGTGCAAGGTTAATACCTACGAATCCGAACAGATTCTACAGGGGTTCATTCGTAACGGTTGGCAATCTGCTAATGGTCCTGCCGATCTGTATGTCATTAATACCTGCACTGTGACACGAGAGGCGGATCGTCAGGCGCGCCAGGAAATTCGTCGTTGTATTCGTGAAAACCCCAATGCCCGAATTGTCGTAACCGGTTGTTACGCTGAGATGGACGGCGCTGCCTGTGCCGACATGGATGGCGTCGATCTGGTGGTCGGGAATCAATTCAAACTTAAAATACCGGAGCTGGTACCGAGACTTGAGTCCGGATCCCTGCCACGAATTCTTACGGAGAACGATGTCGACGATCTCATTGGTTTGCCGGATCCATTGCTCAGTGGTTTCAGCAACCGTGCCCGCGCCTTCATCCAGATCCAGCAGGGCTGTGATCAGGGTTGCACATTTTGCATCATCCATCGGGCACGAGGCGCCAGCCGATCGTTGCCAGGTGACGACATCGTTGCGCAGGTTCAACGTCTAGCCGATAGCGGTTTCGCTGAGTTTGTCTTATGCGGTGTCGACCTCGGCGCGTTCGGTCAGGATGTGGCTGCCGATTCGGATGGTGGTCAAGATCTTGCCGGTCTTCTGGAGCGATTACTAAGATTGGATGGTGATTTCAGGATTCGTTTGGGTTCGCTTGACCCGGTCCACATCAACGACCATCTGATTGACCTGATAGCGGGTGAGTCGCGAATTTGCCGGCATCTGCATGTATCCATGCAAAGTGCCGATACACTGATATTGAAGCGAATGAAGCGTCGCTATGATCGCGAAAAACTCTATCAGGTTGTTGAGAAGGCACAGACCAGGATCCCCAATCTGGTGGTTGGGGCTGACATCATGGCGGGTTTTCCCACCGAGGACGAATCACATTTCAAAAATACTTTAGATGCTGTAACCGACCTTCAGGTGTCTTTTACTCACGTATTTCCATACTCCGAACGTCCCGGTACGCCGGCTGCCCGAATACCACGTCAAGTCCCCAAAACGATTCGTAATCTTCGTGCCAAACGACTTCGACAGGCGGGCGATGCGGTTCGCCACAAGACGCTCAGGAAGTTTGTGGGTCAATCGGCAACTGCATTAATTGAACGCATCGATAAGGATAGTGGCGACGGTTGGGGACGCATAGATACTTACCTCCCAATCGTGGTTCGCGATTTTCGTGGAACACGGGGTAGCTGGGTTCCGGTCGATATAGACCATATTGATGACACAACACTCGTGGCGGCAGAGCTTGGGAACGGCTAAAATAACGGGTTGACCCGATTGGTTGTCAACCAATCGTAATTCTTGCGTAAATTTATTCACCGTAACCCAAAATCTTTAGGAGTCCTTGCAATGACTGTCGAACGCACGCTTTCGATTATCAAACCTGATGCTGTTCGCCGTAACCTGATTGGCCGAATCTACGACCGATTTGAGACAGCCGGCCTGAAAATCGTCGCGGCGCGCATGATGCAGTTGGATAAGTCTCAAGCCGAGGGCTTTTATGCCGTGCACAAGGAACGGCCCTTTTTCAACGATCTGGTGGGTTTCATGACATCGGGTCCCGTAGTTGTACAGGTACTTGAGGGTGAGGATGCAGTTCGTCGCAACCGTGAGATCATGGGCGCAACCAATCCGGCCGATGCACTCGCCGGTACTATTCGAGCTGACTTTGCTGAATCGCTCGAAGCCAATTCCGCTCACGGGTCGGATAGTGCGGAAAATGCAGAAACAGAAATCGCCTTCTTTTTCAGCGACGATCAGATTTGCTCGCGGTAATACGGCAATCACCAACGAAGCAGATCCTGACCGACACCTTATGCAACCTCGAATCAACCTGCTGGAATTCGATCGCCATCAACTGGAGGGTTTCTTCCGGTCGATAGGCGAGGGCGCATTTCGAGCGCGGCAAGTGATCCAGTGGATATACCAGCGTCATGTCACTGAGTTCGATCAAATGACCGATCTCAGCAAGACACTCAGGCAACGGCTGGCGAGTATTGCCGAGCTTCGGCTTCCGGAAATGGTCAGCGAACAAACATCAACCGATGGTACTCGCAAATGGTTGTTGTCGGTGGCGGGTGGAAATGCCATAGAAACAGTATTCATCCCTGAAGATGATCGTGGCACCCTGTGTGTATCTTCCCAGGTCGGCTGTTCTCTCAACTGCACGTTCTGTGCTACAGCAAGACAGGGTTACAACCGTAATCTGTCAACCTCGGAGATTATTGGTCAACTGCTTTTCGCGAGTCGTCGACTTCGCGAGGCAAGTGGAACACACCTGGTTAATGAAAGACTGATAACGAATGTTGTGATGATGGGCATGGGTGAACCACTGCTCAACTACGATGCGGTTGTTCCTGCAATGCGGTTAATGCTCGATGATCTGGGCTTCGGTCTTTCGCGTCGTCGGGTTACCTTGAGTACCGCAGGCGTGGTGCCTGGCATAGATCGACTTGCAATCGATTGTCCGGTTAGTCTCGCTGTGTCGCTGCACGCACCAGGCGATCCGCTTAGAACTGAACTTGTCCCCCTGAATCGCAAGTACAATATCGCCGAACTTCTCGATGCCTGTCGACGATACGTGGCCGGCGACAGCCGCCGCCGGGTCACTTTCGAATATGTGATGTTGAAAGATATCAATGATAGTGAAGGTGATGCGCGGGCACTGGTGTCGCTCCTTAAAACAGTGCCGTCAAAGATTAATCTGATACCATTTAATCCGGTAGCCGGCATTGCTTATGAATGTTCTGACAGCCGGTCAATTAACCGTTTTCGCGACATCCTGATGGCAGCCGGCATCATGACAGTAACCCGCAAAACACGTGGCGATGACATTGATGCTGCTTGCGGACAGTTGGCCGGGAATGTGTTGGATCGTACCCGTCGTTCGGCACGAATGCGGGCGGCCAGCTCATGAGTTACCGAGTGTTGTTAATTATGACTACGCTAACGATAATGTTATCGGCATGTGTGACCACTTCAACCGGCGGTATTGAATCGGAAAAATGGGACAAGAAGGACAGGGCTGTGCTGCATACCCGTCTGGGTATCGACTATATGCAGCAGGGTCAATTGGAGACGGCCCTCGATGAACTTGATCTCGCGTTGCGTATCGACCCGTCCTCATCCGATGCCCATCTTGCCATGGCGCGGCTTGATGTGCGTCTGGAAAGAATGGGTGATGCAGAAAGTCATTTTGCTAAAGCGGTTCGTCTGAATAGCGATAACGTCGCAGCACGCAACGATTATGGATATTTCCTGTGCTCCAATGGACAATTCAGTCAAGGTCTCGAGCAATTGACCCTCGCGTTAAATAATCCGTTCAACAAAACACCTTACGTGTCTCTATACGGTGCAGCGGAGTGCAAACGGCAGGAAGGTGATATCGACAAAGCAATAGAGTATTACGAACAAACGCTGGCATTACAGCCGGATATGCGACCTGCCTTGAGGCAAATGGCCTATCTAAACTTTGAACGCGGGCAGTATCTCCAGGCAAGGGCGTTTATTGAACGATTTTTTCAGGACCAGAATTACACAGCCGACAGCCTCTATCTTGCGGTCCGTAATGAGTTGAAACTCAAGCGGCGTGATGTAGCCACTGAGTATGCGCGCTTGCTGCGTGCACGTTTCCCGGATTCCAATCGCATTGACGATCTGAGGGGACTTTTCGAAGGGCTGAGCGAATGATCGAACCGATCAATCCCAATAAGCCGACACCTGGAGAATTGCTGCGATACCAACGCCAGCATATAGGCTGGAACGTTTCGGAAATTGCCAATGCAATGTGTCTTTCGCCAGATCTCATACAGGCACTGGAAGCCGATGACTACAGTGGAATGGGCGGTAGCACATTCATCCTGGGATATTTAAGAAGTTATGCGCGATTGGTAGGCGTCGATATCGAGGACGCCATCGTCGATCACCGCGATACTATTCCAGAGTACATTCCAGATCCGGACAATATACCCGGCAATCAGGAATCGTCTACCCGTCGCACGTCGGCCAGGCGTATCCATCTGCTGCCGATAGTGCTGGTATTATTCGTCTTAATCGTCGGTGCAGTGTTTTATTTCTGGCCACACTCTGTTGTTGAAGACACGGCCCCGCCCGGTTCGTTGACAGCCGAATTACCACGCACAGGAGCAGGTCAGTTAGCGGTCGAAGCACCGGCTGACGCTCAACCGGACACACCAGTGAAGCTCGAGCGTGAAAAGGCCATCGCCAAAGGACGCGTAATCGAGGCACTGGATAATAACTCACCACTACCATTTAACCTGACTCTTGCTGACATAGGCTCTGCCGTTACAACTGCAACCGTTACACCAACGAAGAAGAAGAGTCGGGATAATGATGCCGCCAGAAACCTCACTCTACTATTTGACGAAGGCTCCTGGGCAGATGTGAGGGATGCCGAAGGCGAACGCCTGTTAAGCCAAACCGTGGCGGGGGGCAGCAGCGTTGAGCTTACCGGTAAACCGCCATTCACGGTATTTCTTGGTAACGCCGACGGTGTACGCGTGAAATATATGGGACGAATTCAAACCTACTCACAGTCCAACAAGGGATTATTTGCTCGTTTTACCGTAGGACAGGATCAGTGAGTCGGAAAATTCAATCGGTTCGAGGCATGAACGATATTCTGCCTGACCAAACATATCACTGGCGGCATCTCGAATCATCTCTAGCGCGGATATGTTCACTTTATGGTTACGAGGAAATTCGTCCGCCTTTGCTGGAGAGAACCGAACTGTTCAAACGTTCCATCGGTGAAGCAACCGATATTGTCGAAAAAGAGATGTATACCTTCATCGACAATAACGGTGAGAGTGTGACCTTGCGCCCGGAAGCGACCGCCAGTTGCGTGCGTGCTGGTGTCGAGCATGGATTGTTTCATAATCAGCAGGCAAAGTTATGGTATCTCGGGCCCATGTTTCGGCATGAGAAACCACAAAAAGGACGCTATCGGCAATTTCACCAATTCGGCATCGAAGCAATCGGTTGGCCGGGACCGGATGCCGATGCCGAACTACAGATGTTTGCTGCGCGCTTGTTCGAAGAAGTCGGTATTTCCTCCGTTACGCTGGAAATCAATACTCTCGGCTCACCCACGTCCCGGACATTGTTTCGGGATGATTTGAAAGAGTATCTACATCGTCATGAGGCAGATCTTGACGAAGACAGCCGTCGGCGACTTGAACGTAATCCGCTACGTATACTCGATAGCAAAGTTGAAACCACGCGTGAGATATTGAAAGACGCACCACGACTCACCAACTACCTTGACGAACAATCCCTGGCCGACTTTAATCGATTGGGTCAACTGCTTGATGCCGCAGGTATTGCCTATCGTGTTAACGACCGGTTGGTCAGGGGTCTCGATTACTACACAAGTATCGTATTCGAGTGGGTGACAGATCGACTTGGAGCGCAAGGCGCAGTGTGTGCTGGCGGTCGCTACGATGGTCTCATTGAGCAGCTATCTGGACGGCCGGCGCCCGCAGCCGGTTTCGCCCTCGGTATCGAAAGACTCCTTGAGCTCATGCAGATCGAAGGTAATACTGTCGATGCCGAAGTGGCCGATATTTATCTTGCGACCCTGGGTGATGAAGCAGAGATAATTGGTGTATCACTCGCGGAGACACTACGTAATTCAGAACTAAAGGTGCGCAATCATCTGGGCGGTGGCAATTTTAAAAAACAATTGAAAAAGGCGGATCAAAGTGGTGCGCGTTTTGCCCTCATTATTGGTGAGGAAGAAGTAACCCAACAAGTTGTCACAGTGAAGGATCTTCGCTACGAAACTGGTCAGATCAAGGTTCCAATCGATGAGATTGGTGCACAGTTAATCGGGATGCTGCGCGCGAATGCGGGTAATCCCGAGTATTCCAAATTCGAAAATTAAAGTACACGTTACCGGGAGATATTTGTGGACCCACATATTGCCGAAGATGAAGACCTGCAACGCCTGAAAGACTGGTGGAAGAAAAACGGTTCTTCAATAATCGTTGGCGTGGTTGTTGGCATTGGTGCAATCATCGGTATCAATGGGTGGAATTACTACACAGACAACCGTGACAAAACTGCCTCAACGTTGTTTTCGGAGCTTCAGCAACACGAAACCGAGGGATCGCTCGAGGCCGTTGAACAAATTGCTCGCGAACTTCGGGATGATTTTTCAGCGACGCCCTATGCTGCCAACGGTGCACTGATTGTCGCCGCTCGATTGTATGAAAATGGTGATGTCGATTCAGCCCGGGAGATGCTCAACTGGACGCTAACCAATACCGATGATGAAAATATCGAACAAGTTGCGCGACTGAGACTTGCTTATCTGGAACTGGGTGCAGGCAATGCTGAAACCGCCCTTGAGATTGCCAATGTGAACAACCCGGGATCCTATGCATCACATTACGCGGAGCTGCGTGCTGCCGCGTATAGCCATGCTGGTAATTATGATGCGGCTATCAAGGCTTACGATGAAGCGATTGCCGCTCTTGTGCCAGGTTCTACGTATGTCGATATTCTTGATGCCCGAAAAAATCGTCTTCAAGCCCAGAGTCAGAATCGGAATTAGCCATGAAATCACGCACACTATTTCTGTTGTTACCTGTTTTCCTGACAGCCTGTGGCGGCACTAAACTTCACTACAGTCAGGAAGGCGTTGCTCCGAACCCCGAGCCGAAAGTCAACAGTGAACGGTTTTTAACAACGCTGTATGACCACCGACTGGGTGGCAGTTTTGATGCGCAAACTGGAATCCTAAGACCCGCGCCAACGGCTGACGCTGTTATCGTTGCGGGTCCTGACGGTAAGGTAAGCGCCATTGATGCAACGAGCGGTAACGAACAATGGGAGATAGATCTCGATCTGCCGCTATCCGCCGGTGTCGGTATCGGTGACGGTCTGGCAGTGGTGGCTAATCGCTCCGGACAGGTTATAGCTCTGCGACTGGATGATGGCTCCGAAACCTGGCGTGGCATGGTAAATGGCGAAGTGCTCGCACCACCTGCGATATCACCGGGAGTAGTGATTGTACGTGCGGGAGATTCAAAAATTGTTGGTCTTGACAGTGCCACCGGGTCACCGTTGTGGACCCTGCAAAAAAATATTGAAGGTTTGAGCGTTCGTGGTGTTTCAGCACCGTTAATTAATGGGCGCGGTGCCGTTGTGGGTCTTGCAGATGGTCGTATCCTTGCGCTTGATGTGGATAGCGGTCGTGGGCTATGGGAGACGCCTATCGGAACACAACGAGGCGATAATGAAGTCCGGCGCCTGGCGGATATTGACGCTGATCCGGTGTTGTTTGGCACCATTTTGTATGTGGCCTCATATCAGTCGCGAGTGGTCGCAATGGCGCTCGGCACACCGCGAGTGATCTGGTCGGCAGATATTTCAACGCTGAAAACCCCTGGCGTCGATTCTGATCGACTCTATATATCGACTGAGACTGGCACAATTGTGGCGCTCAATCGGTTTACCGGTGAGAAAATCTGGGAGCAATCCGAACTCATTGGGCGAGGATTAACCTCGCCTGTCAGACTTGGGGAACGACTTTTAGTGGGTGATTTCAAAGGTGTTATCTACAGTCTGGATCCTGAAACCGGCGAAATTGTTGCTTCCGAAAGCATTGGTGGAGGCGCTCTCGTGGGCACTCCAGTCAAGGTTGGCGATACAGTGTTATTCACTTCCGAGAGCGGACGCATACACGCCCTGGCATTGCGTTGACGCCGTGATACCTGTTATTGCGCTGGTTGGACGACCTAATGTCGGCAAGTCGACTTTATTTAACACACTGACACGAAGTCGCGATGCAATCGTACATGATCAACCGGGTTTAACCCGGGATCGTCTGTACGGTAGCGTCAAGCGTGATCGCATAGTTCGCGCGCTGGTTGTCGATACCGGCGGGCTTGGGGATGATTCCGACTTTGCAGCGCTTATCGATGAACAAGTCGAACAGGTACTCGCGGAAGCCGACGAGATAGTCTTTGTCGTTGACTACGAGCAGGGGCTAAGTGGGCGTGATGCTGAAATTGCCCAAACACTTCGGCGTCATGGTAAACCTGTTCATCTTGCTGTTAACAAGTCCGAAGGCATTGAAGGTGCAATGGCGGTGACGGATTTTCAATCCCTCGGCCTCGGTGAATCGTGGGCAATTTCGGCAAAGCGCGGTGACCGCGTGGAAGCGTTACTTGACCATATGCTTGAAAGATATCCATCAGACGAAAGTCTCGACGGGCAAGCAGACGACGGTCGTATTCGCGTCGCTATCGTCGGTCGTCCCAATGCAGGTAAATCTACCCTGATTAACGCGCTACTTGGTGAATCGCGGGTGATCGTAAAAGACGAACCCGGCACCACTCGCGATAGCGTGTCGATACCCTTTTCCCGGGCTGGCCGGGAGTTTGAACTGATCGATACCGCAGGCGTGCGACGTAAACAGGCCGTTACCGGAACCATTGAAAAGTTCTCGATCGTGCGCACGCTACGTGCAATTGAACGCGCCCATGTATGCGTGCTAATGCTCGATGCGCAAAGGGAGATTAGTGATCAGGACGCTGCTATTGCCGGCATGATTGACGCTCGGGGACGCTCAATCGTTGTAGTCGTTAACAAGTGGGATAATCTTGAACCCTATGCAAGAAAACGTGTCCAGGAGCAGTTCGAGAGGCGATTGAGATTTCTCGCGCCCCACGAAGTAATGAATATTTCCGCCTTGCATGGCAGCCGTGTTGGCGACATTATCCCTGCCGTTGTCCGTGCCTACGATTCAGCAATGATCGAATTCAAAACTTCGGATCTTAATCGCCGTCTTGAAGCCGCCGTCGCTGCGCAGTCTCCGCCAATGTATAACGGTCATCCGGTAAAACTCAAATTTGCCCATCAGGAAGACCGTAATCCACCGTCGATCATTATCCATGGCAATCGTCTTGATCATATCCCGCAAACCTACACCCGCTATATTTCCAATTTCCTGCAAAAAAGCTATCGTTTGACCGGTACCCGTATTCGTGTGGTTTACCGTACCGATGAAAACCCCTATGCCAAGCGAGTAGGCCAGGGCGTTCGATATCTCCGTCGTGGCAAACCCGTTCAGACCTGAATTCACTTCCGGCGATATCTCTCTTCGAATATTCAAAACCAGTTAAAGCCGGATTGTTCTCTGATGATATCTGTTATCAAGCTGGCGACGAATTACGACTACAAAGACAAGATTCGGCAATAATTTAATGTTTTAGTCTGTTTGATATATCAATCACTTCAGGTGATTTGCAGTCGCCCGGTGACTCTCAAAAAATCTCTTTACAAATCGACCGAGTCGCGCTTAGATAGTATGTATATAAATACGCACTGTTGACCGGGTATTGATTGCGTTATCGTGAGTCCGATCAAACGTTGTAGCGTCACATCAAGAGCTATAAACGAAACAGATGCTGGAATAACGAAGACTGTCACTCAGGAGAAGCGGGTCGTGCAAAATCATACTGTACGCGGGTATATCGGGTGGGCTGAATAAATGGCAGACGCTGATACATTCCCGAAACTGCTGCAACTCAAGGCCAGCCAACTGGCCGATCATCCTGCCATTCGCGAGAAGGATTACGGGATCTGGCAAACATGGACCTGGGCCGACTACCTTAAAGAAGTAACCCGATTCGCTGCCGGACTTTCAGCCATGGGATTCGAGCGCGGTGATAAGCTGTTTATCATTGGCCAAAATCGCCCGCGCATGTATTTCGCGGTATCGGCCGCCCAATGTCTCGGGGGAGTTCCTGTCCCGACTTATTATGACGCTGTCGCCGAGGAGATGAAGTTCGTTATCGGCCATGCTGAAGCGAAATTCGTGATTGCGGAGGATCAGGAACAGGTCGACAAGGTGATCGAGATTCGCGAATCCTGCCCAACTGTAACGGCGGTCATATACGACGATGATCGCGGCCTTGCTGATTACGACAAAGACTTTATAAGGAGTTTTGAGTCTGTTCAGGCACTCGGCGACAAGGCGCTTGCAGCAGATCCTGAGCTTATAAACAGATCCATACAGGCAAGCAACGGTGCTGATGTATCAGTCATTCTCTATACATCGGGGACGACCGGGCAACCCAAGGGCGTTGTGCTGACATACGACAATATTCGAAGCATAGCCTCGATTTGTGTCGATCTTGAAGGTCTTAATGAAACCGACTCGGTCATTGCCTACCTGCCAATGGCATGGATTGTCGATCATTTTATTTCCTATGCCCAGGCACATATCGCGGGCTTCTGCGTGTGTTGTCCTGAGAGTCCGGAAACCGTCATGGCGGACTCACGGGAGATTGGTCCAACCTACCACTTCACATCACCAAGAGTCCTTGAGAATCATCGTACCAGCATCATGATTCGTATGGAGGATGCTTCGAAACTTAAGCGTTGGATGTTTCACAAATCCCTTGATGTTGCGAAACGCTGCCTTGATGCAAAGCTTGAAGGAAAGCCGATAGGTTTATTCGATCAGTTGATGTACAAACTGGGCAAGTTGACAGTGTATGAACCACTCAAGAATCAGCTTGGCTACAGTCGCACCCGGCTGACCTATACCGCAGGCGAGGCAATCGGACCCGATATGTTCGACTTTTATCGTTCTATCGGTATCCACATCAAACAGGTATATGGTCAAACGGAAGCCTCTCCCTTTGTTACGGTCCAACCGGATGATCAGATACGTTCGGATACTGTGGGTAAGCCAATTAAGGATGTTGAGATTCGTTTGTCTGATGATGGCGAGGTGCTTTTTCGTTCACCCGGTGTATTCCATTCCTACTATAAGAATCCAGAGGCAACTCGCTCGGCAAAAACAGAAGATGGCTGGGTGCATACCGGTGACGCAGGTATTTTCGATAGTGAAGGACACCTGAAAATAATCGATCGCACCAAGGATGTTGGCCGGCTTAATAATGGCGCTATGTTCGCACCCAAGTATATTGAAAATAAGCTTAAGTTTTTTCAGTACATACTCGAGGCGATAACATTTGGCGATGCTCGTGATGAAGTCACGGCAATGATCAACATCGACCTGTCGGCAGTCGGTGATTGGGCGGAGCGACGCGGGTTATCTTATGGTAGCTATCAGGAACTTGCAGCCCATCCTGAAGTGTACAAGCTAATTGAAGAGTGCATCGAGCAGGTCAACGCCGATCTCGCCGCTGATGAATTGCTGGCTGACTCTCAAGTGAGACGTTTTCTTATCCTTCACAAGGAACTTGACGCTGACGATGGCGAGTTGACGCGAACTCGCAAGTTGCGTCGAAGAATTATCGCCGAGCGATACAAAACATTGATAGATGCCCTATACGATGGTAGCGATCATTGCGAGATTTCTGTTGAAGTGACATTTGAAGATGGCCGAAAAGGAAGCTTGAATGGCGACATCAGAATTGTATCTGTGCGCGTATTCAACACTCTCGCAAAAACAGCATGATCGAGACAATCAAGTCATGATGCCGGATAGCGTTGTTGATGACGTGTTGTTATCGGTCAAGAATATCAGCTTGTCTTTTGGTGGTGTAAAGGCGCTTGAGAATATAAGTTTCGATATCAGGAAAGGTGAAATCCGCGCGATTATCGGGCCTAATGGTGCGGGTAAATCTTCGATGCTCAATGTGATAAACGGGTTTTATCACCCGCAAGACGGTGAAGTCTGGTTCAAGGGCATTCGGCGTAATAATCTTAAACCACACCAGATTGCCAGACAGGGAATATCCCGCACCTTTCAAAATATTGCTTTATTCAAGGGAATGACAACCCTTGATAACCTGATGACAGGGCGTATCACGCGCATGAACACAAATATGTTCTGGCAGGCGATATGGTATGGACGTGCTGAACGTCAGGAAATTGAACATCGCGAAAGAATCGAACAGATCATTGATTTTCTAAAGATTCAGTCGATTCGTAAAACACCTGTCGGACGTTTGCCATACGGCTTGCAGAAACGAGTAGAGCTAGGGCGTGCTTTGGCTGCCGATGCGGATCTGCTGCTGCTCGATGAACCAATGGCGGGTATGAACATCGAAGAAAAAGAAGATATGTGTCGTTATGTACTCGATGTAAACGAACAATTTGGTACAACCATTGCCTTGATAGAACACGATATGGGTGTGGTCATGGATATCGCCGATCGAGTAGTCGTCCTTGATTACGGGCGCAAAATCGGTGATGGTGTGCCTGATGAAATTCGCAATAATCAAACGGTTATTGACGCATACCTTGGGGTGAGTCATGACTAACGCCACAAGACATAACATTATTTTCCGGTTTCAATCTGGACATCTGCGAATTGGAAGTGGTTTTCGAAATAGTATCTGGACATGAGCCCAATATTTCTTAACACGATCGAGGTAATTCTGAATGGCCTGATGGCTGGCGTTATGTATTCGCTTGTCGCTTTGGGCTTCGTGCTTATTTTTAAGGCGTCCGGCATATTCAATTACGCCCAGGGCGTGATGGCACTCTTTGCCGCCTTGACCCTGGTGGGCATTCAAACGGGGCAGGTACCATTCTCGCATCTCATTCATGCATTATTCGGCGTTGAATATCTCACATGGTCCGACGGAGTAAACAACTTCGTGGCTATTATTCTAACGCTATGTATTATGGTGATATTTGCGTGGCTGGTCGAAAAACTCATCCTGCAACATCTCGTAAACCAGGCGCCGATAATCCTTTTTATGGCAACCATCGGTCTTGCCTTCTTCATGGAAGGGTTCGGCGATCTTATGTGGGGCGCCGATATCAAGGCGCTGGACGTCGGCATACCATCGGGTGGGTCATTCTGGCTGGAGGACGTTACCAAATCCTGGGCAGCCCCGGGTTCTGATTATTACGGCATGTATATCGACGTTCTCGACGTATGGGCGTCAGTCATCGCCGTCATACTGGTCGTTGTATTGACATTATTTTCGCAATATACCAAAACGGGCAGGGCACTCAGGGCGGTTGCTGATGATCATCAGGCCGCAATGACGGTGGGAATCTCCTTGCGGACGATCTGGGTAATAGTATGGTCCATTGCCGGTTTCGTAGCGTTGGTAGCCGGTATCATGTGGGGTTCAAAATCCGGCGTCCAGTTCTCGTTGTCATTAATTGCCTTGAAGGCGTTACCTGTATTAATTCTCGGCGGGTTCACATCCATACCAGGCGCAATAGTTGGCGGATTAATAATCGGTGTGGGCGAGAAGTTATTCGAGTACTCTATTGGCCCAATGATCGGCGGCGCTACAGAAAACTGGTTCGCCTATGTTCTGGCATTGTTTTTCCTGATGTTCAGGCCACAAGGATTGTTCGGCGAACGAATTATAGAGAGGGTATAGCAACGTGTTTTATCGCGAAGCAGGCGAATTCAAGACATCGTATCCGGCGGACCAGCAAATATTTCCCATTGCGCTGGATCGATTGGGTGTCAAGATTGTCCTTGTCTTTGCATTTTTGGTGGTGCCATTTATTATCGATGATTACTGGGAAAAGTCGGTCTTAATGCCATTCCTTGTGTGGTCGATGGCGGCACTCGGGTTGAATATCCTCATCGGATATTGTGGTCAATTAAGTCTTGGAACCGGTGGATTCATGGCTGTCGGGGCCTATGCAGCATATAAGTTGATGACGGCGTTTCCAGATTTGAACATATTTTTCGTTATCATCCTCGCCGGTGGAGTGACCGCGCTGGTTGGTATTCTGTTTGGCCTGCCGTCGCTTCGCATCAAGGGTTTTTATCTCGCCGTTGCCACGCTCGCCGCACAGTTCTTTCTTGTCTGGATGTTTAACAAATTCCCCTGGTTTTATAATCACTCGGCTTCAGGTCAGATCACAGCACCTGAGAGATTTATCTTCGGAGTGGCAATAACAGGGCCTGAAGCTCCACCTTGGGCAACCTATCTGTTTTGTCTCACCATTGTGGTTTTGTTCGCCTTTGTTGCCAAAAATCTTACCCGCAGTGTTATCGGCAGGTCCTGGATGGCCATTCGCGATATGGACATTGCCGCAGAGATTATCGGTGTGCCACCACTTAAAGCGAAACTTACGGCGTTCGCTGTCAGCTCGTTCTATATTGGTGTAGCTGGCGCCATGTTTTTTGCCGTGTATCTGGGTGCGGCTGAACCAACAGAAGCATTCGGTATCGAGAAATCCTTCCTGGTGCTCTTCATGATCATCATCGGTGGACTAGGATCGATCGTCGGTTCATTCATCGGTGCGGCATTTATTATTTCTTTACCGGTCCTTTTGAAGAACATAATGGTCGGCGGACTTGGTTGGCCGACAGATATTGTGCAACACCTGATCTTCATGTTGATTGGTGGGCTAATAGTATTTTTTCTGATCGTCGAGCCTCATGGTCTCGCGCAGTTATGGCGCATTACCAAGGAAAAGCTCAGGTTGTGGCCGTTTCCACATTAATAGCGGCCGTTATAATGTCCAAGTCCTTTTGGGCAATGTTTTTGACTCTCTAGGAGGAATCAAGATGAAGCAAAAGAAGTTTACAACCCTCGCCCTGGCGGCAACATTCGTCCTGGGCTCAGGCATAGCCTCGGCGGATCTGGTGTTTCCGTCACTCAGTTATCGAACGGGTCCGTATGCACCAAACGGTATACCTTTTGCCGATGGTTATGCCGACTATTTCACCTTGCTGAATGAACGTGATGGTGGCATTGGTGGTGAAAAGATCAAGGTCATCGAGTGCGAAACCGGTTATAACACCGAGAAAGGCGTCGAGTGCTACGAGTCCACCAAGGGTGAAGGCTCCCTGGTTTATCAACCGCTATCGACCGGTATAACTTATCAACTCATACCCAAGGCAACAGCGGACGATATCCCGGTGCACTCCATGGGTTATGGACGTACTTCCGCAGCCAACGGCAAGGTGTTTAGTCACATTTTTAATTATCCAGGCACCTATTGGGATGCGGCATCAATTATTGTGAAACACATCATTGATCAGGAAGGTGGCGACATCAAGGGTAAGAAGATTGCTCTTGTTTATCACAACTCGGCATATGGCAAAGAACCTATCCGCACACTGGAAGAATTATCCAAAAAACATGGCTTCGAGTTGACACTATTGGCAGTTGATCATCCCGGCCAGGAACAAAAATCCCAGTGGTTGCAGATACGACGAGAACGACCCGACTACGTCATGATGTGGGGTTGGGGCGTCATGAATCAGGTAGCAATTCAGGAAGCGGCAAATATTCGTTTTCCGATGGATCACTTTATCGGTGTGTGGTGGTCGGCATCCGAGAATGATGTCTTACCAGCAGGCGATGGCGCAGATGGCTACAAGGCCATTGCGTTCCACGGAGTGGGCAGCGATTACCCGATCTATGATGATATTAAAAAGTATGTTGTCGACACCGGTAAAGCCGCTGGAGATGGATCTAATCTAGGCACAGTGCTTTACAATCGTGGTTTGTATGCCGCCATGTTAGCTTCCGAAGCCGCTGCAACTGCGCAGAAAATATCCGGCACATCGTCGATCACCCCCGGTCAAATGCGTGATGGTATGGAAGCACTGGAAGTCACTAACGCTCGCATGGCGGAACTTGGTCTGGATAACTTTGGTCCGGAGGTCAAGGTGACTTGTGCAAATCATGAAGGACCAGGCTTGGGCGCTATCCAGCAATGGAATGCAAAAACCAAGAGTTGGTCATTGATTACCGACTTTGTAGGTGCTGACAGAGAAGTTGTCGATGCACTAATCGCTGAGGACTCTGCAGCTTACGCTAAAGAAAATAATATTACTCCGCGCGACTGCAAATAAACACATCAATGGTCCATTGATGGGGCGGCCTCAAACGGCCGCCTCATCTTTTCATAAATCAATGATGACACATAACAACGAAATCATTCTCAAGCTTAACAATATCGAGGTGATCTACGATCACGTCATTCTGGTGTTGAAAGGCGTATCGCTCGAAGTACCGGAAGGTGGAATCGTCGCGTTACTCGGAGCAAACGGTGCCGGAAAAACGACTACTATCAAGGCAATATCCAATCTGCTCGGTACAGAACGAGGAGAAGTCAGTAAAGGGTCTATTGAATATCGTGGCGAACGCATTGATCAGCTATCACCGAGTGAACTGGTTAAGCGTGGAGTTGTACAGGTAATGGAAGGTCGCCATTGCTTTGAACATCTAACCGTTGAGGAAAATCTGTTAACCGGCGCCTACACACGCAAGGATGGCCGAAGCGGAATTGAGGCCGATCTCGATAAAGTTTATAACTACTTTCCGCGTCTTAAAGAGCGCCGTCGTTCCCAAGCGGGATATACGTCGGGTGGAGAGCAACAAATGGTAGCTGTTGGCAGGGCATTAATGGCTCGTCCGCGACTCATACTTCTTGACGAACCATCCATGGGACTCGCCCCACAGCTTGTTGATGAAATATTTGAGATAGTTTCCGAATTAAATCGCAAAGAAGGTGTGACCTTTCTGCTGGCTGAACAGAATACGACTATAGCCTTGAAATATGCCACCTATGGGTACATCCTTGAAAACGGACGTGTTGTGATGGATGGTGAGGCTAAAATGCTTGCTGAAAACGAGGATGTAAAAGAGTTCTACCTTGGCATGAGTGGCGGCAATCGCAAGAGCTTTCGCGACGTTAAACACTATCGGCGAAGAAAACGCTGGCTCGCATAATTCGAACATCGCGCTTAATCATTCAGTCGAACAAATACAACGTATCGCACGGAACAGTAAATGAACGACACACGCTTCTACGATGCGCGGGAGACGCGCGATCCGGAGCAGCGAGAAAGTGAACTCTTTACTCGACTAGCCGAACACGTTGCGCATGCACGCGATAACACCAAGGCTTATGGACTCATCCTGGCACATATCGACCCTCGAGAAGTCACTGACCGTGACTCATTGGCTACTTTACCCCTCACGCGTAAATCCGACCTGGTCGAACGTCAACGGCAAGACCCACCGTTCGGTGATTTGGTAGCTGCGCCCAGGGAGTCATGGCAAAAAATATTTGCATCCCCAGGTCCAATCTTTGAACCGCAAATCAGCCGACCCAACTACTGGCGATTGGCAAGAGCGTTGTTTGCAGCCGGATTCAGAGCCGGTCAAATCATTCACAATACGTACTCCTATCATTTAACTCCTGCCGGTTCCATGCTGGAATCAGGGGCTTTTGCCTTAGGTTGTGGTGTTATACCTGGTGGAGTTGGGCAAACAGAACAGCAAATAGATGTCATCGAGGCGATAAAACCCGATGGATATGTCGGCACGCCATCGTTTTTACATATCCTGCTCAATCGTGCCGATAGTCTTGGCCGGGATTTAAGCTGTATTAAACAGGCATCAGTATCAGGTGAGGCTTTACCAGAAAGTCTTCGCAAGGAACTAGGCGAACGCGGGATTAAAATTTTTCAGACTTATGCGACTGCTGATGTCGGATTAATTGCCTATGAAACACACGCCCTTGACGGCATGATCATGGATGAAGACGTCATTCTTGAAATTGTTCAACCGGGCAGTGGACAACCACTCAGCCCCGGACAAGTAGGCGAAGTAGTCGTTACAGTACTAAACCCGGATTACCCTTTGATTCGTTTTGCTACTGGCGACCTTTCCGCCATCATGCCTGGAGTAAGTCCTTGCGGTCGCACCAACCAGCGAATTAAGGGCTGGATGGGGCGTGCCGACCAAACGACAAAGGTTCGTGGCATGTTCATTCGACCGGAGCAGGTCAATGAGGTCGCGGCTCGTCATGAATCAGTGAAGCAATTCCGATTACTGGTTTCAAATGAAGATCAGCAGGACGTTGTCATCCTGCGATGTTTCGTTGAAAACCCCGATGAGTCCCTTGAATCCAGCCTGATAGATACGATACGTGAGCTTTGCAAGGTTCGTGCTGGTGTGGAGTTTGTCGACGCAGATTCGCTTCCCAACGATGGCAAGGTAATTGAGGATGTCCGTGAGTACGACTAGGACCTATCTCAAAATGGTTGCAGCCCACCAATACGGTGTTATCTGCTTGTTCAAATGCTCATTTACATATGTAAACTGCGCGTTTCCCCTGCCATTTGCCTTGTCTTGGCAGCCTTCACTCAGTTTAAGACAGGTTCTGGAGACTTGTTGTCTTAACGTCATCGATTATTCAAGATCATTTAAGTTTACGAACACATCATGAACGACTCAACCGTCAGTCGCTATCCGATCCCGGCACTCGAATCGCTCGATGAGGATATTCGTCAACGTATACTCGATGTTCAGGAGAAAGCCGGGTTTGTTCCCAATGTTTTTTTAGCGCTTGCCCATCGTCCTGATGAATTTCGTGCTTTTTTCGATTATCACGATGCATTGATGCTTCGCGAAGGCGGATTGAGCAAGTCGGAGAAGGAGATGATCGTTGTTGCAACCAGCGGTGCAAATCAGTGCTTGTATTGTGTAATTGCTCACGGCGCAATATTAAGAATCTACGAGAAGAATTCGTTTGTCGCGGATCAGGTAGCGTTAAATTATCGCGAAGCCGATATAACCGAACGACAAAAAGTGATGCTTGAGTTCGCGCTCAAGGTCGCAACACATTCCGTTGCGGTTACCGACAAGGATATTGGAGTTTTGGCTAATCATGGCTTCAGTCGTGAGGACGTCTGGGATATTGGGGCGATAACTGCTTTTTTTGCCTTATCAAATCGAATGGCGAATTTAATCAGCATACGTCCCAATAAGGAGTTTTATAATATGGCTCGAGAGCCGCGATGAATACTGATTCCCGGCCTGCCGGTGGTATTCCGTCTCTTCGAACTGTTGCCATGCCCGCCGATGCCAATGCCAATGGAGACATATTTGGTGGTTGGCTGATGTCTCAAATGGATTTGGCTGGTGGTACCTACGCCTCACATATTGCTGCTGGTCGGGTAGTAACCATTGCTGTAGATGCCATGACTTTCTACAAGCCGGTACACGTTGGAGACCAGGTGAGTTGTTACTGCACAACCGACAAACTCGGGCGTACATCTATTGCTGTGCGAATTGAAACCTGGGTAATCCGACGCGGCAGCCCGGAACATAGCGAAGAGAAAGTAACCGAAGCTTTATATACTTTTGTTGCGGTAGATGCAGCGGGTATTCCACGACCGATTTCTCAGAGCTAACACACAGTAGCGTGAATCAACCTCGTATAAATGGTCAGACAGATAGCTCGGGATTTACTGATTTCCTTAATGAATTGCAGAAACAGTCATTGCCCCCCGTCGCTAATTGGAAACCATCGACAGCTCGCGATATGGATCTTGTCATTCGTGCCGACGGTAAATGGTATTACCAGGGCACTGTATTTAAACGTCAACGGCTGGTTAACCTGCTGGCCAAAGTATTGATCTGTGAAGACGACCAGTATTATCTGGTTTCACCGAGTGAGAAATTACGAATCACGGTTGAGGATGCACCTTTTATTGCGACTGATTTTGAATGCTCCGTGACCGATGACTCCCAACTGATTATATTCGGTACCAATGTAAATCAGAAAGTGCAGCTTGATGACAAACATCCACTATGGATGGCAATACCCCCGAACGGTGATACAGAAATCCCTTATATTCGTGTACGTGATCAACTCGTTGCACGACTCACGCGTAGTGTGTTTTATCGACTAACCGATCTTGGGTGTGAGCATAGTAATAATGGAAAACAGGTTTTCGGTATTGAGAGCGCAGGGACCTTTTTCGAACTTGGCGCCGTGTCGTGGTAATCGTACAGTTATCTGTAATGCCAGGAATTGATACGGAATAATATCGATGTCAACGCACAAAGGAAGAGGTGAGTTTGTAGATGACATACCTGGAATTCGCCGAATACTGAAGAATAATTCACGTATCGCAGTTGTTGGTTTATCAGCTAACTGGTACCGACCGAGCTACTTCGCGGCAAAGTATCTCAAGGATCATGGTTACCGGATATTTCCCGTAAATCCCAAGTATTCAACTATTCTCGATTTGCCTTGTTATCCGGATTTGCATTCGATACCCGAACCGATTGACGTGGTAGATCTTTTCCAACGTTCGGAGAGGGTCGAGCCGTTTGTTGAGCAAGCTATTGAGATAGGCACACGTGTCATCTGGATGCAACTTGGCGTTGTCAATGACACTGCCACAAAGCGAGCGATTGAATCGGGTATCGATGTGGTCATGGATCGATGCATGAAAATCGAACATGCACGGCTATTTGGGGGACTGAATCTCTTCGGCGTAACGACGGGTATTATTTCATCACACCGACCTGAAACATTAAGACAGGGGAGTGATCGTCAATGAGTGATAGGAAATTCGGCGTTGAAACATTATGTCTGCATGCCGGGCAATTGCCTGACGCATCGACCGGTGCCCGTGCGGTACCGATTTATCAAACTGCCGCTTATGTATTTGACGATGCAGACCATGCTGCCAGCCTGTTTAACCTGCAGACATTTGGTAATGTCTATTCGCGGTTGATGAATCCAACCAATGCAGTTTTGGAAGAACGAATTGCAACACTTGAGAATGGTCGCGGTGGGCTCGCGTTAGGTTCAGGCATGGCGGCACAAATGGTCGCGCTACTGACCCTGCTTGAAAATGGTGATGAACTGGTGGCCGCGAGCACGCTGTATGGCGGCTCTTATTCACAGTTTGATGTGACTTTCAGACGCATGGGAATAGACACGCGGTTCGTCAATCCGGATGATCCGGAAAACTTTCGCCGTGCCATTACACCTGCAACGCGTGCTCTCTATGCGGAAACTATCGGTAACCCGCTTAACAATGTTCTCGATATTCAGGCGGTAGCCGATATAGCCCATGATGCCGGTATACCACTGGTTATCGATAATACTTTTGCCACACCGTACTTGTGCAGACCAATCGACCACGGTGCAGACATCGTCGTTCATTCGGCCACAAAATTTATTGGTGGTCATGGCACTTCTATCGGTGGGTTGTTGATCGATTCAGGAAAATTTCCCTGGGATAACGGAAACTTTCCATCGATGACGGAACCTTCGGCCGGTTACCATGGTGTCCGATTTCATGAGACTTTTGGCGACTTCGGATACGTCATGAAGGCACGTATGGAAACTTTGCGAACGCTGGGCCCGAGCTTGAGTCCGTTCAACGCATTTCTGTTTTTACAGGGACTTGAAACATTGCCGGTGCGAATGGACCGGCACAACAGTAATGCGCTCGATGTCGCCAGACATCTGCAAGCCCATCCGTATGTCGAATGGGTTAAATATCCAGGACTCGAAAACAGTCCATATTTTGATTTGGCGTCGCGTTATCTGCCGAAGGGGGCGGGCGGTATCATGACATTTGGTATTCGTGGTGGTCGCGATGCCGGGGTACGGTTTATCGAGTCAGTGCAGTTTCTATCGCACCTTGCCAACGTGGGTGATGCAAAGACCCTGGTGATTCATCCGGCCTCCACTACTCATCGACAGCTCAGTGACGAAGATCAAATAAAGGCAGGTGTGAGTGGCGATATGATTCGCATATCCGTCGGACTCGAAAGCATAGAAGACATTCTCTGGGATCTTGATCAGGCGCTTTCTTCGGCGTGCGGCTAGCTTGCCTGTTGTCCAGGATTCCCTTTGTTAGTGAGCTGAATAAAAAAGCCCCACCTGAAGAAAAGTGGGGCTTTTGTTATATCAATCGCCAGTGTTGAAGTCTGGGGATCGGCTCATATGTTACTCAACAGTTAATCGTCTCCACCAAAAATTCCGAGAATCTGCAACAGACTGAGGAACAGATTATAGATGGTGATGTATAAGGTGATGGTCGCCATGATGTAGTTGGTTTCGCCGCCGTGAATAATTTCACTGGTTTGCCACAGGATCATGCCCGACATCAGCAGAATAAACATCGCCGAAACTGCCAGCGACAAGGCTGGAATCGAGAATACTGCCGCACCAATACCCGCAAGAAACGCAACCAGGATACCTGCCATCAGGATACCGCCCATGAAGCTGAAATCCTTGCGGCTGGTAAGCGCATATCCAGATAGGGCGAGGAATATGACACCGGTACCACCCATGGCGGTCATTACAAGGTGGCCGCCATTTGGTATGGATTTTACGTAAAAGCTAATAATTGGCCCAAGTGTAAGACCCATGAATCCGGTCAGCGCAAATACGAATACCAGACCCAGGCTAGAGTTTCTGAATCGCTGAGTAGCAAACAGGAGTCCAAAATAGCCGACCATCGTTAAAATCATGCCGGGGTATGGCCAGTTGTACGCCATGGACAACCCGGCTGTGAGGGCACTGAACAACAATGTTGCGGAAAGCAGCATATAAGTGTTTTTCAACACTTTGTTGACTTCAATACCGCTGATACCCGCACGGGTTACGGCTGGATTAACTCTGCTCATCGCGTAAATCTCCAAAAAGTATTAACTAGCAACCACTAAAGTAGCATCTATTGATGGAAAATCAAGTGTAATAGATGTAATCAACGGGTAGAGAATATGGGTGAAAATTCATATAATTACAACTTGTTGCGAGTGTTCGGCAAATTACCGTTGCATCGCATTACTGCCGGTTTGAAACACCCACTGTGCAAAGCCAGGATTGTTGTATTTCGTCCAGATTTATACTGAAAGTTGCGATTTCCCTTGATATCTGTGTTATGCAGAATACCGTGAAAATGTAGCTGGAGCGACTGGTCAAGTACAAATTCATGTTAGTAGTATGGTTTATGTGACGGTTGCGCGCATTTAGAGGGTGAGTGGTCGGATCGGTTTTTTAAATTGTGCGTTGCGATATTTACAGGAGAGGTGGCTGAGTGGTCGAAAGCGGCGGTCTTGAAAACCGTTGAAGGTTCATAGCCTTCCCAGGGTTCGAATCCCTGTCTCTCCGCCATAACTGCCAAATTACCGCCCGAATTTGTGATTTGGGTACCAGATTTGCATGACTGTGGTTTACTACCTTGAAGAAAAGAAACTGATTATCGCCACCGATTGATATCAATTTGAAGAACAATTCGTAAGCGGACCGACGCTAAATCTTTTTTCGCCATTTGCCGCTATTGGCATGGCAGGTTTGCCCAAGGTTACATTTACCCGCGAATAAACTATCTCCATAGCAGGTCTTTTAATATATTGAGCTTTCATTATTGCCCTGTTTATCGCCTTTGTTTATAGCCCAGGTTTTGGAAATTTATAGCGTCTATGGATAACCTCCCAATTATTAACACCGAAACTCTCGCATCATGTTACGGACAGCTGGACACGGTGATTTTCGATTGCCGGTTTTCATTGATGGACCCAGCACAAGGTAAGCGTCTGTATGATGAGGGGCATATTCCTTCAGCGTATTACGCCAATCTCGACCTCGATTTGTCCGACACCAGTCAACCACACGCCGGTCGTCACCCACTTCCTGATCGCGAGCGATTTATCGGTTGGCTGGAAAGCCACGGCGTTAACGATACTTCCATGGTGGTTGGCTATGATCATGTCGGTGGTGCGCTGGCGTCGCGATTTTGGTGGTTGCTGCGTTGGCTGGGTATCGAAAACGCCCGTTTACTCGATGGCGGATTTAATGCCTGGTCGAGTGCGAAATACCCATTGGAATCGACTGCTAACAAAGTCAACGCCATGACCACACGAGGAACCATTACTCGAACACCAGCAAGGATTGCGACCGAAGAGATCGATACGATCATGGATATCGCTTCGGGAAAATCCGATCTTACAATACTGGATGCTCGCGAAGTCGAACGATACAACGGCGAGAGGGAACCCATTGATCCGGTTGCCGGACACGTGCCACACGCTATAAATGCGCCATTTGCAGATAACCTGAATTCGGATAAAACTTTTCGATCCGAAGACGAATTGCGTATGCGATTTGAATCGATACTGGGCAGTGGGTTTGATCCAACACGGGTAATTCACATGTGTGGTTCCGGCGTGACTGCATGTCATAACCTGATTGCCATGGAAATCGCAGGATTACACGGGTCACGTCTTTACCCCGGATCGTTCAGTCAATGGGTTGATGATGCTGCTCGCCCGGTCGAAACGAAGATGACATCGGTCGGCGATATGGAGCCGGGTGAATGAACGATCACAGTGATATATCGTCCCAACAGGCGCTCGACTATCACGAACTTCCCCGACCTGGAAAGATTTCCATTCAACCGACCAAGCCATTTACGACATCTTTGGATTTATCCCTTGCCTATACACCAGGGGTGGCTGAACCAGTTCGCCGAATCCACGAAAACCCCGAGAATGCCTACCGTTACACCAATAAGGGCAACCTGGTTGCAGTCATTACTGATGGATCGGCAGTGCTCGGTCTGGGTCGGGTCGGTGCGCTCGCTGGTAAACCGGTCATGGAAGGTAAAGCGGTGCTTTTCAAGCGTTTTGCTGATATCGATGTGTTCGATATCGAGGTCAATGCACCTAGCACCGAGGCGTTTATCGAGACTGTAGTGAATATTGCACCGACCTTTGGCGGTATTAATCTCGAGGACATAGCCGCACCGGCCTGTTTTGTCATCGAGCAGGCACTACGCGATCGTCTTGAAATTCCAATTTTTCACGATGATCAGCACGGCACGGCCGTGATTACTTGTGCTGGATTAATAAATGCACTGGAAATCCAGGGCAAACGAATCGAAGATGTTCGTATTGTAGTGCTCGGTGCCGGGGCGGCTGGAATTGCCACATCCAAACTGTTGATCGCACGAGGCGCCATGAAACAGAATATCGTCATGGTGGACAGCCGTGGCGTAATTCACACCGGTCGAGACGATCTCAATATTTATAAGGAAGCTTTTGCGATCGACACACCACTTAGGACACTCGACGAAGCAATGCTTGGGGCCGATGTGTTGATCGGTGTATCAGGACCTTCACTGGTTTCCAAGGCAATGGTCAAACGAATGTCCAAGCGGGCCATTGTTTTCGCGTTGTCGAATCCGGATCCGGAGATCGACCCCGCTGATGCCTACGAGGCGAAGCCTGGCAGCATTATCGCTACAGGTCGTTCTGATTATCCTAACCAGGTAAACAATGCGCTGTGTTTTCCTTTCATCTTTCGCGGTGCATTGAACGCACGCGCGCGATACATCAATCAGTCGATCCTGCTAGCCGCAGTCGATGCACTAGCCTCACTCGCTCGTGAACCGGTATTACCGGAAGTGCTTGAAGCTTACGGCGTTGAGCAAATGGAATTCGGTCCGGATTACATTCTTCCCAAGCAGTTTGACCCGCGTCTGTTTGATTGGGTAGTACCCAAAGTGGAAGAAGCGGCGCGTAAACAAACTGACTAGAATCTATCTCAAAATGGCTGCAATCCCCCAATAAAGGTGTTAAATGCTGGCTCAAATGCTCATTTATTCATGTAAATTGCTTGTTTTCTCTATTTTTGCCTTGTTTTGGCGGCCTTCGCTCGTTTTGAGACAGGTTCTAAAAGTCCGATAGATTTTTTAACCATTAATTTCGAGGTTAACGAAATTCCAATATGAAGATTCACGAATATCAGGGTAAACAAATCCTGCGGGAGTACGATGTCGCTGTGCCACGCGGAGTAGCCTGCTTTAGCGTCGACGACGCCGTCAGCGCCGCTCAGGATCTGGGCGGTGAGGTCTGGGTGGTCAAGGCGCAGATTCATGCAGGCGGGAGAGGCAAGGGCGGTGGCGTAAAGGTTGCCAAAAGCATCGACGAGGTCAAGAGCTACGCCGATGAAATTCTGGGTATGACATTGATAACACACCAGACTGGGCCACAAGGACAAGTAGTTAAACGTCTCCTGGTTGAAGAAGGTGCAGATATCAAGGACGAGCTTTATATCGGTCTGGTGGTGGATCGCAGCAGTCAGAAGGTTGTTTTCATGGCAAGTTCTGAAGGCGGCACCGAGATTGAAAAAGTTGCTGAAGAGACTCCTGAGAAAATTCACAAGGAACTCATTGATCCTGAAGCAGGTTTAACGAACGAGCAGGCACGTTCACTAGCTGCGGATATTGGTATACCCGTGTCAGCCATCGAAGAGGCCGCAGAACTGTTTAAAAAGCTCTATCAGGCATTCTGGGACAAGGATGCATCGCTGGCTGAAATCAATCCCTTGATCGTTACGAATGACGACCGGATTATCGCCCTGGACGCCAAGATAAATTTTGATGATAACGCGCTTTACAGACATCCGGAATTGCTTGAGATGCGTGACCTTGATGAAGAGGATCCGGACGAGATCGAAGCGGCAAAATTCGGTCTCAGCTATATTTCCCTGGACGGTAATATCGGCTGCCTGGTCAACGGCGCAGGTCTCGCGATGGCGACAATGGACATCATTAAATTGTACGGTGCAGAACCTGCCAATTTCCTCGACGTCGGTGGCGGTGCGACCACCGAGCAGGTTACTGAAGCGTTCAAGATCATGCTTAAAAGCGACAAGCTTAAGGCAATTCTGGTGAACATCTTTGGTGGCATCATGCGTTGCGACGTGGTCGCCGAAGGACTGGTCAATGCAGCCCGTGAAGTCAATTTGAAAGTGCCGCTTGTGGTTCGACTCGAAGGCACGAATGTCGAAAAGGGACGCGAGATTATCGAACAGTCCGGCATCGAGATCATCACCGCTACCAATATGGCCGATGCTGCTGAAAAAGTGTCGGCCGTCGCAGGAAACTGAAGCTATGTCTATTTTGATTAATAAGGATTCAAGGGTCATCACCCAGGGAATTACCGGTAAAACCGGGCAATTCCACACTCATCACAGTATCGACTACGCTAACGGCAAGACCTGCTATGTGGCTGGCGTAACACCGGGCAAAGGTGGCATGGAGGTCGAAGGTGTGCCGGTATTCAATACCGTTACTGAAGCGCGTGAGGCAACCGATGCCAATGTGTCCGTCATTTATGTGCCTCCACCTTTTGCGGCCGCCGCCATTGGCGAAGCTGTTGATGCCGGAATCGAGGTTGTTATCTGTATTACCGAAGGAATACCTGTTAAGGACATGATCATGACACGCGCGCGCATGCGTGATAGTGCAACCATTCTGGTTGGTCCCAACTGCCCGGGCGTGATCACACCAGAAGAAATCAAGATCGGCATCATGCCAGGCTATATTCACAAAAAAGGCCGCATCGGCGTCGTGTCGCGCTCCGGTACACTGACTTATGAAGTGGTCGACCAGTTAAGCAAGCTCGGTCTTGGTCAATCGACCTGCGTCGGGATTGGTGGCGATCCGGTCAATGGCCTGAAGCATCTTGATGTCATGAAGTTATTCAACGACGATCCTGACACTGACGCCGTGGTTATGTGCGGGGAAATCGGCGGTACAGATGAAGAAGAATGCGCCGAGTGGATTGCAGACAATATGAGTAAGCCGGTCGCAGCCTTCATTGCCGGCGTCACGGCACCCCCGGGCAAGCGTATGGGCCACGCCGGCGCAATTATCTCGGGAGGCAAGGGTACCGCCAGCGAAAAGATTGCCGCGCTCGAGGAAGCTGGGGTCTCGGTTACCCGTAACCCGGCAGAGATTGGTGAGCTGATGCGTTCGCGTCTGTAGTACGGACCCGGTTCCATCGAAACAATCAACGCCACAAATGTGTATTCCGGTGGATAGAATTCCACCGGATTAACACGTTATCTTATGTCGAATCTGTTTGAGAAATTCCTGAATTAAGGGCTTTCTGCCGGTACCAATCGGTTCTACCTGGCTGCTAACGCTGCAACCAGACCGTCTACGCTGTCCTTGGCGTCGCCAAACAGCATCTTGGTGTTATCGTGGAAGAATAACGGATTTTCCACACCGGCATAACCGACTGCCATGCTGCGCTTGGAAACGATCACGTTACGCGCATTCCAGACTTCAAGAACCGGCATGCCGGCGATGGGGCTGGATGGATCATCCAGAGCCGAAGGGTTCACCGTGTCATTTGCACCTATCACAATAACGACATCGGTATCTTTAAAGTCGTCATTAATCTCGTCCATCTCAAGGACAATATCGTAGGGCACCTTGGCTTCGGCGAGCAGCACATTCATGTGTCCGGGCATACGACCGGCGACTGGATGAATCGCAAATCGGACACTCGTATCTTGTTCTTTAAGAATCCGGGTTAGTTCAGACACCGGGTGTTGTGCATGGGCAACCGCCATGCCGTACCCGGGCACAATGATTACGCTGGACGCTTCCCTTAACAGCTCTGCCGCTTCATCAATATTGGTAGCGACATATTCTCCCGCTTCACTGGTAGCAGACGAACTACTGGTCGTGCCAAAACCGCCCATGATGACGGAGACGAATCGACGATTCATTGCCCTGCACATGATGTAGCTCAGTATCGCACCACTACTGCCAACCAGCGCACCGGTAACGATTAACAGATCATTGGACAACATGAAGCCTGTAGCTGCCGCAGCCCATCCTGAATAACTGTTGAGCATGGATATGACGACAGGCATATCGGCACCACCAATGGCCATGACCATGTGCACGCCGAATATCAGGGCAAGGATCGTCATGGCGATTAACGGCAGCATGCCGTCAGCGGTGGATTCACTGCCAAGAAACACCGAGCCGAGCCAGATACAGGCAATACCAATTGCGGCGTTGATCAGGTGTCGTCCAGGCAACATCAGCGGCTTGCTGCCGATTACGCCTTGCAACTTGCCAAAAGCAATGATCGAACCAGTAAAAGTCACAGCACCGATCAGGATGCCCAGATATATCTCAACGTCGTGAATGGTTTTCTCGGCGCCTTCCAGCACAATCGAATGGTCGATGTAACTGGCAAAGCCAACCAGGGTTGCTGCCAATCCCACAAAACTGTGCAACATTGCGACCAGTTGCGGCATGGCAGTCATCTCGACGCGCATGGCGACAAACATACCCACGCTGGCGCCGATTACCATCAAAATGATAATGGTGGTATATGCGTTGACGTTATTTGATGCGATGGTGGCGACAATGGCGATAGCCATGCCGATCATGCCATAGAGATTCCCGCGCCTGGCCGACTCCTGGTTGCTAAGCCCGCCAAGGCTCAGAATGAACAGGATGCTGGCGGCAATATAGGCTGAAGTTACGATTCCAGAGCTCATGAGTCGACCTTATTTACGGAACATTTTCAGCATACGCTGAGTGACCAGGAAGCCGCCCACAACGTTTACCGTGGCGATCAAAATTGAAACCGCTGCAAGAATCCAGACAACGATTTGGCTCGAGTCAATCTTAAGCAGCGCACCAATAACAATTATTCCACTGATTGCGTTTGTGACACTCATCAATGGGGTATGCAGGGCAGGGGTTACCGCCCAGACCACCTGCCAGCCAACGAAGCAGGCCAGCACGAACACGATAAAGTGCGGCATGAAGGAAGCCGGCGCCACCGACCCCACCCATAATATGGCGGTCAGGCCGACCAGCATTCCAATGGTCGTCGTGATAGCTTTTTTTGTACGTGAGGCTTTGGTGTCGACCTCCGGCGTTTTCACAGGACGAGAGGGTTTTGGCTTCGGGGGGGTAACACTCAATTTGGGAGCTGGTGGTGGCCAGGTGATTTCTCCACCCTTGATGGAGGTTGTTCCGCGAATAACTACATCCTCCATATTAATCACCATTTCACCGTCCTTTTCAGGAGTCAGTTCGGTGAGCAAATGACGGATGTTGGTTGCGTATAACTGGCTTGCCTGGGTTGCCAAACGACTGGTCAGGTCGGTGTAGCCGATAATTTTCACACCATTATGGATAACAACCCTGTCTTTCTCAGTGAGCGCACAGTTACCGCCCTGTTCGGCGGCGAGATCGACCACCACACTGCCAGGTCGCATGGATTCAACCATGTCCACGGTAATCAGTTCCGGCGCCGGCTTGCCGGGAATCAAAGCCGTGGTAATTATGATGTCGACTTCACGTGCCTGCTCACGAAACAAGGCCATTTCCGCATCGATGAACTCCTTGCTCATAACCTTGGCATAACCGCCTTCACCACTGGCATCTTCCTCGAACTCAAGTTCAAGGAACTCGGCACCCATGCTTTCAACCTGTTCCTTGACCTCAGGGCGAGTATCGAAAGCACGCACTATTGCACCGAGACTACCCGCCGTGCCGATGGCAGAAAGACCGGCAACACCGGCACCGATCACCATCACTTTGGCTGGCGGCACCTTGCCGGCAGCGGTGATCTGGCCGGTAAAAAAGCGCCCAAATTGATTAGCCGCTTCGACCACTGCCCGGTAGCCGGCAATGTTTGCCATTGAGCTCAATGCGTCGAGTTTCTGGGCACGGGAGACACGCGGTACCGAGTCCATAGATAACAGATTGATGCCCTTGGCTGCCAACAGTTTCATGCGTTCTTCATTTTGTGCTGGCCAGAAGAAGCAAATAAGTGTTTGCCCATCGTGCAGATAGCCGGCTTCGTCCACCCCGGTGTCAGGGTCGACAACCGGTGCACGGACTTTCAAAATAATGTCTGCCGTGTTCCAGACCTCGGACGCAGTTTCGGCGATAACGGCACCAGCGCGACGGTATGCCTCGTCATCCAGGCTCGCATTGCTGCCGGCACCGCGTTCGACAATGACTTCGTAGCCGAGCTTTTTAAGCTGTGGGATAACGTCGGGTGTGGTCGCTACACGGTTTTCGCCAGCGACCGTTTCTTTTGGAATGCCTAACTTCATCGTATTAAACGCGCTTCATGGTGGCTACAGGACAAAGCGAGGTATTTTGCAGTACTGCATCCATTAACTCAACCAAGCTGTCTGCGATAAACAACCGATTCAGGCTATTTTTCAAGTATCACAAAGACGTTGGAGGTTATAGGAAGCGGCACTGATTTCCGGTATCCTTGCGGCGCGTTGAATAATGACGCGAAATCCCTACGATATCATCCGTATTCTCAACATTAACCGGTCAACACGTGACTGTTGCAGCAGATCCATGGAAAGCTTCAATACTCTGAATACCAAGCTCGAATCCTTCGAACAACGCATAGGCTCACTCAGGGGGTATCTTTGACTTCGACAGCCGTAAGGAACGTCTTGAGGAGATCATGCTTCAGCTTGAACAGCCGGACGTATGGGATGACCCTGAAAAAGCCCAGGAACTTGGACAGGAACGTGCGAGGCTAGAAGAAGTGGTCGAAGGCCTGCAGAATCTGGAATCTGCTGTAAAGGACTCCGCAGAACTCCTTGAGCTGGCGCGTGAGGAAGAGGACGAACAAACCCTCATCGAACTATCCCGCGATGTCGATTCAATTGAACGAACACTTGAAAAACTTGAGTTCCGGCGAATGTTCTCAGGTCCCATGGATTCCGCCAACTGCTTTGTCGATATCCAGTCTGGCTCGGGTGGCACCGAAGCGCAGGATTGGGCGCAAATGCTGTTGCGGATGTATCTGCGCTTTTTTGAGGCACAGGGAATGAAAGCCGAGCTGATTGAGAAATCCGAAGGCGATGTGGCCGGGATTAAAAGCGCTACGGTCAAAGTCACCGGCGAGAATGCCTATGGATTGCTACGCACCGAAACCGGAGTCCATCGGCTGGTACGAAAATCACCATTCGATTCAGGTAGCCGCCGACACACTTCATTTGCCTCGGTGTTCGTCTATCCGGAAGTCGATGAAAGCATCGAGGTTGAGATCAATCCGGCGGATCTTCGTATCGATACCTACCGGGCCAGTGGCGCCGGTGGTCAGCATGTTAACCGTACCGACTCGGCGGTTCGTATCACCCACAACCCGACCGGGATTGTCGTGCAGTGTCAGAATGATCGTTCACAGCATCGTAATCGAGCTGAAGCGATGGCGATGCTCAAGGCACGATTATTTGAACGCGAGATGCAACAGCAACGCGAAGAGCAACAGAATCTTGAAGATTCCAAGGCAGATATCGGCTGGGGCAGCCAGATTCGGTCATACGTACTTGATCAATCACGAATCAAAGACCTTCGAACCGGCGTCGAAACCGGCAATACCCAGGGCGTTCTGGATGGCGACCTGATGAAATTTATCGAGGCCAGTCTCAAGGCCGGCGTTACTCAATGACGATACGAATCATGGATCAAGACAACAACGAACAAATCTCCACTCGTCGCGCCAAGCTTTCATCACTCAGACAAGAGGGTAACGCGTTCCCCAACGATTTCCGGCGAGATGCGTTCGCTGCAGAAATTTTCAACGAATACGACATCCTGGACGACGAAAAATTAGTCGAATCGGGTATCCGGGTTACGGTAGCGGGTCGACTGATGACCCGACGTATCATGGGCAAGGCAAGTTTCGCGCATATACAGGATGTCAGTGGTCGTATTCAGCTCTTCGTGCAACGTGATGCCTTGCCTGAAGGAGCGTATAATACGCTTTTTAAAAAGCTTGATATTGGCGACATCATTGGCGTCAGTGGTACGTTATTCAGAACCAAAACGGGTGAACTCAGCATTAAGGTAGACTCCTTGAGGCTTCTGACCAAGTCATTGCGCCCATTGCCTGAAAAATATCACGGTATCGCCGACCAGGAACTCAAATACAGGCAGCGTTACCTCGACCTCATGATGAGCGAGGAAACCCGTGAACGATTCAAGACACGAGTCGCGATCATCAGTCACATTCGTGAATTCATGATTCAACACCAGTTCCTTGAAGTTGAAACACCCATGATGCAGGCGATACCGGGCGGTGCGGTTGCACGTCCATTCGTCACGCACCACAACGCCCTCGACATGGAGTTGTACTTGCGAATCGCGCCGGAGTTATATCTCAAGCGCCTGGTGGTCGGTGGATTTGAACGGGTATTCGAGATTAACCGTAATTTCCGTAACGAAGGCTTGAGTACTCGACATAATCCCGAGTTCACCATGCTCGAATTTTATTGGGCTTACGCTGACTATCATGAATTGATGGATTTCACCGAAGAAATGTTCCGTACCCTTGCCGTTAATGTGGGTGGTTCTGGAACCGTTGACTATCAGGACGAAGTCTTTGATTTCAACGCGCCATTCAGGCGCATTACCATGGCCGAGGCTGTATGTCAGTTTAATCCTGAGATCAGTCGCGATGATATTGGCAATCTTGCAGCGCTCACTGCCCATGCCAGTCGACTCGGGATCGAAAAGAATCCTTCCGCTGGACCTGGAAAAGTGCTCACCGACATATTTGATGAAACCTGTGAAGATAAACTACGACAACCAACATTTATCATTGAGTATCCGGTTGAGGTTTCTCCGTTATCAAGGCGTAATGACTCCAATCCGGATGTGAGCGATCGCTTCGAGCTTTTCATTGGCGGTCGCGAGATCGCCAACGGCTTCAGCGAACTGAACGATTCTGAAGATCAAGCTGAACGGTTCATGGCACAAGTAAATGCAAAGGACTCGGGTGATGAGGAAGCCATGCACTTCGATGCAGACTATATTCGCGCGCTAGAATACGGCATGCCGCCGACAGCGGGTGAGGGCATCGGCATCGACAGGCTGGTGATGCTGTTTACCAATAGCCCTTCGATTCGTGATGTCATCCTTTTTCCGCACATGCGTGCGGAACATCGTCCGGATTGATGAAAATGCAAGAATTGCCTAGTGGCAATCCAAACGCATTACGTTTGTTACTAAGAATATTAGATATTTAATAATAACAATACGTTAATAAATATAATTGAAGTAAATTATCACAGTGATTCGCCCACTCGAACTGCTCATTGGTCTGCGTTATACGCGTGCCAAGAAGCGAACCCATTTCATATCATTTATCTCGCTGACGTCGATGTTCGGTATTGCCCTCGGCGTGTGGGCATTGATTACCGTTATGTCCATCATGAACGGTTTCGAGCGGGAACTTCGCGACCGTATCCTCGCCACCGCGTCCCATATAACGGTATCCACTCGTGCCGGTTCACTCGACAATTGGCCCGAGGTAGCAGAGCGAATAGAAAGTAATCCGCGGGTACTCGATTCTGCACCTTATATAACCGCGCAAGGAATGTTGACCCATGGTGGCGCAGTGAGTGGCGCGTTAATTCGTGGAGTTTCGCCGGATGCCGAGAAAGACGTCTCACGTATTCTGTCTTCATTGATCGCTGGAAGTGTCAACGATCTGCAGCCGGGTGCATGGGGGATAATTCTTGGCTATCAACTTGCCAGGCAATTAGGCGTTGATGTGGGGGACAAAGTTACCCTGGTGGCGCCACAGGGAAGAATTACGCCCGCCGGTTTACTGCCGAGACTCAAACGATTTACCGTAACGGGACTGTTTCGGCTCAATATGTATGAGTATGACAGCAGTATCGCTCTGATTCATATCGACGATGCTGCGCGTTTGCTCAATACCGAAGGTCATGTAACCGGTCTGCGACTGGTTGTTGATGATGTCTATGATGTTGCCCGCATTCGATATTCCCTTGAGGACATGCTTGGTGGCGACTATTCACTAAGTGACTGGACCATTGAGCATCGGAATTTCTTTGGCGCATTGGCAGTAGAAAAACGCGTCATGTTTATCATTCTGATGTTGATAATCGCGGTGGCTGCATTCAATATCGTTTCAACATTAGTGATGCTGGTAACCGACAAACAGCCTGATATTGCAATTCTTCGCACCCTCGGGTTTAGTCCTTCAAGCATCATGACTGTATTCATGATTCAAGGGGTTGTGATTGGATTGATTGGAACGGCACTCGGTGCGGTGACCGGCGTGCTTACCGCGCTTAACGTGGAAACCCTGGTGCCAATGCTTGAATCACTTCTCGGAATAGAATTTTTCCCTGCAAATATTTATGTGATAAGCGATTTCCCCGCAGAATTGCATGCGGATGATGTGTGGCGTATTCTCGGTGCATCGCTGGTTATGGGTCTGTTTGCCACAATCTACCCGGCGTGGCGCGCTTCAAAAACCCAGCCCGCAGAGGCACTTCGTTATGAGTGACGTCAACACGCCTGTACTTGAGTGTCGAGGCGTAAGCAAGACTTTCACAGAAGGCCCACTTCAAGTGGAGGTGTTAAAGAATATCGATTTGACTGTAGCGCCTGGCGAAGCGATTGCGATCATTGGCTCATCCGGTGCGGGTAAAAGCACATTGCTTCATATTTTAGGTGGACTTGCGCGTCCAACTCATGGTCAGGTTTTTTTGAATGGTCTCGATGTATTCAAGCTTAAAGAACGGGCAAGAGGAGCATTACGAAATTACGGCATGGGGTTTGTGTATCAGTTTCATCATCTGCTGCCTGAGTTCACAGCGGTTGAAAATGTTGCGATGCCTTTGCTGATTCGTCGTACCGCACCAAAGGAAGCATTGGCGAGTGCGGAAGATATGTTGACACGTACCGGGCTTGGCGCGCGTCTGCATCATAAGCCCGGTGAATTGTCTGGTGGTGAACGTCAGCGCACGGCAATTGCGCGTGCACTGGTCACTCAACCGGATTGTGTTCTTGCAGATGAACCGACCGGCAACCTCGATTCTGAAAACGCAGAACACGTTTTTGAGTTGATGCAAGACCTTGCATATAACAAGCGTAGCGCCTTGGTGCTTGTGACCCATGATCATGAACTCGCCTCACGCCTTGATCGAACTTTCCAGATTGTTAATGGCGTGCTCAATCCACTGTAATTTCTCCGAACGATTGCTCAGATAACAGTTGTTCAAGGAAACGGGAACAGGGCCTTGAAAGCATCATCGATTAATGAACGATTGAAACAAATCTGGAATACAAACGCCGGGCACTGGGTAAAAGCAGTGCGCAGTGGACAAATACAGAGCAGAAAGGATACGACAAACCGGGCAATTTTGGATGCAGTATTATCGCTTGAGCCAGTGCATATACTTGATATGGGATGCGGCGAAGGTTGGCTTGTTCGCAAACTTGTTGAAATCAGTAAATGTACAGCCGTAGGTGTCGATATCAGCTCCGAACTCATCGAAGCGGCACGATTGTCTGACAGGTCGTCTACTTACCTGGTGCTGGATTACGAAACGATTACTAATAATCCCGCCTCTGTTGAAGGTCAGTTCGATCTGATAATCTTCAACTATTCACTGTTTGATGAGGACATTATTCCCATCCTGACAGCTTGCAAGAGACTGCTCACCGTGGATGGGAATCTGTTGATCCAAACAGTTCATCCGTTGTCGATGGACGGTAACAACGAATGTGAAAATGGCTGGCGCGAAGAGAATTTTAATAGTTTCCCTTCACAAGGTTGGCAGCCAATGCCTTGGTATTACCGTACATTCGATTCATGGACTGATACAATTGAACAGACCGGGTATGGAATTGTCGAATATCGCGAGAGCGTTAACGCATTGTCAGGAAAACCGGTTTCGTTAATTTTTCAATTGGCCTGACAAGTGTGAAGTTCAGGTAACCGTTTCGAAGGATCCAAGTTGGCAGGACATCACCACCATATTAGTTCAGACTCCGGGGATGCTCGTGTTTTTTGGGCAGTGGCTGTCAATCTTGTTTTAACAGCCGCACAAGTCGTTGGCGGCCTGCTTTCAGGCAGTCTTGCACTCATAGCGGATGCCCTGCATAACTTTTCAGATGCCATTTCTCTCATCATTGCATTTGTTGCCCGAAAAGTAGCCAGACGACCTGTTGATGACAAAATGACCTTCGGCTATGGCCGTGCGGAAATGGTCTCGGCCCTGGTTAACTACACCACATTAATCGTGATTGGTTTTTACCTGGTTTATGAGGCGATTCTGCGATTCACTGATCCCCAAGGCATAGACGGTAAACTGGTTTTGATAATTGCCGGCATCGCGTTAGTGGTCGATCTTGCCACCGCTGCGCTGACTTACTCCCTGTCAAAGCAAAGCATGAATATCCGTGCCGCTTTTTTACACAATGTTGCCGATGCACTGGGTTCAATTGCCGTGATCGTAGCTGGAACCTTGGTCCTTCTATATGACTGGAATTTTGTTGATCCTCTGGTGACTCTCTTGATCGCCGGTTATATCCTCTGGATATCTTTTAATGAAGTAGGCTCTGTCATACGCATATTGATGCTCGGCAGCCCGCCCGATATTGATACACAAAGTGTCCTCAAGGAAATACGTGCTACGACAGGTGTCTCCAGCGTTCATCAACTTCACCTATGGCAAATGCAGGAACATGAAAATGCCCTGGATGCTCATATTGTCATTGAACCAGGCGAGTGGAAAAATGCCGATACCATAAAGGAGATCGTAAAACGTGCACTTCACGAACGATTTTCCATATCCCATACAACGCTGGAAATTGAATGTTCTGCCCACACGTGTAGTGATCCATGGATCATCGGTCATAGATCTCTACAGTAATTAATGTAAATTCTTGCGGCGACGTTTGCGCTCACTCCAGGACAATCGGACTCGCCAACTCCAAAAAATTCTCACCAACAGCCAACCGAAAACAGCGCTTATCGCGCCAAGTATCAAACATCCAACCCATAATGCGCCGATATTCTGACTGATGGCTTTAAATGTATGTTCGGATATGGGTCTGATATGTGTTCCAAGTAGCCAGGCGCCGAGCGTATAGCAAGCGCCATAAATCGGCACAACAGTTACAGGGTTGGATATCCACACAAATACAACGCTGACCGGTAGATTGGCGCGAATCAGGATCGCAGTAACCAGCGCCAACAGGGTTTGTACAGGTACGGGCCAGAAGCCGTAAAATAGCCCGATTGCGACGCCAAGAGATACCGACCGGCGATTGATGTGCCAGAGATTGTCATCGCCGAGCCACTTGGAAAACCAGGATACACCTGTCATTTTTCGAATATTAGGCGCACTCGGCAGTATTTGTTTCAAGTATTTTTTCGGCACGCAACGAACCTTATTTTAAATTCCGAATCAAGGATTTCCCCTGCCATGGAGGCTACTCATTGCGCATGATTGCGTTATCGTTCGTGTTCGGCGTCATAAGTTTTTCACTTATTCCGATCCTGCCGTCGACCGGACTTGTAAACAGCCTTATTTTCATGGTGGTGCTGATTGCTACCAGCCTGGTATTAAACGGACAACGTTCGATTCATTTCGTTGCGCATTCCCGGCTTGATTATCATAGCCTGATCAAATCTCACTATCCGATAACAATGGCGTTGTTGGCGTCATCGGTTGGCTATTTGTATGCAGGTTTTATCACACAATACTGGCTCGATTACCAGTTACCCGGTGGTAAGTCCATTGAAACTGTCATTCAAGGACGTATCGATTCAATGCCTCAGCATTTTGACGGATTGACCCGGATTGAGATTCGCCTAGACAAACCCTTACCCGGCAGCCGCGCAGCATCATTGAGTTGGCTCCCATATTCAAAGTTCGGCACTATAAAACTGAATTGCTACGACTGTACACAACAGTTCAACAGAGGCGAACGTTGGCGGCTGAAGGTCCGGTTGAGAGGGATTCATGGTCTTATGAATCCCGGAGGGTTCGACTATGAACGTTGGGCATTTCAAAGGCGATTGGTCGCGTCCGGATCTATTCGAAAAGATAACGAAAACCAATTACTAAGCGCATCCGCACAAGGGCTATTGTCCGCTGGAATCAAGACCGCATATGCTGATTTCACCAGACATGTACTGGCGGGTAGCAGGGCAACGGGAATCATCCAGGCAATAACGCTTGGTGATCGAAGCGCCATCGACGAATACCAATGGCAGATATTTCGTCGAACTGGAACGGGTCATCTTATTGCCGTATCCGGACTACACATCGCACTGGTATTCGGCCTTGCCTTTGCTTTATTGAAGTTTGTATTTCGTTTGTTTCCCCGCATGTTGTTGTATGTTGCCGCCCAGCGTCTGGCGGCCATCATGGCTTTACCATTTACTTTGTACTATGCGTGGTTTGCCGGCTTTTCGTTACCGACGCAGCGTGCATTGCTGATGTTGACTGTGCTGTACATTGCCTTCCTCACTGGTCGACGCGTACTCGGCTGGTATACTTTCCTGGTAGCTCTTTGTGCGGTGCTGATAGTTGATCCCCTGGCATCATTGTCTCAAGGGTTTTGGTTATCTTTCAGTGCAGTCGCTGCCATTATCGGTTATGCCCACTGGTGCCGAAGCCGGGCGATTCAATCAGTTCCTGAAGAGAGGATGCAGTCTCACCTTCCCGCGCGTTTGCGTCAATGGATTACAGGCTGGATTCTTGTACAGTTGGCGGTGAGCGCCGCAGTGTTACCCTTAAGCGCTGTCTTCTTCGGTGAGTTGTCATGGATTTCGCCACTGGTCAATCTGTTTGCCATTCCATATTTCGGTTTGACCGTTGTGCCCTGCGCACTGCTTTCCCTATGTCTGTGGCTCAGTGGCTGGATTGACGCCGCAGCAATGTTTCTGCAACTTTCAGCCAGCGCATTATCGCCCATGCAATCATTACTCGATTCGATCTCATCTTGGTCTGCTTCTTCTATATCGGTCAATATTGACACGTTAATTCGACTTGCACTCATGCTGGCTGTTGTTCTCGGTGCATTACCGCGCATTCGTCGACAATACCCACTCGCCGTAGTAGCCCTCTCATTATTGATGGCAACTGCACCTGTCACATTACATAATGGTGAATTTGAGCTGCGTGTTCTGGATGTAGGGCAGGGTTTATCGAATGTCATTAAAACCCGGAACCACACGTTATTGTTCGATGTTGGTGTTCGCTTCACCAGTGGCTACGACATGGGTCGCATCGTCGTTATTCCATATCTCAAGTATGCCCGAGTCGACACTCTCGACAAGCTCATCATCAGTCACGGTGACCGCGACCACGCGGGCGGCATATCAACGGTTCTCGACCGTTACACTCCTTTGGTTATTCTGTCCAGCGAACGTTTTAATGACAGGCCAATCCTGCCTTGCCGTCAGGGATTTGGCTGGCACTGGGATGGCGTGTTATTCGAGATTCTATCCCCCATTGATGAATTTGGCCCTCGGCATAATGATCGATCATGCGTTTTGAGAGTAACTTCGCCATACGGTCGTGTACTTCTGACAGGGGATATTGGTAAACCTGCCGAGACAGCATTGGTAGAGCGCTACGGGCTAACATTAGCCTCAGATGTACTGGTGGTTGCGCATCATGGTAGCAAAACATCCAGCAGCGATAGATTTTTGCAACATGTCGACCCCGAAATTGCGATCATCTCCCGTGGCCTGTACAACAATTTCGGGCATCCTCACCCGGATGTTGTCAATCGCCTTAAGCGACACGATGTATTGTTGTACGACACTGCGGTAAACGGCAGCGTAGTGGTCGAATTCTCTACGGGTGGACCTCACATCGGTAGCTACCGACAGAGCTACTGGCAGGTTTGGCATACACCGTGGCGAAGTCAGCCTGTCAATGAAGATGGGTAATTGGTAGTGTCTCAGTTTGAAAATGGGTGACTTTGATCCACCGCTAGACGCGGGAATCGTCCGGGCAGTTATCGTGCTTCGTGAGGCTGGCGTGGAGACTTATGAGTCATGCCAAGGCGGGAAGGGTCATTCTTTTCTGGAACCGACCGTTCGATTCCATGGAGGAAAGTCTGAGGGGCTTAGAGCACTCGCCGCAGCGCAGGTGCATGGACTTCCAGTTGCTGCACTACGGCGAGTTTGGTCCGTAATTGATTTGGAGCCTACCGGACCGTTTTGGGAACTAACGTTTATCGACCCTGTTGGCTGAGTTTCTCGCACTCTTGGCAAAGCGGTTTACCACCGGCGCCAGTTCGGAGGTTTTCCTTTTCGATGTTGTTTCCCGTGTTGCAGTTTGTATTATTATGGTGCACTGATTGTTTAATCGAGTGCCAGGGCGACTTTTTAGGCATGGTCGCTTCTCCTGTGTGGATGGACTTTGCATGATAACATACGAAAAATGTGGATAAGAAATCATGCTCTTACGAGTTGTTTTTCGTCGTTTTGAAATTAATTTCACGATCTCTAGAATCACCTTTTCGTGGCGACAGAAAAGTAAAGTTAGCTTGATTCGGTTGATACGAATCCGCATACTTGTATTGATCCTGGATCAGGTTAGGAGGGTTACTTATGCCGAAAGGTCCAAACGGGGAAACCCGGCCAGCGGATTTAATCGGTGCTGCCGTCATGGTAGCAAAAATTGCCACTGGCGAAATTGAAGATAATCCCAAGAGCAACCGCGTGAAGTCTGGAAAGGCTGGCGGTCGCGCTCGTGCGTCCTCACTAACGGCCGGGGAAAGATCTGAGATTGCTCGTAGAGCGGCGGCTGCTAGATGGTCTAGATCGAAAAAAAGTTAGTGGGAATCCAGGAGGTGCCGTGGAGGCGATTAATGCCAATCACTTAGTCAGCATCGTCTTGTCCGACATGAACGAAAAAGTTGGCAGTGCTTTAGAAGGCGATTGTATGTTTATTTGGTGTGGAATCCAATCGCCACTTGACGACGAATTACGCGTCGTTATTGAAGATATGGTGTCCCAAGACAATGATAGTGAGGATGGTTTAAAACATCGGTTAATTGTGATTTTGGAGACAAACGGCGGTTATATCGAAGTCGTTGAAAGAATGGTGTCAGTAATGAGAAAACATTACAGGGAGGTATATTTCGTGGTTCCCGGTCACGCCTACTCTGCGGGAACTGTGCTAGTTCTTTCGGGAGATAAAATTTTTATGGATTATTATTCTGTCCTAGGTCCAATCGACCCTCAGTATCAGGATGAGGATGGACAACTATTACCCGGCGCTGGGTATTTAGCTAAATTTGAAGAACTTACGAAACGAATTAACAGTTCGAGATCACAGTTACCAAATGCTACAAAGGCGGAACTTGCATTTTTAATTAAGCGTTTTGATCCAGCGAAATTGTTCCATATTGAACAGGCAATTGAGCATGGTCAGTCTTTAGTAATGGAGTGGTTGCCGAAGTATAAGTTTAAAAATTGGAAAACAACTAGAACGAGAAAGAGGCGTGTCACAGCCGCGATGCGACGAGATAGAGCCAAACAAGTCGCTAGAATGCTCGGAAAGGCTGATCGCTGGCATTCGCATGGTCGGGGAATATCCATGCGAGAATTGGAAGCCAGTGATATTGATCTTCTGATAGATGATTTTGGACAAGATCCGGAAGTCAACGAGCATATTCGCAATTATCATGGATTGGCAGTGGATTTCGCAAGAAAGATGGGTTATCGAGGTTTTATTCACACTAAAGGTCAAAGTGGTATGAGGCAAGTGTTATGAACGACGTTAAGCGACAACATGGGCGTCGTAGTGAAGGCGCTAATCAGTTTAGCGACCTGCTTGATCGCCTTACACAGGATGCCGAGAAAAAGGGAATGGGCGGGTTAGACTTCATTGAGTCATTGCCCGACAACGATGTGCCTGATGAGCCGATACCATTTCCATATGGCAGGGGTAGTCGAGCACATCAATGGGTTTCGAAATGAAAATAATGCTTGATATTAAGCATTTTATTCGGTATGATTCGGGGCATGAACAAGCTGTCCCACGAAAAGCGGTGCCTGATTCTAAACATGCTGTTGGAAGGCAGTTCCATGCGTTCCATCAGTCGTATCGCTGGCGTGTCCATCAATACGGTAACCAAGTTGTTGGTGGATGCGGGCGAAGCATGCGCGGAATACCACAATAAGGCAGTCCGAGAGGTCGAATCTCGCCGAGTGCAGTGCGACGAAATCTGGTCGTTCTGCTACGCCAAACACAAGAATGTCGATTCAGCTAAAGCTGCGCCAGAAGGCGCTGGCGACGTTTGGACGTGGACCGCAATTGGTGCTGAAAGCAAGCTGATCATTTCATATCTCGTGGGCGGCCGGGATGCTGGATATGCCAACGAGTTCATGCAGGACGTTTCAGATCGTCTCGCTAATCGCTGCCAATTAACCACCGATGGACACCGCGTCTACCTGGATGCCGTTGAAAACGCTTTTGGGCGCGATGTTGACTACGCCCAGTTGATTAAAATATACGGTGACGCACCGAAGCCTGAGCAGTTGCGATATAGTCCAGCAGACTGTATTGGCACGAAACGGGAGTTGATCAGCGGCAATCCAGACCCGGATCATATTTCGACTAGTTACGTCGAACGGCAAAATCTGACCATGCGCATGTCAATGCGTCGGTTCACCCGTTTGACCAACGCATTCAGCAAGAAGATAGACAATCATGTCCATATGTTGTCGCTTTACTTCGTTCACTATAACTTCTGTCGGATTCACAAGTCGTTGCGAGTGACGCCAGCAATGGAAGCTGGTTTGGTGGAAGGGCTTCGAGATATTTCGTGGATATTAGAACTAATCGACATGAAGGCTTCGGCACCGAAGCGACCTCGGCAGTATAAAAAGAAGAATTCAAACTAAGACACTACCGGGTAATTCAGGTGCAACTACGACAGGGTGCAAGTCTGATAGAATGGCGCGGTTACAAAATGCCTGACCGCGCCGGATGGCAATTCGCGATCGCACCGGGCATTCAATTTGTATGGTTTCCAACGTTTTCACAGGCAATATGCGGTTAACTAAACGTGTTTGAACTTATCCAATCCGGCGGTATTTTAGTCTGGGTAATTATCCTCTGTTCGGTCATATCGTTCGCAATCGTGATCGAACGCTTCTGGACACTTAAACGCAGCGCAGTTACCCCATTTGGTCTGATGGATCAGGTGGAAAAAATACTCGACGAAGACGAACTCGACCCGGCGAAAGTATCGGAAATTCGCAGAGGCTCGCCTCTTGGACGAATCCTGGCTGCCGGCATGGTCAATATCGAGCAACATCGGGTCGTGATGAAGGAAGCAGTGGAAGAAGCGGGGCGTCATGTTATTCACGACCTGGAGCGCTATCTCAATGCGCTTGGCACAATTGCCGCCATCACCCCGCTATTGGGATTGCTCGGTACGGTAATCGGCATGATCGATGTATTCGCTGCAATTACCACCGCCGGCGTCGGTAATCCCACGGTCCTTGCTGGCGGTATTTCAAAGGCGCTCATAACCACAGCAGCAGGGCTGACAGTCGGTATACCGAGCCTGATGTTTCATCGTTACTTTCGTGGTCGAGTTGCTGAGCTTGCAGTCAATATGGAGCAGGAAGCGCTCAGGTTCCTTGAGTACGTTCACGGGGAACGTGAAGCATGAAGTTCTATCAGCGTCATGATGAAGACCTGCAAATCAATCTGACCCCCCTGATTGATGTGGTGTTTTTGTTGTTGATTTTTTTCATGGTATCAACAACCTTCAATCGTGAAAGCCAACTACAGATTCGTCTACCGGAAGCAAGCGTTGAGCAGAAGATTGCCGAAGATACTCCGATTCTTGAAATACAAATCTCACGTGGCAAGGAATATGCAATACGTGGACCGGCTGATGATGCACCAAAACCTTTGATCAACTCCGATGAAGAAACGCTGTATCGAGCCATGCAGGAAGCTGTGGCCGGAGCGAATAATCCGGTTGTTGTGATTCGTGCAGATCGCGATACACCACACAGTGCTGTGGTACAGGCAATGGATGTAGCCAGACGTCTTGAATTGCTGCGCATTACCTTTGCAACCATTGATACTCCATAGATACGAACTTGGCCGGTAAAGGCAAATTCGAGGCTCGGGATCGACCCAGCCCAGGTGGCGACTACCGACGACTGCTGACGTATGCCTGGCCTTATCGTTGGGTGTTTTTGGCTGGCGTCCTCGCCATGTTTATCAGTGGCGCATCGGAAGCCGGGTTTGCTGCATTGCTCAAGCCAATCATGGACGAGGGCTTTGTCAATCGCGACCAGGCAGTCATTCGTATGACACCAATCATTCTCATGGCCGTGTTTGTTGTTCGCGGTATCGCCGGGTTCATTGATGGATACTGTGTGCAGTGGGTAGGTCGCAAGATCATCTACGACTTACGTGCAGATATGTTCCGCCGCATGATCCATCTGCCCATGGCACATTACGATAACCACCCGACATCGGAATTGGTATCAAAACTGATATTCGATGTTGAACAGGTTGCGCAGGCATCGACAACGGCCGTGCGAATAGTTTTCAAGGACACTTTTACTGCAATTATCCTGTTGGGCTGGCTCGCCTGGTTGAGTTGGCAACTCACCCTGGTGTTCCTGGCAATTGCTCCGGTGATCGCATTTCTGGTTAATAAAATGAGCAAGCGATTTCGCTATACCAGTACGCGGATCCAGGACAGTATGGGAGATATAACCCAGGTTGCCAAGGAGGCCTTTCAAGGTCACCAGGTCATCAAGGTATTCGGTGGGTATACTGCTGAAGAAAAAAAGTTCGATGTTGCGAATCGTGGTAATCGCCGCTTCTCCATGCGCAAGGCCGGTGTTTCTGCGGCCAGCGTTCCGATAATCATGTTTGTCGCCGGTATTGCTGTATCGATCATCATATTTTTTGCCATGGGTGGCGCCGGCGGGAAAATTGTCAGTCCGGGTACGTTCGTGTCATATCTTGGCGCTGTCATGTTATTGCAGGCACCGCTGAAGAGACTTGCCAAGGTCAACGAGATCATACAAACGGGCGTCGCCGCGGCGCGTAGTATTTTTCGTGTTATGGATCTGCCGGAAGAGCATCCCGGTGGTGACCTTCGACCCGAAATGATCAACGGCAACATTAAATTTTCTTCCGTTCGATTTGGCTATATTCCTGGTGGGCCACCGGTACTCAACGATTTTAACCTCGAAGTCTCCGCCGGGCAGACTATTGCCCTGGTTGGTTCTTCTGGTAGCGGCAAGTCGACCGTTGTGTCATTACTGCTCGGGTTTTACCAACGTGATGACGGCTTGCTAACCATTGATGGCCAACCTTTGGAAAAATACAGCAAGAATGAACTACGTCGTCACGTGGCGCTGGTCACCCAGAATAACTTTTTATTCGATGATTCGATTGCCAATAACATCACTTATGGCGAACCTCATATCGATAGTGAACGATTATCAGAAGTTATTGAAACAGCGCAATTAACCGATTTTATTCAAACGCTCGATAAGGGCATCGACACCCGCGTGGGAGAACAAGGCGGTCGATTGTCGGGTGGACAGAAACAACGGGTCGTGATTGCCCGAGCATTGTATCGTCAGGCACCGATTCTGATTCTTGATGAGGCGACTTCATCACTCGATAATACGTCAGAGCAACTGGTGCGTACTGCAATCGATTTACTGGCGGGCAAACGCACAATAATCGTCATAGCGCATCGATTATCGACCATTGTGAAAGCCGATAGAATTTATGTGATCGATAAAGGTCGTGTGGTTGAATCAGGTCGCCATGAAGAACTTCTACAACGAACTGGAGCTTACAGTCGTTTGTACTACAATCAGGAATCTTGAACCATCGATCATCATTCGATCCAATCTTGCACTGGACGTGATTGACGTGACCAGTTTGAAGTTCAATTCAAGACAAACACTTGCAGCGAAGCTGGAGCGTATCTGGCAACGACGAACGGCCGCAAGTATAGCCCTGTATCCGTTGTCGATTATCTATTGCACGGTTATGGCTTTTCGCCGGCTGCTTTATCGAATCAATCTGTTTGCTCATTATCGTGCACCTTGTCCGGTCATTGTGGTTGGAAATATTACGGTCGGTGGAAATGGCAAGACACCCTTTACCATGTGGCTGGTGGAATGGTTGCGATCGAAGGGATGTATTCCGGGAATTGTTCTGCGGGGTTATGGTGGTGACTCGACTGTGTGGCCACAGAAAGTAGACATGAAAACATCGCCATCCATGGTTGGCGATGAAGCTGTTCTACTTGCACAGAGAACAGGTGCAGTTGTGGTGACGGGACCAGACCGTGGTCAGGCCTGCAAACGTTTACTGCAGGAAGGATCGTGCGATGTGATCATTAGCGACGATGGCCTTCAGCATCTGGCGCTTAAGAGGGACTTTGAGATTGCGCTTCACGATTCAACAGGCGGTATCGGTAATGGCTGGTGTCTTCCTGCGGGACCGCTTCGTGAACCGTTATCGCGTCTTGAAGATGTTGATCTGATAGTTGAATATGGTAATCCGGAACACGGTATTACTCCATTGGTAAGCGGGTTTCGCAGTCTGGCTTCACCAGAACAAAGCCGAATGGCAGTGGATTTCATTAATAGAAAGATATTGTTCGTTACCGGGATTGCCCGTCCTGAACGTTTTATGAATACGATGACCGGGCTTGGTATCAACGGTACACTGCGAGCCTTTCCAGATCATCATGTATATCAACCAAAGGATCTGGACGCCCTTGGCTTCGATGCGATACTCATCACGGAGAAAGACGCGGTAAAGTTGTCTGAATTTACCGATAAGCGTATCTTTGTAGCGATTCTCGATCTCGATGTCGCACCAGCAATCGTGCTCGAACTCGAACGTCGATTGCTACCCCTTATCCAGCACTTACCGCATTGAGATGACTGATTTCGATATCATCATTCCCGCCCGATACGCCTCGTCCCGGTTGCCGGGTAAACCACTTCGCGATGTGGCCGGCAAAACCTTGCTGCAACGCGTGTACGAGTGCGCGTCTCGTTCACGCGCCAGTAATATATTGATTGCAACGGACGACGACGCTATCCGCCACGTTTGCGAGAAGTTTGGCGCCAATGTTGTCATGACATCCCCTGATCATGAGTCAGGCACCGACCGACTTGCAGAAGTTGTTACCAGAAAGGGTATAGAAGATCATCGTATTGTTGTAAATCTGCAGGGTGATGAACCGTTGGTTCCTGAACAACTCATTCATCAGGTCGCAGATGGCCTGGCTGATGATCCCGATGCCGCGATAGCCACGGTATCAAAAGAGATACGTAGCCAGCGCGACTATACTGATTCCTCGGTAGTCAAGGTGGTGACAGATCGTCATGGCTATGCGATGTATTTTTCCCGTGCACCAATCCCCTGGGCAAGGGATGACAGTGGATTGGCTTCGCGCTGGCCGAACAAGCCTGCCCGAGTCTATCAACACATCGGCATGTACGCATACCGCGCCGGATACCTTAAACGTTTTGCCTCCGAACCACCTACGGATCTGGAAAAGGTTGAGAAACTGGAACAATTGCGTGCGTTATACAATGGCGAACGTATTCGGGTACTCAAGGCCAGTTGTTTGCCAGGTCCCGGCGTTGATACGATTCACGACCTGGAGAGTGTTATACGAATTTTCGAGAGGCAGCCAGAATGATCAAGGTATTATTTGTTTGCACCGGTAACATCTGCCGGTCACCAACGGCTGAAGGCGTTGTTCGTGATTTGGTTCAGCAAGCATCTCTTCACCAACAGGTTGAAGTCGATTCGGCAGGTACTGCTGACTGGCATGTCGGTAATGCACCCGACCCCCGTTCACGCGAGGCTGCCAGACGTCGTGGAATTATTCTGGATCACCTGGTTGCAAGACAAATTCAAGCGGATGACTTTGAACGTTTCGATTATGTTCTGGCAATGGATGCAGCGAATATTCAGGCATTAACGGAAATGGCTGAAGATTCCTGTCAGAGTAAAATCCGGTTGTTTATGGATTTTGATACAACCTTCGGAGTTTCCGAAATACCTGATCCATACTATGGTGGCGATGGTGGGTTTGATCGAGTGCTGGATATGATTGAAGCGGCCGGGGCCGGACTCATTAACGATCTGCAAATACGCATAAACGAGGCAACATGAGCAGAGCCAAATGAATTCCGACGTCAACTCAGCACGCTGCATAATTGCCGACCTTCAAGGTCATCGGGTTGCGTCTGGTGAACGAGCGATGCTGATTCATCCTCGACTGGCCGGCATCATCCTGTTCGCACGTAATTATCAAAGCGAATCACAGCTTCGCGACCTGTGTAGCGAAATACGTGATATCACCGATGATGATTTCCTCATCACCGTCGATCAGGAAGGTGGGCGGGTTCAGCGTTTTCGCGAAGGTTTCAGTTCACTACCACCGGTTGCAAAATTCGGAGCGCTGTACCAGTCAGATCCACAGGATGCCAGGCGACAGGCACGTGAAACCGCGTTTACCATGGCATGGGAATTAAAGCGGGCCGGTGTCGATTTAAGTTACGCACCGGTTGCTGACGTTAATCACGGAGTAAGCAGTGTCATCGGCGATCGTGCATTTCATGCCGATCCGGAAATTGCAGCCGAATTGTGTCAGGAATGGATCGATGGAATGCACGAAGCCGGAATGGCGGCCGTTATCAAGCACTTCCCGGGTCACGGTGGCGTTAGCCAGGATTCTCATCTTGAAACGCCGACGGATGATCGCGACTTGACTACGCTTTCAAACGAGGACATGAAACCCTTTGCGCGGTTGATCGAATCCGGCGTCGAAGCGGTCATGACAGCGCACGTTGACTACCGGAATATTGACTCTTACCTGCCGACTTACTCACGTTTCTGGCTCAAGGAAATTTTGAGGAAACAACTTGGGTTTACTGGCATCATTTTCAGTGACGACCTGACTATGGCCGGTGCCCATCGTGCTGGTGGGCCACTTGAACGGGCACAGGCTGCACGGACAGCGGGTTGCGATCTGCTACTCGTGTGTAACGATCAGCCAGCAGCAATCGAAGTGTTAAATGGTCTTGATGACATCGAAGCAGGTTGTTCGGCAGACCATCACAATGTCGATATTCGAATTCTCAAAGGACCGGCCGTATCGATTGATTCCAAAAGTGCGGACGACCGCGTTGTCGCATTTGCCAGCACCCTGGAATTATTGATAGATCAGACTGGCACCAGGCGCATCGCGTAGTCTCGCCTGGAGCAATGCCAGCAGGCCTGGCAGTTCGTATAACGGATTGGTATTTGTCTGCTGGATTATTCAGCCCGCTCCACATATTCACCAGTTTCGGTGTTAACCTTGATACGGTCGCCAATATTGACGAATGTCGGTACGGCCACTCGGATACCGGTTTCGAGTTCAGCGGGTTTACCCGATCCCGAGGCGGTTTGTCCTTTTACTACGCCTTCGGTGTCAACCACCTGAAGCACAACATTGGCCGGTAGCTCAAAGCCGATGGGAACATCATTGTGAAAGTTTATTTGCACCTCGGTATTGGGTAACAAGTAGCCGACCTGATCTTCAAGATCCTCAGCAGCCATTGAAAGCTGCTCGTAAGTCTCAAGATCCATAAACACCAGTTGGCTACCATCGAGATACAGATATTGCATTTGGCGAACTTCGACATGAGCCTTTTCAAGCTTGTCTTCAGATCGGAATCGCTCGTTGAGTTTGGTTCCCTGGCTGATTTCCTTCATTTCAAGTTGGGCGAAAGCGCCCCCCTTGCCGGGCTTGACATGGCTTTTCTTCAATACGCGCCACAACTTGTTCTGGTATTCAATAAGGTTGCCTACACGTACGTCCGAGGCGGATATTTTCATGGCTGTGAGGTCCAGTCTAAAAAATCGCGTATTCTACCAATTTCCTGACCAAGACCCGAATAATTGATGTGATGTCGAAAATAAGCAGTAGCATGAAAATTGACCAGGCTTTTCAGCAACGAGGTTGGTACGACGTGAATTGTCGGCTGTGCCCGCGGCTTGCCGATTTTCTCGACGAAGTTAAGGCTGACCATCCGGACTACTTTTGCCGGCCCGTTCCGCCTTTTGGCGATCTGGATGCACGCTTACTGGTGGTGGGTCTGGCGCCCGGCAAACACGGAGCAAATGCCAGTGGCCGTCCGTTTACAGGCGACCATGCGGGCCTGTTGCTTTATCGAATGCTGCATCAATTCGGGTTTGCAAATCGTGCAGAATCAACCGGATCAGGGGACGGTCTGATTCTGCACGATTGCCGGATCAGCAATGCAGTCAAGTGTCTGCCACCAGAGAACAAACCGGTCGCCGCGGAGATCAACCAGTGTCGGCCATATCTTAAAACCGAGATTGATTCATTGAAGCCGGGCGCCGCAATTCTTGCACTGGGTTCGATCGCCCATGGTGCGGTTATCAAGAGTCTTGATGTGAAAAAGTCTGACGCACCGTTTGGTCATGCCAGGCAATGGGATGTCGGCAACGACCTCACAATATTTTCGAGTTATCACTGCAGCCGTTATAACACCCAGACCAAGCGACTTACCGAGGCGATGTTCGAGGATGTATTTCGATCTGTCAGAAAACACCTGTCGAATTAGCAAACAATCCTGCGCATGAGTTTTGACGGTAAACAATTTGCAAGCAGTGCGCCAACACAGCCTGGCGTCTATGTAATGTATGACGCGAACGAAAAGTGCTTGTATGTCGGCAAAGCACAAAATCTCAGGAAGCGGATTTCAAGCTATTTCCGCGCCAGTGGGCTGGAGGCGAAAACCCTGGCCCTGGTCACGCACATCGAGCGAATGGAGGTTCATATTACCCGCAGTGACAGTGAGGCGCTGTTGCTTGAATACAACCTGATACAGGAGCTCAAACCGCGCTATAACGTCATGATGCGGGACGACAAGAGTTATCCCTACATCTGTTTAAGCGATGAAGAATTTCCACGCCTGAAATTCTACCGGGGTTCAACCCGCGGCCCAGGCCGGTTTTTTGGTCCCTATGCCAATGCGGGAGCGGTTCGCGAAGTACTCAATCAGATTCACAAGATAATTCCCTTGCGGCAATGCGAGGACAGCGTTTTCAAGAATCGCACGCGACCATGTTTGCAATATCAGATAGGCCGCTGCAGCGCGCCATGTACTGGCGAGATTGATGCTGAACATTATCGCGATGATATCCGTCAGGCGAGTCTGTTGCTGGAAGGTGACGACACCACGCTGGATGCGGAGCTGAATCGTCGCATGACGGAGTCCGCCGAGCGTCTTGGCTTTGAAGAAGCCGCGCGTTATCGTGATCGGATTCGCCAACTGCGAAAAATAAAAACCGGCCAATTTGTCGCCCATCTTGATGGAGATGTAGATGTGCTGGCCATCGCCCGGATAGATCGCAGATTCTGCATTGCTTTGTTAACCGTTCGCGACGGCCGGAATCTCGGCCAACAATTTTTCTTGAATACTGCACCGCGAAATACGGATGAAAGCGAAATCATGTCGGCATTCATCTCGCAGCACTATCTGCGTCATAAATCGCCGGGCGAGATCATCACCCATGAAGATATTGACGACAATAATCTCATTCAGAATGCACTGAGTGAGGCAGCCGGGCGACGCGTTATCATAAAAACCCAGGTGCGTGGCCGGCGGGATCGTTGGCTGGATATGGCCAGAATCAATGCGGCAAGCCATCTCGAACGCGATCTCGAAGACCGTGGCCGCAATCTGGATCGCTTCAAGGATCTGGCGCGAATACTGAATCTCGAGCGATTACCGGATCGTCTGGAATGTTTCGACGTCAGTCACACCATGGGGGAGAAGACCGTCGCATCTTGTGTCGTATTCGATCAGCAGGGGTCAATGAACTCTGAATATCGACGATTTAATATCCGCAAACAGACTCATGGTGACGACTATGCGGCTATGGCCGAGGCTCTTGAACGGCGTTATCGACGAGTTTTGGACGGGGAGGGCAGGTTGCCGGATATGCTGTTGATTGATGGTGGCAAAGGACAGCTTTCAAGGGCAATCAGCATTCTCGATGACCTTGGCGTATCCGGGGTTGTGATTGTCGGGGTGGCAAAAGGGCTGGAACGTCGGGCAGGACAGGAACGACTGTTCTTGTCGCCCAAAGGTCCGCCCACTATACTCGACCCGGCATCGCCGGCTTCTCATCTGGTTCAGGCCATTCGGGATGAAGCGCATCGGTTTGCAATTACAGGGCACCGGGCACGACGACAAAAATCGAGGACTGCCTCAAGGCTTGATGAGATACCAGGTATCGGTCCCGCAAAACGACGTGCATTGCTTCATCACTTCGGCGGATTGAAAGAGGTCAGGAAAGCGGGAGTCGAAGACTTGACCAAAGTTCCCGGCATAAACAGGATGTTGGCTGAGAAAATACATCTAACTCTGAACCCATAAATAATGCCGTTAAACGCGCCAAATATTCTGACCATAATCCGCATACTGATAATCCCGATTATCGTCGTCGTATATTTCATGCCGTGGCGAGATTCAAATGAGGTTGTTACCTTCCTCTTTGTCCTTGCCGCAATCACCGACTGGCTGGATGGATACCTCGCTAGAAAGCTTGATCAAGGCTCGCCATTCGGTGCATTTCTCGACCCGGTTGCCGATAAACTGATGGTTGCCACTGCGTTGATCCTTCTGGCAAGCGATGTCAAAGTGCTCGATAACGTCTACAGTAAAGTATTGTTTACTATCACCGCCAGCGTGATCATCGGCAGGGAAATCACAATATCAGCACTGCGGGAATGGATGGCAGGGGTTGGCGCACGCAGTAGCGTCGCCGTTGGCATGATCGGCAAGGTCAAAACGACTATGCAGATGATTGCGATATCCCTGTTGCTTTACTACGATCCGTTCCGCGGTTTGCCGATATTCAAAATAGGTGAGGTTGCGCTATATCTTTCCGGTGCCCTGACCCTGTGGTCCATGTTCGTCTACCTTCGGGCAGCCTGGCCGTCTCTTACCGAAGAGAACACACAATAAAACTCGTAAATATCCCGGTTCAATGGTTAAAGTATCGATTTCATCTGCTTTTTTTCAGTAATTTATCAAAGGCTACTTGACACCTGAGGCACTGTGGATAGAATCAAGCGCCTGCCGTACAAGACACTTATCCATAAAGCGTCTCATGCCGAATCAAGCGGGAATAGCTCAGTGGTAGAGCACAACCTTGCCAAGGTTGGGGTCGCGAGTTCGAATCTCGTTTCCCGCTCCAATATCTCATATTAATCAATGACCTGTTTGCGATACATATATGATCGGAGGTATAAATGAGGTATAACTTTTCCCAATTTTATGCCTATTTTTTTGTCCCAAATGGTCTCGCGTTTTGCCGCCCGTGATTCGTTAGCGCACAACCGATATTTTGTAGTGCTATTTAATTCCTTTCAAACACATTCGATTGGTTAGCCATCTTGTTGTCTGCATGTGTATTAAAGGCTTGCCCATAACCTCGACTCCAACCTAAAGAAATTCCTCTCGCATTCGGCGGTGCTCCGGGTAATTCCCACTCGTGATGATCTGTTTCATTACTCCTGGTCGTTGAATCTGATCATTGTCCCGGGAACTGTTTCCAGTTTTCGATGGCCAATATTTTCATTCCTACGTCGTGTATCACGATCGTGTTGATGAACCGATGTTCGTGAGCAATGGTGATGATAAATAGTTACTGATCGATTTGTTGACGCAGTCAAGCGTGACATATACCGTCATTCGCGCACCAGGAATCCAAAAATACAAACATGGTTTTTCATATAGCCATGTTGGAATGTAGGGGCGTAGGAGCGAATGGGTTTATGCAGGTCAGGGAACAAAATATTCCAACTACGGCCACGACCGTAGAGTTACCGCCAACCGATCAGAAATCTTCTGACAGTACTTTCGGGGCATCGTCGACTTTACTTGAGAATCTGCTTGCCGACCCGCTGATCGAATATCTGGTATCTGCGTCAAAAATTTCGCAAGACGACGTCATGAGATGTCTTCGCATGTCGAGCCCTGATAACTCAACGACTGAAACCAAAGCGGATAATATTTTTTCGCTACTGACCGATCTTGGTCATTTGTCAGAGGATGATCTGGCAGATGGCTATGCGGACGTACTCGATATTAATCGGGTCACTCGTGAAGATTATCCCGATTTACCCGTCGAAGATAGCCGATTATCGGTGCGCTTCATGAAGGATCAGTCCGTGATACCAACACTGTCTGAAGAAACTTTAGTGGTGGCGATGGCGAATCCACGTAACCACTACGCCCGGCAGGCGATGACCCTGGCAACAGGCAAACCGGTTTGTGCGCATGTCGGTACTGCATCGGATATTCAATCGGCGTTGAATCGTGTTTATGGAGAGACCCGCTCCGATATTGACCAGTTAACGGATGACTATGGCAGCGCCACGTTAGCCGATGAGGAAGATGTCGAACGACTTCGCGACATGGCCTCCGAGGCGCCGGTTATTCGGGTGGTCAACTGGTTACTCAAGCGTGCCGTTCGGGAACGGGCTTCCGATGTTCATATCGAACCTTTCGAAGATGCTTTGGTAGTTCGTTTTCGAATCGATGGGCTGTTGCGGTGGGTAGAAGCACCACCGGTAAGTTCGGTGTCTGCCATTATTTCCAGAGTTAAAATCATGGCGCGCCTCGATATAGCGGAGAGACGTCTTCCACAGGATGGTCGTATCAAGTTGCGTATCGAAGGCAGAGATCTGGATCTTCGTGTATCCACGGTTCCAACAATGTATGGCGAGAGCGTGGTCATGCGACTACTTGAACGCGACTCCACCACACTCGACTTTGATGCCCTGGGTTATAACGGTACGACACGCGCCAGATTCGAAGAGGTGCTTGGCCTGCCTCGCGGGATTGTACTGGTAACGGGCCCTACGGGTAGCGGTAAAACCACCACGATATACACAGTTCTGAACGGGTTAAATGATGAGGTTCGAAAAATCATCACCGTTGAAGACCCCATTGAGTATCACTTTACAGGGATTAATCAGATCCAGGTGAAGCCCTCCATTGGCCTCGATTTTTCCAACGCATTGAGGGCCATTGTCCGACAGGATCCGGATGTCATCATGATCGGCGAAATGCGCGATCTGGAAACGGCTCGCATCGCCATACAGTCAGCACTGACTGGACATCTTGTACTATCTACATTGCATACCAACAATGCGGCAAGCGCCATCACACGACTCCTTGATATGGGTGTGCGTAACTATCTGCTGACCTCAACGCTAAACGCGATTGTCGCACAGCGGCTTGTTCGTCGACTCTGCGATCACTGCAAGACGCCTGTCACATCCGGGCTTGCAACTCTTTCAAATCAGACATCATCACATCCTGACAGCTCTGCATCCTATGTTGCAGTGGGTTGCGATCGTTGTGGAGGCCGTGGATATAGCGGTCGAGTCGCCATCGCTGAATGCCTGACCATGAGCGACAACATCCGACGACTGGTGATTGCCGACGCTGATGCTTCCACCATTCATGAGGCCGCCCGAAGTGAGGGCATGATCACCATGTACGAAGACGGCATTGATAAGTTGGCTCACGGCTTTACTACTCTGGAAGAGATCCAGCGGGTAACAAGCGCGGATTCAACCTGACCGGTATTAAATCCATGCCCGATTTTCAATACCAGGCTATCGATGCAAGCGGAAAATATGTCAGTGGCGTGATGAACGCCGATACGGCTCATATCGTCATGGAGCGGCTTCGAAACGACGGTATGTTGCCTATTGATACTCGTAGTGCAGCGGTCCGTTCACCAAGGGGATTATCCGGTAAACGTGGCACGATTGATGGGGATACCTTAACCCGTTTTACCCGTGAGTTAGCCAGCACTCTCCTTGCTGATCTGACTCTGGACAGAGCGCTGTCAATCCTTGATGGCGACGGGGTCGATCAACGAATGCGTGTCCTGGCCACGAAGGCCAGAGAGGCTATTCGAAAGGGTAGTTCTTTCGCGGATGCGCTTGCGGCCATACCAGGGTTCTCGCCCACCTATCTCAGCATGGTTCGCGCCGGCGAAGCAGGAGGCGTGCTGGCAGCCACCATGAGCCGACTTGCTGATCATCTGGAAAGGAGTCGCAAACTCAAGGACAGTATCGTCTCCGCGTTGATCTATCCCGCATTGCTACTGGTCTTGACCCTCGTTTCTGTTCTTATTTTGATGATCTGGGTGATACCCCAGTTTGAAACCATGTTTGAAGACATGGGCGCAGACATTCCCCTGATTTCCCGAATAGTGATCGAGACCAGTCGCTTTCTTGAAAACCACATGGTCTGGATACCTCTACTTATTGGAGGCCTGTTATTTTCCCTGCGCATGCTCTTCATGTATCCCGTTACAAGAACATTACTGGATCATTGGTTGTTGACCATGCCCTTGAGCGCGACTCTGTGTCGGCGTGTGGAAACTGCTCGATTCACACGAACCTTGTCGACATTGGTTGGTAGCGGTGTACCGATTATCGCAGCGATAGAGCTTTCCGCTTCCACGTCAGGAAACAGGGCTTTCTCCAAAACTCTGGAAAACTTATCGAAAGAAGTTCACCGCGGCGGGTCACTATCTTCGGCATTTAGTGGAAGTCGTTACATGCCGTTGTTTGCCGCACACCTGGTTGGGGTAGGGGAGGAAACCGGGCGACTCGCGGAGATGCTGGAACGCATAGCGATGCGTTATGAAGGTGAAGTTTCCACACTCATCGATCGTTTACTTTCAATACTGGTGCCCGCCCTGGTGTTGGTAATGGCCGTGATTATTGCCACCATCGTGATGGCAATACTTCTGGCCATATTGAGTATCAATGACCTCGTTATCTAGGAGACAAGTTATGCCTGCAGACAAGAAATACTTCCCAGGTAACAACCGATATAAGCACTCGCAATACCAGGGTTTTAGTTTGGTTGAGTTATTGGTTGTGCTGGTTATTTTAGGGTTGCTGGGTGGACTTGTTGCTCCCCGTGTAATCCATCATCTGGATGCCGCAAAAGTCGATGCGGCGCGAGCACAGATCGAGAAGCTGGGTGCTGATCTGGATATTTTTCGCCTCAATACCGGTAACTATCCAGCACGACTAGAGGATCTCGTGGAAAAACCTTCCAACGTCTCGAACTGGAATGGTCCATACGTTAAGAGAAAAAGCTTAAAAGACCCGTGGGGCGCGATATATATCTACCAGTTTCCGGGTGAACATGGGGACTATGACCTTATGTCGCTTGGCGCGGATGGTAGCAATGGAGGCGAAGGTCGTAATGGTGATATCGCTAACTGGGAACTATAGCTTGTCATTGAGCGTATGCAATCGCAGTCAACAATATGAAGCTCGAGGATTTACTTTGCTGGAGGTGCTCGTCGTTATGGTACTGCTAGGGATATCCATGGCGGTACTGGTGCCTAACATCCGCATCTTCGACGACTCCGATAATATGGCCGGGTTTGCCGGCACGCTGGCATCGGATTTAAGACGTATGCGTACCAGGGCTATTACTACACGGATGGAGACCGTTGCGGAATTCGACCTTAGCAACCGACATTACCGTATAGCTGATTTGGATGATGAACGACACTTTCCCGACGGAGTGATCGTCAAGCTGAAAACAGCGCGTTCTGAGGTGACCGGTGAACATGTCGCCGGGTTAAAGTTTTTTCCTGACGGTAGTTCAACTGGTGGCAGCGTGGTGATCTCGGCACCAAATTTTCATCGTGAAGTACAGGTGGACTGGTTAAGCGGGCGTGTTGCTGTTCGTAACGAGCCGGGCGCGGATCGGAATTCTCACTAATGACATCGAGCCGAATACGTTTGCAACGTCAATGCACTGAGCAACATCCGGGTAAGTATGTCAACAAGCGTCTGAACAGATCACAGGACGGATTCACTTTAGTTGAAGTGCTGGTCGCCTTTGTCATTCTCGGGCTTACTTTAACCGTGATGATGGAGGCCATGGGATCGAGCGCACGTCACTTGACCGATGCTTCCAACTATCTGCGTGCTGCCATCCACGGGGAATCTCTAATGGAGTCCATCGGTACTGAAAAACCGTTTAGAAACGGTTCTTCCAGCGGCAAATTCGAAGATGGATTTCGATGGACACTGACACTTCAACCTCTGGAGATATCAGCGATTGATCGTGGTTCGTCTCGGATAACGTTATGGAATGTACAAGTCACCATCTTCTGGCTTGACGGATCAAAGGAAAAACACACACGGTTTGAGACACTACGATTAAATGGTGAACGTAGTGCTGAAGGCTCGACATGAAGTCCACGTATTACCGTAGTGGTTCATCTCGTCGTCATGCCGGGTTTACATTGATTGAAGTCATTGCCTCCATCTCCGTTCTGGCCATCATGATGGCATTAGTGAGTACTTCGCTGGTAACCGGCATAAAAGCCGGTGAAGCGGCGGATAAAGCAACCGGGGTGAATGAGGAATTGCGTGTCGCGCGACGATTCTTAAGGCGCCAGATTACCGGAATGACTTTTACTCCGTTTGATGTCAATAACAAGGATAGGGTGGTGTTCCGTGGTGACGAAAGATCGATGACCTTCGTTGCTCCGCTGTCCGGTTACGCCGGACCAGGGGGGCCACAGGTACATCGCCTGGAAGAACAATCAGTTGCGTCGGGTAGTGTGTTACGGATTCACCTTTCTCCTCCGCCTGCACCAGATGATTTGCAAAACATGATGCGGCACCCAGGTGCAGAACGAAATTCAAACTTAAACGATGAGTCATCCAGCACCGTCGTTACGCTTGTCGATGTCCTTAGAGATATCAAGTTCAGTTATTACCGTTTTGATGCGGAAGATGGCCAGGGTCAGTGGTTGAATCGATGGGATGAACGCGATGGCATGCCGGATCTCGTTCGAATTCAAATCACTGCCAATGACGCCACACCCTGGCCAAATCTCGTGGTGGCACCACGCGCCCGCTTTCAATCTCGCAGGAAGAAATTGTGAATCGACAGAGAGGATCTGCACTGTTGATTGCCCTTTGGGGAGCAATGCTGATTTCGCTGGTAGCCGGCAGTTTTACCGCCAGGATAAAAAGTGATCATTTGCTGAGCCGTCACGTCGTTGAAACAACGCGGGCACGAATGGCTGCTGAAGCAGGCTTGAATCAAATCTTGTTCAACTTTTTGGTTCACACCACATCTCTACAATACAGAGGAACTCTACAGCTTCAAGACTCAGAGATCCGTTGGGCAGTAGTGGATGAAGCTTCGAAGCTCAGTTCGAATCGAGCTGATAAAGAGACGCTTGAAAGCTTTTTACGACTGGCGGGAGTCGCTGGACAACGTGTGTCCACTATCGCCGCTTCCATCATCGACTGGCGTGATAAGGACCACCAAGTGAGTCCGAATGGTGCCGAGGATGATCAGTATCGCAGTATGGGTCGTAATCATGGAAGTCGCGATGCACCATTTCAGCAAATTGATGAGCTGCTTCAGGTCAACGGCATAACTCGTGATGACTTTGAACGCATGGTTAATGCCATCAGTATCTATGGAAGCAATACAGATCAGTCAGGTAAGGATAGTCGTGGCAATCCGAGCTGGAGTCGCATTCTTAATCACGACGATACTGAAAGCGAAGACATTAGCGGGAATGCCAAAACGCCTCAACTGTTCACCGTGCATGTATTAGCTCGCCTGCCCACCGGGACCAGTACCGAAATCAGGGCTACAGTGCAACTAAGAACTCATGGTGATGGCAGGCCATTCCAGATGCTTCATCAAGATAGTGATGTTTCAGGTAGGGCATCTTACTGGGCTTCAACAATTATCAGGGAGCAGGGATGATGGATGGTCTTTCCATCCGCATGTTCGCCGGGTTGACACCTGAACGGATGTATCGCTGGTGGCTCTCAGAACTCATCGGGTGTCTGCCTGATTCGATCCGGCTATGGTTGTTGGGTAATCAGGAACGGTTGTTGATTACACGGGATAACGGCACTTGGTTATGTTGGCGTGTGACGAATCAGGAATCGATATTACTGGGACGCTCAGATAGCGGGAATATTTTCGCTGATATAAAAAGCCACAAGAAAAGTTTTAAACGCAGACCATTACCTGTGTATTTTGGGATCGACGCTTCGCTCATCTTAAGTTGCGATTTTCAGATTCCAGGTTCGGCTGTGAGATGGATCAAACGGATAGCTGTCAACGAGTTGGACCGTCTCACACCCTGGACAGTCGATGAAGTCTGGTTTGATGTAAAAGTCACGGAATCAAACGCAAGTCATGATGCGTCAGTTCCAAGAGATGCTCAGCTAGTTGCCGCGCCGATTAAATCGTTATCAGATCATGTTAAACAACTTAACGAGTCTGGTCTAATCCTTGATGGCGTCGATGTTGTTTGCATGAAGCAGGATCAACTCGTTGCATCTGAATACAATCTTCTGGACCCGTTATTGCGTCGTAAACGCAGACCGCTGCGTGCCCTGATCAATCTGGCTTTGTTCCTCGCTGTTCTGGTATCGCTCGCCGTAGATATCAGCCTGACCCAACACCGTTTGGAACTGCACCGCGATCTGTTAAGCAAGCAGGCAACAAGTCTAACCGAAGCAGCACAGGCCACAGCCGATCTTTCAAGCAATTTGAATACTGCCGTGAAAGCCGCGAAGTTCCTGGTCGCAAGAAAAAATACCGAACCCAAAGTGATCGACTTGCTGAAACAGATCACCTTGCTTATCGATGATGATACCTGGCTATATCGACTCGATTATGAGTCAGGTATCGTTAGAATACATGGCGAATCCAGCCAAGCCTCGCGACTGGTTCCTCATCTTGATCAAGCACAAACTATAAAAGACGTTCGCTTTATCTCACCAGTAGTTCGCAATCCCAGAAGCGGCGGTGAACGATTCAGTCTCGAATTCACCATGGAAGGAGATCCGGATGTTTCCGCGCTTGCCATTCGAACAGATCGTTAATCGGTTTCTCCCCGTTATCCTGACAATCGGTTTTCTGTCACTGATTTATCTCTTCGTGGTGATGCCGATAGAGCAACGCCGAGAGGATGTTATCGATGAAATTGATTCATTAAACCTAAAAGTCGTGGCGCTTAAAAATCAGGCAAATCAAAGGCCCTCCATTGAACGTGCTTTAAAGCGCCTCGACGAATCCGGGAATCAGAAATACCTGCTCGAACAAGATGCTGCCAATACGGCTGCTGCTGCACTACGCGAACGGCTTAGTGCTTCGATACGAGCAGGGGGACGAGGCTCCAACTGTGCCATTGAAAGTATGGCGGAAGACTCGGAAGACGGTGCCGACCCATTTGCATCCGTATCCGTGATTGTGGAGTTGAATTGCGATCTCGCGGGAGTTTATCGCCTGATACATAACCTCGAATCCAGCGTGCCTTTGCTATATGTCGATCAGTTATCCCTATGGCGTAAGGGCATGCGCTGGAAACCGACTTCACCGGAACAACATCACGCCCCTTTATCGGTACGGTTTCGATTGAAAGGATATCTGAGCACCAAGGAGAAGCACACATGATCCGGCCTGGCAGTGTGCTGACAATAACACTGATATTGATTCTGATCATTCTTGCTATACGTCTCTTAGGAGTTGGCACGAATAAAACCATACCGACTGTTGCGATTGCACACCCACAACCTGTTGTCGATGTAGATACATCAGTGATCGCAGAGCCAGTCCGCTTTCCTTCAAAGCTTGCTGACTACACGGTAGTTATTGATCGACCGTTATTTCATGCAAGTCGCAGACCATTGTTATATCAGCCGCCACCAAAGCCCAAGTCACCACCTCCGCCGCCACCAAAACCTAAGCCGTTGCCGAAACCACCTTCGCTCGACCTTGTTGGGATCATGATAATCGACGGCCGATCAATTGCTCTCGCACATGACAATAATTCGGACGTCTCCCTGCGTCTTGAATCAGGAGATAGCGTAGCCGACTGGGAAGTTACCGAAATTACAGATCGGACTATCAAGATGAAAAACGGGGACACCGTTTATGAATCACGATTGCCGATCACACAAACAATTGATAACCAATAACGATAGCAAGGAAACAACTGGCTATTAAAATGCCGGAAAATGAGTAACTCGCATGAAACCAAATAGCTCAAGGGAATGTGAACTGGTGGTCGATAAAGCAAAATCGGTCGCTCGAACCTTACAGCGGGGTACGATAGTAATGCTTGCGACCAGTCTGTTAATTATTGGTTGTAGCCGTTCACATGTGCCCATCGCATCAGAAGACACCCCCCACTCAGTGATTGAAGAGCCTGTTCAGGTACTTACCGACCCGGGCCAAAATCAAGCTTCTGCAGAACCCGTCGACGATAATGTTTTCACTGCTTATAAATCCTATGGTAGCGGCAGCTATGTGAGGGTGTTGGACGATTTCAACGACTCAACGCCATCGTCCAAGGGCAATGTCACCTTTAATTTTGAACAGGCGCCATTGCGTGATGTAGTGGAGTCATTCCTGGGTGAGGTGCTTGACCGAAACTATCTTATTGAGCCTGGGGTTGAGGGCAATATCACATTTTCGACAGCACGACCGATGCATCGAGATACGGTGATGTCGGTACTGGAATCACTCCTCTCCGTTGTTGGGGCAGCGATCATTGACACACCTGAGCTGGTACGTGTAGTTCCAATCACCGATGCGGTTGCCGGCCGGTTACGGCCATCGTCCACAGCCAGTCTGAAGGGGGGCGGCTATCGCGTGGTGGTTGTACCTCTTGATTATATCGCTGCAACTGAAATGGCCTCGTTGCTGGAACCATTCGTTAGGTCGTCATCAATACTATCCATAGATGACGAACGTCATGTTCTAATTCTTGCTGGAACTCGGGAAGAACTGGATCTGTACATCGACACCATTGCCATGTTTGATGTTGACTGGCTGGTGGGAGTTTCTGTAGGTATATTCCCTATAGGAAACGTTTCCGTTACAGATCTGGTGACTGATTTACAGCAATTATTCAAATCTGACGATGGCGCAACCACAACGATCAGTGGAATCCGCTTCGTACCAATGGAAAGACTGGGATCGTTGATGGTATTGGCACGACAACCCCATCAACTTGATCAAGCCGAAGAATGGATTAAGCGTCTGGACAAATCTGTGCGGTCTGGCGACAGACAAAGTTTGTACGTCATAGAAGTACTCAATGTCGAGGCAACGGTGCTAGCAGCGACATTGAATGGACTATTCGCAGATTGGAACATTGAACAGGAGAAGCCAAGTCTGACAAGTACGGATATTGGGCAGATCGCACCCACACTTGAGTTGGCTGAGATTTCCAGTAATGTGGTCGCCGAGCTACCTACCGCCACCGCAACCCGGTCATACCCAGACATCCAACAGCAGGCTTCCGCATCGGTAGCGCGAATCACGGCAGTTGAAGAATCAAATTCCTTGCTGGTCGTTGCCACACCGTCTCAATATCGTCAGGTAGTATCAGCGATACAAAAACTGGATACCATTCCTCTGCAAGTTCTGGTAGAAGTCCAGATCATTGAAGTCACACTCAACGATCAACTTGAATTCGGGGTACAGTGGTTTCTCAAAGACGATACGAACAACTCCAGAGAAAACTTCACATTCGGGCTACCGGTCCCTGGTGCAAACGCTTCATCGTTTGCCTATGATCTGATCACTGATGATGTAACTGCTTTGATTCGCGCGTTGGACAGTCTTACTTCAGTCAATGTTTTGTCGGCACCTACATTGATGGTTCTAAACAATCATACCGCCAATATCAATGTGGGCGATCAGATCCCGGTCGTGACCACTACATTCAACGAATCGAATGACCAACCTAATACAATCAGTACAGTTCAGTTTCGTGACACCGGTGTGATACTTGATGTAAAACCACGGGTTAATCCTGGTGGCATGGTATATCTCGACATCTCTCAGGAGGTGAGTGATCCGGGAGACATCGAACCCATCACAGGTAACCGTGAAGTGCTCCGTCGTACCATCCAGACGTCGGTAGCGGTTCAAAGCGGTAGTACGGTCATTCTTGGTGGGCTGATCCGGAGGCGTGCCGACAGGGGACGTAGCGGAATACCTGTTCTCAGTCGTATTCCGGGAATCGGAGGACTGTTCGGTCGACGCAAGCGGGATAACCGTAACACCGAACTACTGGTGACCATCAAGCCATCCGTAGTCAAAGATAATGAACAGGCTCGTTCGGTAACCCTTGAATATGCCGAGCGATTGGAGGCAATAAAGAAAAGTGGTTGGGCAGTGCTTCAGTAGCGGCTTGAATTCATCCTCATTCTGGCGCATATCGACACGGAAACAAACTTGCTATCAGGAGAATCAATCGGTCTTGCAGGAGCATCATATTCTGGAACAAGAATATTTTGCACAAGTGGGACTGGTAGTTTGAGGGATCAGACCTGATACCATAATCGCTTTACCAACCAACCAGATTTTGGCTATTCTTAACTAACCCCCAGGAGAGGGGAGAAGATCAAGCAAATGTTCAATTATTTTAGGAGGTTTACAATGCACACAATAAAATCCTGTGGACGACTTGGTCTTGCAGGCATTTTGGTTTTCTGTCTCACCATTTTTGCATCTGCTAATGCATTCGCCGAAACCGATAAGCCTAACATTCTGGTCATCATGGGTGACGATATCGGGTGGTTCAATACCAGTGCCTATAATGACGGAATAATGGGATATCGGACGCCGAATATCGACAGCATTGCAGAAGAAGGTATCCGCTTCACAGATGCATATGGTCAGCAGAGCTGTACGGCCGGTAGAGCGGCTTTTATTACTGGCCAGTCGCCGAAGCGCACAGGTCTACTGAAGATCGGCATGCCCGGCGACCCTGTCGGGTTGCAGTCTGAAGACCCAACTCTTGCCGAACTACTTAAACCATACGGTTATGCCACCGGTCAGTTTGGGAAAAATCACCTTGGAGACCGTGATGAGTTTCTGCCAACCAATCACGGTTTCGACGAGTTTTTCGGCAATCTTTATCATCTTAATGCCGAGGAGGAACCGGAGAATCCCGACTATCCGAAAAATCCGGCGTTCAAAGAACGTTGGGGGCCTCGTGGTGTGATCCGGTCATCAGCCGATGGCAAGATTGAGGATACCGGGCCTTTGACCAGTAAACGTATGGAAACTGTGGATCAGGAGTTTCTCTTGGCCGCATTCGATTACATCGAGCGTCAGGAAAAGCAGGATAAGCCGTGGTTTGTCTGGTTCAATACAACTCGCATGCATATCTTCACTCACCTAAAGGACGAGTCGCGAGGTAAGACGGGGCGCGGCATACATGCTGATGGCATGGTCGAACATGATGGTCAGGTTGGTGAGCTACTGGCCAAGCTGGACGAACTTGGCATAGCCGATAATACGATCGTTATTTACACCACCGATAATGGTGCGGAGAAATTTAGCTGGCCTGATGGTGGCACCTCTCCCTTTCGCGGTGAGAAAGCTACCACCTGGGAAGGTGGTATCCGTATACCGTTCATGATCCGCTGGCCGGCGAAAATTAAAGGTGGTCAGGTGTCAAACGACATTATCTCGCTTGAGGATATGGTTCCGACATTATTGGCGGCTGTTGGCGCTCCCGATATCAAGAAACAGTTGCTGGATGGTGTCACTATTGGTGACAAAACGTACCGTGTTCACCTCGACGGCTACAATCTGCTGCCGAGTCTGACCGGTGAGTCTGATGATTGGCCACGTAACGAGTTCTTCGCCTGGGTCGACGACGGGACGCTCGGTGCAGTTCGCGTCGGTGACTTTAAGGCGCATTTCAGTACCCAGGACCACCACGGTATTGAAGCTTGGTTCAAGGGGCAGGAACTGCGTAAGGCACCGCTGTTCGTCGATTTGAGAGCAGATCCGTTTGAAATGATGCCGGAAGAGTCCTCCTACTATGACGATTGGGTGGTGCGACGAATGTTCGCTGTAGCGCCACTAGTCAATTTTGTGGCTGAGCACATGAAGACATTTGTGGAGTTTCCGCCACGACAGGAAAGTGGCAGTTTCACACCCAAGCAGTAATTGAGAACATACTGGTCCGCCTGGAAACAGGCGGACCATTCAATGTCCTGAGACAACACGGAACGCAGGCCGGCTAAGCCAGTACATTCCCGCCAGCGACCTGGTTATCTCAATCTAAACACTCAATCGATAATTTCGACTTATCTGTCTGCTCATAGGCTATTCACATCCTCATCCTGAATCTGGATGGAACATATTCGGTGTTCTTACATCTGTCACATTCAGGCTGATAAATGGTATTATCGCGAGCCTTCGGCTGGGTGGCAGAGTGGTTATGCAGCGGCCTGCAAAGCCGTGGACGCCGGTTCGATTCCGACCCCAGCCTCCAAACATCCTCCGCACCCGGGTTCACCCCGGGTGACTATAATCCTGATAGTCTGTAATCCGATAAGCTGACCACAGGGGCCGAGTCTGTCTCCTTGATCTATATGGCATCATTCAGTCGGTAGCAGAAGTACCCGGATTTTCTCTGCCTTTTTGGCATGTTACAACCGTGCCTGTAAGCACTTCAACTAACCCCACCAAGGTTACCCCCTGTGTAATACATTCTACAGAGAGGGCATGTAAGCGATTGTATACGTGCCTGGAGACAGGCAATCGCTTAAGCAAGCAATGATGTGCATGAGAATCGACAAATACAGTCTAGACTATACGCACCAAAATCCACGAACGTCCTGAAGTACGATGCCAAGCAGAAAAGTTACAAGCGAACTAGCAAGTCCGATATCGATCAATAACGCGTCTGAGTGGCTCCCTCGACTTCGACCTGATGATTCAACGGAGCGCCGCATACGCGGCGCCATGGGGATGTTACTGGCTTATCCCTGGTTTGATCGCCTGTCGTTGTGGATGCTGGTAAAGTATTTTTTCCCATTGTCGCGACTTTGGGCTGCTGCCACAGTCTCAAACGGAACTCCAGAGCGGTTTCTTGCTGAGATTCCGTTAGCCTCAGACAATGTAGACCTCGGTCGTGTTCAGGGGGCCTTGTTCAAGGTTGAAGCCGCACGTGCTGCCGCTGTGGCCGTCGATGCAACATGGGAACGCGCTTTTTTCGGTGACGGAGAGCAACGCGCGGAAGAACTGGTCGCAATTGAAACTGCTCGCCGGGATCACCAGCATGCATTAAATACCACCAGACGACTGTTTCGGTTCCTTCTAAAGCACCCTGTCCCTATCGTATCTGCGCAAACTCCATCGCCAACCGAAGTCGCCGCTGTGTACGATGATGCTCAGAAAGAACGGGCGCCATTTTTCGCTCCTCCAGAGAAAATGCCTGAAATCGATGTCTCCCGCAGGGTTCCTGGATCGGTTGGCACTGATTACTGGCTTCGCTTTCCATCTCCCTCAAGTCGTCTTGATGACATTGTTTACGCCCATGTATATGAGCCGGAAGGCGTAATAAACCCACCAACTATCATATTTGGCCACGGTATATGCGTTGAATTCGATCACTGGCACGGATTAGTGGATGAGGTTGATGGCCTATGCCGCATGGGTATTCGGGTAATTCGTCCCGAGGCACCGTGGCATGGACGGCGCCGATTACCCGGCCAATATTCCGGTGAGACGATTGTCGCCCGTTCTCCAATCGGACCACTGGATGCATATTGCGGCGCACTACGTGAGTGGTCTGTTTTAATCGATTGGGCACGTCGGACGAGTACAGGCCCGGTTGCCATAGGTGGCTCGAGTCTTGGCGCGCTGATGTGTTTGCTTTGCGCCGATGTGGCACGGAACTGGCCTGAGCATCTACGTCCAGAGGCCATGTTATTGATCACGCATTCCGGTCGTCAGCAGGATGCGCTCATTCGAGGGGCCTTGGCAAAGGTCTGGAAAGCACGCGAAGCTATGGAAGCAAATGGATGGTCGAGGGGAAAGTCAGATCGTTATATCCCAATTCTCGATCCCGATTGGGAGTCTCCGCCAGTGGTGTCGCCTTCGAACATAGTCACTGTGTTGGGACGCTATGATCACGTGACTCCATTCGATAGCGGGCTCGGACTCATCGATGCGTGGCAAGTGCCGGCAGAAAACCGATTTATCTGGCGTCGGGGCCACTTCTCAGTCCCCATGACGATGATTCGTAATACTCGTCCACTGGAGCGTTTCAATGAGATCCTGTCTCGTCTGAATACTTGAGCGGAAATCTTGAACGCAACAATTACACTCCCCGTTTGGATTTTTATTATCCTGCTAAGTGCCTTTATCCTGGTCGTTATCCGGGTCGTGATATTCCCGTTATGGGCCAGCTTCTGGAATGTGCGCTCCCGACATATAGTGGACGAGATTAATCCGTTATTGCAACTTAACCTGTCACCATTCACCCTGACACGACGTCGGGTTCTCGCGGATCGTTTGGCCAGCGATGAAATTGTAGAAGAGGGAGTCAAGGAGATTGCCCAACAACGAGGCGTACCGGTCGATAAACTCCAACGCGAAACCTGGCGTATTGCCTGGGACATCGTGCCGGGCTTCAATCCCTACTTCTATTTCCGAATCGGTTATCGATTGGCGCGTAGCACCTTACGCTCGCTTTATCGTGTCCGCATCAATTTCGCTGACGAGGGCAGTATGGCCCGAGTCAGCGATCAGGCTGCAGTGGTATTCATTATTAACCATCGAAGTAACATCGACTATGTAGTTGCAAACTTTCTCACTGCCAAACGTACGATGCTCTCGTTCGGTGTTGGCGAGTGGTCACGCATGTGGCCGATTCAACCATTGATGCGGATGGCAGGGGGTTATTTCGTTCGTCGAGATTCGGGCGATCCTTTGTACCGGTTATTGATAAAGCGTTACGTGCAGTTGGCGACCACGGCTCGTGTACCCCATGCGATATTCCTTGAAGGACAATTATCCCCCGACGGCAGGGTCGGTGAACCTCGACTGGGTCTGTTGAGCTATGTGACAGAGAGATTCAACCCAGATACTTCAGCGGATCTTGTGTTTATTCCGGTGGCAATCAATTATGACCGCATTGCTGAAGACAAAAACATGATTCGCTACTCATCACATGAGTTTCGCAAGATGGGTCGATCCTACGTCGCGCGTAAGGCGATCGGATTCGGCATTCACCTTATCCAGGAATTGATTCTGCGCCGACGCGTCTATGGTTATGCCTGTGCGGCGTTCGGTGGGCCAATTTCTTTTGGTGAGTGGACCCGGCAACGGGACATAGACTGGCCCGGATTGTCGCGTATACAACGCTTCGAACAAATCGAGTTTCTGGGGTCTGAATTGATCGGCAATATCTCGAACCTGATGCCAGCAACTCCGGTGCCTCTGCTCTGTCGCATTTGGATAAACGATCCGCAACTGGTCTTGTCAGAGGAGGCGATGCGGTGTCGGTTTCAAGCGCTCCATGCCATACTTGAACAATCGAATTGTCATGTAGTTCTTGTCAAAGATTCGATAGATGACACATTCGATCATGCACTGACCCTGGTGACCAGCCGTAAAATGATTCTTCGAAATGCTGACGGCAACTACAAAGCCAATCAGAATCTTGTGGCCTTGCTTTATTACTATGCAAACTCACTCAGTCAGTTTTATGAGGATTCCCTTTGAGATAAAACCAAGCGCAGTACAACTACTGCCGGCAGGGCCAAAAAGTTACTGTGCTTATCGCTCTGCGACCTTAGTGAATTCTGGTGTAAAATCGCCGCCTTCAGACTCAATGCCAATTATAAAATGTAAGTCAAAGCGCCCGGGTGGCGAAATTGGTAGACGCAAGGGACTTAAAATCCCTCGAGGGAAACCTCGTGCCGGTTCGAGTCCGGCCCCGGGCACCACAATCAGGCAAATGCAGGCTCCGTATAGCGGGATAAGTGATGCCGGATAAAATCTACATCAGCGCGCAGCAATTACTGGATGATTCATTCCAGCTTGCCGCCAATATTCTGAAGAGCGGCTTTAAACCGAACTTCATTATCGGAATCTGGCGCGGCGGCACCCCGGTTGGAATCGCGGTTCAGGAGCTGATGGACTATGTTGGCGTTGAGACAGACCATATCGCCATTCGGACTTCCTCCTATACCGGTATCGGCACCCAATCAACTGAGGTTCAGGTGTATGGGCTTGGGTATATCGTCCGCAATATCAATCAGGAAGATGCGCTGCTAATTGTCGATGATGTATTCGACAGTGGACGTAGTATTGATGCAGTAATAAAAACCCTTTCCGAACGAACACGTCGCAACATGCCGCGTGAAGTTCGTGTGGCTACGCCCTGGTACAAACCGGGTAATAACAAAACGACCAGGGCGCCGGATTACTACATCCATACAACTGACCAGTGGCTTGTCTTTCCACATGAACTCAAGGGCCTTAACGACTCGGAAATCAAAAAAGGCAAGGGCTCTGCCGCAGGTATTATCGAGTCAGTTCGATCCAGCGGATACTCGGATTGAGTCATCTTCAGCCGTCTGATTCACCATATCGTGGTCCAAGTCCAAAGTGCTGACACTACAATCTCACAATACAAGTACACTGTATCGGACCGGCGATTTCGAATAATTTTACATTATGAGAATCAGCAGTTGACCACAGCCACATTGTTGTAGTACTTTTGCCGGGCACGAGCAAACCAAACAATCTGTTTACGTTCATGGTCTTAACGACACATACAATTCTTCGATTAATTACACCGCTGGCCAGCGCCGTGGTGGGTATCGTTGTGTCTGTCGTCGTAGTAGTAATTAGAGAAACCATGCCGTAGCGGTTTGTTAGACATAACTATCTAAAAACCCTTCGGCGCAAGTCGAAGGGTTTTTTTTCGCCCTTAACAACTATCAACTGACAATCAGATCATGACGAATCCAGCTACCGACACAGAACCTTGCACAGAATATCGTCTGTGCGGTTCCGAACTGTTGATCAAATTACTCGAGCGACAGGGCATCACCCACATCATCGGCATACCAGGTGGTGCCAATCTGCCGATGTATGATGCACTCACGCGCTCCACCATCAAGCACATATTGGCGCGACATGAGCAGGGGGCAGGGTTTATTGCACAAGGAATGGCACGCGCCACTGGCAAAGCCCAGGTCTGCTTTGCCAGTTCAGGTCCAGGTGCCAGCAATCTGGTCACTGCTGTTGCTGATGCAAAAATGGATTCCATACCATTGATTGCGATAACCGGCCAGGTTCATCAGGCCATGATTGGTACGGATGCATTTCAGGAAATCGACACCTTTGGCTTAATGCTTCCGATTACCAAACACAATTGGATGGTTCGTTCTGCAAAAGAGTTGCTGGAAGTCATTCCACAGGCCTTTGAGATAGCATTATCCGGTCGACCCGGACCGGTATCGATTGATATTCCCAAGGACGTTCAAAATCAGATTATTGAGATTGAGCAGTTCCCGGAACCGGGCGTGCGGAAAATGAATCCGATATTTGATATCCAGCAAGTAACACGAATGCTGGAAAAAATCAGACATGCCGAACGGCCGATCCTGATGATCGGTGGCGGTATCATTTATGCCGGTGCCTCGAAAGCGTTGCTTCAATTTGCGGAGCAACTGGATTTACCAACAATACAAACTTTCATGGGACTTGGAATTTTACCTTCCGGTCACCCACTGTCACTCGGCATGCTGGGCATGCATGGCGCGCCATATACCAATCTTGTGCTGGAGGAATGTGATCTGGTAATTGGCATGGGAGTACGATTTGATGATCGCGCTACCGGTAAGGTAGCTGCCTTTTGCCCGAAAGCCGATATCGTACATGTTGATATTGACCATAGCGAAATTGGCAAAATTCTGAACCCGGTGTTATCAATTCGCGCGGATGTAGGCGAGGTTTTAACATCTGCAAACGAAATCCTTGAACCAAGTCAGCGACCGCTCTGGCGACAACGAGTTGCACAACTTAAGGAAAAATATCCGTTGATACTTAATGGTCAAGACGACTTGTTCAGTCCATACGGAGCCATTAAAACCGTTGCATCTTTACTGGACGACTCAGTCAACATTACCACCGATGTGGGGCAGCATCAGATGTGGGTTGCTCAAGTCTATCCATTCAATCGACCACGCCAATGGGCCAGCTCCGGTGGCCTGGGTACCATGGGATTCGGTTTGCCAGCCGCCATTGGCATGGCATTGGCACAACCTGAACGTAAAGTAATTTGTTTTACGGGTGATGGCAGTTTAATGATGAATATTCAGGAACTGGCTACAGCAGCAGAACATGATCTGGATATTAAAGTTGTCATTTTGAATAACAATCATCTTGGCCTGGTTCGTCAGCAGCAAACCTTGTTCTATGAGAAAAATCTTTCAGCAGTAAAATTCAAACAAGAGGTGGATTTTGCTCTGACAGCCAGGGGCATGGGAATGAAGGGTGTAAATCTGGCTGTATCAGACAACCCATTATTGGACCTCAAATCTGCTCTTCTTGAACAGGGTCCTTGTGTCATTAATATTCCGATTGCTGAAACAGAAATGGTATTTCCAATGGTCGCCCCCGGAGGCGCAAACCGGGACATGATTCATGGACAGACAGCATGAGTCATGACAGGTTGTCCGTGTTAAAGCTGACGGTTAATAATCATCCCGGCGTGTTGTCCCACGTTTGCGGGCTGTTCGCCCGTCGATCCTACAATCTCGAAGGTGTGATGGTCAGGCCGATTGCCGGGAACCCTCCGAATCGTAGCCGCATGTGGTTATTGGTGAACGAAGAAGAACGCTTGCCACAACTGATAAAACAAACAGAAAAACTCATTGATGTTATCAATGTGGAACAACATGAGTTGAAAGACAGTGTATTTGAGATTACTCAACAGTTCTTTGTTTAAGAACTGATCTAAAAGCAGAACTCGACGATCAAGGATACCGCCTATGCAGATATGCCGGCGTTAGCCCGTAGTGGCAGGCGTACAGTGAAGCATACACCGGCAGGTTCTTCGATATTACTGGCAGTTATGTCACCATGATGATGCTCTGCAATCAATCGTGCGATGAAAAGGCCAAGTCCAAGATGTGCTTGTGTGGCATCTTTGCGACCGACAGAAACCATGGGATCGAATAACCGTTCTTTCATGTCGACAGGCAGGCTGGAACCCTGATTGCTGACTGTCATCACAGCAAAGTTACCCGTTTCCGCAAGCGAAAGTTCAATGGAGCCATTCGGCTCTCCAAAGTCCACCGAGTTATCTATCAATTTGTCGAGTAGTTGTGCGAATCGATCCGGCGCACCGGCTACAGGAAGTCTCATTGCCTTCCTGTTAAGGATAAATCTGTGATCAGGAAAGCTGATCCGATAACCTTCGACACACCCTTCAACCACTTCACATAAATCAAAATTTTCCAGATCTTCGTACTGAAGAGCTTCTTCGAGATTAGCCGCCTCTGTCAGGCTGGTAAGGATCGAACGTAGTCTGACCAGACCTTTACGCGCCCGCACCATGTAGGGACTGTCTGCGGCTTCACTAGAATCCCGACAAAGAATTTCAAGTGAAGAAGACACAACATTAAGCGGATTGTTTAACTCATGGGCCAAAGTGTCCGGCATGGCTTCCAGGTATTTTGTGTACTGACTCAATCGACCAAGCATGCTGGTAATACTTTTGGAAAGATCACCAATTTCGTCACGCCCACCGCGTGGGAATGCTTCATTGTATTCACTTCTAACTCTACCTTCAGGCGTGATCGAATGCTCTGTGGCATAGTGTAATTTGCGAATCCGGATCGTCAATTGGGTTGCAAACGCAAACAGGGTCAAGGTGATGATCACGAATGCGACTAATGCAACCACTGCGATCGACTTCATTGCCTGACGCTGTAATTTCAGCACTTCAGTAGAACTTTGCTCTACCAGTACCGTACCGATCACTCCATCACTACTTCTAATAGGTGTTGCCGCAGCCAGAATTTCCGATCGATTATCAACTGACATCCGGCGAGTTGATTGTGTATCGCCATTTAGCGCGCTATCGATGATGACATCCGAACGGTGAGTGACATTGGATTCAACGTCGGTAAATTCTTCTTCAGGCAATTGCAGAATCCAACTGAAGAACGAATCGGTAATATCATAAAACCAACGGGTGAAATCATTCCCGTCCGGGGCATTACTGACAATCCCGCCGAGACTGCCTACGACGGCCCTGACCCGTCTTTTTCCGTCTATGATCCATATCCTTGCAACCTGGCGGTTCAGCCCACCGAGTATCTTGGCGAGCTCAGGCGAGTGAATCATGACGCGGCTCAATTGCGGATTATCCGATCGCGGGTACGTCGTAATCACATCACGAATCGTACGTGTTTCGGGATCATCGACATCAACAATTTCAAATCCAACCCGTGACGATGAGCGCAGCATAAAGCGTGGCAGACGAATCTCAACGGTATAACCGCTTTCTGTTTCCTTCATAACCGCATTAATATCGGTTATCGACTCGCCGGTTAGTGGATAGCGCCAGTCCTCATCCATTAGATAGACACTCATTCTTCCGCTCGTACGAGTCAACAGAAGGTAGCGATTGATATCATCCGGCAGATTCTGGATGGACATGCGAATCTGATCGCTGTGATCCAGGCGCCTGAAATCGTTTTCGCGATACAGCACCTTATCATCGTCCACTTCGAACAGTGCATAGAGAAACTGGCCGCGATAACCCAATAAATGCCGAACCGACAGGGTTAGTGGTTGATAATCTGCCGTGCACTCTTCACCAAGCGCGCCGGTAAAGTCACGCAGGTTATCAAGTTGATCACCCCAATCAGCTGAGTCCCCATCGAGTTGCAGATAGTTTGGAAGTTGATGCGCGTACAGGTCGTTACGACCGCCGATCAACTCAGGTACGCCGGTATCCGGTCTGAAAAGTTCTTCGCGATCATTTAATACGGTAGCGACTGCTCTTGCCATCAACAACAGTGCATCTTCCTGACCCTGCAGCAAAAAGCGCTTCATGTCATTAACGTAGCGTATGCCCATCCAGGGCAGGGTGAGGATTGCCAGTACGAGTAGCAGAAACTTGGTGCGAAGACTAAAGCGCCAATTTCGTTGATCTCGAAACAACCAGGCCATCAAGCGTCGCCGATCAGTCGGGCTGCCAGCGGTAACCGATTCCAAAGACCGTTTCAATCATGCCGAATGATGGATCGACCTGCTTGAATTTATTGCGGATCCTTCGAATATAGCCATTGATCGTGTTCTTCTCGACATAGCTTTGACGAGTGACCTGCATTAACCCATCGTAGGTTCTGACATGACCGGGGCGTCGCGCAAGCGCTTCCACCAACCAGAATTCAGTGAGGGTGAGGCTTATCGGTTCATCATTCCAGCGAACCGACATGGTGCTCTGATTCAACTCAAGTGGCCCGATAATGAGCTTTTCGGTTGTATCGTCCGGTGCATGAAGGGTATCGGCAATGCGGAATAATGAATTAACGCGAACCACCAGAAACTCAAGATTAACTGGCTTGGTCAGGTAGTCCCAGGCATCGAGTCGAAGACCCGAGACACGGTCGATGTCGCTGTTACGTGCAGTCAGGAATATGATCGGCAGGTCAGGACTCATTGATCGAAGCTCGCGACACAGATCAAAGCCACCGTCCATTTCATGTTGGAGCATGATGTCCAATATCGCCAGATCCGGCAGGCGCGTGTTAAACGCACGCAGGGCTTCACTGCGATTACTGTATAGCTGCACGTCATAGTTATGCGCCAGGAGGGCGTCACGATAATTCTCACGCTGGTCCCGATCATCTTCAACAATGGCTATAGAACGGCTCATATTAATCAGCTTTCTGTTATGGGGCTCGGGATTTTAACTGAGATTACATCGCTTTAAGAGTTACACCACAACATACCGTTAACTTGCCACCTTTTCACCACGAATTGCACCGGGTAATTGCATTAACTCATGCTGTAGTGTTGACGTCGAGTCCTCTCACTATAGTGAATGTCCCTTACCGCCATGAACAAACCAATCTTTGTCCCACTTTCTGATGAATTATTGTTCGACCATCCGGAGAAAATACCCGGCCCGTTGGTTCCGTACCGGCCGGGAATGTCACTTGCTGATGCGGTCACTATCAATCGAGGTATGAACTTACCCGGCATCCCTGTAAATCGAAATATGGATACGAGTCACTCGCCGCATCGGTCAGACGAGAAGTTCAAGTGAACGCACATTTGATTCTCTCGTTGTGGAAATCGTCACGTGAAAATCGGTTGACCGAGGCGTGGCGGAATTGGGCAGGGTTAGTCGTCTATAGTGTCGCTATTGCTTTATTAACGTCATTTAGCCTCGTTGTCGTCACGCTGGTACTTAGCCAGGCTGTTGCCAACTAGACGGGGAATAACTGGAACCTATCTAAAAAGCAGGCTTGATAAAAATGCCGCCTCAAACGGCGGCATTTTTATTTCACAGTGCGTCTGGAGACAAACCTAGTTGGTCAGCTTGTCTGTACTGTCCAGTTTGTCCCGACCTGGACGTACCGGACGCGGTGAGGTCGGACGTAGACGTGGCGGATGTCCACGATCCGATCCAAGCATTGATTTATCGGATTCCATATCGATTGAACCCTTGAACTGGGAACCGTCTTCCAGCACGACACGAGGTGAGCGGATATCGCCATTGACGTTACCGGTTGGCTTGATTACAACTTTCTCGCTTGCTCTAAGTTCACCTTTAACTTCGCCATCGACACGGATTATACGTGCGGTTATGTTCGCCATGATGTGGCCGTTCTCGTCGACCACCAGGTTGTTTTCCTTGAGGTTGACCGTGCCTTCGATGGTGCCGGCAACTATAAGATCTTCCTCACCGGTGACATCACCATGAATAGTGATGGATGGGCCGATTGAAGCTGCCTTTTTGCTGCTATCGCTGCCGCCACTTCGGATTGATGGGCCGCCGGCATCGCGTTGGTCTGCAGCACTTTCGGTCTGGTCTTTGCTCTGGGTCATATCTGGATTTTCCACTTACGTTGTATTCCATTAAAAAAGAGGTATGTCGGCACATGATTGATTTGACACCCGACGGGCGCCGACAGATGGGTCAATTGTCTAACAGCGCACTTGATACAGTCAATTAGAAATTCGACAAATACCGTTAATAATAAACAGCTATGCAATTCCGACGATATATCAACTATTGGCCATTCATGGGCGGGAATATGGCGCTGAGTGAGAATATCGGTTTCCACAGTATGACGGTTAACTATATCTTTTGGGCAGGTCTCTATCTCCAGATGGTAGTTACATATTTATAGTATTCGAATATGCTAATATACTAGCGGTCAAAGTGAAGCAATCCGAGTCGATTTAACTAACTAATCCAATGTAGAGGTCTAACACCCAATGAAACAATTTACCCACTTTATTGCAGGCGCCCTTACGGCAGTGACCTTGTTAAGCGCAAGTGCAATATCAGCTTCCGAATCCCGGAATTTAACCAAGGATGATTATGCGGCTAATGCATCTGATGCAGAAGTGTCACTACTTCAGCCGACAACCTGGTTCGCACACGCACCGATGCCTGGAACCACCATGGAATTCAACCCCGCACATCCGGCAGGGTGGGCAGTGATGTTGAACCCCAGAACCCATACTTCCTGGCACATGGCATTTACCAATCCAGCGACATATGCCCAGTTTGTGAAGCCAGAATTTTATATGCAGTTCATGAATCCCTCGAACTGGCTAGCGTGGTTTAATCCGGCAAGTTACTCAACTTATCTCGATCCCAACACCTATGTGTACTGGATGACACCACACGCCTATCTGCATGCGCTGAATCCTGACAACTACCTGCAGGCTTTTAATCTCGATAACTACAAGCCGTATGTTGATAGCGAAACTTATGCTGCCTGGTTTGATACCAACTCGTATAAAGTATTCGACGCACCCAAGGGTGTCGTTGGGGGTGGCGCAGGCGTGAACTACTTCAGCTCGGTTGCCAATTTCCTGAATGGTCTCATCGACCCCGATACAGTAGCCGATAACAGCATGAATTCGACGGCGGCTTTAGCAAACTAGATTCGCTCAAACAAGAGATTGAAAAACGGTCAGCATTCGCTGGCCGTTTTTTTCGCCGTTTTATATGCACCAGTTCAATTGATCGGGGATAATGCGACAACCTGATAAATACACAATAATTCCTGACCAGGAACACCATGCCTGAACTTCCGGTTATCGAAGATATTACAAGCGCCTCACAGCTTCTCGACACTGTAGCGCGTATCACGCCGCTGCTTGAATCCGAGATAGTCAATAAACAACTCGGGGGACGTATTCTGGTCAAGGCAGAATGCCTTCAGGTCACGGGATCTTTCAAGATACGGGGAGCATGGAACAAGGTGAATGCAATCCCCGAAAAGATGCGCAATCGCGGGGTAGTTGCCTATTCTTCTGGTAACCATGCCCAGGGTGTTGCGGCGACGGCCAAACGACTCGGCATCCCGGCAACCATCGTGATGCCGTTTGATGCACCACAGATTAAAAAAGAAAACACCCGACTTATGGGTGCGACCATCGTTGAATATGACCGCGAAATTGAATCCCGTGAGGCGATTGGAGCAGAAATTGCAAACAATACAGGTGCGACCCTGGTTAAACCTTATGATGATTTCCATATCATCGCGGGGCAGGGGACGGTGGGCCTTGAAACCTGTATACAGGCTGGTAATCTGAATGTGTCGATCGATCAGCTACTGAGTCCGTGCGGTGGTGGTGGCCTTATTGCCGGCGTTTCACTTGCCATGCACCATCGATTCCCGAGGTGTGAAGTTTACGCGGTCGAACCGCTACATTTTGAGGATACGACACGATCACTAAGTGCCGGCAAACGACTTCGCAATACACCGGGTTATAGCTCGCTTTGCGATTCTATCGTCACTCCTGAACCGGGCGAATTAACCTTTGAGATCAATCGTAAGCATCTGGCGGGTGGAATTGTTGTTGATGATAATTCGGTTTTAAGGGCCATGCGAATGGCATTTGATCGATTCAAAATCGTGGTCGAGCCGGGCGGGGCGGTGGCATTGGCAGCCGTGCTGGATGGACAGATTCCTGTTGCAGGGAAAACTACTCTAGTGATCTGCTCTGGTGGCAATGTGGATCCGTTGATATTTGCACGATGTTTGAGTACTGGATAACGCGTTTCATTGTTATTATCCCCTTGCCGGAAAAAATTCAGACAGCTTTCGATCAACATGCCTACAACATTCTTCAACAGCCGATTCCTGGCGCCAAACATAATAAGATCGTTCCTGCTGTGCACGATTATCGGCTTACCAGTGCAGTCGTCTGCCAGTGGTATTGAAACAGCCAGTGCAACGATTACTGAAACAGTCAAACCCTTCGCCATAACAATTCCGATCTGTTACGACTTTACCTGTAGCACCAAAGAGATGATCACCCTTAATGAGAATCATTGGAAGTCATTGGTCGCTGCTTTCGGTCGACAACCAACCAATGCCGAAGAAGAACGGCTGGCCATTCAAAGAGCCATTGCCAGAATGGAACAATTGAGTGGTTTCCATACCCCGACTTTTCGTGATATGGCGCGAAATTTCGATAGCAAGGACAATCCTGTCTTCGGGCTCCCTGGACAAATGGATTGTATCGATGAGTCGATAAATACCACGACATACCTGAAGTTGTTCGAAAATCAAAATCTACTGAAATATCATCGTGTCTTGCCAAGAGCCTATCGACGTGCCCTTTTGAACCAGCACTGGGCGGGGCAGGTGGAAGATATAATTACCGGGAAGAGATACATCGTCGATTCCTGGTTTCGCGACAATGGACAACCGCCATACGTTGTAAGCAGCGATGTCTGGCACGATATCTCCGTATTCAACCGCAGTGAGCAACTCACACAATCGGGTAATAAGCTGCCCGTCGAGCAAAAACAGCGTTAAATGTGTGCGCTTAAGTCGAGAAGCAGATGGCCAATCTCGCATTAAGTATTGTTGGACCACTGAGCGAGTACATGGTTAACAGATTCGGACTCGCCAATTTACTCGTCGTCTTGTCATTTATTCATGTTGTTCCCTTGGCACTTGCAGGTTCATTTATCTAGTAATCCTTGCGCAAGTCGACAGGAGGGGTGTAACGAAGCCATCAGGATGCTGGTATGGATTACCTATAACACAATAAACTTTACATAATATACATTATACGAATTAATGTGTTATTTAATCCCATATTAAATATCTCTTATATCCTATTGTATTTAATGTGAATGTTGATGTTTTCGAGAATGTTTCCGAATTAGACGGTTAAACTCGAATATTCGCGCGGTCTTAGCTCACTGCCGTGATCCGAACCTCGCCGTTATTCAAGAAACATGTTTTGTTGAAAAGCATGAGGTCCAGCGGGTTGGGCAATCGAACGTCGCTAATATCAGGACATAGTCTTGCCGATGGATCGTATGACCGATCAATCTGGGAGACAAACACGATAATCAACCCCCTATCACACGCAAATCTTTTTAACGTTCGAACCTGAACCATGAGCTCAGGATTTTCACGTTTCTGATCCAGAAGCTGCAGGTAGTCTATAACCACAACAGTTCCTCGCGGCGAGAGCGCAAGCTGATCAATGATGTAGTCTGCGCTGATAGCATCAGAGCAATCAAACTTGCATCGGTCGCTGAAGATCGTGGAGTTTCCGTCAATTGCTTTCAGTCGATTCCGGACGTCAATTTCGTTGTATTCGAGGGAAAAGAACCAGCCCCGTCGACCTGACTTAACGGCTTCGACAACAAGCTCCAGACTCATCAGGGTTTTGCCGTGACCTGGACGTGCACCGAGTAGTACTAAATCACCAGGGTTCAATTGAGTGAATAATTCACATGTACCACTTAAGACACCAAGGAACGTTTAATTTCCTGCTTTCGACGATCCACGAATGATTCCAGTGCTTCTCTACGTCCCTCATCAATTGCGGGCGCTTCATATTCATTAATGGCTTGTTTCCAGATTTGAGTCGCCCGACCGCGGGCATCAACGCTTCCGGCTTCTTCCCAGGCCTCCCAGTTTTTCCAGTCAGATAACAGTGGTCGATAGAAAGCGTGTTCATATCGCGCCATGGTGTGTGGGTGACCAAAGAAATGCCCCCCGGATGGTGTTTCGCTTATGGCATCGATTCCCATGGTGTCGGCGTTAATCTCGGGTCGGGAAAGCGCTAGTGATACCGATTGTAGTAATTCCACATCGAGAATAATTTTTTCGAAGCTCGCCATTAAACCGCCCTCCATCCAGCCAGCACCATGATAGATTTCGTTAACATGAGACAGCATTGCGCTCCATACGGAGCTGGCTGACTCATAAGACGCCTGGGCATCTACCACGTTGCTCGCCGATGAGTTACTGGCACGAAACGGCAGATTGTAGCGTCTGGCTAATTGCGCTCCGGCCATCGTCGCCTGTGCATTCTCCGGTGTGCCAAATGCTGGCGAACCTGTGCGCATATCGACATTGGATGTAAATCCGCCATAGACAACCGGGACGCCCGGGCGAATGATTTGTGTCAGGCATATACCTGCCAATGCTTCAGCATTCTGTTGTGCCAGGCCTGCGGCGACGGTGGCTGGCGCCATGGCGCCCATGAGCGTAAAGGGTGTAACGACTACAGGTTGCCCCCACTCGGCCATGGTCATCAGGCCATTGGACATCTCCTCATCGAAGCGCTTCGGTGAGTTGACTGAAATAATTGTCAAAACAGATGGCGACTCACGGATTTCCTCGCGAGAAATACCTCTGGAAATGGCCGCCATATCTATACCATCCATGGCCCGCGCTGAGCCGATGGCAGTACAGTGATAAACCTTGTCTGAGTAAAGAATGTTTGCAAGATAGCAGTTGAGGTGTCGACTTTCTGCTGATAATTCTATAGGCGCGGTCGGTTGATTCCCGATGGCGTGGATGATGTTGAAAGATTGAGCAAGTTTAATCAGGGTACAGTAATCATCGAAATTTCCTGTCCTTCGCCCTCGTTCGCAGTCATGTACCGCGGGCGGACCCGCGACCAGGGTGGCGAATCCGAATCTTCCACCGACCTTGATTACACGCTCGGGATTTCTGGGTGTCAGGGTAAATGACGATGGTGCGCTGGCGATACATTCCATCAACAGGTCACGATCGATTCGAACAACGCCAGTCGAATCATCGACCATGGCACCCTTCTCCCTGAACGCATTCCGGGCACGTTGCCCCATAAATTCGACGCCAACTCGCTCAAGCAGATCGAGAGATGCCAGGTGAATCATTTCCACCTGTTCGGGATCAAGATTAGTAACCGGCTCCAAGGCGTAATTGAATTGTCCCCAGGGAAGCTGGGGTATCGACGAGTTCGCTGTCTCACGTCGTCTGGCAGATGTACGGCGACGGGGACGGCTCACGATCTTTCTCCGGAGGCTGTCAGCCTCGCAGGATACGGGCTGACGTATTTGAATATCCTTGATCTTCACGGATTCCGTTATCGTGGAGTACCATTGGAGCGACCGCTTTTGCGATCTGATCGACTATTCCATATATACGTTTCAAGGTTCCAATGTCACAGCAACCTCCACACCCGCGTAGACAACGCGGTTTTTCAACTCATTGCATTCATGGCGGCGAGACACCTGATATAGTCACCGGTGCTTCATCACCTAATCTGGTGATGTCGAGTACGTTTACGGTGGACAAGCCATTGCCATTCTCTGCTACCGGGATGGATTCTGATTCGCCGTATATCTACAGTCGTTGGGGCAACCCAACGGTACACCAACTCGAGGACAAGCTTTGCAGGCTTGAAGGCGGCGAGGCCTGTCAATGTTTCGCCAGTGGCATGGGTGCTGTAGCGGCTGTTTTTTTGAGTCTGCTTGATGCTGGAGATCATCTCGTTGTGAGTGAGGTCAGCTATCCAGGAGTGGCCGAATTTGCACGTAATACCCTGCCCCGATTCGGTATAAACGTCACATCGGTAGATACCTCAGATAGCGCGGCTGTAGCTGCTGCAATGCGCGATGAAACCCGACTCGTGTGGATCGAGACACCGGCCAATCCGATACTGCGTCTGACCGACATCCAGGAGATCTCCGGCATTGTCCATCAACACAATGCCATCGTGGCTGTCGATTCAACATTTGCGACACCGGTCGCAACCAGGCCGCTTGAACGAGGCGCGGATCTCGTTATGCATTCGCTCACCAAGTATCTGGGTGGTCATGGTGACGCTATGGGTGGTGCTGTTGTGGGGCCCACTGAGATCATCAATCGTCTTACCAAGGAAGCGGCAATTCATCATGGTGGCGTTTTGAGCCCATTTAATGCGTGGCTGATACTCCGCGGTATCGCCACCCTGCCCCTCCGGATGCGTGGCCATGAGGAAGGCGCGCTTGAAATGGCGACATGGCTGGAATCGCATCCGGCTGTGAGGCGGGTTTTATATCCGGGACTCAAAAGTCATCCGCAGTTTGATCTCGCCAGCCGCCAGATGGATAACTTCTCCGGGATGATCAGTTTTACAGTAAACCAGGAGGGACGTATCCGCACACGCATGATGAAACACCTTACAACCATTCACTACGCTGTATCATTGGGCCATCATCGCAGTCTTATCTATTGGCTAGATACCGATGAGCTAACCGTTAGTTCCTACGGACTGACAGGTGATGCGCTTGAACGTTACCGAAGCATTGCGGGGAATGGCGTGTTTCGTTTTTCCTGTGGGCTCGAGGATGTTGGTGATCTGAAGCGAGACTTGAGTGAGGCTATTGACTAATTTGGAACCGATGTCATTTCCGTATGTGACATACTAGTTGCGAAAAAGACTATGCACCGAATACCATGCCACCCATCCGCTTTGCGGATGATGCGTTTACACCTCGAATTTCGCCGACTGCGAGAAAGTTAGCTGATCACCGATGACGCCTGAATGTCCATGCCTGAAAAACGTATCGTATTCCTTCTGATTCCCAATTACTCGATGATTGCGTTCTCCTGCGCTATCGAACCATTGCGGATGGCTAATCGCATGAGTGATCAGACACTGTATGAAATGACGTTGGCGACGATTGACGGGTGTCCGGTCAAGGCCAGTAATGGGCTTGAGGTCGGGCCATGTGTGAGTCTTCGGGAGATTCGTCAGGCGGATGCCGTATTTCTTTGCGGTGGAATCGATCCGGATTTATCGCTGGTACCATTGATAAAGCCTGAACTCAAAGAGCTGACTCGAAAGAAGGCGGCTCTCGGCGGCATCTGCACGGGTAGCTATCTGCTGGCCAAGGGTGGGTTTCTTGACGGCTATCGGTGCACAATTCATTGGGAAAATATCAATTCCATGTACGATGAGTTTCCCCAGCTCATCGTGTCGTCGGATTTGTTCGAACTCGATCGCGACCGGTTTACCTGTTCGGGCGGTTCGGCGCCGCTCGATATGATGCTTACGCTGATCGGTCGTGCACATGGCGGTGAACTCGCCACCAGTATTGCCGAGATGTTTGTCTGTGAACGTATTCGTGGTGTTCATGATCGCCAACGTATTCCCCTGAAGCAGCGTTTCGGGTCAAGCCAACCGAAATTGATCGAGGCAGTCGAGTTGATGGAAGCTAATATCGAAGAGCCCATGAGCCTCGACGAGCTATCGAGTCACGTCGGCATTTCCCGGCGACAACTTGAGAGACTGTTTCAGAAACATTTACACTGCGTTCCAACGCGATACTATCTCGAACTGCGACTGCGTCGCGCACGGGAATTACTGTTACGATCATCCAAATCTATTGTCGATATCGCATTTTCATGTGGTTTCGTATCGGCCCCGCACTTCAGTAAGTGCTATCGAGACTTTTTCAAGATTTCACCGCGCGAAGAGCGTCGTGGAGGCGGTTTTAAACCTGGAGAGAACAGAACCTTGGCGGACGATACAAAGTCCGCTGATATAAACGTAAGTGACATTACTTCCGGTACGAATGTTGAGAGCATCGATACAACAGACATATCGCAACCTGCCAAAGAACCTGATTCTATCGACTGATTCATCTATTGAACGATACTTCAGTAGAACAGGTCATCAATCTCCGCTCTCGCAAGCCAGCGTTCAAGCCAGTGTGATACATTGGCGAAATCGTAGAAGCCGATAAGTTCGCCCGCATCTTAATAGCCAATGAGGTTGCGGATCCAAGGTGGGACGGCCATGTCAGCGATCGAATAGTCGTTACCGACCAGCCACTTGTGGCCTACCATCCGCGTCTCGAGCTGGCCGAGCAGGCGTTTCGCTTCGTCAACGTGCTTGGCGAGGGGGCTCGGGTCTTCGATTTCACTTCCTTCGAAGCGATGGTAATACCCGATCTGACCGAACGTTGCGCCGAGCGAACTCGCCTGCCAGAAAAGCCATTGCAACGTTTCGAGTCGAAGTGCCACGTCATCCAACAGGAATCGCCTGGTTTTCTGAGCCAAGTACAGCAGGATCGCATTCGATTCCGCGAGCAGAACAGGCGCGCCGCCGAGCCCGTCGGGATCGAGGAGAACCGGTATCCTGCCGTCCGCCACTAGGCGTATCCCGACTTGCCAGGCTCCTCTGGTCTACAAGCGACCCGATGCAATTATTTACAATACTGCGCATAATTCAAAACATCGGTCACTAAGTATCTGCTCGTCAACTTAATGTACGTCTTAAAGAGGTAGCGCTATGAGAGATGAACTCGTGTTTTACACAAATCCACGATCCCGCGGACGTATTGTGCGCTGGATGCTTGAAGAAGTCAGCGTACCATACCAGACGGAGATCCTTGAGTACGGTACCACCATGAAGGCGCCCGGGTACCTTGCTATTAACCCCATGGGGAAGGTACCTACGATTCGTCATGGTGCCGAAGTAGTGACCGAATGTGCGGCCATTTGCGCCTATTTGGCGGATACCTATCCAGAGGCAAAGCTCGCACCGCCGGTGGGGGATCGAGCCAAATATTACCGCTGGCTCTTCTTCGCGGCGGGGCCACTGGAAGCAGCGGTCATCAACGCGTCCCTGGGCTTCGTCGTTCCCGGGGAGCGTGAAGTGACAGCGGGTTATGGCACCTTGGCTAATACCCTCGACGCGCTGGAATCGGCAGTTTCCGGCAACCCCTACATCGCGGGAGAGACCTTCAGTGCAGCAGATGTTTATGTCGGCTCCCAGATTAGCTGGGGCCTGCAATTTGGCACGATCAAGACACGTGACTCTTTCGAGATGTACGCGCGACGCGTCATAGACCGCGACGCGTATCGACGCACTAACGACATCGACGGTCCGATGAGTTGAAAATCGTCACGGAGTCACGCCCATATCGTTGCGGGAGCCATTTCGTACGATATTTCCCGAATCCTGTATCGACCCCTAAATGCTCGCTCAAATGCTCATTTACATATGTAAACTGAGCATTTTCTCTCTCATTTGTCTTATTCTTGGCAGCCTTCGACCAGTTCGAGATGGGTTCTGGTTAAAATCCTGGATGTCGCTCGAAGGTCTTTTTGGCCGATATCAATGACCATTCACGCTTCGCACCGTTAAATTCAACGGTCGCGCCGAGCACACCCAGTCGGTTAAAGACAATGCCCTGTGCTCCGTCATCTGTTACTTTGAGATTAGCCTGCACTTCGAGATTTTCACCACGAATATCTACCTTGTTGAGTACCAGTTCACCGGGCCTCATTCGCATATGCGTTGATCCAGTTACGTTCTTGACTGACAGCATATCCTTGATCCAGCGATACGTATCGTAGCGACCAGAAAATAACTCAACCAAAGGACCGGTTGACGTCATTGCAAGATTAACCTTTGACTCAAGTTGTATTGGTTGAATCCACTTAAGGATGCTATCAACAAACGTGAACTGAGTCGTCCAATCTTGCAATTGAATGTTCGTGTTTGGGTACTTGATATTCTCGAACTTGACTAAACTGCCATCGATGGAGAATGTACGCTGCTTGACATCCTCACCAACCAGATCGATATTCATAGACATATCAAGCGATAAAGGCTGTCCGTTAAAAACAGCTCCTATGTCAGTTGCCGACAGTACAATCCTACCTGTAGAGTCATTACTGGACAAATCAAAATGTGACGACAACTGGCCCACGCCGCTAGTAAGTCGCATGGTTTTTTCGCTGGGCAGGTAAACGTTATAAGCCGTAATGTCGGGGACCTGTGCTTCGGGGATATCCAACGTGAAAGAAATATCCGTAAGAGGCTCCGTCACATCGGGCGCCCTACCTGTTATTTGAGAATGTATGGCGGGTGCTTGAATAAACGCCGTTTGCTTATCATCGTGAATAACAGATACGGATTGTATGGCTGTATCTATTTTGAGAAAACGACTTGAATCCTGTTCGAAAAAACTGGCCGACAGTTTACCCTGACCGCGTGCAATAACATCAAGAAAGTGCACACCGAGTAATCCGGATGCGAATTGAGCATTACTGCCATGAACAATAAAACCCTGCTTCATGACAAGGTCTGCGTCGAAATCACCAGGACCCGAAAAACGAATATGCGCCTCATCATTCATCAGATAGTCGATGAGGGAGATATCGCTTATTGATCCACCCAGTTTTAGATATCCGTCGGCAAAATCAACCAGATGCGCAAGCCGCTCCTTCGATACTGACCTGGAAGTAACCGGGTCTTTGAACTTGATACTGCCCTTGGTGATATTCAGTTGAGCGTTGGCTGATACTGGCGTCGAACCATCTGTCACATCGTGACCGATGAAATTATCGATCCGCAATGTGGTCCCATCAATGGCAAAAGTGTGTTTCTCACTATCTGCACTTAACGATAAACCAAGGGCCAAAGATGCACTTGTCTCTCGGTTGCGGACTTTGAGTCTCAGGTTGTCAGAATTGATATCGACCTTGCCAGTAATGACGCCATGTTCAAAAACCAGTGATAGGGACATTTCACCAGCACCAGCGACTACTGAGCTACGAGTGGACTCCGGAATATAACGATTGAATACACTCAGACTCGGGACTTTGCTGCCAGTAATCGTGACGTCCGTACGAATGTTTTGAAGGGGTCCGTCGAGGTGAGTTGCGGGACTCTCAAAACCCACTTCAATATGCCTGGTATCGACAAATAATTCTTGGCTTCGATTTTCAAATATTTTCAGTCCATTCAACTCGAACGTCATAAATCTAATCGTGTCGCGTTTTGAGTGTACTGGATGAAGTTGAATTTTACCTTTGCCAACTGCTTTGAACTGATTGGATTCAAATAAAAAAGTCGTAGCATCCAATAGCACGTCCGTAGCTGTCTGGACCGAACCATCCTCAATCACCATGCGTCCTTGAAAATCACCTTTAACAGTAAAACCTGGCCAATCATCCAGCTTATCAATGCGAAGATAGTAGTTAAGAATATCCAGCCGATCGAGTACACCGGCAAGGTTCACATCTACACTGATAAATGGTGCTCTGCTTCGACCTGGATACAAATAAGGAATATGAGCACCGATTCTTGCTGTTCCTGACAGCGTACCGTCTACCAGTACACTTTCGTCATTAACATAAACCAGAATATTTTGAAGATTCGTAACGCCAATCTGTGCGCTTAACTGGTCTCGAATCCGATATTGGACATCGCCGAGCGCATAACCATTGGCCTTGATCTTGAACTGGCCTACTGCAACGTCAATGTCTCCATTAAACCGTACCTGATTTAATTCAAAACGCCAGCCGGGTAGAAATGGACCATAGGCCTCCGGCGAAGACCTGGATACAGGATCGAGACCGGATATCACCGGGAAATGGTTCAATTCTTCCTCACGTGCTTCGCGAACCATACGTGCCGTTCTGACTTTAGTCGTGATGTTATCGATAGATCCGCGGTAGGATTTAAAGCGTTTGCCAAGCAACGCAAGCGGTGAAAACCAGACATTTATCCGTCCAATATCCGTCTTGCTTTGCTGTCGCAACGTGTTCGATCGAAACGATACGTTAGTGGCTTTAACGTGACCGGGCATCCAGGTTACAGCAGACCCCCAGGTCATTTCAAAGTGTTCAGGGTTTTGATTTATCCGTGCCTGCAACCAGTCGGCGTTGATCACGATATTGGCAATAACCAGATAGACAAGCTCAATGGAGAACAAGACCAGCAGCACCCACCGCAAGCTATGCGGTACCCTGGCGAACCCAATGTTTCGTACTTTATTTGCAATCACGATGAAATCAAACCTTAGCGACTATCTGTATCACTTGCTTCGCTGGATGGTTCTTCAGCATCGATTGCTGCAGCCCCTATGGCGTGTTTGTTTATCAAAGCCTGATCATTAGCCTGATCTTCCTTGGGTATATGGACTGTGATCTGACGATGTGCGAATTCAATTCCTTCTTCCCGAAGCGCGTCGCGAACTCGACGGTAGGCTTCACGGCGAATGACCCACTGTTCTCCCGGTTTGGCAGTAAACTTCATACGCAACACCATTGCCGAGTCTTCCATCTGCAATACACCCTGGGATTTTAGCGGCGATAAAAAGCCCGGCCCAAGTTCCGGATCTGCCATCATATCCTGACCAATTTTTTTGATAATTTTGCGAACATTTTCAATATCGGTATCGTATGGCAACCTGAACGGCAATTTCATGATGATGTAATCACGACTGTGATTTTTTACTGTCGCCATCTCGCTATAGGGAATAGTCTGCACAGGCCCAAGATGATGACGAAGGCGTAATGAGCGGACCGATATCCGTTCAACTGTTCCGCGCATATCCGCAGTTTCAATGTATTCACCCGTTCGAAAGGCGTCGTCCACCAAAAAGAATATTCCCGAAATAACATCCTGAACCAGTTTCTGCGCACCAAAACCAACAGCCAGACCGACTACGCCGGCGCCCGCCAGCAACGGGCCAATGTCGACACCCAATGATGACAAAACCGTGAGACTTACCAGCATCACAAGCACGATCTGCAAGAACCTTCTCAGCAACGGCAGTAGCGTTTCCGCTCGAGAAGCCGGTGCGCTCTCACCACCTTCACCATCAAATGCATCAATGGAAGCACCTTCCACATCGTCTGGAAGATAGCGATCGATAGATGCCCGAATCAATTCCCACAGAACCCAGGCAATAACTATGGTCACCGAAATATTAAAGGTCGACATAAGTAAAAGACTGCCGCCTTCTGTATCAAGCAAGGCATAAATTCGGCCACTCAATGACTCAAGTAAAAATACGCCAGCCAAAATTGACAATGCCGTCGTCAGCGCGATGCGGGGAACCTTGAGATGACCTCTTGCGTGTGAAAGTGCTGAAGTGTCTCTAGGGTGATTACGCGTATACACGCTCATTGCACCAACTACCAGGCGACCGACATAAATCAAGGCAATAGAAACAACAAACCATATCGCTGCACTGGCGCTATCTCCTCTACCTAACACTATGTTCATTGACCACAGCACAGTAGCCATGGTCAACAACAGCATTGCCCGTGTGTGCCAACCCGTACCCGATGATGATGCATCATTCACATCATTACCCTGTCCGTTCATCCGCCACAGTAATGCAACATCGTACCGGGATCGCCAGGTTATATATATTGCCAGTACATATAACAACCACCCTGAAGCCAATATGTAGGTACGATGCAGATATTCGTCCATACCGAGGATCACGAACAAAGACCCATGAAAGAACAATATGGCGGCAAGTCCGACATAAACGAGAACGGATAGGCAAAGAGTTTTACCGGTTGTTTCGGGAAGATGTAAAAACGCACTCCCGTGGGCACCGGGCAGTATGGTATCCAGTACAATTCGTGCAAAACGAATTACAACGACTATAAACAACCAGGTTGTAGTGAGTACTCTTAGTGGGTCGAATCGCTCGAAGAAGACTAGAGACAGCACGTAAGCGGCCACTGTGAACAGTGCCAGTGCCGTAATTGCAAGCCCGGACCGCGATAGTGTAGAGAGCAGGCCTGGTTTTTCGACGCGGCTTTTATCGTTAGATGAATCCGCGCCTGGATCATCGCCCACATCGACAGCGGACTTGTAATCTGATTCGTTGATTTTAAGACGAGTCGATTTCGATCGTGACAGCAATCGCAGGTAGGCACGTTCAAGGACCGCAGCGATAGCGATCATGATGAGGAAAAGACCGAAGGTTTTGATGACTGTCGACCAACCTGTATCGTCAGTCAAATTACGCAACATGATGTGATAAGCATCCGCTGCGTCATTGGCCGCTTCAATGACCCGATCCAGCTCGTTTTGAAAGCGTATCGAGATGTCCTGCAAGCCACCGAGAATCAGTACCAGTAGAGATGAAGAATTATCTGCTACTGGATCTGTATTCTCTGTCTCACTGACAAGTTCTGAACGTAGCATCTGCCGAACTTCGCTATCTGTCATCGGCGCCAGATAGCCATCTACTTCATTAGCAGACATCCGTTTTGGTATCGACAGGTTTTCAAAATTCGAAGAATTGCTCTCACTCAAAACGGCCGCTTGCTGAGCGTGCGCAAGAGGGATGATGTCAGTTGTCAGAACAACAAACAGACAGATAAGAAATGCAGCCGAGTAAGCCACCAGCCGTGTCATGTGACACGTTCGAAAATATTTCAGATGAATTGCCTCAATGACAAAACATAACCGGCAAGGTGGACTTGGAAAAGATATCGCTTGTCACCCCGCCGAATATCAGGGCGCGAAGTCGACTATGGGTATAGGCACCCTTGATGATGAGATCTGCGTCGACCTCCCTGGCATAGGCCATGATCCGATCGGCTACCGAGCCTTCGGATCGAGTCATGGATTGCGAGGTGGCATTAGCGCCGCTTGCCTTGAGGGCACAGGCTACTTGCGCGGCTGTTGGGCCAGCAACCTTGCCATCTTCTACTTCTATTACGTGTACTTCATCGGCCGAGGTTAGAAGATCGCCTGTCATTGCAATGGTACGTGCGGTTTCGCTACTGCCATTCCATGAGAGGACAATTTTCTGTCCGAAGTGACGTGGCAGGTCATCACTGACCAGCAACAGCGGTCGCCCACCCTCGAACAGAACCGTTTCACACGTCGTCCGCCAATCGGTGGTCGTTTCCGGGACCGGTCGATGCATCACCGATACATCGAATATTCTCGCCAGCTCCGCCAGCGCTACAGCTCCGGAGCCTTTCAACTCCATCCAGGCGGCGGCCGGTGCGACACGGTCCCACGTCTCCATCTCGCCAAGTGGAATTCCTAGTGTTTCAATGCGTTTTAAAAAGGCGCTCTTGGCATATTCCGATAATTCACGTTCTTCCTGCTCGAATTGCGATAGATATTCTGCCGGTAGGGTAATCCCCTCCCCGGCAATTATCGGTAACGTTTGTTGACTCCATACAGCCTGGATAAAGCCGTTTATTTGCCGGGCTAATAATACCGCTGCGTCAATTAATGAATCGCTTGGTGATGTACCGTTCATTGGAATGAGTATGGTTTTCATGCAACAACCTCCAGTTCAAATTACAGTCGCGATTTTATATCGCCTAAAGCATTACCATAGCATTTTCGGCTTCGATCAAGGTGTCCATTTCGCAAATGCGTTTACCGCTCAACCGAGAGCGTTATCTACAAATTCCTGCCGCCAGCCGCTATCCAATCGATTAGGACGACCCAGTAAGCGTGCTTCGAGATCGGCCCGTGATGCAATGACTGTCGGAAATATCTCAAGATCCTCACAATACTGCCGTAGTCGCTTCTGCAGTTCCTTGAGCGCACCTTTTTGATTCGCATCAAGCTCAGTACGCGGCGGCCAGATTACCTTGTCCTCAAGTGTTTTATCAGCATTTTGTACCAGTTTCAGCAAATTATGAGCATACTTGCGCATCTGTGCATCATTTAGATGGCCAACCTCGCGCAGGTGTGCCATTGACTCGGGTCGCATATGGGCTATTGCGATCAGGTTATTGCTGGCGATAATCCATTCACGTGGCCGATCGGATGAGCGCGCCTCGGACTCTCGCCACAACAAGAGTTCACGTAGCAGAGATTGATCTTCAATTGGAACCGAGGGACCTTGCTTGAAACGGTTGATCCATTGATCAACTGCTGCGTGCCGGTAGTTGGAAACCTGTTCCTGACAGGCACGCAGACACCATTTGAGCTTGTCAGTACGATGCAGTCGTTCCGTCAGAATTTCAGCTACCGCATGCAGATGGGCAACGTCATCAAATGCATAGTCAAGCTGTGCCGTGGTTAATGGCCGGCGCGCCCAATCCGTTCGGGTTTCTCCCTTTTCAAGTTGCACCCCAAGCAATTCGTTGACCAGTGCCGCATAGCTGATTTGATCACCTATTCCAGCAAAAGCAGCCGCTATCTGGGTATCGAACAGGGTGTCGGGAATAAATCCGGTGGCTCCCGACAACACGTCAATATCCTGACCGGCCGAGTGAGCGATAAATTCGGCATCAAGATTGCCAAGCATTCGTCCGAGCCCGATGGAATCGACTGTCAGTGGATCGATACAGGCCATCTGTTGACCATCAAGGGCTACTTGAAGCAAACAGAGTCGGGCAAAATACGTGCGTTCACGCATAAATTCAGTATCAAGCCCGATCCTTGTACCGGCTCCGATCCGACTTAAGAAAGTGGCCATACCATCGTCATTGTCGATCATAATTCGATCGCTGATATTGTTTATCTGCATGGTGCGGATGTTATCATTCGCACCGCGATAAATCGTCACCGGGTTTGACCGGTGTAACAACTGCATTTTTCTGCCGCTGCATCCAGCTTTTCAAAGGTCTGTATTCCCCGGTGTCCACTACTCGATTTTCTTAATTCGATGAATCAATTACTGTCGTACTTATTCCGCTTGTGTCTGTTTAAAGCGGGTCCCCAGGATGCTCCGGCCTCAGAGAAACTGGTGATTATCACCGCCGTTCTGGTGGCAGTTAGCTACGCCTTGACAAGTACGGGCATGTACGAGGGTTTATCCACGCGCGTCCTGGTTTCCGTGTCCCAAGTGTTGGTATTCGGGGTCGTAGTATGGCTCGTTCTGAAAATCAAACATCTGGAAAACCGCTGGATTCAAACCCTGATCGCCTTATTTGGCGCCGCAGCCGTATTCCAGTTTGTGAGTTGGCCGCTTGTTGCCATGTTCGATACAAGTGCCGACGGGATGGTTGATGCAACGGGTCTGCCACAACCCCTGTGGCTACATGTATTTATCGGTGTCTGGTATCTTGCTGTAATGTCCAATGTGCTACGCCAGGCCCTCGATACCAGCCTCGGCCGTGGTGTGGCCGCAGCGATGTTCTGTCAACTGACCACCGTTTTCGGACTTATCCTGGTGTTGTCTCTGGCCGGTGTCGGCAGCGAATCCGGATAACAACCATGCACCTGCACATTTTAGGTATATGCGGTACCTTCATGGCGGGCATTGCCCAGATTGCCAGCGAACTGGGACATCAGGTAACAGGCTCCGACGAAAACGTCTACCCACCAATGAGTATCCTGCTCGATTCACTCGGCATACCCGTGGTTACTGGATATGCTGCCAGCAGCATCCCGGAATCTGCCGATATCTGTGTTATTGGCAACGCCCTGTCACGTGGTAATCCAGCGGTTGAACATATTCTCGATAACCAAATCGATTTCACCTCAGGCCCCGAATGGCTGTATCGAAACGTGCTTAGAGAACGGGAAGTCATAGCAATTGCCGGAACTCACGGAAAAACAACCATAACTTCAATGGTTTGTCATATTCTTGAAGAATCTGGATTAAGTCCAGGATTCCTTGTGGGTGGCGTTCCCGGTAACTTTTCCACTTCCGCGCGACTTGGTGTGGGGAAGTTATTCGTGATCGAGGCCGATGAATACGATACGGCCTTTTTCGATAAGCGCTCCAAGTTTGTTCATTACCACCCTTTGATTACGCTGTTAAACAATCTTGAATTCGATCACGCAGACATCTTTGCCGATCTCAATGCAATAAAAACCCAGTTTCATCACTTGGTAAGAACCGTACCGGGCCGTGGCGTTGTGGTCGCTAACTGCTCTGATGTGAATATCATGGATACATTATCGCGTGGTGTATGGACGCCTGTTGACGCCTTTACATGCGATACAACAAATCAGAGTTCCAATTCAAATGCGTGGCACATCGGTCAACATAATCATGACTTCAGCACATTTGAAGTCGTTGATTCCGACGGTTTGAGTACAATCATTAACTGGTCAATTTTTGGATCACATAACGCCCACAATGCTTTAGCGGCGAGTACGGTTTGTGCAGCAGCAGGGGTTGGGATGGATGATATCGCCTCGGCCTTGCATATATTCGAACTACCCAAACGACGATTACAGTTAATTCATGATTTTAACGATGTGCGTGTTTTCGAGGACTTCGCACATCATCCAACAGCCATTGCCTCAACGCTTGAGGCGCTTGCTGCGCGCTACCCTGCCTCGCGGCTGATCGCAGTAGTCGAACCACGTTCCAACACGATGAAGATCGGTGTGCATAACCGAAAACTCGCAAAGGCACTGGCAAATGCTAACCTCACCCTAATGCTTGAAACCGAATCAATGCAATGGCGTTCGGAAGATATTGTTGATAATGATGGAAAAACATTCATAAAATCGTTTGATCATGTCGACCCGCTACTCAGGTATCTTCAACAGTTTCTTCGTCCGGATGACGTTGTGGTATTAATGAGCAACGGCGGATTCAATGGTCTGCAGCAATTGCTCATTGCTGCACTTGAACAAGCAACCGAGACGGAACCTGGTACCGGCAACGCTGTCCACTAGCATGTTATTTCCCGCAATACGCTCAATCCAATAAGGAGTTCATGATGCGAAAGCTGATCCTCACCGCGTTACTCGTATTATCACCGTTGGCGTTTATACACCTGACATTCGCCGCAGAGTTTGAAGAAGGTGTTCATTACCGTGTGCTCTCCGAACAGCAACCAACACAGACTGGCGATAAGATCGAAGTTCGCGAACTCTTCTGGTACCACTGCCCACACTGCTACAACCTTGAGAAGCCGCTCATTGAATGGCAGAAAACCATGCCGGAAAATGCTGAATTTGTAGCCATGCCAGCCGTCTTGGGCGATTCGTGGGAATTTCATGCAAGAGTGTTTTACACCTTTGAAGCACTAGGCATCACCGATGAATTCCATGGAAAATTATTTGATGCCATCCATAAAAAACCACGTCCGTTAAATCGAGTGTTCGAAGTCGAACCAGTGGCCAAGTGGGTGGAAGAAAATGGCGGTCCATCGGCCTCAGACTTCATTAGCGCTTTTAATTCATTCGCGGTGGATACCCAAGCCCGTAGTGCGGCGGTCATGACACGCAAGTACGAAATCTCCGGCGTTCCGTCAATGGTCGTCGGTGGAAAATATGTCACAACCGTCAGTATGGCTGGAAACTACGATACATTTTTCAAGGTCATAGAACATCTTATTAATCTATCGGCACAACCATAGTACGCTTATTGTGAAGATGATATGCACAACGCTCTGAAGCATCTGATTAATTTCAAAACACACCTGAGATTGATGACTCAATGCTCGGTTGTTCTTCATCATCCGGCTTGATTTTTCAAGTGATCGTTAGCTTTTTGAGTGTAACTAGTAACCACGCATTCAACGCGCGATCTATTGCTAGAGGAAAGTTCTTCAGTTAAATTAAATGTGTTCCGTCTGTACCCCCATCCCGTCACCTCCGACTAACAGACGGAACATTGCAAAGCCCCGCATGAAGCGGGGCTTTTTTTTTATAAATTCCTACGATAAATTTGCCCTGAACCAGCAAATAGTCCTACCGTTACAGTGCGTAGACGCATTCAACCCCACCCTTAAACAAGTTTACAGAACCCACTGGTTTTGCCCATCAATCATCGCAGTACGTTCTTGTCGAGCAACTTCTCGATACAATAGCGAAGCATGTGCACGAACGGAGAATTTGTTGCTAAAACACAATGATAGAGTTGTTGATCGATAGCGGACAGAACTCGAAGAAATAAATTCATTGGTTTAGACTACTCTTGGCAGATGCGCTGCAAGAATTTTCCTTATCAGATCATGTCTGAATTTCATATCTGCTTGTTAGAGGGTTGGTGATGCAACAGAAGCCATAGGTAAACAAGATGGTCATTAATAAATTTGTTCGTAAGGTACAAAAACTGTGTCATCGTTGCACTTTTTATGAACTTCCTTTCTCTGCACAATCGATACTAGGCGCTTCACTTCAATCACTAACCTCGCGTACTCCACTTATTGTTGTAGCCTGTCTCATGCCAGCTATAATGATGAATTCATCAAGCGTGTTTGGAGGCACGCTTGATGAAGTATTAGAGCGCGGCTACGTCAAGTGCGCCATAGGCAACCGCCCAGTCGGCGACACACGCATTGGCGAGAGTGGTTACGAAGGATTTTTTCCCGAGTTCTGCCGCATCATTGCTCTTGCCTTATTTAATGATCGCAATGCTGTACTCATGTCTCCCATGCTGATACGGCACGGGCTCCAAAGCATCTCGGAGCGTGATGTCGATGTCTATGTCTCAAACGTCACATGGACGTTTTCACGAGATATGGAATTAGGTCTGACGCCAGCGGCAGTCCTTTATTACGATGGTCAGGGCTTTCTGTCGCACCTCGGAACAGTACCCGGTGCGATCACGGACTTGAAAACTGCAACCGTGTGTGTTTCCCGCGCAACCACTACAATTGTCAACCTAAAAGATTACATCAAAATCAACAACCTTGAATGGGAAGTGCTGGAATTCGAGTCTTCAGAAGGCCGTAATGATGCCTTCTTTTCCCGGCGATGTGATTTACTCACTAGCGACCGGTTGGTGCTGGCCACCACACGCTCAACCGCTGTTGAGAACCCCGATAATTACGTACTTCACGATGAGGTCATTTCCAGCGAACCACTAGTCGCATACGTTAATGTTGACGACATGGTTTGGGGAAACGTTGTGCGCTGGACTATCTTTGCCACTATCTTCGCGGAGGAAAAAGGGATTAGTCGTGAAAACTATACGGAGTTCCTCGACAGCCCAGACCCCTCTATACGACGTCTTTTGGGTGTTGATCCTATGACCGGAAGCGCCAACGTTGGATTGGATCCACAATGGGCACGTAACATCATCGCAGGCTCCGGCAACTACGGCGAGATCTTCGATCGTTATCTAGGACGGCACAGCGAGATGAATATCAGCCGCGGAGCTAACCGTTCCTGGAAAGGCGGAGGATTACTGTTTAGTCCACCATTACGGTAAATAAAACGCGGATCACGTCAATGAATTCGAGACGCAGGATCCCATTCCATAAGCGAATATCGTCAATTTTACTTGCATTGTTGGCGTGTACAGGTCTAGTCGTCATAGTGGGCTTGGTGACATTATCGACTGATCTTGCTGACATACAACGCGAGCTACACACGCTTCGGGATTCAGGATTGCCGCGGCTGGTTAAAGTATCTCAGCTTTCACAGGAAGCCTCAGCCTCGATTTCTATTGCCCCTGCCTTAAGTGCGAATCCAACTCGCTTTGAGTTTGAGACATTGCTGTCAAGGATTAAGGACAAGGACACTTCTCAGGCAACCATCATTGATGAGTTAACCGACTTGGTGCGAGACGATGAAGTCGCGCAAACACTCAGACTCAGCGGGAAACTTCTTACAGATAATCTGCGTTCGCTGACCGATGTCGTGAGTCAGCAGATCGCCTTGCGTAAGGTAATCGAGAGTCATGTCGAGCTGCTCCTCCGCGTTGAGAGAAGGTTGGAGACATCGATGAAATTAGATGGCGAATCGGGAAACACCGCCACAACGAGATCTCTGGCAGTACTCGCGACCCGAGCCATCCAGAGATTACTGACAATGATTCTCGATCCGAACAGTGCCAGGTTCCCAAGAAACCGCAACGATGCAGAACGAGAGTTGATAAATTTTCTGCAGGTGACGGGATACGATTCGGAAAATCAGCCACCGCGCCCACCGGTAACTGATTTGCAGTTGTTAGCTATTTTCTGGATCGATACTCACGTCAGTATCTTCGAGAACAAGCAACAAACACTTTCCAATGAGTTCAAGATAAGGGCACTCGTCGAAGAGAACTCACGCATCGCTAATCGCCTTCTCACCAGTGCTGGCAACGAGTTCTGGCGTGCCAGCTCGGATCTTCAGAATCAGGTTCAACTGGTCGAAGAAACCACTCGAATCACACTTCTCCTGATCCTCGGGATAGTGGCAGCGTTCGCCATCGGAATACTGGTAACCTGGCTAGTCTTAGGACGTCGTGTGTTTACTCGGCTCGACCGAATTCGTGACGCACTTAGATCGTTCGCGGACCACCGAGAGCATCCCGAGCCGGATAAATACAATGATGAGATTGGGTCCATCTTCGCCTCACTGATCCATTACATGGACGTCATTAATGAGCGTGAAAACCAGTTAGCAGATAAGACGGTGACGCTGGAACAACTCTCCAGTCAGCTTGCGAAATATCTTGCTCCCCAGGTTTACGACTCGATTTTCTCCGGCAAACAACAGGTTCGAGTTGCCAGCACACGAAAGAAGCTCACCGTCTTCTTCTCTGATATCGCCGGTTTTACAGAAACAGCCGATCGGCTGGAGTCGGAGGAACTAAGTTTTCTACTTAATCATTATCTCACGGAGATGTCGAATATCGCCCTGGAGTATGGGGCGACCATCGATAAGTACATCGGCGATGCCATACTCTTATTCTTTGGCGACCCTGAGACACGAGGGGTCAAGAACGATGCAATCGCATGCGTCGATATGGCGATAGAGATGAGAGCAAGAATGCTGGAATTATCGGATATCTGGCATGCCAAAGGCATCGCGAAACCACTTCGGATTCGCATGGGAATTAACACTGGATACTGCACTGTAGGTAATTTTGGCAGTGAGGATCGAATGGACTACACAATCGTTGGTGGCACCGTCAATATGGCTTCCCGCTTAGAATCATTAGTGGAACCAGGCGAGATCCTGATTTCCTATGAAACCTTCGCGTTGGTCCGGGACAAGATTCACTGTGAAGAGTTCGGAGAAGTCGACATCAAAGGCATCGCCTACCCCGTGGCGACATACCGCGTGATCGACGCATACACAAATCTGCACGAAAGACGCCAAATGCAGGAGATTCACAATCATATTAAAGTCAATATTGACCTTGATAAAATGACAGCAGAAGATCGCGATAGAGCACAGGAAGTTCTGAAACGCGCCCTCGATTTCATCGTCAACGGGATATCCGGTGGTCGTAAATAAAGAACGAGAAATAGAAAAGCAATATTACCAACCAAGCCATGTCCTTGTTCACTAATGCGACTGCTACAGTTGAACCAAATACGAACCACACGTAAATCAAACTTCCGTCTTGTTGACTTTGAGTTTTTGCCCTGCCCCCAATTGTGAACTCAACAATATTAGTCATCACGGTTCAAACTCACATATCGGGTAGTGAAGGAGGAACTCAATCCAGATAGTAAAGTTTAAAATCCGGTTCTTGGAATTTCAACCATAGCGTCATTCCCCTCAGCAGAGTCGATCCATACATTGCTCGCGCGTCGCCGTTATCGTTCAATTAATATTGCTCGCAGATCATTGACGTTGGTCAATGTCGGGCCCGTCATGACCAGGTTATCGAGAGCTTCCAGGAAATGATAGCCGTCGTTTTCACTTAATAATGTTGATGGCACCAAGCCCAAACCTTGTGCGCGTTGCAGGGAATCCGGTGTGATTATGCCACCGGCGTTATCGCCCGTACCATCGATACCATCGCTGTCGCAGGCAAGCGCCCAGCACTTGTCCAGGCCATTGAGGGCCAATGCCAGTGCAAGAAGATACTGCGAGTTTCGCCCCCCTCGCCCCGATCCACGAACGGTAACGCCAGTTTCACCACCTGATAATAAAACACACGGTTTCATGCAACCGGTGCCATCTTCGAGAGTATCCCGCGCAATGTAACGAGCAAGACTTGCCTGTACCGATGCAAGCGCCTCGGCATCAACTTCTATATCGTCGCCGAGAATGATCGGTCTGACACCATGCCGGCGGGAGAATTCAGCAGCGCGTCGGAGCATGAGATCGGCGGTTCCAAGTAATCTCACCGTATGTTTTTCACGATCCAGCGTTACCGGCGAGATGTCAGATTCAAGTACCCGACGGACCTCGTCAGGGATACTGATGTTAAGTCGTGTCAAAATGGCGAGCGCATCCGCCGGAGTGCTCGAATCAGCCACTGTCGGGCCCGAGCCGATGGTGGCCGGATTATCACCGGGCACGTCAGAGATAATCAGAGTCAATGACGAGGCCGGCTCAATGAGGCGGGCAAGCCGACCACCCTTGATCGCGGACAAGTGTCGTCGTACACAATTCATCTCGGTAATCGGCGCGCCACTTGCCAGCAATGCCTGATTTATGTGTCGTTTCTGGTCCAGGGTGATGCCCTCACCCGGCGCAACTAGTAGAGCCGACGCGCCGCCTGAAATCAATACAATAACCTGATCGTTCTCCCCGGCATTCTCTGCAATCTGCATGATCCTGGCGGCTGCAGAAATACTTTGATCATCTGGAACCGGATGTGCGGCTTCAATAACCTCGATTCCGCGGGTTTTACAGGCATGACCGTAGCGTGTCACAACCATCCCCTCAAGCTCACCCTGTGTATCGGCAGGCCAATGTCGTTCAAGTGCTGCTGCCATAGCTGCAGCGGCTTTCCCGGCACCAATAACCCACGACCGGCCAATTGGTTGGGGGTAGTCAAAATCCATTAATGATTCTGCTGAGACGGCTTCAAGCGACGCCTTGAACAAGGCGGTCAAGAACTCGTCAGGGTCGTTGATGGGAGAATCAGACACGTGCTTGTGCGAAGTCCAAAATGAAATCTGAAGTCTTATGCAAGAGTATAGCGAACAATATACTATGCGGGATCTCCCCGGACCTGATCATCAGGGACAAAATGATACGAGATCCAGGCATTACAATGGCTTGTTATATTTGGCTTAACGCCATTTTAAGGTATACTCGGCAACCGTTTCCAGCACGCTCTGACATCCTTTGGAAGGGTGGCGTTGTGTGCATTGGAAGTCTTACGACAATCCGCCGAAAGCACTGTCTTACCGGCAGAAATCACACTTATTAATTAAATTCACCGCAAACAGGTCTCGCAGGTTATGTCCGAAAGCCAGATGTCGAATAGCAAGTTCGCGAAATTGTTCTTCACCATGATCACATTACTTGTCGTATTGACCTTGGCGTTGATTGTACTGGCATTCGTTAATACTGACGAGGTTTCAACGCGGCTCAAAGAGGCCCGCCAGAAAGACATCGACAAAGTGGTTGCGGCACGTGTAGAACCGGTTGGCACGCTCAATATTGGACCAATCGACACCACAAAGGCTGATGAGGATTCCAACCAACCTGCCGAGGTGCTCTCGGGTGACGCAGTCTATCAACAGACATGCGTGGCATGCCATGACACTGGTGTTGCCGGCGCCCCGAAAGTCGGTGATACCGATAATTGGAAACAGAGATACGCAACAGGGATTGATACCCTGTATGACCATGCCCTACACGGTTTTCAGGGCAATGCCGGGTTGATGCCTGCCAAGGGTGGAAATACCTCCCTAAGTGACGATGCAGTAAAAGCTGCTGTTAACCATATGCTGGTTTTATCGAATATTGACGGTGTTGAAGAAGCTAACGCCGCTGATCAACAAGCCCCGGCCACCGAAGAATCAACTAACACCGATACGAGTGAATCAACAACTCAACCCGCAGCTACGACTGAGTCAACCGGCAGCGACGCAACTAACACATCTGCTGCCACGGATATCTCGGGTGAAGCCGTCTACCAACAAGGCTGCATCGCCTGTCATATGTCGGGTGTCGCTGGCGCTCCGAAAGTAGGTGATGCCGACAATTGGAAGCAACGAATTTCAACCGGAATAGATACCCTGCACGATCATGCCATTAATGGTTTCCAGGGTAGCGCCGGAGTGATGCCTGCCAAGGGTGGGAATACAACCTTAAGCGATGATGAGGTAAAAGCCGCAGTCGATTACATGGTTAGCCAATCCCAATAGCACTTTTTTCAACATTATGAAAAGCCCGGTTTCACGCCGGGCTTTTTTTATCAACACTACCGTGCCAGTTCTTAGTCAATTTGAAAGCTCACATTTGTACTGGCCTTAATAGCTTTTAGCTGAATGCATTGAACGCGATGATCGTGGAAGTATCACGAACACCGGAAATTTTCTGAATTTTCTCGGTCACATAACGACCTTCATCGTGATCCTTTGGTAAATAACACTTGACCAGCAAATCGTATTCACCGGATATCGAATAGACTTCGGATACGCCATCGAGTTCTGCAATCTGCAAAGCTACGTTATAGGCAGCGCCGAGAGCACACTTGATATTAACGAACAGTGTTTTCATATATTGTTACCTGTACGTGAGATTGTTGAATGATCAGGCGGCAAGCTGTTGGCTGAATTCGGCCAAACGCTCCAGCACGTCGAGTCCTTGACGACTTCGGAGAATATCCCCTGCCCTCGAAACTCCTTCATCCAGGGAATCTGTGGTATCTGCCGCATACAAGGTCGCACCGGCGTTGAGAGCGACCATATCCGCGGCCGGTCCCTCAACACCTGACAGTAACCCACGCACGACATCAAGACTTTCGCTGGCGCTTGTTACAACAAGCTCTCTGATATCTCCAATGCGAGATAAACCGAATTGCTCCGGTACCAACTCGTACTCACTGATACATCCATCTTTCAGTTCCGCTACCCGTGTTGGTGACGCCAGGCTTATTTCATCGAGGCCGTCTGCAGAATGGGCCACAAGCACGTGGACAGCGCCAAGCTCATGAAAGACCTCGGCGATGGGCCGTACCCAGTGCTCATTGAAAACCCCGACTAGCAGATGACGAGCGCCTGCCGGATTTGTCAAAGGGCCCAGTAAATTAAAGACATTACGCACGCCAATCTCCCGTCTTGGGCCGATAGCATGGCGGGTTGCACCATGATGCGTGGGTGCAAACATAAACCCGATACCCACCTCATCGATACAACGTGCCACTTGTTCAGGTGTAAGGGAAATATTGACGCCGGCAGCTTCCAATAAATCGGCACTACCTGAATTTCCGGTTGCTGCACGGTTACCGTGCTTGGCAACCGTGATGCCCGCTGCCGCGACAACAAGGGCACTGGCAGTGGAAACGTTAAACAGTCCTGCCCCATCACCCCCTGTCCCAACGCAGTCGACGATCAACGATGCCTTAGTGTTTACTTGAGCAGCGAAACCACGCATGACAGTCGCCGCACCCGTGATTTCCTCGACAGTCTCCCCTTTCATATTGAGCGCAATCAGAAACGCACCGATTTGTGCCGGCGTTGCCTCACCTTCCATAATGATAGTCATGACATCCTGCATTTGCGGGCGCGTCAGATCAGTGCGCTGTGTCAGGAGTTTAAGGGCGCTCTGCATATCCATGTATTGTTCTCAAATTTGTGATGTCCAGGGACTCTTCAGGTTATTCGGACAGAAGTCAGTTCAGCATCATTGACTAAAGCAACTGAAGTGAACGACTCATACCTCTTGTGATAATTACGTCATCGATCTGCCACAATATGGTCATCTTTCATTGGCTTTCGCTCTGGAGCTATTGTTGAGGCATTCCGCGGCACTCATTCCAACATTTGCAAGTGCCAAACGGTAGCGCTCCATGACAACCGATACACCCCAATGGAAGAAGTAAAGATAGGGTGAACGATATCGCGAATGTCGACCATCGCCAAGAAATCTTACTGCACTACGGCCAACCAAGGGGAGTGTTCTAAGGGTCTTCTCCCATTCGGGCATATTCATGGAGTACGCTAAAGCAACTTTTTTACGATTCGATTCAGGTAGATTATCATGTATCTCTTGGGCGACATTGTTTGCATAGAAGTCTTCAAATGATGTCATCACGATGGGGCTGAATATTGATCCACTACCGGGACGAAGACCGCCACCCATTTTCCTCATGCCAAATGTTCGACGCGGCACACCCGCCTCTTCAAGTAGACGGCGAGGTATAGGACGGTCATAGTTTCCTCCCACAGACCACGGGCGCATTTCTCGTGAACGTGAAATTTGTCTGATATGCGGTGTGAATACACCGGCGATATAGGGCACAGGAAAGTGAATATAACCCTGACGTAATCGCGCTTCAGTGCTGTTGGCGCCAGACATTCTTACCGTGGTCGGTTCCTGGAACCAGGGCAACGATCGCCGCCGATCCAGATTCCAGAAATGTTCGCCGTGACGACCACTCATCAGCAAACAGCTATCAAGTCCTTCGGTGACATTCGCGACATTAAGTTCTGTTGTAAGAAAAGGATTAGGAAAATGTTCAGCGATCACGCTTTCAGAAATCTGTGTAGGTAACTTGCGATCCAAAAGTTCGATATCAAGACCCAGGTATGCGCCTATCTCAATACCATCATCACGTTCTTCACTTTGCCCGGGGTTTAAATCAACTATGCTGCTGTGAGAAAAACTGATGCCACTGTTACAACCGTGTCGAGCGGCCAGAAGCGAAACAGCGGGAGAGTCATAGCCACGCGATATCATGGTACGAAGGCTCAGAGGGTATTGCCGGCGCGCATCCTGGGCGTTGGCAAGTGTCCTGCTAACCACGCGATCGAGTCGATCGATATAATCCGGGTAGCATTCCGGAGCAGTCCCAAAATCACGTAAACGTACGGTTACTTCAAGTGTATTTTTTGCCTCTACAATTGAACAACTCAATGGTTCTACTACGTGGCCTTGGGCTGTTGGTATGACATCGCTACGCGAAAAAATGCCACGCCTGTAGTTGTTCAGAAAAGTGAAAAAATAGTCTTGATAATCCATGTTAAGTGAATCATCAGCACAAGCCAGAAGAAACGGAAGTGAGTTCGATAAGATGATCGCTTCGCTTTTCCGCATTAAATAAAGCTGTTCGAGATTATGTGAGGCCCCGCAGAATATCGCTTTGCCATTGACCAGTTTTCCGCCGCTTCCCGTCAGTGTGTCGCACTCGTCGAAGTCGACGGAACCGAAATCTCCACTCCATGCCCCCTCAACGAATCCATTTACAAGTCGTTCGATACGCGAACCATGCAATATCTTGACATCACTTCCCTGCTGCAACTGTGCACACCAGGCCAACGGGGGAAGATAATTTACCTTAGTATAATTAAATAACATATTGTTATTACTAATTAACTAGTGGCTATATTGGGCGTGGAGCGGACTTTAACTCATCCATTCTTGATGCAATGCGTTTCAAGATCCTGGTTGTTGATATCGAGGAAGTGTAGGGGATTCGTTGATAGTAGTGCTCACTCAATCCCTGTCGCTGATAGCGTTCAAGTAACCGCCTGTTTTCGTTTTCGTCAACGGTAGCGTAAACCTTAAGATCGTATCCGTTGTTGCGCATGAGCGCGTCACAGGTCGGTTCCGAATGGACGGTGACTGAATCGACGTAGCGACAAGCTTCTACTACCTTAATCCGTTCATCGATGGACATTATCGGTCGACGTTTACGTATTGTCGCCTTCTCATCGGGGGTCAATCCAACAACAAGAGAATCACCCAGCTCCCGCGCTCTTCTCAGAAACTCTACATGACCGTGGTGAAACAGATCGGCAACCATGACAACATAGACCGTTCGCGACACTTCCTAACCTCAAATGCGTAAAAAAGAATACTTTCCAATAGCGTATTGAGTTTAGCAAATTCTGCTGATCTGTCGTGATATGGCAGACGTTCCCTTCTGTGGTGGGAAACTATTCCGGAACTCAGCTTCCAGGCAGCAGTACAACTTTAGGTGCAGCGATCTCACCCTGGAGTAACTCTGCGAAGGCAGCAGACCCTGCTGATAGAGGTCGAGTTTGAATCCATTGGAGTTCTCCATAAGCACCATGATGCAGCTTTTCTGCCGCCGATGCCAAATCGGCTGTGGTGTATGTGTATGCGCCAATCACTGTAATTTCTGCAAGGGTAATTTTTCGGGCATCGAAACCATTGTTGTTATCCATCAGGCCAACATGCACGAATACGCCACCCGGTGCGATCGCAGCCATGGCCAACTGGCGGGTTTTTTCACCGCCTACACAATCGATCACCAAATCAAATACATCGTTGTCCGTTACCTCGTCAATGGGATCGTAGACACGACCGATATTCTCCTGCTCGGCAGGTTGACGCCGCAAAGGGTTTCGTTCGGCAATCTCGATTTGCCTGCAACCACGATGAGCAAGTAACAATGCGGTTAAAAGACCCACTGAACCGGCGCCGATAACCAATGCGCGGCATTCATCCACCGGCCGCATGAGGGCGCGATCCGCAAGAACCAGGCTATGCAGACCCGTTGCCGCCGGCTCCGTAAGAGCCGCAAGCACTGGATTCATTTCGTCTGGAATTGAGACAAGGCATTGATTTGGTATCGCAACCCGTTCTGCGTAGCCCCCCGGACGGTTCATCCCTATCATGGTCCTGTTGCTACAAATATTGAATCGACCTGTCTGACAGTAATGACAATATCCACATGTGATTAATGGATTGAGAATGACCCTGGAGCCGACATCAGGACCTTCGATAATACGTCCGCAGACCTCATGACCAAGAACCAGCGGCGGCACACGCCTGGCATCGTGCCCCTGGTATGCATGCATGTCGGAACCGCAGATGCCGACCGCCTCTACCTCGATGATTGATTCATTTTCCTTTGCACTCGGCTCAGGCTGGTCGAGAAATGACATCTCAAGCGGTGCTGTATAAACAAGTGCTTTCATGTTGTTATCACCTCGCGGTGAATCCTCCATCAACATAAATTGTCTGGCCGGTAATGTAGTCGGATGCATGCGATGCCAGAAATATCACAACACCATCGAGATCTTCTAACGTACCATTTCTGCCAATCGTTGTTTGCGCCGCAGCCCATTGACGACGCTCTGGATCACTAAACACAGCCTGAGTCAGTTCGGTCTCGAAGAAGCCTGGACCAATTGCATTGCAATTAACCCCATAACGAGACCATGCTTCGGACATCGCCCGGGTTAACTGCTCCACCCCACCTTTGGAGGCACCATAGGCAATGCTATCGGGAAAGGCGCGTCGCGATTGAAGTGATGCAATGTTGATAATCCGTCCCCAGCCGGCCGATTTCATTCCATCTATCAACGCCTGTGATAAGAAAAACGGCACGGCAAGATTGATGTTCAAGGTACGACTGAAACTCTCAGTTGTAATTTCATCATACGGTTCCCGAAGATTGATACCGGCGCAATTGAAAACGATGAGCGGTGATCCAAACGCAGAAGCCGCCTCACTCGAGAGGCGATTGACTTCGGACTCATCATCGAGATCAACCGCAATCGCATGGGCACGTCCAGGGAGCTTTTCGATCAAATCAACCGTTTCAGTCAATCGATCCAAACGACGTGCAGCTAGTACAACCGGTGAACCAGCCTTCGCCAGGGTGATAGCAATCGATTGGCCGATACCGGAACTCGCTCCGGTAACCAATGACACAACCCCGGTCAGGTCGAACAGATCCTCGTGACTCATGACACGTTATCTGGTTTCAGTTCGAAAGATTCCTGGGGAAAATATTTGGCAAGTCGATCATCACCCGTCAGGGCGTGACCTTCCATACCTTCAAGCCTGGATATTCTTGATGATGCGACGCCGACACTGCGATTGGCATCGCGTGACATGCGTTGCCAGGTAACGGTCTTGATGAACTTGCCGACACTCAGACCACCTGTATAACGAGCCGCACCTTTGGTAGGCAGGATATGATTGGTGCCTGAACATTTGTCTCCATATGCAACTGTTGTTTCTTCCCCAAGAAATAACGAACCGTAATTGGCAAGGTTATCAAGCCACCAGTCAAGGTCATTTGCGTGGACCTCAAGATGCTCGGGTGCATAGTTGTCGCTTATTTCAACTGCCTCTTCACGTGTATCCACAACCACAACCTCGCCATAGTCGCGCCAGGCATTTTCAGCAGCAGTTCGGTTAGGTTCCGGCAATCGGCCAATATAATCAGGCGCGCGCGCAATAACCGCTTCCGCAAGAGCCTGGGAAGTAGTGACCAGCCATGCAGGTGAATCAGGGCCATGTTCCGCCTGACCTATCAAATCAGACGCAACAATTTCGACATCGGCAGTGTCATCGGCGATTACCAGGATTTCCGTGGGTCCTGCAAACAAGTCGATGCCCACGCGCCCGAACAGGATTCGTTTTGCTTCGGCGACGAAGCGATTGCCTGGACCCACAATAATATCCGCCGCATGCCCGGTAAACAGGCCGAAAGTCAGCGCGGCCACACCCTGGACACCACCAAGATTCAAAATGGTATTGGCACCACACAGGTTGGCTGTATAGATGATGGCCGGATGAGCCCCATTATGTTCTTTATTGGGTGGCGAACAGACAACGACATGCGGTACACCTGCAACACGCGCGGTGGTAACACTCATCACCGCGGATGCGATATGCGCATATCGGCCGCCAGGAACATAACATCCCGCCGTGTCGACGGGGATAAGTCGCTGACCGGCGAATAACCCTTCGGACAATTCCACCTCGAACTCATTCATGCTTGCACGTTGAGCTTCTGCGAAGCCTCGAACGCGATCATAGGAGAATCTGATATCATCTTTGACGCGATCTGACAGGGCATTTGAAGCGCGTTCGATATCCTCTTCACTCACAATGACATTGCCTTCAAACTGATCGAGTTGACGAGCATATTCCAATGCCCGGGCTTCACCACCTGTCTCGATTTCTTTCAGCATGGTATTCACAATCGCACGTGTATCATCCTCTCCGGTTGCGGAGGTTTTTGTTGCACGCTTTACATAATTTATTGCCATTATCTCGTCTCGCTATTCAGCCGTTGCTGATTGGTTAATAAGTAGAGTGTAGTAGTCAGTTACCGTGAATCACGTTCGATAACCACAACCTAAAATGGGATACATAAAAATCAAATTCGGACCGATCTTATGCATCACCAGAAACTGCATCATGCCGCCGTAAATATCCTTGAGATCCCGTATGGATATGACCCGTTTTAAGTAAGCATTCCAATGCGCAACCGGCGGTGATAACCACGGTTGCTGCTCCCTGGAATACTTACTCTCCCGGACATCCATCGATCAGTCTTTTCTAGTTAATAATTTCTAGTGCTTGAATCCATCAAGCCATAAAAATTTAACCAACGGGTAAGTTGCCTAACTAATTTCGCCATTATCTGTCGCACACAAATAATGTTTGTAAGCGCTTACATATTTGCATCGCTATTCAATCAGTTTCGTCAGTTTATGTCAACGCTCGCTGAGTTTTTCTGCTATGAATATATCGGTAAGATCTGCTAAGATACTAATTTAAATGATATATGTAGACATCTTATTGGAATGGATAAGGAAAATCACAGCAGTGATATGGAGAGCGGCGACTGTAATCGCTTACAAAATGATGATAACGCGGCTCCACGCATTAAGGACGTTGCCTTTCTGGCCGACGTTTCAACTGCGACGGTATCGCGTGTTCTGAATCAACCTCATTCTGTTACGGAGACACTGCGCAACCGTGTCCTTAAGGCAGTCGGGGAACTTGATTACGTTCCCCATGGCGCCGCACGAGCATTGGCGAGTCGACGTAGCCGAACGATTGGAGCTATCGTTCCTACTATCGATAACGCGATTTTTGCCACTAGCCTTCAATACCTTCAGGCACGGCTTTCAGGATTTGGTTATACCCTGCTTCTGGCAAGTTCGGATTACAACCTCGAACGTGAGCACAAGGAATGCCAGACACTGGTGGAAAAAGGTATAGACGGAATGATATTGGTCGGCGAAGCACGTGGGCAGCAAACCTATGAAGTGCTCGTCAAGAAACACATCCCCTATATAAACATCTGGATCTACAATCCCGATAGTCCGCATCCGTGTATCGGTTTTGATAACTACGGAGCCGCTTACCAGCTTGCCGAATATCTGATGGATATTGGTCATCGGAAGATTGCCATGGTCGCTGGTATCAATGAAGGTAACGACCGGGCGGTGGGTCGGTCTACCGGTATACGGGATGCGCTTGCCAGCCGTAATCTCAAATTTCATAACGGCTTCTATGAGGAACGTCCCTACTCCATCGAAGATGGGCGTAATACCGTAAGTGCCTGGCTGAGTCATTCTTCACCACCAACCGCCATTGCCTGTGGCAACGATATTCTCGCCCTCGGTGTTTTGTTTGAATGCATCAGTCGAAAAATACGTGTGCCCGAAGATATGTCCATAACAGGATTTGATGGTATTGAACTATCTGCACATGTCACACCCGCGCTTACCACTGTTAGTATTCCCAGCGCGCAGATTGGTACACTCGCAGCTAACTACCTTGTTGCACGTCTGGAAGATAAAACCACGGCATCGAAAACACGCCTTTCCAGCCATCTTGTTATCCGCGATACAACAGCACCCCCTCGTATCGATTAAAACTTAATTGGACTTACTCTATGAACCAGTATGACTACATTATTGTCGGCGCAGGCTCGGCAGGATGTGTGCTCGCCAATCGATTGAGCGCCAATCCCGATACACGCGTGCTACTCATAGAGGCGGGCCCGACAGACCGTTATCCATGGATTCATATCCCGATTGGATACGCTAAAACCATGTTTAACAAGAAGTACAACTGGTGTTTTTATACCGAGCCCGATAATGGAATGAATGGGAGACGGGTTTATTGGCCACGCGGCAAGGTATTAGGTGGTTCAAGCGCCATAAATGGGTTGATATACATTCGCGGACAACACGCCGACTATGATCACTGGGAGAATCTGGGCAATACGGGTTGGGGATGGAATGATGTGATGCCCTACTTCATCCGCGCTGAAAATAACTCTCGTGGTGCAAGCAAATACCATGGCGATTCCGGTCCCCAAGCGGTGTCTGATGTTGCTGAACCACACGAACTTGCCGAGGCGTTTATCAACTCATGTGTTGCCACCGGAATGAGTTGCACCAAGGATTTTAACGGCGAACAGCAGGAAGGTGCTGGCTACTTCCAGTTGATTACCCGACATGGGCGGCGCTGTAGCAGTGCTGTCGGCTATTTGAAGCCAGTGCGCTATCGAAACAATCTGGATGTACAGACCGAAGCGCTCGCATCACGCATTATCCTGGAGAATAGCGTGGCACGAGGTATTGCCTATCTCAAAGGTGGCAAGGAGGTCATAGCCAGGGCAGATGTGGAAGTCATCCTCAGCGCCGGCGCTATCAACTCACCCCACTTGCTCATGCTGTCAGGTATTGGCGACCCGGAAGAACTATTAAGGCATGGCATAGAAGTACAGCAGGCTAACGCATCAGTCGGCAAGAACATGAAAGATCATCTGCAGATAAGATTGATCAATGAATGTAACACCAAGATTACGACAAACGATGATCTGAAAAGCTGGTATCGACAGTTGAAGATGGGAATGCGTTATTTGTTATTCCGTTCCGGACCCCTCTCAATCGGGATCAATCAGGCCGGTGCATTTACCGCTACGGGTGTTGACTACAAACGACCTGGTGAGCCAGACATACAGTTTCACTTTGCCGCACTATCATCAGACATGCCAGGATCTCCACTGCATGATTTTTCAGGATTTACTTCGTCCGTCTGTCAGCTTCGTCCTGAAAGTAAAGGGTTCATTCAATTGAAAAGCAGTGATCCTCGTGACATACCCGAAATGCATGCAAATTATCTGAGTACTGACTATGACAGACGTAGCGTAATCGAAGCACTGAAAGTTGCCCGTCGGGTTGCAGGATCAGCGCCTTTGAATCGATATATCGCCAGGGAGCATGCGCCGGGGCCGGATGTAACAACAGATGAAGACTTGTTGGAGTTCGCTCGTAATACAGGTGTTACAATTTTCCACCCTTCGTGTACTTGCCGCATGGGCATTGATGATGCCAGCGTAGTCGATACACGATTGCGCGTAAGAGGTGTTGGTGGTCTACGGGTGGTGGATTGCTCGATCATGCCTGATATTGTTTCGGGTAACACCCATGCACCTGCAGTCATGATCGCGGAAAAAGCATCCGATATGATTCTTGAAGATAATCGCTAGATTATCCGGATACTCTCAGCAATCGCACATATTTAAGCAGCTACTGCTTAACCTGTTATATCAGGCTTGTATCAGCTCTGGATTAATTATTCACAGGTGAGGCAAGCAGTTCAATCAACAGGCCTTCCATCGCGGACGCAAGTGAGCTGCTACGATTTTTGCGGCAGTATTTTGAAATATGCTCGGTTATAAATTCCATGTTCTTGCCTTGGGCAATATCACGTTTGCCATTTTGCGCAACTTTATTTACAGCCGTCAGATAGCCGTTGATCCATGATTCTATCCTGATGAATTCGGTTCTGACCTGAAGTGCCTGCCGCTTTAACTCATAGTCAAGATCATATTGCAGAATGAAAGTTTCACAATCGATATCGCCCTTGGGGATATAAACGCCATTGGCATCTCGCGCCAGACTTACATCTGCCGCCAATAATAACCATGTTGCAAAGATCCATTTCATTTGATACTTATTGTGGGCCTTGAAAAAACTGTCTCAGATCAACAGATGATCGGGTGCCAACCAGATCAAGATTCTTCTCCAGCCATGCCTTCGCCGTTTGCCGACCGAGATCCCGTAAAGTCGTCAAAAACAACCATTCAGCGTTAACTTTGGATGACGCGGACATCTCACGCAACGCTTCGTCGCCATGAATTACGTGCATGAAAATCTTACGATAGTAGCCTTCATCAATATGTCCTTCATCGATCAATCGTCCAACAAACTCAACAGCGCGTAATTCTTTCATCAACGAGCTATTGAATGTTATCTCATTCATCCTGTTGAGAATTTCTCGAGCACTTTTCGGCGTTTCATTTCGAACTGTCGGGTTGATTTGAACCAGTAAAATATCTTTTGATTTGCATTCATAGAAAAATGGATACAGGACAGGATTTCCCATGAACCCACCATCCCAATAAGGGATACCATCTATCTCAACAGCCTGAAATAAAAATGGCAAACATGCAGAAGCCATCACACAATCAGCGGTCAATTCCGCACATCTAAAGACCCGTACCCGTCCGGTATGCACATTGGTAGCGGCAATAAACAGTCGAATTTCGCGAGCCTTCTGCAGTTTTTCAAAATCGACAATAGATTCCAAAAGATCCCGAAGCGGATTAATGTTTAGTGGATTGAGATCATAAGGAGAGGCAACTCTCGACAAAATATCAAAGAACATGAATGCCGGAGATGTATCAAGGCTCCAGTTCCCCATAAACATATCGATGGCACTTCGCCGGATGGGGCTGAATTGTGCCGCATCGCTCACTGACTTCCAGAAATCGTTTAACGATTGACGTGCACCATCGCGACCATCTGCTACATAACCATGACATAACACGACCGCGTTCATTGCGCCGGCACTGGTGCCGCTAATTGCTTCTATATCCAATCGACCGTCTTCAAGCAGGCGATCAAGAATTCCCCAGGTAAATGCGCCGTGCGCGCCACCACCCTGCAGGGCTAGGTTAATACCTGAAGGACAAGCGGGTTCAGACATCTTTTCAGACACTTCTATTGCACCGCTCTCACAGTTTGCTTGTTAAAGTCATATCAACTATTAAATCAGCGCAATCGATCAGTGCGCTGTCCAGCCTCCATCAATTGGTAGTAGTGCCCCGGTAATGGAAGCGGCAGATTGGGAGCACAGGAATATAACCAACCCGCTTATTTGCTCAACTGTAACAAACTGTTTGGTGGATTGCGCCGCAAGCAGGACGTCACGTACGACTTCTTCCTCACTTATACCCCTCGCATGTGCGGTATCAGGGATTTGTTTTTCAACCAATGGCGTCAATACATAGCCTGGACAAACGGCATTGACTGTTATGCCGTTTTCTGCGACCTCAAGCGCAACCGTTTTGGTTAATCCAGCCAGACCATGTTTGGCTGCGACATAAGCGCTTTTATACGGTGAAGCAACCAGTGCGTGGGCGGATGCCAGGTTTATGATTCGGCCAAACCCACGTTTTTTCATTGATGGTATCGCGGCACGAATTGTGTGGAATGACGAAGATAAATTAATTGCGATGATGGCATCCCATTTCTCGATAGGAAATTCCTCGACTGGTGACACATACTGTATGCCGGCATTATTGACGAGAACATCAATGCCACCAAAGTGTTGATTGGTGCGTTCAACCATGTGTGAAATTTGTTCGGGCTCCATCATATTCGCTCCGTCAAATAACACTTCAACTCCACTCGATTGAGCAAGTTCTGAGCGAATCGTTTCAATCTCTTCGGCATTGCCGAGTCCGTTTATCACCAGATTGCAGCCAGCTTGCGCAAGTGAACGTGCAATGCCGAGTCCAATACCGCTGGTGGAACCTGTCACCAGTGCTGTTTTACCTTTTAGCAATTATTGCCTCCGAATACTCTAGTGAACGATCTATATCAGGGATGTTAATGTGAATTAATGGATGATTTAATATGATTGACTTGTCGTTCACGGACAAAATACCTGTCGAGGGGCTATTGTTTTGTCATGAAACAAAAGTGAGTGAAGACTAACTATTGTCAGGTTAAAAATGACGACTTGAATGAATATAAATTAGTCAAACTTGAATCGAATAAGTCGGCATTGCTTTCACGTAAGCAGATTGCATCTCAATCACGGAATTACACGAGTAGTATATCTTATATCTTCACTATCATCTCTGTTATGCAGAAGTACGCAACGGTGAATCTGTATCTCCATAGGTCACAATATGGCGAATGATTCGTGAATTGATCAGTGTGTTCGGTACAATGTCTGCAAGTGGTCTTGGGGTCGAATAATTCAACAAAGTACGAGAGACTTATCATGCGCGCATGGCAGATTAACAGCAATGAAGGCATTGATGCCCTGGAACTTGTCGAACGTAAAGCCTGCAAGCCAGGTATGGGCGAAGTGTGTGTACGTGTGCGTGCTTCCTCGGTAAATTATCGTGATCTGGCGACCATTCGTGATCCTGCTTCGCGCAATCTGCCACTACCCCGTATCCCCAACTCCGACGCGGCCGGTGAAGTCATTGCGATTGGCGAAGATGTTAAAACCGTAGCAGTGGGCGATCGCGTGACGAGCTGCTTCTTCCAGGATTGGGAAGCCGGCCCATGTACACCTCGTGCCATGGACAGTGCATTGGGTGGATCAATTGACGGTGTTCTGGCTGAGGAAGTGATATTAAGCGCGCGTGGTGTGGTTTCGATTCCTGGGCATCTCACATACGAAGAGGCAGCAACTTTGCCCTGCGCTGCCTTGACTGCATGGAATGCGTTGATTGGAACCGCCAACTTAAAGTCAGGCGATACCGTACTGTTGCTTGGCACTGGCGGCGTATCAATATTCGCCTTGCAGTTTGCCCAACTAATGGGTATTCGAGCCATTGTAACTTCCTCCAGCGATAACAAACTTACCCGATGCAGGGAAATGGGTGCCTGGCAAACCATCAACTATCACACGTCTCCGGACTGGGAACTGGAGGTTCTGAAACTAACGGACAATATTGGTGTTGACGCCGTGGTTGAAGTGGGCGGTGCCGGTACTCTCGATCGTTCTATCGCGGCTACCCGAGTGGCAGGCACCATCGCTCTGATCGGTGTGTTAACTGGCGGTCAGATTAATCCTGTGGCCATTATGCGCAAATCCATCCGTCTGCAAGGGATGTATGTTGGGCACCGGCAAATGTTTGAGAGCATGAATCGGGCTATCACCATGCACGACCTCAAACCGGTAATCCATGAAACCTTTCCCTTTAAAAGTGCCCGGGATGCATTTCATGCCATGGAAGCGGCCGGTCATTTCGGCAAGCTGGTTATCACGCTATGAGCAAAGTGCTTGCGGTGAAAATGAAACTAAAGAATTCTTGAATCTGTCATAAGCAAGTGAATCAGATCAGTCGATCAACCGGTTCCTTGCCAGCAAAAAAAGCATCAATATTATCCAACGCGCGAAATCCCATTGCATCGCGGGTTTCAAACGTTGCACTGCCGATGTGAGGCAACATGAAAATTTTCTCCTGACTATCGAAGCGCGGATTGCCACCGGGCTCCATAACAAAACAATCGAGTCCGGCAGCAGCTAATTTGCCTGACTTAAGGGCAGCAAGGAGAGCATCTTCATCGATGATCGCGCCACGAGCAGTGTTAACAAGAATACTCTGATCTGGCATCATCGCGAACGTTGCCTCGTTCATTATGCCGCGGGTATCAGGTGTGGCTGGACAGTGCAACGACAAGAACTCCGATATATTCAGTAGTGATTCCAGATCACTGTGAAAAACCGCGCCTGATTCGAGCCTTGAGTCGAGGCGAGTTCGATTGTGATAATGAATTTCCATGTCGAAACCACGAGCGCGTTTCGCCAGCACCTGTCCTACCTTGCCCATACCGACTATTCCGAGACGTTTACCGGTTACCTGGTGACCGACCATGAACGACGGACTCCATGATGTCCAACGACGTTCTCGAACAAGACGATCCCCTTCAACTGCGCGTCGCGCAGCGCCGAGCAACAACAGCATCGCAATTTCAGCCGTAGCGTCAGACAGGACATCCGGTGTGTTGGTGACGATAATACCTTTGTCTTTCAACGCGGCGAGATCACAGTGATCCACCCCGACAGAATGATTGGCGATAATTCTGACTCGCTTATCAAGGCGTGATACCACATCAGCGCTAAAGATCTCCGAGTGGCAGGGAATGATGGCGTCGACCTTGGGACTCATCGCAACGATCTGTTCAGCTGAAGCAGGTTGATCGTCGGGACTCAGAATAACCTGATAATCGTGTGCTGCCCGTTCCTCGGTATTAGCCGAGAGCTTGCGTGTGATCCATAATACCGGTTTGGAACTCATATATTGGTATCGCTTTCTGTGAGGTTACTTATGTTTGCGTACACACTCGTCCCAGAAGTCGTAAACAACTAGCGACATAACAAACACAACAATTATCACAAAAGGTAAACCACCCCAAAAGCCAGCGAATCCAATTGAGATGCTCCGTGCCAATGCAAAAACGAAAGTCATCACCAGCAGCAAACCGATGAGTCCCGTGATGAGTTGTATCAGCTTTGATACCATGTTGTGCTCCCCCTAATTTTCAACCATATCGTCATTTCGGAGTGTGTTTAATAGCCAGCGCGAAGTACGAAGCAGATCATCGTCTCTGTTGATACCACCAACGATTTGTAGACCAATTGGCATGCCGTTCCCACTGAGCAGCAATGGAAGAGAAATGCATGGTAGGCCACAGAGCGTCCAGATCGTACAACAGATTGGATCCCCGGTACCTTCTTCAAAAGCAGGTGCTTCACCAAGTGACGATGGCGTCACGATAGAATCGTAATCATAGAAAAACTGCTCGAACCATTGATTGGCAGCATTGAGAACATCCAGGGCATCCTGATATTGGTCATCCGAAACTTTTCCGGCGACTTCAAGTTTTCTTCTAGCAGTATCGCTTAACAAGCCCCAATGGTTTTCACGTTCATCCGTTAGACAACGATATATTTCATATTCATATATTATCTTGTGACATTCGATTAAAGCGATAAAAGATTTCGGTGCCGGCACTCGATCGAGCTGACCGCCAATTGCTTCCATCAACTCATTACAACCATGCGATACGGCCTTTGAATAGTGCTCCTCATATGGCATATCGATCCAAACGAAGTTCGGCTCGATAAGTACATCTGACAAAAAGCCCTCAAGCATGTGTGGGCGAGGAGCCAGGTAGCTGGCAGAATCGTTTGCGTCATAAGCACCTAGTACGTCCACAAGTAACGACACATCACCTAGATCCCGTCCGAAAACACCAACTTGGTCCAGGGTTGGCGAGGTCTGGTATACGCCCCGTCTTGAGATGATTCCACGAGATGGCTTAAAACCGTATACACCACAAAAAGATGCTGGTCGTATAACCGATCCTCCGGTCTGGCTACCTATTGAAAGTGGTACATGACCCGCTGCTACAGCTGCAGCAGAACCGCTTGATGACCCACCCGGCGTGCGTGAGTGATCGTGAGGATTACGGGTCGCTGCTGGGTTAATCCAGGCTAATTCGGTAGTTACAGACTTGCCTATGATGACAGCACCTGCCTCTTTCAGCCGTTCGACCACTGCAGAATCTGCAGATGGATTCCTGTTAGCGTAAATATTCGACCCTCGCTCAGTAACATATTCCACCGTATCGAAAATATCCTTGATCCCGACCGGAATGCCGTGGAGATTTCCGACAGGCAAGCCGCGTCGCCGAATATCGTCCAGATGCCTGGCCTGCTCGAGTGCATGATCTCTATCAATATGTGCCCAAGCGTGAATTTGAGCATCGGTTGCATCAATTACATCAAGATAGGACTCGAGCAAATGCTCCGAGGTTAGAGCACCCGATGTGATCAATTCAACACATTGCCGAACTGTAGGTGTTCCGGTTTCTGTTCGCTCGATCATTGAATATTAAGGAATGTAGGTACCAAACAATTTGTCCGGTAGCCATAGCGCTATACCCGGAAACATGTACATCAAAAACATGCAGAAAAGAACGATACCAAGATACGGCATGATTCCTTTAAAAATCTGCATTAATTCGATTTGTTTCTTAAGGACACCTTTCAGATAGTATGCCGACATCGCCATAGGCGGCGTCAGGAATGAAGTTTGCAGGTTCAGGGCTACTAGCATCGCGAAGAAATATGGATTTACGCCAAAGGTGTCAAGCATGGGAAGAAATATTGGCACAAAGATTATTAGAATCTCGGACCATTCTAGGGGCCAGCCCAGCAGGAATATGATCAGTTGAACAATAATCAGGAACTGCCACGGTTGCAGATTAAGTGCAAGTACCCAGTGTTCAATAATGTCATGTCCACCAAGGTAGGAAAAAACCGAGGCAAATGTCCACGAACCAACAAACATCCAGCACACCATCGCAGTCGCTTTGGCGGTAAGAAATACTGATTCTTTTACTTTTGTCCAAGTAAGTGAGCGGTAAAGAATTGCCAACACAAGCCCACCCAGCGCTCCCATTGCAGCGGCTTCCGCTGGTGTGGCCAAGCCACCTAATATAGAGCCTAGGACCAGCATAATCAGTACGGTCAACGGGACGAACGACGACAACAACTGCAGATATATCTCGCTTCTTGAATAGGTTTGGTTTTGATCTGGCTTCGGCGCAATGGACGGATTGATCATGACACGCACGATGACGTACAGGATATATAAACTGGCTAACAGCAAACCCGGGAATACGGCTGCAGCATACAATCGTAAAGGCGACAGCTCAGCTATGGCTGCATAGACGATCAGCATGATGGATGGTGGAATCAGAATACCTAACGTCCCGCCAGCACAAATCACACCGGCACTGAAATCCTTGCGATAATTGGCATTTGCCATAGCTGGAAAAGCTAATAAACCCATCAACGTTACGACAGCACCGACAATGCCACTAGCAGTAGAAAAAACAGCACAGGTAATCAGTGCGGCGATCGCCATGGAACCTGGCAGATTCCTTGCCGCCAGCTGCAGCGAGCTGAAAAGTCGATCCACGATGTTAGCCCGCTCGACAACGTAACCCATGAAAAGAAACAACGGAATTGCAACCAGAGTATCGTTCTCCATAACGGAGTACGTATTCTGATTCAATAAGTAAAAGATCTGGTTATTGAACGCATCAGAGATGGTTTCTATAGAACCGGCCTGGTAATAGGCGTAGTAACCAAATCCAACGCCCATCGCCAATAATGTAAAAGCAATAGGATAACCAAGAAGCACTAGCACTATAAAAAGTGCCAACATGAATATGGCAACTTCAGGATTTGTCACTTAACTGCTACTCGGAAAAGATCAGTTGATAACGTTGTCACAGAAGCCTGGATTACTCGACACCAGTACCCGTCGTTTGGGACATTAGTGTTTTTTCGGTCTCACGTACATCACTTAACCGTTCCATCCACCGCCCGGTGCGAAAAGCACACCAGCATCGCATGCATTCGGAGACACCCTGAATAATAAGCAGTCCGCCGGCCAGAGGAATCAGTGTCTTGAAAAAGTAGATCTGAATCCTGGCAGGACTATTCCAACTGACCTCTTTGTATCGCCACGAGTCAGATGCTATCTCAGCGCCAAACCAGAACAATGCCAACATCCCTGGGAAAAAGAACAAGATGTACAGAATAAAATCGATTGTTGCCTGGGTGCGCACTGGCAGGAGTCGATACAAAACATCACCGCGCACATGACTGTCCTGAGCCAGCGCATAGGGTCCTGCCATCAGGAACAATGCGCCATACATTTGGACCATCATGTCAAAAGCCCAAACAGTCGGTGCATTCAATACGTAACGCACGAATACTTCGTATGACACCGATAGTGTAAGAATCAAAATGCACCATCCGAATGCACGCCCAACCCAGATACTGAGGCTTTCAATTGTGTAGATGATTCTCGTCATACCTGGCACCGTTGAGACCCGATTGAAACAAAACGAGGACCGATCATTCGGTCCTCGTTTTCGTCCATTCTATCTGTGTTAATTACCCGAAGTAATGACTATACGCCAGCTTATAATCCGGCTGATTCAGGTTCAGATATTTCATCACGGTTTCAGCATACGCTTTTTGTGATTCAATGACCTTGGCAAAAAATTCGTCACCTGCAGAAATGCGTTCTACAACGACATCCCACGCCTTGAGTTGTTCTTCCATAACCGAATCCGGCGTACGGTACACGTTTACACCCTGCTCGGTTTGTAACTTCACAAGATCATCCGCATAGCGTCGTGTGTTGTGCCAGTAAAAGTTGGAATTCTCGGCTTCTGATGCATATCGGAGAATTGCCTTGAGTTCGTCAGATAACCCATCATATTTTTTCTTATTGAATGAGATCTCGAAGAACTCTTGAGACTGATGAAAACTTGCCAGATGGTAGTGCTTGGATACATCTTGCATGCCAAAATCGCGATCAGAGGTCGGATTATTAAATTCGGCAGCATCAATCAGACCTGACTTCATCGCTGGCTGGATTTCACCACCTGGTAGCTGAACTACTGACATACCCATCTCCAGCAACACATCGGCGGCCAATCCCACAGTACGATACTTGAGCCCCTTCAACTGGCTTGCATCAGTAATGTGTTCTTTGAACCAGCCAAGTGGTTGAGCAGGCATCGGGCTGTTGAAAAAGCTGACCAGGTTGAGACCGAGGTTAGCCATCAACTCATCAAACAACTCCTGCCCACCGCCATAATTCACCCAGCCGAGTACTTCCTGGCTCGACCAACCAAAACATGGGCCTGTTCCAAACAATGAGGCAACAGGTGATTTTGAATACCAATACGCTGGTACATAGTGCGCAGCATCAAGAACACCGCGATGGACTGCATCTTGCATCTGGCTTGTTTTTACGACTGAATCAACTGGCAGCAACTCAATTTGCAGCGCGTTACCAGCCATGGCGTTAACACGGTCAACGTATGATTTTGCATTTTCAAGAAAAATACCACCGCCCCAGGCGGCCTGCATTTTTAGTGTTACCGGCGCTGCAATTGCAATAGCCGGGGCAGCCAAAGTACCAACAGCCGTTGCAGCAATAGCTGATCCCTTAAGAAATTTTCGGCGTGATTCACTATCAGTCATGTCTCGCTCCTGTAGGAATAGTATTAATAATTATTATCGTCAGGTTACCAAGGATTTCGATGACCCTTGTTCCTTAACCTTTACAGACTACCCTAATTCATTGTTTCTCGGCAATACTTTGACGAAAGTCGCAAGGTCATGGCAAGGAAGTATAAGCACGTAAAAAAGCCGTCACTAAGACGGCTTTATCGATCCTGGATTATTGGTCGGGGCGAGAGGATTTGAACCTCCGACCACCTGAACCCCATTCAGGTGCGCTACCAGGCTGCGCCACGCCCCGTTTATCTAGACTTCCAGAAGTGCGGAAATCTCCTCAAGCTCCTCGACAATCGACTTGATTGATTGCTGCGAGCCAAGACTATTTTTACCACCTTTGTCGCTATCAACCTCAAGCTGATTGCGGGCACCGCTGATGGTAAAGCCATCGATATAAAGTAGCATGCGAATGGTACGAATCAACTGAACTTCGTGACGTTGGTAGTAACGTCGGTTGCCCCGACGTTTTACTGGTTTTAGCTGTGGAAACTCTTGCTCCCAGTATCGTAGCACATGGGGCTTAACGGCACACAGTTCACTCACCTCGCCTATGGTGAAGTACCGCTTACCAGGTATCGGTGGCAGTTCATTGGAGCTGGGATCGAGCATGGTCATCGCACACCTCCCTGCTCTTCGATAAATCGATTAATTACATCGACATTATCGGCAACATCATCTTTTAATTTCTGGCTAGCCTTGAATGTGACCACTCGTCTTGCCGAGACGGCAACCTCTTCGCCAGTCTTGGGATTGCGCCCTGGTCGTTGACTCTTATCACGGATGCTAAATCCACCAAATCCGGATAGCTTGACAGCATTTCCTTCCTCAAGTGACTGCCTGATTTTCTCGAAAAACAGATCGACGAAATCTTTTGCTTCCCGCTTGTTCAAGCCGACCTCCACGTGGAGTGCCGCAGCGAGTTCTGCTTTGGTTATAGTTGAAGACATAATAATTTTGTCACTGTTTACGTTCTTAGTTTTCCACCCGTTCTTTTTTCAACCGCATTCAAAATACGACGGGTGACCTCCTCAATATCCTCATCCGTTAGATTGCGTGAAGAATCTTGCAAGGTCAAGGTATATGAAAGACTTCTTTGACCATCCGGAACGCCTTTTCCCTGATAAATGTCAAATAGTTCCACGTCCACAAGCCGTTTCCCACCTGAAGAATTGATGGTATCGCGAAGTCGTGATGCACTTACCGATTGGTCAACAACAATGGATAAATCGCGACGGGTAGCAGGGAATTTCGATATCGGCTCGTACTCTGGAACACTGGATTCGATTAATCCCTTCATTTCCATCTCAAACAGGTAAACCGGTTGATCCAGACCGTATTCTTTCTGCAGTATTGGGTGCATTCTGCCAAGCCAGCCGATGGTTTTACCCGATCGGGTGATTCGCGCACACTGCCCGGGGTGTAATGCCGGATGCCTGCCAGGGAGAAATGAGAATGCTTCGCGACAGCCATTGATAGCCAGTAATGACTCAATTTCGCCTTTAACGTCAAAAAAATCGATCAATCGCCCATCGCCCCAGTCATTGCGCATCAAGGGACCCGTGACGGCGCCGCCAAATCGCGATTTCTCAATACGTTGATTCGATTCAGTTAAGAACACATGGCCGGTTTCAAATAGTCTTATCCGGCGGTGCTGCCGCCGATAATTCGACGCAAGAATCGTAATCAGCCCAGTCCACAGAGTGGTACGCATGACCGACATATTTGAGGCAATTGGATTTTTGAGAGTGATGGTATCGTTGCCAGGATCCATGCGGGCCTGATCTGTCGGATCAACAAAACTGTAGGAAATGATCTCGCGATAATCGCGATCAACCAGAAAATGTTTGAAGCGATCCGGAGTAAGACGTGACTCCGTGCGGTTACGATGTCCTGGTTCGGCGCGTGGCGATACGGCTGGGATATTCTGGTAACCATAGATCCGGGCAACTTCTTCAATCAGGTCATGTTCACCTTCAATATCATATCGTGGGCTGGGCGGCCGAACTCGCCAACCCTTGAGCAGGGCGCGAACATTCATGCCAAGGCGATTCAGAATGCGTTCGACTTCGACATCGCGAATTTTAATGCCCAGTACTGAATGCAGCCGCTCACGTCTTAATGTGATGTCCTGGCGACGGGGCATGTCTTTTTTTGACACAACATCGATAACCGGGCCGGCACTGCCCCCGGCGGCACTCACAAGCAATTCAGTAGCACGCTGGATTGCGGTGACCTGCAATTCGGGATCAACACCACGTTCAAATCGATGAGATGAATCAGTATGCATACCGATTGCACGAGCACGACCTGCGATTGCACCCGGCCGAAAGCAGGCAGATTCAAGCAAAATATGGGTTGTTTCGCCGGAAATTGCCGTATCTGCCCCTCCCATGATTCCGGCAAGCGCAATCGGGCCACGATAATCGGCGATGAGCAGTGTACCCGCAGGAATTTCCATGTGAGATCCATCAAGAAGATCGATTTCCTCACCCTTACGTGAATGACGGACAATAATGCCGCGATTGAGTTTATCGAGGTCAAAGGCGTGCATCGGTTGACCCAATTCCAGCATCACGTAATTGGTGATATCAACAGCCAGGCTGATGGGTCGCAGGCCGCATTTACGCAGCCTTTCACGGATAAAATCCGGCGTGCGCGCATCCACACGGATGCCTTCTATAACCCGTCCGACGTAACGGGGGCAATCTTCCGGGACCTTTATCGAGATGGAAAATTTACGGCCAGATGTCGCTCGATAAGGCTTAAGTTTAGGACCACGAACCACAGTCGATGTCAACGTCGATACTTCGCGAGCGATACCCGAAACACTCAGGCAATCACCCCGATTTGGCGTCAATTCGATATCAAGGACGTTATCGACAAGTCCGAGGTGGTCATTTACTGGAACACCGTTTTTTGCCGTGGAGTCGAATTCAGCAATTCCGTCAACATCCTCATCGATGCCAAGCTCCGCAAACGAGCACAGCATGCCTGACGACACGATATCCTGAATACGCGCCTTGGCGATCTTGCCCTTGCCGGGTAACTCTGCACCGATCAATGCCATGGCGCTTTTCACGCCAACACGGGCGTTAGGCGCGCCGCAAACAACTTTCAAAGGGCGGTGCTTACCAATATCCACGTCACATAGTGTCAATTTGTTTGACGAAGGATGATTCTCAATGGCAACTATCTCACCTACCACTACCTGGGGGGACAACGATTCGCAACGCGTAACACCCGCAACCTCAAGACCCGCAAGGGTTAGGGATTCGGATAAATCGGTTACATCAATATCGGTTTTGACCCACGACTTAAGCCACGTTTCATTAATCAGCATACTGAACCCCTAATGAAACTGAGCCAGAAAACTGACATCGTTTTCAAACAACATGCGTAAATCATCGATACCGTAGCGAAGCATGGCGAGGCGCTCAACACCCAAACCAAATGCATAACCGGTGTACTTTTCTGAATCGATTTTTACGTGCTTGAACACCGCCGGGTGGACCATGCCGCAACCAAGTATCTCGATCCAACCCGTTTGTTTACACACACGACACCCATTGCCGCCACAAAAGACGCAGGATATATCGACTTCCGCAGATGGCTCTGTGAAGGGGAAATAGGACGGACGAAATTGCAGTTTTAGATCTGCTTCGAAAAAAGCCTGGAGAAAATGGGTGAGCACACCTTTCAGGTGACCGAATGTGACACCCTCGCCCACTGACAGGCCTTCAATCTGATGAAACATCGGCGTATGTGTGATGTCCGAATCGCATCGATACACGCGTCCTGGCGCCACGACTTGTAACGGCGGCGTGTGATCTTCCATATAGCGAATCTGGACCGGCGATGTATGGGTTCTCAAGACTCTCGAATCATCGACATAAAAAGTGTCGTGCATTGCGCGGGCGGGGTGCTCGGCAGGAATATTGAGCGCATCGAAATTATAAAATTCGTCTTCAATTTCCGGCCCCTCAGCTACATCGAAACCCAGGCCGTCAAATATTTCCTGCATTCGGGTTATCGTGCGGGTAATCGGGTGCACTGACCCAGCCGTACCATAGCGGCCTGGCAATGTAACATCGAGCTCTTCACTTACAAGCTGTGATTCAATCGCATCGCGGGCAAGTGATTCACTACGGGTTTTAATTGCCTGATTGAGCTTCTGCTTGAGCGAATTGACGGATTGGCCGAAATCTTTGCGATCGACAGGTTCAAGCGTGGGAATCAGCTTGAGTTGCTCAGTCACAATTCCTTTTTTGCCGAGATAGCGTACACGGAGCATCTCGAGTTCGTCGGCATCGCGGGATGCCTCGATTGAATCGAGAGACTCACGTGCAAGTATTTGCAGATTTTCGAGTGTGGGGTTGCTCAATCGGTCACCGTTTCAACTATCGGGCGTTAAATCGCACCGAGCAGCAACCACCGGCAATTCTTCCGGGCGGACAGCTACCGCCCGGTGTGCTTTTCGGGTTACCGGGTAAGCTCGGTTAGCACCCGGTATGGGTTCAAGCGACTAGCGCTTCCTTAGCCTGATTCGCGAGGACACCAAAGGCAGCAATGTCGTGAACGGCAAGATCAGCCAACACTTTTCGATCGACCTCAATGCCGGCATTATGTAATCCATTAATCATACGGCTATAGGACAGATCGAACTGACGGGCTGCAGCATTGATTCTGACAATCCACAAGGCACGAAATTGGCGCTTACGCTGGCGACGATCGCGATAGGCATATTGACCGGCTTTGTCGACTGCCTGGGATGCGACGCGGTACACGTTTTTACGTGCGCCGCGATACCCTTTGGCTAACTCGCGCACCTTTTTATGGCGCGCATGGGCAGTTACGCCCCTTTTCACTCTAGGCATTTATGACCTCTTTGCTCTAATTCAGGCGTAAGGTAGCATCTGCTTTACGGCGTCTTGATCGGCGCTATGCACCAGTAACGCGTGTCGCAGATGGCGTTTTCTTTTTGTCGACTTCGTAGTCAGGATATGGTTTAGATATCCTTGTGACCGCTTAAATCGACCGCTAGCCGTTTTTTTAAACCGCTTGGCTGCACCACGGTTGGTTTTCAGTTTAGGCATGTGCCGATATCTCCGAAAATCTTGCTGTTAAATATGGTGATTCAGTTTCCAGGTACGCCTGACCCGGCAATCATGTGTTCTTACTTACGAATTGGATTAAGTACCATCACCATCTGGCGCCCTTCCATTTTCGGATGCTGCTCAACTACCGCGTACTCTTCGAGATCGCTCTCGACACGTTTGAGCATTTTCATGCCGAGATCCTGGTGAGCCATCTCCCTACCCCGAAATCTCAGTGTAATTTTTGCCTTGTTGCCATCTGACAGGAACTGAATCAGCTTACGAAGCTTGACATCATAATCACCGACATCGGTTCCCGGGCGAAATTTAACTTCCTTGACAACAATCTGTTTTTGCTTTTTCCGAGCCTCCTGGCGCTTTTTGCTCGAATTATATAGATGCTTGCCGAAATCCATGATCCGGCAGACCGGTGGTTCGGCATTTGGCGAGATTTCTACTAGATCGAGACCCACAGCAGCCGCCTGCTCCAAAGCCTCTTCTATTGGCAAAATACCAGCCTGGTTTCCTTCAGCATCTATCAAACGAACGGTTTGTGCGGAAATCTGATCATTTATCCGCTGTTGTTTGTCTTGCGCTATCGCTAAATTCCTCTAAACGTAATAGTGCCGTGCATTACGCGTGGTCTGCCAATAAAAGGGAGGATATTTCCTCCAGTTTCATGGTACCCAGGTCTTCACCTGTACGCGTTCGCACGGCAACGGAGTTGCTTTCTACCTCACGATCACCGACGACCAGCAGGTAGGGGATTCTATGCAAAGTGTGTTCACGGATTTTATAGCCGATTTTCTCGTTTCTCAAGTCCGAAAAGACCCTCAACCCCTGTTTTTCAAGTATTTCCTGAACTTTTTGCACCCAATTCGAATGTTTATCGGTAATCGAGAGCACAACTGCCTGGTTCGGACTCAGCCACAGAGGCAGCCGACCTTCAGTATCCTCTATGAGAATTCCGACAAAACGCTCGATAGATCCTAAAATCGCACGGTGAATCATCACCGGCACCTGCTTATCGCCGTGCTCATCGATAAATCGCGCACCAAGGCGCCCCGGCATGAAGAAATCCAGTTGTATGGTTCCGCATTGCCAGCTACGTCCGATGCTGTCGCGCAGCACAAATTCAATTTTTGGGCCATAAAATGCACCCTCGCCCGGCTGCAGTCGATAGGCAATGCCCTTGTCGTCCAGGGATTTTGCCAGTGCAATCTCAGCGCGTTCCCATAATTCGTCTTCACCAACGCGCTTTTCAGGGCGGGTTGATAAGGCAACTTCAATATCATCGAAACCGAAATGATTGTAAACGCGATAGGTCAGATCGATCAGAGTCGCAATTTCATCGTCCAGCTGACTTTCGCTGCAAAATACGTGGGCATCATCCTGGGTAAAACGGCGCAAACGGAACAAGCCATGCAGAGTTCCAGACGGCTCATTACGATGCACCACGCCGAACTCACTGATGCGAATGGGCAGATCGCGATAGCTTTTCAACCCCTGGTTGAATATCTGCACGTGTCCCGGGCAGTTCATGGGTTTGATGGCGTAATCGCGGTTCTCAACGCTGGTGGTAAAGATGTTTTCCTGAAATTTATCCCAGTGGCCCGAACGTTCCCACAACGATCGATCAAGTATCTGCGGTGTCTGCACTTCCTGGTAACCGTATTCAAGAGTAATGCGGTGCATGTAATCCTGAACGATACTGAACAATGTCCAGCCATCTTTATGCCAGAACGCCATACCGGGTGCTTCTTCCTGAAAATGGAATAGATCGAGCTGTTTGCCGAGACGCCTATGGTCGCGTTTCTCAGCCTCTTCCAGTCGTCTGAGATAGGCTTTAAGTGCTTTTTTGTCTGGCCATGCTGTGCCGTAAATGCGTTGCAGCATTTCATTACGCGAATCACCACGCCAGTAGGCACCGGCCAGTTTGGTCAGCTTGAATGCGCCAAGCTTGCCGGTAGACGGTACGTGGGGACCCCGACACAGATCGATAAAATCGTCCTGACGATATAGTGAAATGGTCTGTTCAGGGGGTATCGAGGCGATAATTTCGGCTTTGTAATTTTCGCCCATTTCCTGAAAGAGTTGCACCGCGTCATCGCGGGGCATTTCCTCGCGGATGACCGGATAGTTAGCCCCCACAAGTTCCTGCATACGCTGTTCGATGCGTTCAAGATCATCTTCGACAAATCCTTTCGGGTAGGCAAAATCGTAGTAAAAACCGTCTTCGATGACAGGTCCGATTGTCACCTGGGCATCGGGAAAGAGCTGTTTCACCGCCTGCGCCAGCAAATGCGCAGTGGAATGACGAATAACTTCAAGACCGGCATCATCCTGGCTACGGTAGACTTCAAAGCGACAATCATGGTCGATGACATGAGAAAGATCGACCGGGACGTCATCAACGACTGCCGCCACCGCAGCCTTGGCAAGCCCGGCACCAATATCCTCAACGACCTTCTGCGCGGTCAGCGGCGCATCGTATTGGCGGCTAGCGCCATCGGGTAATGTGATTGTTACCATGGGATAAAAAACAATCCCCGGCAGAACCGGGGAGGTTGGAATATGGTAGGCGCGAGTGGGATCGAACCACCGACCACTACCATGTCAAGGTAGTGCTCTACCACTGAGCTACGCGCCTTCAAGTGCCTATCGGGAACATCCGAATCTTGCCGTTGAAATTGGCTAAAATCACTGGCCGACAGGACGGCGGAAAATATCATACAAAGACGCTGCTATTCAATGCCTTCAACAGCATTTGTGCAACACGAGATGAATGTATGTCAGGCCCACATGAATACCATCAGGCGGCGGAGTAGAAAGTTTTTTTAAGTTCCGATATCTCATCGCGAACCTGGGCTGCCTGTTCAAATTCAAGATCCCGGGCATAATTGTGCATCTGCTTCTCCAGTGTTTTGATCCTGGCTGCCGCCTCCATCGGATCCATCGGCACATCAGGAACCGGACTGGCACCACGGCGCCTGCCCCCTCCCCGGCTGTTGCTGCGTGCAGTACTGCCGCCGGCATGCACGCCCTCAATCAACTCGCGGACCCGTTTCTCAACACCCTTTGGTGTAATGCCGTTGGCCAGGTTATGCGCCTCCTGCCTATTGCGACGACGTGCCGTTTCTTCCAGGGCCCGTTTCATCGAATCTGTTTCCCGATCGGCATAAAGAATAGCCCGGCCATGCAAATGTCGGGCCGCCCGTCCAATAGTCTGAATTAGCGATCGTGTCGATCTCAGAAAACCCTCCTTGTCAGCATCAAGAATTGCCACCAGCGATACTTCGGGCAGGTCCAGCCCCTCTCGCAGAAGATTGATACCCACCAGAACATCGAATGCCCCAAGACGCAGATCACGGATTATCTCAACACGTTCGACCGTATCGATGTCCGAATGCAAATACCGAACACGCACACCGTTGTCATTCAAGTAGTCGCTTAGATCCTCCGACATGCGTTTGGTCAGGGTAGTCACCAGTACCCGTTCACCACGCTCAGTACATGCTCGAATCTCTGACATCAAATCGTCAACCTGATTTATCGCCGGACGCACCAGAACATCCGGGTCGATCAAGCCAGTCGGCCGAACAATCTGTTCCACCGGCGTACCCGAATGGCGTGCTTCATAGTCGGATGGGGTGGCCGAAACAAAAATCGTCTGCGGCATGATCGCCTCGAATTCGTCCATGCGCAGCGGCCGGTTGTCGAGCGCTGACGGCAGCCTGAAACCATATTCCACCAGATTTTCCTTGCGCGAACGATCACCTCGATACATCGCACCGATCTGCGGTACGGTCACATGACTTTCATCGATAAACAGTAGTCCGTCCTTCGGAAGATATTCCATCAACGTTGGTGGCGGCTCGCCCGCCGCCCTGCCCGACAGATAACGGGAGTAATTTTCGATACCGCTGCAATAGCCGACTTCGTGCATCATTTCCAGATCGTAAAGTGTGCGCTGCTCAAGTCTTTGCGCCTCCAGCAATTTGTTGGCGCCACGCAAATCCCGGAGTCGTTCAATCAATTCTTCGCGTATCTCACTGGTAGCATTAATTACCGTGTCGCGTGCAGTTACGTAGTGTGATTTAGGGTAGATCGTCCAGCGGGTAATACGTGTATCGACTTCACCCGTCAGCGGATCGAATTGACTCAGACGCTCAATTTCGTCGCCGAAAAGCTCTATACGGATCGCATAGCGTTCAGATTCAGCAGGAAACACATCGATCACATCGCCACGCACCCGGAACATGCCGCGATCCAGAACCATGTCGTTACGAGTGTATTGAAGTTCGGCCAGGCGACGGAGTGCCTCCCGTTGATCCAATTCGGCCCCCTCACGCAGGTGCAGCACCATCTTGTGGTAGGAATCCGGGTCGCCGAGACCATAAATAGCAGACACAGTGGCGACAATAATGACGTCGCGTCGCTCCATCAATGCCTTGGTAGCAGACAACCGCATCTGATCGATGTGGTCATTGATAGAGGCATCCTTCTCGATATACGTATCGGTCGAGGGCACATAGGCCTCGGGCTGATAGTAGTCGTAATAGGAAACAAAATACTCCACAGCATTGCGCGGGAAGAAATCCCGCAGTTCAGCATAGAGCTGCGCCGCCAGTGTTTTATTCGGCGCCATGACTAATGTCGGCCGTTGTTCACGTTGGACAACCTGTGCCATCGTAAATGTCTTGCCGGAACCGGTCACCCCAAGCAGAGTTTGATACGCCTCGCCGTCGGCAATCCCGGCGCACAGCGTATCAATAGCTGCCGGTTGATCCCCAGCAGGCTCAAAATCACTGACCAGTTCGAAATTTCGCATGTCTGTGGGTGAGAACGTGTTTGGATTTCAAATAATTCAAGCACGACAGCCATTGCTGCCAATGATACTTTGCATCTATGTCTTACTTATACTCTATGCAAGGTAAAAGTACCGATTGCAACGCGCTATTTTACCTTTAATGTGCACATCATTTGTGACATTGTCCGCGCCCGACTTATGGATGCTACAGCTAAGGATCGCAATGAATGCGACAGGCGAATTCTTGTACCGGGACACAATGGGCACAACAGGGCGTCAGCCTTTTCGAATTACTGATATCACTCATCATCTGTGGTATTTTGGCGGCAACGGCCGTCCCCTCCTTTGCACGCATGATTCAGAAAAGTCAGATCGAGGCAAAGGTCGGAGAAATCCAGTCCGTACTCCGGCTGTCCCGCACTCACGCTATTGCCAACAATGTTCAGGTTACCCTGTGTCGCCTGGGAGAAAGTCCATGTACCAGAGGTGGCAAAGACTATCGTGACTGGAGCAGTGGCTGGTTCGTCTTTGAAGACGACAATGCCAATGAGGCCCATGACGAAGGCGAACAAATCATCGCATCAACACGGGTAAACCCGGAAAAATACAGCATCCGGCTTAATAACTTAAATCCATACTTCTTTTTCAAACATACCGGGGAAGCGTCAAGCAGCGCCAATATAACGGTATGTCGTTCATCGGATACCGAGCGGCGCCGTTCGGTGTCCATATTGTGGTCCGGGCGATCGCGCCTGGATACCGAGCAAGAGACCCGTGAACGTGGGAAGGTCTGTCGTCGGCCGTAGCGTTAATTTCCAAGAAATCCGAAGATTCCATTTCAGTGGGGTTAAAGTAGCATTAAGCAGACAATTGCTCTTGACCGGATCGCCGTGGATAAGTACGATTCGCGGCCCTATACTCCCCGGTAGCTCAGTTGGTAGAGCAGGTGGCTGTTAACCACCTTGTCGGCGGTTCGAGTCCGTCCCGGGGAGCCATCCAGAATAATCCTTGTATTTTCAGATATTTACTCTTTTTTCTAAAATACCGACTTTTGACAACCGTCTGATATTACGAGTATTTTTAGTTCGGGTCCGTCCCGGGCCGCAATATAACTATCTGGGCACCCCGCGGCGGAATTGCCTGACGTTTGAGCTAAGGCGTCGGTTCTCCCTTCGAGCGAAGGGTTAGGCTTCATGCTCCAGTCGGTCCGAAGTAAGATCCAAACCATCGTCGTCCCTAAGCCAACTCAACAACTCGGGTGCAAAGCATGACATTGTGCACGCTTTTCTGTGGTGCATATCTTCGCAACGATTTCGAAGTTACTTCCGTGGGCAGGCCTTGCACATTAACGTTCCAATCTTCTTCACAAACGGCTTCCCTGTTGTTGTTCGTCCAATCCGGCTTCTGTAAAACCCTTGGTCGTTACGTAAATCGTAATCATTATGGGCGTTGTTTTAACTAATAACGTCCTGGAAGCATTGAATAGGAATTTTTACTTTCATTAAGACATGCGCATCAACATGAGCCCTATCGCCCGAGTAATTATTGTCAGTCTCTTATTGTTCGCTGGCGCCTGCAGCAAATATACGGATCCTCTTCCTGTTGAAACGGAAATTATGGACGATAGGGTTGAGCAAACAGACTTCAAACTGGGTATCGTTAATCTGAATCCTGTAGGCAACCAGCTTCTCGGCGCTAGAGGAAACAAGCTTTACCGTGTGCTCGAAAGTAATGGAAGCATTGAACCGGTTCACACATTCGCAGATCGGATCAACGCGATCCATGTAGCCTCCTCTGGTCTGTACGTAGCGACGGATAAAGACCACAAGAACCCTGGTACACCCTGCCGGCTTTACAAGTCAACAGACGGTGGTGCTAGTTTTACTGTGGTTTGGGAGAACACGAACAGCAGCTTGCTGTGGTGGTCTATAACTTCAGATCAATTCGGTAACATATATATTGGCGAATATGGACCAAAGTCGCCTGGAATGTCGAAAACGGTTTGGAAGTCCACCAACGGAGGTGGGTCCTGGGATCCGGTTTTCACCGCCCCCGACCGGGAAGGCCTGCATATACATCGTGTTGCCGTTGATCCATACACAAATGATGTGTGGGTCACAACAGGTGACGGGAAAGAAAACCGGGGGATCTATAGATCGAAAGACAGTGGTAAAAGCTGGAATCGCATTCTGGATAGTCAGGCAACCTCTATTGCTTTCACTCCAGAATTTGTTTATCTCGGTGAAGACCATGTGAAAAATGGCAGAGTCAGCCGCTACGATCGTAACAACGGTCATTACGATGAGATTTTCAATGCATCAGACTACGGTAACTACGGTGGAAGTATCTACGATCTTGCCGTAGGGACTAATGGGTCTCTCTACATCCCGACCATGAAATATCCCGATGATACGCATATCGCCTCGCTCTGGGCGGGCCACGATGACGAATGGAAGTTGCTTCTGAGACTGAAGAGTGAAATCGGCAAGGGCAGTGGTTTTAAAACGATTACCGGACCCGATCCGGACGGTTGGCTCTATGTCAGGGGATTTAAGATAAAAGACAGATGAATATGTTTCTCAAGGCTCACTGTTTAGAACATTACAGATACTCAAGAGGGGAAGGATAATGGAACATTTAAACTCACGACTAATATTATTTGTCGCAACACTGTTTATGGTGACGAGCTTCATCGGTACAGGACAAGCTGACGATTCGGCAGGAGTACGAAAATGGGACGCGCGAAGATTAGCGGGAGAAATACAGGACGGTGGTCATCTGCTTTTTCTGCAGTCGGTAGCTGATGGTATGAATAGCAGCAGTAAACTCAATACGACCACTACAAGTGAGGATTGTAAATCGTCATCAGCTCTTACAACCGATCAACGGCAGATGGCTATTGCTATCGGTAAGGGATTGCAATCCCGGAACGTACCGATTTATTCGGTTAGATCGGCAAGCACTTGTGATGCAATAGCGACTGCAGAGGCGCTTGGAGTTGGAAGTGTACAGATCGAGGAATCACTAAACCCAATTCCATCAAACACTGACAACGCAACAGACATCGCAAAACTCAAGCAATCAGTAACTATTGATATTCCCGATGGTAGTAATATATTGATGGTGACATTTGGCAGTAACATTAATCGATTAATAAATGCGAAAATATCCAATCCTTCAGGAACACTGCATGCCTTTCACAAGACTGAGTCCGGACTTGCTTATGTTGGATCTATTGCACCAGACGAGTGGCAGAAATAGAACCGTTGGTTAAACCTTGTTTACAAGACTTAATTAAGTGGAAATAACATCTTGATAGTGAAATTCACCGTCCATTCCGGCGCGACGTAGTCATCCTGAAAATTATATTCGTACGAACCGGAAATCTGGGTAGCAATATTGCCGATTTTCACCGGCTTTGAAAGTCTTATCCCAAGCGGTAATGCTGACCAGTTGTTACGCTCCCAGTCATAGGTAATGCTCATTTCCGAAGTTCCTATGGACCACTTGTTTGGCAACGAATAATCAACAATGGGTTGAAAAATACTGACATTGGCTTCCGGCGCACCGTTAGCGGTATCGACCGAAATCAGATTTTGATTAAACACTCCAAACAGAAGTTTTGAATTGCTTGCAGTAAATCCCAATGCAGGTCACACCGCCCAATTATCCGCAGTTATTCCATCTGCCCCAGTGGGAGTTAACAGCACCGGTCCAAGTCCCCAACGACCCCATTTCTCATCAAATGCGATCAGATCGAACAACACCAGATCACCACGACCATCTGCACCTGAAGGCGTGTCCGTTACTATCGGTAGTGTCGCACGGGCTATATGATTGAGATTGCCTATTTTAAACGGGAGAGCAGAGCGCAACAATATGGAAAAACCAGATTCGTTGCTCAAGTTGTGATAATCACCGTTATATACGCCCTGAACCTGCACATTCATTATAGATGCAGTGGGATCACTGGCCGCCTGTTCCAATGATTGCTTTCCACCACTGTCTTGTGCGAAGACAGCGCCCTGGGAAATTCCAAACAGAACCGTTGTTAGAAAAACTTTAAATTGTAATCTCTATTGACCGTACACTCTGAAAGCATAACTATTTTTGCATTGTAGTAATAATCGTTACTTGAAACAACGCAAGAATGATTTTGCATAACATGGTCAAATATCGGATCGGTAATATAAAAATTCGCTCCTGAATCTTCATGCGTACCTTGCTCTGAATAACAAAGTCGTATTTGATAATACCAAGGCTATCCATCGATATCAGTCTCATCTAGTCACTTGAGCTCTATAATTTACTGTCTAAATCATCCATGAACAAAAATTTGAAGAACTGTATTTGGGAACGAATATTCATATGGAAATTCTTCATATTATTAGCTGCCATCTCGATCAGTATGAACGCTACGGCACAGCCGACAGATGAAGGGTTCGATGCATATTTGCGTGGCGATTATGTAACTGCATTAATGATTTTCTCTGCTCGCGCCGATTCCGGTGATCGTTCAGCTCAATACTTTCTCGGCAGGATGTACGACACCGGACGTGGAGTTCCCCACGACCCGGCCAGGGCTGTTGAATGGTACCGTTTATCTGCTGAGCAGGATCATCGTGCTGCACAGTTTGCTCTTGGTATCAAATACGCACAAGGCGATGGTGTTGCCAAAGACAGCGAATGGGCCTTTCACTGGTTTGAGCGCTCCGCCAAACTCGGATATGCAGGCGCGCAGTTAAACCTGGGCACGCTTTATGCCAGCGGCGAGGGCGTCAAACAGGATTACGTGATGGCCTATGTCTGGTGGTGGCGCGCGGCAAATGCTGGAAATTTGATAGCACGTACCAATCTTGATGCGTTGTCCGAGCGAATGAGTGATGACGAACGATTCAGTGCCAACAACTTGCTAGCGGAAGATAAAGCGAACTAGCCTATATACCGCTATACTTTATTGGTGTTGGGATTGTCATCTGGCAATATTTCAAACCATCGTGACGAGAATAACAAACGGAGTTTTTAGTCCATGAAGTCAATCGAATTATCTGCGCAGCGGCTTGGTCGCATTATTTTGCCTGCCTTGATCCTGATTGGCGGAACACTACCCATTTCGGCAACTGCAACATCGGTTCAGCAATCGGGAACCGATCTGGTATTTCGCGGAGACAGCGGCGGACCACTACCGGCTGCGACCATTAACATTGTTTCCACAGACGGGACAATCAAGGCCGATGCCATCGCCGATCCCAATGGACTGGTTTGTGTCATTCCCGAGAACGTAGCGAGTACGACGCCACGGCGACCGGATTGTATTTACCTGCCAGACGGTGACTATCGTTTGTTCGTCAACAACGATGCACCCGTTAGATTCAGCGTAGCCCAAGGTGCACTGTCACTACCCGATGTTACGGAGAAAGTTGGCGAGGAACCGTCATCAGATCGCGGCAAACTGTATGCCGGTGCAGCGGTTGTGATCGGTTTGGGAGTCGCCGCTGGTGGAGGTGGCGGCGGTGGAGGTGGTGGCAACAATCAACCACCTGATCCTGAAAGCATAGTGTCCGTCGACGTTTCTCCGACTATGCTTGAAGGGTCATTTGAGTTCGGAGTCAGCCCCTGCCCTACTTCGATCGGTACTATAAACGTAGTTAATATCGGTGATACTGAAGCACGTGTCAGCGCAACAGCCCCGGACGGCATCTCAGTGTCCGGTGTAGGTCAGCTCATTGCGCCGGGTGCTACCGGGACATTGGAAGTGCTGTATAACTGCCTGGTAATCGCCGCGATTGCCGGCAATATTCAGGTGACATTGAGCGCTGATGGACAGACGGATACGGACACTGTCGAGATCGTCGTCGACTTTATCTAAGCCACCGTCCGGAACCTGTTTCATGATTGACGAGTGTCGTTGAGACAAGGCGAAAGCCGCCCAAATGACACAGATTTCGCGAGCATTTAACATCATATTGGGGATTGCAACCAGTTTGAGCCAGGTTCTAGTCAACCCGCATGGCCTCGGCCGGTGCTATGCCTGCTGCTGCACGCGCTGGCCACCACGACGATACCATTCCAAGCAACAAGGCGAATACCGGCGGCATTATCAGGCTGGATGGTTCCAATTCCAGGTGTAGTGGAATCCACTGATTCATCCAACCACTGACAATTATGGCAACAACCATTCCGACCAGACCGGCGGTCAGTGTCACCACTACCGACTCCATGATGAACAGAGCGGCGATTTGTCGACGCGTCGCCCCGAGAGCCAATCGCAGGCCAATCTCAGTTATGCGTTCGCGGACGTTGAGCACCATAAGACTCGTCAAGGAGGCTGCGCCGAGCAACAGACACATCAGGGTGATGGCGCCAACAGCAATAAGAATTACACTCTTGAGTTGGGATATGTTTGCTACCAACTTGCGAGCCGTTACTATCGATACGCTACCTGCGCCGACACCCGGCTGCGCCAGCAACCGCCCAATATTATTAGCGAGTTTTTCCGTAATATCGGGATTGATTGCACGTATTAAAATTTCGTCTAGATCAAGCCGTGATGAATTGGCTAGTGAGTGCCAGAACGGCACTACAGTCCACGGGATAATGGCAAAACGTTCGCCATTTTCCTGATGTTCTTGGCTCGGCAAACCATCTATCGGATCAACCGATATCACACCGGCTATTCGAAACGGAACTTCATCGAGGATTACTACCATCCCTGTACGCCATCCGGCGACCCTGCTTTGTGGTTCACTGACGACGAGTACACGTGAGTGACTACGCATATCGGCTGAATCGAGGCCACGACCTTCTGTAATACGCCAGCGACGAATGTCGATCAGATCCTCTGATGTTGCAATTATGGTTACCGGCTCACGACTACCCAGTGCATTTGCTTTGAATGTCCGAAGTGGAGCGGTAACCAGCTTTTGAAAATTGACTTGCAACAGCCTGGCATGATCAGTGGACAATCCTGGTTGTCGACCAGTAAGGGCATTATCACGCATCACCGCAACGACATCGGCACCAAATTCATTGGTAATTTCATCGACCCGCAGTTGCAGTGCGGAACTTACTGCCATAAGAATACTCAATGCCGCAACACCGATAGCGACAACAAGGCACGCGAGGGTGTAACGGCCGGGATGAGAACGCAGGCCTTCATACAGGTCGGAAAGTGCCGAAACAATTCGAGTCACTATCATTAACATCTAGTTTTGCATCTCCTGCAACATTCCATTGGTGAGCGTTAAGTGCCTTGATGCAAAGTGAAGCAGATCCGTATTATGTGTCACCATTATCAGTGTATAACCCGCCCGATTGAGTTCCGCTAACACCTCCATGACGACCAGGGCGCTGGTATGATCGAGATTGCCGGTTGGCTCATCTGCTACCACCAATTGCGGTTTCGCAGCGACAGCCCGGGCGATGGCAACGCGTTGCTTTTCACCGCCAGACAGTAATCTGGCTGGCCGATCCTTAACGCCTTCAAGACCAACACTGCGAAGCGCTTCCACGGACGATGAGTTTGCATCGCCCAAGAAGTCTGCTAAGTAGCGGAAGCGAAACTTTACGTTTTCCAGTGCACTTCGACGTCCAAGCAATCCATAGTGCTGGAACACTATGCCAAGATGTTGAGCACGAATCCGGCCAAGATCTGCTTCACTCGCCTTTGAAAGTGATCTGCCAAGGAATTCCACCTCTCCCGTAGATGGGTGTAACAACAGGGATAGCACATGCAATAGCGTACTCTTGCCGGAACCGGAGGGCCCCGTCACCATGACGAAATCACCCTGGTTAATGGATAGATTAATATCCTTGAGCACATATACGTCTCCGCTTTCGCCGGTAAATGAGCGGCTGACTCTGTGGAGATTTAAAACAGGCTCAGTCAATGAATCAGTATCCATTCACCCGGTTCAAGCCCTTGGCGTATCTCATAAAATTCCAGACTGGATCGCCCAACGACCAGCTCTCGCCGCTCGATTCGTTCATTCTTTACGACATCGACAAACGGGGCATTATCTTCCCAGCTAACCGCACGGCGGGGTATGCGCAAAACATTTTCAGCATAGTGAGAGAGAATCTGTACGACGGTGGTCATGCCTGGCCGTAATTTGGGATTCTTCTCATTCAGTCCGATGATGACACGAAAATATTTTTGCCACTCAGGACGACCCGGTACGGAATGCGCCACCGCTGCGACTTGATCAACGGTGCCTTCAAAAGAGATATCTGGATAGGCAACCGGTTGTAACAAGGCAACTGCACCCGCTTCCACATTGTCCAGCTCAGTCTCTGGCACATTGATAACAACGAGCAAATCGGACATGTCCGGCAATATCATGAATGGCTGATTGGTAAACAACGTGTCGCCTACCCGTACACGCCGAAACTCACTGCCTATACTCAACGGCTTATAAACGACAACACCATTTACCGGAGCGGTTACTTCGGAGTTCTCAAGCTGCGCACGGGCAACCTCGAGGGATTGTTCGGCAGTTAAAACTGCAGTTTTCGCCTTGGCTAATTCGGCAGGATGCAAAAAGTCTCGTGTCAGAGTATATGTAAGCTGTGCCTGTTCAACTTCAGATTCAAGGCTACGTACTTTGCGTTTTTGCAGCAAGACTTCCTGGTCCGATACCATGTTGTCTTGTTGGAGTTTCAGGCTGTCATCGAGGTAACGCTGTTCAGCACTGAGCTTACGAGCGGTATCTTCAAGTGTTAGCTCGAGTTCTTTCAGTTTCAACGGAATCAATGCATTTTCAAGGCCTTGTAATTCTGCCTTGGCAATTGCCAGTTCCTGTTCAAGGCGAGTGACCCGTGACACAATCTCACTCGTGTCAAAACGCGCCAGAACATCACCTCGAACCACTCGCGTGCCTTCCGCAACCAACTCGATCAATGTCGCTTTTCCCTGGTAACGCGATGCAATGGTTACCACGCGACGTGATTCGACGACTCCATCAAATATGCTGTGTACGGAAAATTCGCCTCGCTTTACTTCAATCGTTGTCTTTGCATCATCTGGACGATGAATCGCCCAACGGGAATCGGGTTGCCACTTATCAATAAACAGGGAAAACAAGCCAACAATTGTGATAACGGCTACCAACCATACAATTGATCGATTTAACCTCATGGAAGCCTGCTGCCGGGTTTCAGGATATCGGGGAATTCTATAAGCGCTGCAACGGTATGCAAGTAACGATACGCTTCTAGCGTGGCCTGCGTCTGACCGGACAACAAACGTGTCTGGGCTTCGAGGAATGCATCTTCAGCATCTGTTACCGAAAAGTTATCGCTTCGACCAACTTCAAACAAACGTTGTGCGAGTTCGAGTCGAGTCTTGGCATTTTCAAGATTCGATGTTAATGGACTGAGCTCAGCCTGGGCCCGTCGATAACGCAGCATTGCCTGTCGCACATCACGGGTTATCCCAAGCTCTATCACTCGAATACGCTGCTCGGCCGATGTTTCATCGAGTTCGGCGCGAGCGATATCGATGCGTGCTGCTCGCTTGTTCAGATCTGTATCCCCGCGCACCCCAAAAAACCAGCGGCTGCGATCTTCATCACCAAACGTGAACGGTTTGTCTGAACGGGTATATCGTCCGGTTACCGTGACATCCGGCAGGACCAGTTTTTCTGCTATCAACGTGCCGCGTTTTGTATCTTCCAGATCCTGTAGCGCCTGAGCATAATCCAGTCGATTGTCAAATGCTTGCGCAACCGCATCGACCGGTTTGGGTAAATTGAGTTCCAGTTGCTCCGAAGACTCCAATACAATTTCTTCATCGAAGTCGATACCCAGTAATTCCGCAAATGCCTGGTACTCGGATTCAAGCTGTTGTCGATCGGCAAGCAATCGGCTTTGGGCCTGACCATGCTGCAGCTCAACACGCAATGAATCGATTCGAGTAGTACGACCCAGCGACTCCTTGGCTCTAGTGCTTTGCAGCAATGCCTCAGCACGCTCCACTGAATTCTCATCGGCCGTAACCTGACGTTCCAGCCTTAATATATTCTCAAAAGTAAAAATGACATCCAGCACCAGGTCTGAGCGCTGTGTGTAAAACAACCGCTCGGCTCGTCGTAGATCACTGGTGGCCTGTGCAACCGGTTCCTCATTTATAAGACGACCAAAGTCGCGAAACAAAGGCTGATTGATCTCTACCGCGAGCCGGGCCCTGCGCCCGATTGTTCGATCGAAATTCTCACTCTCAATTCGTGCCGCTATCCCGGTACCGCCTGGTAACAGTTTCGATGCCTCGATCCCGTACAACGACGTACTTTTGCCGTCAAGCGTTCCGAATTCCAGTACCGGGCGTAATTCGACATCGAAGCGGGTTGTAGCACGATCGACCCCAAGACGCGCGGACCGAACATTCAGCGCATCGATCGCTATCGAGCGGTTTTCACGAATCGCCCGATCAATGGCGCTATCAAGATCGAGCCGAAGCGCGCGGGCCGGTATTGCAATCAGCATGGCCGTGGTCATCGTCAGACAAACGATCAAGATACGGCTCTTGAACCGCAGCATGCTGATGATCATCGAGGTATCAAACACAAAGAATTATATATGCGAGTTGTTCGTGGGTTTAGTTGTTCACTCTAGATGAGTGTCCATGCCTTATACCACTGTTGTCATCAAAAACCAGATGGTGGATTTTTACAAGCTTGTGAATTTAAACAAATGCTTCACACTTACCTGCTTGATTATTCGACGGTTTCTGATAACCTTGCAGCGTTCAGGCAATTCCTGCGGGCGAGGTGTCCGCGACTAATTAGAGGATTCCGTCGATGACCCATGCGGGATGGATAAAATGCACCGTGGCATCAGCCGCACTCGCCCTCGTCACCGGCACGGCCAGCGCCGACGATTTTACCTGGTTTGGTGAAAGCGCTGATGGTAAGTGGCTTACCGGTCTTAAGCTTGAATCGATTGATAATTCACGCACAGGATACCGCGACGCCAGTAACCTTGGATTATTATTTGGCTACGAATTTTCACGCCCCATTGGTCTCGATGGAACATCCAGCTTCGAATTCGAGTACTCGGGCAGTATTGATGACGGTACCATTTCCGATAGCAGTTTCTTCGGCGTTGGTGGTGAATGGGATGTAGAAAATATCGGCCTGTATTTCACCTACCGCACACCGGGGAATGTCTACTTTAAAGGCAAGCTCGGGGTACTGCATTCCGACATCGAAACACGCCTGAATAACGGCGTTTCGGGGGTTGAGAAAGATACAAGCTTCAGTTTCGGCGCGGGTCTCGGCTTGAAGCTTGGTATAGACGATAATTTTCGTCTCGAAGCTGAATTAGTCGGTAGTAGTGGCGATAACGATATCAATACTATTTCCATTGGCGGTCTGTATCGATATTGATTTCCACCCGTAACAGACTTCCAACATATTCAGTTTCAATTGCTTCATTTTCGGGAGCTTCATTAAAGAAACCAGTCTTGGTAAACGTCTGTTTGCCAGACACCTCGTGCCATCATGCTAGAACCCGTCTCAAAATGGCTGCAACCCAGCCAATACGGTGTTAAGTGCTCGCTGAAGTGCTCATTTACTCATGTAATCTGCGCGTTTTCTCTCCCATTTGCCTTGTCTTGGCGGCCTTCGCTCGCTTTGAGTCCAGATTCCAACAACGGCGCAACAATAATCCGTATCGCCTGATGCGCACGTCTTAAAGCCATTTCCGCATCGTGGGCGTTGCCTGCACACGAGAAGATAAATCCAGGATAACTCCCCCCTTCTGGCCAGGCTTGTAAAACCTGACCCGTTGACACATCGAGATCCACCGCAACCACATTGGCAACGCGTCGGGCATCGCTGATTCCCTCGACGCGTCGCACTACACCGCTGGACGGAACGGGAACCATTAGCACGCCGGCGCCACCACTAATCGGGCGGATCATCGGTTCTTCGCCGAGCGCATGACTGATAACAATGTCTTCGAGGCTCAAACCGGTAGCAAGTTCGAGCAACTGACCGCAACGTCCGCCTATTGTTCGAGAGGCGACTTCGACCAGCCAGATACCCGCATCATTTATCCGGCATTCGGCATGAATCGGCCCTTCAGACAACCCGAATGCGTCCAGAACCTCACCAATTCGTTGAATCAACTGATCGAGAATATCGTTAGATAATCGTGAAGGAGTGGTATAAAACGTTTCCTCAAAGTAGGGGCCGGTTAAGGGTTCAGGCTTATCAAAAACTGCCAACGTATGCAGTTTACCGTTTAGGAGCAAGCCTTCAACGGCCACCTCGAATCCGGGTATATAGCTTTCAACGAGTACGCGGTAATCCGGGTCGATAAATTCTTTTTCAAGCAAACGAGCGATTCGTCGCAAGGCGGTTTCAAGATCGCCTCGATTATCTACACGAATGACGCCACGACTGGCTGACAGACTTAATGGTTTTACAACCAGCGGGAATGCCGGCAGGTTGTCAGTTGATAACAAGTTATCATTCACAGTGGCTGATGATGTGCAGGCAGTTCGAGCATCGAGACATATAAACTCGGGACACGGCAGACCGGCAGATTTCAGCCGCTTTCGTCCCATTAATTTGTCACGTGTCAGTTGAACCGATTCCTTGGTATTGCACTTAAGGGAAAGCGAAGGCGCTACAGCGGCGGCAAGATGCGTAGTTGCATCATCGGTGGCAATGATGCCGTTGAATGGACGTTGACGATGTTCATTCAAGGCTACCTCGAGAACTGTATTTCGAGCGATATCAAAAGATGCTGCATCGAACGTGGTTCCAGGAACATCGCTTGGTAAACCAAGCACGGAGCGTGAAGATAACAGAAAAAGTTCGATGCCCTGTTTACGAGCGGCATTGATGAACGGCGCCAACCGGTAGCTTCCGTATACAGACAGGATCAGGAGACGCTTCGCGGGTGCCGGACTTGCGTGGTTGATATTGCGAACCAGATTCTCTTGAATCATTTGCGATAAAGTATGGCGATGAAAAAGCCGGGCAATGGACCCGGCTTTTTCATCGCATTGTGAGATTGCAGTAACTAACGCGTCACCTTGGCTCAAGCACCGCAGCCGCCGCCTCCACCACCGGCGCCACAACCACCACAGGCGCCGCTGCCACCTACTGCCTGAAAGACATTATTGAATACGAAGGATGCATTCAGACCGTCTTCAACAAAGTCGATTTCTGCTCCCTTGAGATAGCCTAATGCCACCGGGTCGACCACCACCTTGAAGCCGCTGTCGCCTTCGATGATGCTGTCGATGGGGTGAATTGCCTCAGCAAATGTCATGCCATAGTTCATTCCTGAACAGCCGCCTCCAGAGACGAAAATTCGAATGGCATCAATGCCTTCGTCTGCCTCGCTGATCAGGCCGGTTAGCTTCTCTCGCGCAGACTCTGTGACGACGAGATCCCCGGGTCCAAGAGTCAGTGCGGATTCGATAGCGCCAATGTCTGTCATGGTTCAGTCCTCAAGTTAGGTATAATTCTGTTTTACCGCATTTAACGTCGTGCAGCAACGTCGTTGATTAAAACTATTTCCCCGCCAGGAGTCAGGTTAATGAGCCAACTCGTCATGTGTTCCGTCCTCAAACGCGAAGCGCCCGCGCTATCAGCCACACCTTATCCCGGCAAACTGGGTGAACGCATTCTCGCCAATGTGTCAGAAGAAGGCTGGCAGCAATGGCTCGAGCGTCTGGTACTGATTATCAATGAAAATCAGCTTAGCACAGCCGACCCGAAGCACATCGAATTCATCGAGGAACAGATGATCGGATTTCTGTTCGATGAAGGCGAAGGCGGCGGTGTACCGGCAGGCTTCAATCGTAAGAAATAGGGGCGATCGAGCCACAAACAAGGTCTTTGGAAAATCGACGTGAGATGCTTACGACCCAAAGCTGGAGCTTCAGGCAATTCCCACATCGGCAATCTCATCAGGATCGGGCTCACCACCCGTCCTGTACATCTGCCGGAAAACCGACCGACTCTTAAGAGTCCGCCCCTCCATTAAATCGACCAATAACATCCTCGTCAGACGTTTGGCCTCTTGTTGAATATCCAATGGCGGCAGTTCACCGGTCGCCAGTGCAATCAATGCCCGACCACCCACCGGCAGACCTGAAAATCCCTCTACCCCTTCCTCTACTGGACCGCGACCGGCCAGGTACAGGTAGTTGCGATTCGCATCGATATGACTTTTTGTGACGACGTCTCGATCAAATAAAATACCGTAACCAACGTCTTTCAACAACGCCGTTTCGAACATTCGCAAAGACCATTCAGCATGGGCACCAGTAGACAACACATCGATTAATTCGGAATAGGAATCAAACAGTTGTTCATGGGGATCTCCGCGCAACAGGGATCGAGTCAATAGTTCATTTGAATACCAACCACATACAAGTCGCTGACCAATCAGATTAAATGGACGCGTTACCGGCTCTGCGCGAGTGAGAGTCACCAGTTCACGACGCCCCGACCATCCAACTGCAAGAGGATTAAACACCTGCAGGACACCTCGATAGGGCGATTTCAATCGGCGTGCGCCCTTGGCTAGCACCCCTACCCGGCCATAGTCACGGGTAAACAAATCGACGATTAAGCTGCTTTCTGAAAAGGGTCTGCGGTTTAGAACAAAAGCAGGTTGTTTGTGAATTCTTCTCGGTGAAGACATTCAGATTCGCTCAATTCAGCAATGGTTTCGATGTAAGTAACGATTTGAAGCTGACGCTACCATTCATCATAACCGAGGCTTTTCAGAACCTGGGCATTCTCGGTCCAGCCAGTTCGAACCTTGACCCATAACCCCAGATAAACTTTCGACTGGAAGAGTCGCTCCATGTCCTCACGGGCACGCTGACCGATATTTTTCAATGCGACACCACCGCGACCTATGACAATGGCTTTCTGACCCTGTTTTTCCACCCAAATCGTTGCTTCGATTTTAAGCAGACCATCATCCTGTTCGCTGAATGATGTGATTTCAACGGCACTGCTATAAGGGAGTTCCTGACCCAGATAACGAAACATTTTTTCACGAATGAGTTCGCTTGCCAGAAATCGCTGACTTCTATCGGTCATTTGCTGTTGTGGAAAACCATGCGGACCAATTGGCAGCTTACCAATTAGAATGTCCAGCAGGTGCTCCAGGTTATAACTTTTCTTGACCGATATCGGTACGATTTCCGAAAAAATATGCGTCTTGGCGATCTCCTCGATAAAGGGCAGCAAAGCGTCACGCTGTTCAAGTAAATCACACTTGTTAATGACCAGCACGATGGGCACACCAGTCTCCGTGGCCTTGCGGTACACCAGGTCATCATCAGGTTTCCAGCCAGTTGCGGATATCATCATTACGATGACATCAACTCCTTCAAGACTGTTCTGCGCGGTTCGGTTAATGATTCGATTAAGTTCTTTTTTCTGTTGGCTGTGAATGCCGGGGGTGTCGACGAATACGACTTGATCCATGTCTCGGGTTACCACGCCCAGTAATCGATTGCGCGTAGTTTGCGGCCGACGGGAAGTGATGCTGATCTTGCAGCCAACGTACTTGTTGAGAAGTGATGACTTGCCAACGTTTGGGCGACCTGCAATCGTTACAAAACCGCAGTGGCCGATCGTTTGTGCCGGTATTTCAGTAAGATCAGGTGTGAATTTTACAATATTTACTGCATCATCAGCCGGCGGCTGATCCGATTCAGGTGGGTCAGGAGTGGGATTTTCTCCAGCACCTTTATTATCATTTGTCATGTTTATATCGCAATCTACACCGTGCTGATCGATAGGGATGTCCCGATCATCTCGAGCGCCCGTTGGGCGGCATTTTGTTCTGCCTTGCGCTTGCTTGTGCCCTCACCGCGAAACGCTTTCGGGTATCCTGCAATATGACAATCGATAACAAAAGTTCGATTATGTGACGCGCCTTCGATTTCGATAACGTCATAACTCGGCAGTTCAAGACCTTGAGATTGAAGCAATTCCTGCAAACGCGTTTTTGAGTCCTTGCTTACGCTCGCCGGATCCGCTGTCGCCAGTTCAACAGCGAACCATCGCAAGATGACTTTGCGTACGATGTCAAAATTACTGTCGAGATAAATAGCGCCAATGAGTGCCTCTACAGCATCAGCGATAATAGAGTCGCGATCGAAACCACCTGATTTAAGTTCACCACTGCCAAGCTTCAGATAATCTCCAATCGAGAGCATTCGTGAAACGCGGGCCAGTGTCGCCCCTTTGACGATGGAAGCGCGGGCACGGCTGAGCTGACCTTCTGATGCATCTCCAAATCGCTGGAACAGGTTTTCCGCGATGACCATACCGAGAATGCTATCACCAAGAAACTCGAGTCGTTCGTTATTTATCCCACGTGCGCTACGATGTGTCAGCGCGATATCCAATAGATCCGTACGATCAAATTGGTAGTCGATGGCCTGTTGCAATCGGTCAGTATCTGTCATCAAGCAGACATATCATTGCTGATATGGGGCGAAAACAACATTATCGAATTCCATCAAGGCACTTAAATTGTATGCAAGTGGCACTTTAACTTCGTACAAAACTTCAATGTCGATACCACGATCCTTTCGAGTAATACTGAGTGCCTTGTTCATATCAACAACTTCGTCAACGTAATCGATCAGTAATATACGATTAAGACGACGAATAATTTCGCGTTTGGACATCTCAGCAACTTTGTTCTCATCAACCAGCAGGTTCATACCCTTATGAATACGCAGGTTATCGTAGTACGGCGGAAACAGTTTCATGAACAATAAGCCAAAGAATATGAGAACTCCGATTGTGAACAGCGTTCCCCAAATGGTTATGCCGGCCTGCCTTTTACTGATATTCATGCTCCCTCCCAACCGTCAATACGGTAGTGTCTGAAATGCTTGTTCCAAACGGTTTTAATATTTATCAATGTTAATGAATACTGTTTCCCATTCTCGAAAATTTCACACCGCCGCCATTGACGGAGTCCCAACTGAACCAGATAAAAAATGCTCGACCAACAATATTCTCTTCCGGTACAAATCCCCAGAACCGGCTATCGTTACTATGGTCGCGGTTATCGCCCATGACGAAATAGGAGCCTTCTGGCACAGTAATTTCCATACCCCGCGATCGACGTTCAGGGTCATTCAGGATCTCATGTGTGGAGTCGCCAATTACTTCCATGAAGAGATCGGTCTCGGTGCGCTGCCCGCTTTCTCGAGGCAATAGGTACATGCCTTGATAATCGCTTTCAATCAATTCGTTGTTAATGAACAGTTGTTTGTTGTCGTAGCGAATTACATCGCCAGGCAGACCGATTACCCGCTTGATGAAGTTGATGCTAGTGTCATGCGGGTATCGAAAGACCATCACTTCACCCCGCTTGGGCTCGGATATATCAACAATCTTGGTGTTGATAACAGGCAGACGAATTCCATAGTGAAACTTGTTCACCAGGATAAAGTCGCCAATGTTCAATGTCGGGTACATTGAGCCTGAGGGAATTCTGAACGGTTCGACTACGAAAGACCGGAGCACGAACACCAGTAAGATAACCGGAAAGAATGCGCGCGCATATTCGACGATAAGCGGCATCGGCGCATTGGCCGATGACTTTTCGCCACTACCGACCAACGACGCACCGCCTTCGACCATCACCTCGGCACGGCGACGTGGCGCCAGGGCGAGCCGATCAATTAATACGATCACTCCCGTGACCACAAGCGCTATTAACAATATTAGGGAAAAATCCACCAGTTTTCAGTCTCCAACTTTCAGAACGGAAAGAAACGCTTCTTGTGGAATTTCAACCGATCCCACTTGTTTCATACGTTTCTTGCCTTCTTTTTGTTTTTCGAGCAATTTACGTTTACGGGTAATATCACCCCCATAACACTTAGCCGTCACATTCTTTCGTAGCGCCTTGACAGTTTCACGGGCGATAATTCTTCCGCCGATGGCCGCTTGAATGGCCACGTCAAACATTTGTCTCGGGATAATTTTTCTCATTCGGGAGCACAAATCGCGGGCTCGCCAAGCACTTTGATCACGATGAACCAATATGGAAAGCGGATCGACCTTGTCCCCGTTAATGAGAATATCCAGTTTGCACATATTGGCGCTCTGGTAGCGATCGAACTCGTAATCCATTGATGCATATCCACGACTCACTGATTTTAACCTGTCGTGGAAGTCCAATACTACTTCGTTCAATGGCAGTTCGTACTCGATCATCACCTGACGTCCGAGATAGCGCATGTTTTTCTGGATACCCCGTTTTTCCTCACACAACGTGATAATCGCGCCCACAAACTCCTGCGGGGTAAGCATCTGCGCCAAAATGTACGGTTCGCGAATCTCTGCAATGCGCGCCGGATCCGGCAATCTTGAAGGATTGTCAATTTCGATCACCGTACCATCAGTTAACTCGACCTCATAGACAACGGTCGGTGCGGTGGTAATCAGTTCCAGTTCGTATTCGCGCTCAAGACGTTCCTGGATGATTTCCATATGCAGCATGCCCAAAAAGCCACAGCGAAAACCAAAGCCCAATGCCTCGGATACTTCCGGCTCGTAGCGGAGTGAGGAGTCATTCAGACTCAGCTTGCCAAGTGCATCCCTGAAATCCTCATAGTCGGCATTATTGATGGGATACAGTCCGGCAAATACCTGAGGTTTAATTTCCTTGAAACCCTCAAGCGGCGTATCCGCCGGATTCTTGACAGCAGTGACTGTATCACCCACGCGAGCCGCCTTGATGTCCTTGATGCCGGCAATCAGATAACCAACTTCGCCCGCGTAAAGCGTATCAGATCGAGTTTGTTTGGGCGTGAAACGTCCCAATTGCTCGACCAGATGTTCACTACCCGTGGACATCATGCGAACCCTGGTTTTCGCATCGATGCGACCCCCCATGACACGAATAAGCGACACCGTGCCCAGGTAGTTGTCGAACCACGAATCAATAATCAATGCTTTCAGGGGCACGTCACGTTTGCCTTGGGGCGCAGGTAGATAGTTGACAATGGATTCAAGTACATCTTCGATACCAAGGCCGGTTTTCGCGCTGATATGAATGGCGTGACTGGTATCAATTCCAATGACGTCCTCTATCTCGCCTTTTACCCGATCCGGGTCAGCGGCCGGCAGATCGATTTTATTCAAAACCGGAATCACCTCAAGACCGAGATCAACCGCTGTGTAGCAATTAGCAACGGTTTGCGCTTCGACACCCTGTGAGGCATCGACCACCAGTAACGCCCCTTCACAGGCTTTCAGGGAGCGTGATACTTCATACGAAAAGTCGACATGCCCCGGGGTGTCGATGAAATTGAGCTGATAATCCTCACCATTACGCGCCCGATATTTCAGGGAAACGCTTTGCGCTTTGATGGTAATTCCGCGTTCTCGTTCGATATCCATCGAGTCGAGTACCTGCTCGCTCATCTCCCGGCCCTCAAGTCCACCACAGATCTGGATCAAACGATCCGACAGCGTCGATTTGCCATGGTCAATATGAGCGATGACAGCAAAATTTCTGATGTGATCGTTCTCGAACGGTTTCATCCGATAAATCAGGTATATATAAGGGTTATTTAATGAATAATCTTGAGCGCGCCGCGATATTGCAGACTGTCAATCGCGGGGAGGGTTCAACACGCGCATTCTATAGAAAAGCGGGCGGCGCCACCAGCATATTGGAATGTTCAGCCGGAACACATCACCAACATAAAGATATCAGTTATTGATGGTCTCAAATTTTTGCATTTCATACCGCATGTTCGAGGATTTTCTCCATCCACTGGTCCCGCTTGTATAAATGTCGACGTTGCTCGAACCGTCGAGCTTCAATACGCTGCTGCAATTCTTTGATCTCACGCTGATAGTTTCGGCTTGATTCACCATCACGACGCACCCGCTGCGTCATGGTTACGGCCAGATCAGGCGCATGATCTCGTATCAATGCATCTTCTGCCGATACAAAAAACCTCCCTGTACCTGGATCGCCCTGGCGAGCCGCGCGGCCGAGCAATTGTCGGTCGACTCGACTCGATTCATGCATTTCGCTGCCTATGACATTAAGCCCACCGAGGCGTTCAGCGCCTTCACCAAGTGGAATATCCGAGCCACGACCCGCCATATTGGTCGCTATGGTCACCGCACCACGCTGACCGGCCTGACTGATGATATCCGCCTCTTCCTGATCCTGGCGCGCATTGAGCACCCGATGAACGATACCCGCCTGAGTCAGCAGTTCTGACAGAATCTCACTCTCGTACACCGTACGCGTGCCCAATAATACAGGCTGATTCCGTGCATTGATACGACGCACTTCGTCGACGATAGCCTGCCGTTTACTGACAAGATTTGTAAAGAATCGCGTCTTTAGGATTTTTCGACGACTGGGTCGGTTAAGCGGGATTGGCACCACTGGACGATTGAAGAACTCCCTGAACTCATCCTCGGACCCACTGGCAGTACCCGTCATGCCGCAAAGATTCTTGTACAGCCCAAAAAAACGTTGTCGTGATATTTTCAACAGCGATTGACTCTCTTCGGTGATCGGCACGTTCTCTTCGGCTTCAACTGCCTGGTGCAAACCGTCACTCCAGTTTCGATCCTCGAATCGACGCCCGGTGAATTGGTCGACAATTTGTATCTTGCCATCCTGGATTACATACTCTACATCGCGTGAGAAAAAGAAACGTGCCTTGAGCGCCTGTTCAAGATACTGTGGCCAGGGACGGGTGAGCCCTCTCGGTAAAGGCGTTGGACTCATATCAAGTGCCCGGCGCTGACCTTCAACTGTGAGTCCGATCGAGCGATGACGACGATCAATGACAAGGTCGCGGCTCTCTTCAAGATCAGCGACAACTCGCCGGGCGACATGATAAAGATCAGGATATGCCGATGGTTGACCACTGGAACCACTCAAGATTAGCGCCGATCCCGCTTCGTCTATCATGACGCTATCTGCTTCGTCGATAATGGCAAACTCGAACCCGCGCTGAACCGTATCTGCCTGCTTTTCACTGTCGCCTCGTAAACGACGACGCAGTGCTTGCCCTGCAACCAGACGAGGACAACGTAACAGTGCAAGCTGATCTCGCAGATAGTCAAATCCGAATTCCGCGCCAACGCCATAGGTAATATCAGCGGCATACGCTGTGCGTTTGTCGGCAACGGATGCACCTGGTACGAGATGTCCAACATTCAGGCCCAGAAGCTCATAAACCGGTTTCATGAGAAAAAAATCGCGTTCGGCGAGATAGGGATTAACGGTCATGACGTGAACTCCATTACCGATAAAACCGTGAACCGAAGCAGGTAATGTAGTTACAAGGGTTTTACCCTCGCCAGTTGCCATCTCGGCGATCGTGCCACGCATCAACGCGAGTCCCGCCAGCAATTGCACATTGTAATGTGCCATGCCAAGGGCTCGACGGGCACTTTCGCGTACCAGCGAAAAGGCCTCAACGACTAATGTGAGATTATTGACATCCAGACCGGACTGATCACGCAATTTCATTGCGCGGGTGCGCAATTCACTGTTAGTCAGTTTCTCCAGCCGACGCCCTGCTCGCACAATTTTTATAACAAGTGCACGATCCTTGCGCATGGTTTCCCTTTGTCCGACAAGGCTCACAGTAGTCTGATAAGGCGATGAGAAAAATTCATCAGACCGATCGACTACGCGCCAGGGTGATAACGCCGTCCACCCATTGTTCAACCAGTCGATACCAGTATTGGCCAAGGGTCTGATTTGCCGAGCGAACAACAACCTCCCCTGTTTCACCTTCATTGAGTTGAATGACGAGAGCATCAGGTAATTGAATCTCGGCACTGAAGTAAGGACGTGCGTACTCCAATGTTGATTCTCCATCAGATCCTTTTACTGTAGTGACATCTATCGGCCCTCCGGCCACTGCTGTCAACGATTCGTGATCGATGACCCGCTCAGCACGTGGCTCAATTCGCTCCAGCTCGCCAGTTAGTATCTTCGCCCCTCGTCCATTGATCCTGAAGCCTACTGCTTTGCCCTGCCTGAGCCGAAAAGCATCGATGTCCGTCTGATCGATCAATGCAGTCAGATTCTTTTTATCAACCGCAGCAATATCGACAATAGCCGCTCCACGATTGACAAACCGATCCTTGAGTCGATTGAGGCGCCCGCTCAATACAGTGCCATCAATCGGTGCACGTACCACCAGATTGTCGCGTAGCATATACAAATCTGACAGGCGTACTCTGGTATCAGCGGCTCTGTTTTCGAGAACTTCGACATTTTCCTGCCGGCCGGCGTAGATATGTTCACGAATCTGGATGTCGAATTGCTTGATCTTTAACTCGAGATCTTCTATCTCGGCATCAAGCTGCGGATTACTCAATGTGACCAGTGCTGTGCCTCGTGGAACGTGTTCACCGGATCGCACGTGTACAGTATTAACAAACCCTTCACCGGCTGATCGTACGGTACGTTGTTCAGCGTAACTGACAACAGCAGGCGCGTTAACTTCACTGGTTACCTCAACACCAGTTATCAGCGTATACACAACGCCAGCCATGACGCACGCGGTTACCGCGAATCGTAGTATTGATGGTCTTTCAAACTGGCTTCCAATGAACAGGTAACGGATAAAACGGCTCAAAGGGATCAGTAAAATAATACTACCGGATACCATAGCGATAACGAGTCCGGCACCATGAAATAATGTAGAGGCGATAATCAACAATGTGGCAACCACAAGGACCCGCCAGATCAGTGATGCAATGCCGTACAAACCGATAATCCACTTCTCTCGTAATGGTCGCTCCGGCAAGCTTGAAGGCACGCCCAGCATGAAACGTCGAAACAGATGCTTGACGAAACGTTGTCCTTCGCCATACAGATTTGGAATATCCATCAGGTCCGAAAAAATATAATAGCCATCGAACTTCATTAGCGGATTGGCATTGAATAGCAGGGTCGTGATGCTGGCTACCAGGATCACGTTCCAGGAAACATGATTGACCAGACCGGGTTCGCTTTGAACCCATACCCATGCGGCGATACCCGCGATGAAAAATTCGATGTACATACCCGCGGCTGCTGTATGAATGCGCTGCCATCGAGACGGAAAACGCCACGAGGAAGTGGCATCCACATAGCCGATTGGTGCGAATAGAATAAAGATAATACCGGCTTCGAGAACATCACCCTCATATTTTTTACAGACGAGACCGTGGAACAATTCATGAATCAGTTTAAGAGCGGTCCAGATAACGGCAATCCATATCCAGTTACTTGACGACAAGAACTGATTGGCACTATCGGTGAATCGATTCCAATTGGTGACGACCTGGTAAAAACCAGAGGCGACAACCAACATCCAAAACAGCACGAAACCGGAGCCAAGAGACCAGCGAAACAGTGGTGTCAATGAATCCAGAAGTCGATCAGGATTCATCAAGGGAAACTTGATGAACATAAGATTGAGACGCCTCAGCATCTGACCCCTGTCTCGTCGCGATTCAGCATCGCGAAGAAAATCAGCATCGCGGCTAGCGGAGGTGTAGGCGAGTTCGTTATCTATTAACCATCGAACAACCGTCGCCACATCATTGATACCAAGCGCGTCCGGGCCTAAAGTGGCAGCCGTGGATGCCAATGCCTGGTCAATGCTTACATTGCCATCAAGAAGCGAAATAAATCGGTACTCAGGGACACCGATACGAAAGTACTTGCTGCGAACTCTATCCTCGACGATATAGCTCACCTGACCTCGAAATCGCTGCAGGGTGAACTCGAGATCGTCGCGTAGCTGTGGTTTCAGATGACCGAGTTCGCGTACGCCATGATCGATCCGTTGGGCGTGTCGTGCATTCCTGTTGCGCTCGACATCGGCATACTCCATCGGCCCATTAATGTCAGTTCTCACTTCGAGTCTTCAGACGTGCGATTGGCATCGCTCTTAAGGGATGTGTCGGACAAATTACGATCTGATACAGCTTTAGTGCGCTCACGGGCATACCAACTTTTTACAACATCAATGAAATTGGACATGGATTGTGAACCCGTATTACCAGTTGAATCCGGGGTGTTATTAGCTGTGTAGGGATTGCTTACATCTGTGGGAAACGTTGTCCCATCAACATGAGTCTGCTGGGTGAACGGATGGGTTATCGATAACGTGTGGCCCGTATCATCACCCCATCCTGTAAAGGCTTGTAAACGTTCAACCGGCTTGTGAAACAAAATCCAACCAAGTGGTCTTTCACCCGCATAAATCCTGGCCGTACCGCGCATTCCTGGTAGTAGCCCAACAGCTTCACTACCCGTATCCTGCATCTCAAGGGGAACCTCGGATACAAATACGTTAAGTCCCTCACGGATTTCTGCGCGCGGCAGTATCCTGTTAAGTTCAATATCAAAACGGTGATCAGGAAAGGCATCCATGAAAAATTCTGCTGTCTGTCCCGGTGCGATATAGGAGATGTCTTCCGCCGGTATTTCGATTTCGGCCAAAAGCGCGTCCAGGGGCGCAATTTCCAATAAGGCCTGCCCTTTATCCACCGGACTACCCTCACGCCGATCCAGAGCGTGGGCGAGGACAACACCCGCAATTGGCGCCGTGATCTCAAGCTCTTGCATCTGGCTCGTCAGTAGTTTCAACTTCAATGCCACACGCTGCATTTCGAGGGCGCTGATTTGTGCGCCGGTGGCATCCTGATCAGCCAGACTGATGTCTCGTTTCTTGCCAAGTCGATCATATTCAGTCGTGAGCTCATCGAGCTGCCAACCGAATTCACGGCCATCGAACCGCGCCAACACCTGCCCCTGAACGACGTGATCTCCGACTTTGACCATGCTTGATTCGATAATGCCAGCAAATGGTGCTGAAACGACACGCTGGTTAACCGGGGTGATCAACACAGATGATTTAATCCGGTGAGGCATCGGTAATAATAGTGCGCCGACTATTATCACCGCGATCATGGCAACCAGTCCAAAACGCAACCAGTACCTTCCCTGCTCACCACCGGCACGCTGGACTGCGCGTCGCGACAGGCCGCGCTTGCCGTGAAGCGCAGCACCGAGTGGCGAATCAAGCGCGGCAAGCAATCGTCGGGTACGATCGATATCCGGCACTTTATCCATCCACCACAACACCACAACGGCAATCAGATCGCTATCGGAATTATGCAGCGGTGCCGATATTAGCGTTGCCGCACCACTCAAATTGTGTAATTTACGATGCGCGAGAGCACTTTCATTATCTATTGAAGGCCACACAGTTGGTTCTGCAAAGCTCCCAGCTTCACTGAAAACAGCCTCAAGGGTATGCGTGAATTTACTGCGGCGATCAAACTCCGAACTATCGGAGATTGCCGCTAACCGACATTGACCCCGGGTACCGCCGACAAGTCCCACTGCGACACGGCTACATTGAAGGTATTCTGCCAGTTCATTGGAAAGTACACGCACTGAATCCTTGATGTCACCCGATTCCTGGATTCTACCCACTAACTCAAGCATCGTGGCACTGGCACCCGCTTCCCAGTCCAGGTGTTCCATCTGCCGTGACTGACTCCAGAAATTTATGTATCCGCAGGCGAGTTGCAGCAATGCTACAAAAGAAGCGGCATCGTGTGTACGTACGAGCAGGCACATCAACTCCGGACGCCGGTCTGGCAGTAATACCGGCACAAAAATAGCCTTTAATGACGACTCGGCATCGAAATCCTCTACACTTGCCTCACGTCGTCGCACCGCCTCCCTTGCGGATTCAGCAAGACGCTCGGTAATCCCTTCATGTTTTGATAGAAGTTCTCGCGACAAAATACGTGGACCGAAAGCCAGGTCATCGTCATCATCCCGCACAAATACAACGCCACCAAGCGCATTACTCAAACTGATGGTACGTTGCAGAAGATTCATCAGAAAACGGGCTCTATCGCCATCTGACTTGGCAAGCTGGACAAATTCCAGATAGATTGAATAAATATCCTGATTCGGAATTGACGCTGGTACCATCGCACCGACGTTGGTAGCTTCCTGACGAGTCGAGGTAAATGAGGGCTTGACTGATACTGCAGACAAATCTCCCGTCTGTGCTGTCTGTATGCGGGTTTCCAGAACCTGTTGCGACGGTGTCTTTCGATTCACGATGAGCCTGGCTTCATCGTCAGTTGAGCTGGACCATCGCACGCTGACCGCTGCGGTATTGACCCTGACGATTATCTATGACCATGTGCACTTCCACTGTCGCACTTCGTGGATCCATTACCGGCGAGATATATTCCACAACCGCAGTAACTGGCGAATTGACGCCTGCAATAGTGAGGGCCACTTTTGAAGTACGTTTAATACCGTGGGTGTGCGCTTGTGCAACCTGCAATCGCAGTTTGAGAATATCGAGTTGGACAACTTCGATTATTGGATCATCGGTTATATCAACCGTTTCACCGACATGTTTGTCAACCCGTATTACCACGCCTTTCAGTGGGCTGACGATACGACGCTGTCCTCGTTTGGCAAGAATATGGCGGTATTCAAGCTGACTGATTGAATGCCGATGACGAGCAGCATCGAGTTCGGCTTCAGCGACACTCACATCCAATGCGGCCTTGGTAACTTCATCCATGCGCGCATTACCGTTTCGGTGCAATTTTTCGAGCTGTGAAAGTCGATCACGACGATCGGCAAGTGTAATCTCGGCAAGTCTGATATCAACAGTTGAATCGCTCTGTGCCTTGGCTATGGCAATTGCGGCATTAAGCACCCGATTATCGAGCGACGCAAGCTCCTCACCTTCATTAATCTGCTGACCTTCACGCACCTTCATGATGCCGATTACACCTGATTCCGGAAAACCAAGTTGTACTCGTCTATAGGGCTCGAGAAAACCGACATCCTTGCTTCCATTATCGATCGATTGCGCCTGAACGTCATTAAACAACCCGAAGATAACGAGACAGAGCAATAGCACAATCATCACACGAACGTTATTCATGACGATGACGTTAAAATGAACTGCATGAGTCACATAACTTCTTCCAATGTACCGTTCGACCAGGCGACAGTGGCTTGAAATCCAATAATTTCTAATTGGCTGCTGTATCACGCACCAGGCGATAAAGCGGCAGGTCATCCTGCTCATCCAACTCTGGACGGATGTTATAGGTTTGCAGTGTCATGCCGGTCGCCCGGTCCAGATTCGCCAGTGCAATGTTATAGTCTACCTGACTTAACATGAAGTCATGCTGGGCGTCTATCAACCTGTTCTGGGCGTCGAACAACAGTTCAAGATAGACCACTCCACGTGCACCGTCAGCCAATTCAATACTTTCACGCTCGGTTAACATATTGACCTCCGCCTGCATTGACTGCATTGCCGAAAATTTGGCATTCATTTCACGAAATGCAGTTCTAGCCTCACGAGTCGATAATTGCAGTTCAAGCGTAATCGTATCAAGCGTAGTACGAAGTTGTTCAGTTAGCTGACGGACTTCTATCTGGCGACGAATATTGCGGGCTTTAGCTTCACGGTTACCCAGCGGATAATCAAATACCAGTCCTGCAACCCAGCTACCATCACCATCACTTTGGCTGTCATAGGCTTCACCGGTATCCGCATCGGCGGCAATGCCATCCTCGTAATATTGCACGAAGAGATTAAGCACTGGACGCAGTTCGTTCTCTGTCATATTGGCACGAATTGCCGCGGCACGTATTTGTTTAAATACCTGATCAATCTCCGGACGATTTTCCATGGCAAGGCGCATGGCCATCTCCGTAGACAAATTTGGCGCGCGAAATGTCGGTGAATGAGTGGGTATCATTTCGAATTGCTCCGTCTGCGCAAGCATTGGATCATTCAGCAGGGATAACACACGTGATTCAGCATTGCGTATGGCAGTGCTGGCCCGGATGGTTTCAGAATAGCGACTGAGCAATTCGGAACGTACTCTGCGTACCTGCCCCTCGGAAGCATCAAAACCGCTGCGGCTTGCCAATCGGCGCGAGAGCTGAGCAGTTTGAGACAGCAGTTCACGTTTTTGTAACAGGTTCGCCCGCTCCAGGTAGATTCCCCAATAGCCGCGAATTACTTCCAGCAAATGAGATTCCACCTGTCGACGAAATTCATCCATGGCGACGCTGCCGTCAATTCGTGCGACATCTATGAGACTGCGATTGTATTCCACCCCAATACCGTTCAGTAATGGCTGGGTTATGGTGATGGACATACGGGTATTGGCCTGATCCTTAGGGTCCAGAAACTCGGAGTTGTTATCCAGAACACCCCAACGCTGAGAGAAATCAAGTTCGGTACCGGTGACAAACTTTTTCTTTAAGCCGGCACGAAACAACCATTCGTCCTCTAGAAATCGATCGGGTCCACCCGTTTTCAAGGTACTGCCAACCGGTTCATCAAGATCGGTCCATTTGTAATCAAAGTAGGCATGAGGATCAAAATTGCCACGCGCCTCAAGTTCTGCAGTTTGGCGAATCAACGGCAGATCGCTGAACACCTTGATTTGGGATGAATGGGCGATAGCGCGCAATAACAATCCATCGATGCCCTCAAGTACTGGAGTCGAATTGGGGTTAAGTTGCTTTTTTAATTCTACATCCCACCAGGGAACATAATCGGCTGGCATGATGTTATCGATTTCACTGGATCCCTGGAAATACGGGATATCATCACTTGATACCGAAATCGCATCACGAAGAAACTGCTCCTTGATCAGAGATGCACCTTCGAGACGGCTTTCATCTTGCCATTCATCGGAGAAAAAGCGCCATTCTTCCGGCACGTTCTGTTGCTGATGGAACAACGACTCGTCATCTGCCATCACATTTATTGCGGCGCATCCAAGCACACCGGCAAGTAATATTGATCCAGTCAGTGGGGTAAAACTCCCGTGTTTCATTGGTGATATCCCTCGTATCCCGTATTAAAGTTTTTCAGTGTAAGAAGTTGCCAGAAACTCGAACGGAGCGTTCCAATCGCCGCTGGCATTGCCAAGCGGATGCAGATTGCCCTGATGCTGGCTGTTAACAATATTGTGAGCTGATTCCCGGAACGCATCGCCGACACTTGGGGACTTGCTTGCGAAATGCATCGCATCGAGAACCGGTGTGTAGTATGCCCGTGTGTTGAATTCGCCAATCGTGCTCTTATTGTAGGAAGCCGGATCGATCCTGACTTCAACGTGATGCGGCGACGAATCCAGAACCATGCTCGGGAAATTAATGAGCCAGTTACCGGCCGCATCAGACAACGAACTTGATGTGCCAACCATGACACCGTTCTCGTCATAAACGTTAACGGTAATATTTGAGCCGTGTTCAGCGATACCGGTGATAATGAAATCTACAGGTAGATCAGGCAGACGATGTTGAATGGCCTGACGAATCCGATAAAGAATGTCTTGTTCATCGGAACTTAGCAGCTCATGACCTACCGACTCAGGTCCCAGAGGCTCAGGGTTAAACGGGTTCGGGGGCTTGGGTAGTACCGGGAATGATCCGGGCGGTAAAGTTGGTCCGGGTGGCGCCGGGGATGGTCCAGGCGGAGCGGGGGGTGGCGCCGGGAATGGGTCAGGTAAAATGACCAGATTGTCGAATCCGTCATCGCCTGAATAATCCCGCTCCTCGGGGCCATCGCCTGGTACCGAATCTCCGCCGGTAATTATCGCTGTATTCGGCAACTCGCCCGGCCCAAGACTAACCACCGTCTGTACGGCAAAACGAAATTGCAGTGTTTTAGCTGGCATTACAGGTCCGTCGCCACTATAGATTATAGAATTGCCCGTTTTTGAGAATGTAAATCCACTCGGGGTACTCACCTCAACCGCACCAGCAACGTTGAACAATGCCGGATTCATTGGGTCTTCAATAACAATGTCATAGGCAGGACCATTGCCTGAATTTTTAACCTCGAGCAACACCTGGACCGTATCACCAGCGTTGATTACATAGACTTCATTGGTGAAGGTTGCGTTATAGAAAGTTTTATCGAGTTCAAGCACAGGTTCAACTATCTCGACAGTCACCTCATTCGATTCTTCCGGATCGTCTGGATTGGTCGAACCTGGCACAGTCACTGTGCCGATATTAGTTTTAAGATCGCCTGCCTCATTGGCGGATACATTTTTCACTACCACCTGTAACTCAATCACAAACTGGTTATTTTGAATGTCACCGGGAACGATGATGGTCCCGTTAGTGGTAATCTCTCCAAAAGTAATCTCGATATCATTTGCCGGAGTGTCAAGACCGAATGCACCATCAACACCAAGGCTGATTAAACCGCCATTTGCTATTGTGTTGGCGCCAGCGTCGAGAATCAAACCGTCGAAGCTGAAAGTACCAAACGGTGTGGTTTCACCCAGCAGTGTTGGATCGGTAATCAATCGGGCAGTACCGGGTACGTATTCCATGCCCTCAGGAACGAGATCGACTAAGGTAAGCCCCGACGTAGTACTTTCAGGCAGTGTAATCAGGAATTGATAGGTGGCAATTTCTCCAATACCCAGATCAGGCGTGCCATCGGACGGTGCGTCGGGTGTTCCCGGAATATTGCTCGATACAAATGCCTTTGCAATCGTTAAACCGTTTACCTGCAGGGTGTCGTCATCTATCAGATCATCGACACCCTGCGGCACCGAATTTCCATCTCGATCAACACCCTGATAACTTTCATCACCTGGGTCAGCGACATCACCTTCCAGATCTCCAGGATTCGTATCGCCTGGCAATGTGGTTGCCTGGATGATCTGTGCGGTATTCAACTCAGTTTCGTACGGTACAACTGTTTGCGCAACCCGCACCTTAAATGTAAGCGTGGCTGTTTCACCTGGCACCAATGTACCGCCGCTGAATGTCACCAGTCCAAAGCTCGTTGATACCATATTCTCGTCATACAGTCCGACAAACGTCGCCGGCTGACCACCTTCAACCGTGGCATCAGTAGCTGAATATGACCGATCAAAGAAATCACTTAGTTGATCTTGAACTATCATGTCGAAGACTGTGCTGCTTCCAGTATTCTCGACAATAAGTTGAACCGTGAGAATATCGCCTGCATCGACCAGTTCGTCATCTTCAAGTGGGCGGGAACCGTCTTCGGTATAGAACGTCTTGTCAATCAACACATACGGTTTGACGACGTCCACGTCCTCTGAGTCAGTAAGAAAGTTGGTTCCATCGGGTGGCGGTGGCGCAGCAGGATCGTTGAAATCAACCATCGCATCGTTGGTGAGCACATCACCCGCCTGGTTATCATCGGTATTAATCACGCGTGCGATGATCTCGACGACAATTCGATTAGAATCTTCGTCAACGTAACTGCCATCTGTGCCATTATCGAAATGTGCAACCTGGACGATACCAAAATCGAAGGTCACCAATTGTCCACTTATACTAATGCCGGCTGCCGCATCGGTGTCACCGGCCATCAGCCCACTGGTCGAACTCAGGATGTCTCCACCAATGGAAACGATTCGAACCGACTCGACCTGCAGGCCGTTGGGCAAGGTATCAGTAATAACTACCGGTACCCCGCTACCAGTTGGTCGCATCGGATCATCGGGTAACGTTGCAGTCAGATGATAGGTAACGGTTTCACCGATAGTGAGATCTTCTGCCGAAGTATACTGATCCGCTGTGGTGTGATCGGCAGAGGTTTCAACGATCGTCTTATCGAAATCCGGCACACTGAAATAGGCTTCGTCATCATCAGTATAAATGTCGTTAACGTGATCAGTATCATCGCCACGTTCGCTGTCCGTACCGTCATCGATATAGGGAGACAGGTCCGTCTCGTCGCCGTCATCAATGCTGTCGATACTCGACCAGGTAATATCGACCTCATTGTTATGCCAACTGGCGAGGTTGACCGCATCAGCAATAGTACCTTTCAATGTGACCGTGATCGTTCGACCGACATCTATATTGATACGGTCTGAACTTACATCACCACCAACGGCAATTTGCAAAGTACCACTGTTGATTGCGAAATCACCGGTCGTCAGGGTCGACGCACTATCCACCACACTATCGATTGTGGCGTTATCAAAGGCTAACGGTAAAACATCCTCGAGCGTTACGTCATAGGCCGTCGCGGTACTGGTATCGGTATGGGATATGTTAATGACATAGTAGATGTCGTCACCGGGTAAACCGTAATTATTACCGGGAGGTGTTGGAGCAACATCTTCATCGACATGCACATCCTTGATAACCTGCAAGGCTGGCTCAATGACTTCAACCGTCGTATCCGTATCGTCTGGATCGTTGATAATGGTCGGCGTGCCGGGCGTATCCGGATCGACAAACGTCATGCTCGCCGTGTTGGTCAGGTCTGTCTGATCATCTGCCGCAGGCGATGTGCCATCGAGTAAACCATCGTTGGCTGCTACATCCAGCACCAACGCCCGTACACGGATAACGAAACTGTCATTGTTACCGGACGGATTATTGTCACCAGAGTTGGTGATATTACCCAATGAAATACGGATATCGTTACCATCACCTGTGCCAGTGGTTACCGAAGTCAATGGCGCAAGGCCACCGAAGTTATAAGCAAGATGCGCACTGGTTGTGGGCGAATAAACGCCCGCTTGGGTGATAACAGTAACCGACAACGCGGCCATACCAGACGGGATTGCGTCATCAATAATGACATCCCGCGTCAAACCTTCGGGTACCATCACCACCAGATCGTATTCAACTACTTCACCGATGGTCACATCACCCTGACCTGGATTAGCAAACACCTTGCTGAATGTCGGTTCTGGTACCGTGAAGGAAGCACTGTCACCATCGAAATAATTATTCAATCCATTGGTATTTGGATCATCGCTACCATCTCGTTCACCGTCTCCATCACCGGATGAACCCGGTGTACTTGAACCTGTAGCGTTACCGGATTGTCCATCCGGCGTACCAGTTCCTGGCAATGAACTATAGTTGAGGGCAACCGTATTTGGCACTGTTTCGCCAGCATCAACCGTATTCCCGTCGCCATCACCAAAAGCACTATCGAGTGTGCCTGTCACGGTGATGACCAGCTTCTCACCAAGTTTCAAATGAAGGCCAACACCGGTCTCAAGTTTGTCGCCGCTGACAGTAAAAAACGAATTTGCACTTGAGATAAAGGCATCGGTTTGCGCATTTAGAATATCGGCCGTTACCCCGGATGGATCAAATTCCGGTGGCAAATCATCGGCGATATTCAGATTAAATGCATCCGCTGTGCTGGCACTCGTATGAGTCACAGTAAACACATAGGATGCTGCATCACCGGCATCACCACTGGTATCACCGGTAACCGGAATACGAACTTCCTTGTCTATTTCAAGTACCGGTTCTACTACCTCGACGTTGATTGGAGTAGACGTATTGCCAATGTTGTCACCGGCCTGAATCTCATCGAGTGAAGAACCGTCACCTGGATTGCCCTGGAGATCGTTATCAGCAAATACATCGATTGTGTTTGCGAGAACCATACCGTCCTGATTACCCGCAACGTTCAATACCAGTGCATTGAATTCAATGACCACGAATTCCGGCCCATCGTTATCACCGGTATTAAGTATTGTGCCAAGCTTGAAGTAGATATCGTTGCCGCTTGAGTAATTGTCGTCGTTACTGTCAGCAGCAGCCGAAAGTGATCCATCAGGAAGCGCGAATGTCGGCGACGCCATAGTGGCCGGATTATTGCCGGCAACGTTCAGTCCGGAACCTGACAGCAGACTGGATGTTAATCCGGTAGCGCTGTCAGATAACAATGCAACGGTCGAAGTATCATCATTTAAAAACTGTAATCCATCCGGCAAATTATCACGGATAACCAGGTCTTCCGTTGTTCCTTCTGGCACCTGTACCCACAGCCTGTACCGGACAACTTCGCCGACTGCCACATCAGCGTCGTTAGTATCATGCTCCCCTGTAGCGGTATGGGCTTCGGATGTCGCAACAATTGTCTTGACCGGCACAACAGTATCCACCGTGACTGAATCATCAGCAGTGGAGACGTAATCGTTTGGCGGATTTGTAGCCGGGGTATTACCATCACTGCCACTTGGTCCGGTACGTTCATTGCTATCGCTACCGGCATCGTTCGGCGCATCTTCCGGGGTTTCAAGACTCGTCCATTCGATACCAGCCTGATTGTTGAGGACTTGCTCCGGATTAACGTAGTCGCGCAATGTGCCGCCAATTATTACTGTAATCTCGCGCGCTACCCCACCGACTCCTTCGGTCGGTCCCATATCTACACCACTGGCATCGACCAACTCAAGACGAGCGCCGGCAAGAGTTAAATCAACGATTTGAAAGTCACTGGTTGTCAACGGTGCTCCGGCAGTCAGATTATCGGTCACCGAAATAACGCCATTAGTACCCAATGTAGTGAAATCGACGTAGTCATCCAACGCCGACAGGTCGTCAAATAAACGTACTTCATGTGCTACCGGTCGGTCGGCTGCTGCTGTAAATATAATTTTGAAATATACGTCGTCGCCGGCATCGCCGATAATTGTGGTGTCGTTGAAATCGGGAACAGTGCCCGCTTCTTCAAACTCTGCATCCTTGGTGATCGCAACCGAAGGTTCGACTACATTAAGCGTCGTACTGAATTCATCGGTTTCCTCATCATTGTCCGTATTGATGTTTCCGTCCGGATCCCATACTCCCTTGGCAGAATTATCCAGTGCATCGCCATGCTGGTTTTCCACGATATTGACGACACGTGCGGTATATTCAAAGACAACCGTCTGAATGACGTTGTTATCAATGTCTTGATTTAACAGGTCACCAATATTGATGGTAATGGTCTGGCCACCGGGGTCTGCCGAATTACCGGTAACGGCTGCCGTATAAGTACGGTCATTGAATGCGATTCCGTCGGACAGCATTTTGGCAGCGGCGGTATCGTCGGTCCCGGGATTCCCGTCTCCAGCATCGAGTACACCACTGTTGTATGCCTTGAGCAGATCAAGTGAAACGAACTCAAGTCCTTGATTCATATTATCGATTAATCGCGCCCTGGGTGTAGAGCCTTCGGGAATCGTCAAGGTGACACGATATGTGACTGTTTCACCGATAGTTGCCTGGGATAACAGATCATTTCCCGATTCATCGACGCTGGTTGCGATAATCTCTTTAGACACGGTTGGAACACTTATTTGAATATCCGCGCCATCGGAATCGTTATAGTCGTTTACCGTTCCACCCGGTCCATCGCTGACGATACCGGTACGTTCGCTATCGGCAAAAGACTCGTTGAAGTCGCCCGTACCGCCAAGGTCTGTATCAACAAAATCGTCCGCCAGATCGCCATCCGCCAGATCACCATCAAGACTGCTCCAGTCAATACTTGCGGTGTTGTTTATAAGCTCACCGACAACGGTTTCCGTATCGATTAGCGTGCCTGTGACCGTGATGGTAATTGACTCACCAAACAGCAAGTCAAACGGTGCAACCGATTCGAGCGTACCGGTATTTAGTTGAAACAGTAACGACACATCGTTCGTCAGATTATCCACGGCCGAGAAACTGACACCACCCAACTCCACGGGCAGAACATCGGAGAAATTGACATCGAATGCATCGACCTCACTATCGCTTTCATGTCGTATAACGATGGTGTAAGTAATATTGTCACTACCATCAGATTGCTCGAGTTCGCTGGGCCCGGAGCCATCTACCGTGACCTGCTTATCAACCTCAAGCACGGGTTCGATAATGTTAATGGTATTCGCGCGATCGGTATTCGATTGCTCTGATCCACCGTTTCCAACGTTGGAATTATCATCCGGTCCATCCCATCGAAGCTGTGCCGCGTTATTCAGTTGCGGCCCACCTTCTCGAAGCGTGCTTTGATTGCTGGGAACATTGAGAACAATCGCCGTATACTCAATGGAAATTGTCTCGACTACTGAATTGTCGGTATTGGTATTATTAATGGTGCCAAGGGCGAGTTGAAAACGAAACACACCCCCTTGCGACACCCCGTTCAGGACATTCACATCACTGCCGTCAATGCCATTGACCAGCAAATTGTCTGTGCCTGCCTGATCCGGGTCGTCAGCGTAACTGGTTGCTCCGCTTAACGTTATATCTTCAGAGCTGCGCGTAATCTTATCTATGCTAACCAGTGCAAGACCCGGATCGAGCGTATCGCGTAACACGGCAGCAGGAACCTGACCTTCGGGTATGGTGATTGTTACTTTGTACTTAACCTTCTCACCAATAACTGCTTCGCGGGCATTATTGATTCCGTTGTCAACCGGATTGGCCAACTGGTTGTCGGCTGTTGCATCGGACTCATCGGTGAACTCAGTATTCACCAGAAATTTATCAACGATTGGTTCTGGCGTCGACACATCGGCTGTATCGAAGTTTGGTGCGTCAATGAAACCATCGCCGTCGGCATCACCTCCGCGATTGGTTCGCACGGGGTCGGTGGGGTCGTTATCGTCACCGGGATTCGGGTCAACCGGATCATCGGCGGTGGCATAATACTGAGTAATTATTGCCGCATTCTGTTCCGTTGTGCCGACGATGACATCTTCATTACCAGCAGGTGTCTCGCTACCATCATTATCCAGTTTGAGATCATAGGTAATGATATAAACCTCATCCCCATCGACCGGCGTTGTTCCACTGCCATTGATGTCGTTTTCAACGCGGGAGCCGTCCAGCACCTGGATTGACGGATCCTCGTTAAATTTAATAATCAGCTCGCCACCGACAATCTGCGCCTGATAATCGGCACTTGGGCTGGAGCTGAAATCCGTAGTTCCTATCAGCAGTGCGCCCGTACCGCTATACACTTGCAGATTGATACCGAAATTACCACCACCATCATCGAATGGATCAGACCCGTCGCCTGGTAACATATACCCGTCACCACTTCCGACGTTGTACTGCGGTAAGGTATCGCGAACGACTACGTCATGAGCTTCACCACCACCTTCGTTCTGCACAGTCAGTGCGTAGCGAACCCAGTCATCACCATCAACATTCAACGCGTTGGCATTCAGTGCACCATATGTATCAATTTCAGCAGGATTGACGTAACTCCCATTGAATGCGATTGCGTTGCCACTGGTCCCCGGTGTTGTGGCGCTGAAATCAACCACACCACCGTCGTTTTGCACAGGCGGTTCAACATAGGTGGAACCGCCCGGATTCTGTAATGTTGCATTAGTATTGCTGGTCGCAACCACGCCCTTGGTGATGTTCAACATCGGCGCGACATACTCGATAAACACTATCGATTCACCGATATTAGTCTCACCGAATGAGTTATCCGTTAATACCTGACTGGTATTGGTAAACAGGAACTCCTCGTTAACCGGCAGATCCTGCACCGTCAAAGTAATATAAAAATCCAGAACAACATCAACCGCGGGATCTTCGTTGGGTTCTTCATAACTAGCGCCGAAATCGAATGTCAGCGAGTTATTGGTTGTATCAATCGTAACGATGGGATCTGTGTACGAAGTGGTCAACCCGACGATTTGATGAAGATTAAAATCCGGGCCATAGAGTATTTCACCCGCCGTCCATGTTGCACCGGAAAGATCAGGCGCTGACCCGCCGGAAGATACCGATCCTGCATTCGCAATGGTCGGTGTTGGCATATCCGAGTCGACATCATGAACCGGGATCGGGAAAAAATCCTTGAGTTTCAGGTTCTCAATATCTGCTGAAGGCAGTACCGCCCGAACACGATAGGTAATGAGGTCACCTGACTGGGCCGTGACACGTATCGGCTCGTCGGGATTTACCCCATCAGGATCAAGTGATGGTTGACCTGAATTGCCTGGATCGACCGTATCATCTTCGGATTGATCAAAAACCTCTGTGCCATTGATTCGGTGAACAGATTTATTGATATTGATATCACCGACCACGATTGATGCTGCCGTGTCTTCCGATTTGGTACCAATATCGGTCGATAGGTCCGTCGATTGGGAATCACCGGTGATGTCGGCATTATTGACTAACGGATCAAAGAGATCGACAGATTGATCTACCGGCTCGCCATCGGCGTCCTCATAGTTCTCAAGAACAAGGCTGTAGAAGACCAGCACGCCACGGGTACCGTTGTTCTCACGCTGTGGATGAAGTCCACTGGTATCTTCCGGTGCAGTTACACCGGAAGACGCACCATTGGTGCCTTCAAGCGTTCCTCCATCACCGGCAAATAAATCCCCGACTAATGTACCGTCACTTAAGGCATTGGCTGTCGTTAGCTGTGCAGAAACATCGAACAGAATCTCGGTTTCACCGGTAAGTTGTAACGAACCGTTCTGTACCGGGGTAAGCGTATAATTTGATGAGAACGTCGAGGTGCCTGTGTCGTCTACATTTCCGGCTGTGACATTGTTTTCCGCCACGATCGTCAAAGTTGGTTCCAGTCCCGCAAATCGGCCATCCGCGGCTGGACTTCCCCCATTCGGGTTTAGCGTACTGCCATTTTCAATAAACAGCATGCCGTCACCGAGTACATCTGTCAGTTCGATATCATCAAAAGCAAAGTAATCCGACACTTGAAATTCGACAGTCCACATGAGGATGTCATTGGGTCGGGTTTTGCCATCGGGACTGGATATATTCTCGACACTTTTCTGGGTCGAAATCGCATGCACGTCATGTAACACATCACCATCGTCGACAGCGCCATCCGATGATACGGAATCGTTATCCTGAATATCCGCCACTGCATTACCATCATGAATAGCGGTTACGGTTGATTCATTGAGCGTCGGATCGTTATTGGTACTTCCGCTTTGGGAAATCAGGTCTGCGCCACTTGAATTCTGAAGAGGAAAATAGACGGAATAGACGATCTCAAATTCCGGTGCCTGAATCACAGTATCGGTATCAGCAATCGTCCCAAGATCGACAATCAGTCTTAAATTATCTCCATTGGGTCCAACGAAGTCGTCGATATCGTGCGTGGTAGCCACACCCGAAACCAGTGTGATATCCGCAACTGTGGGCAATGGGCCGGTATAGCCATTAATAGCACGGACTACTACATCGCCCCGATAAACAGCATTTGCCGGCAAGTAGTCAGTGATAATCGCGTTGGTAACACCTTCCCCGCCTGCGACGTCGACAGTAATTGTGTACGTGGCCGGGAAATTGGGTCCGGTGACCGTTTCGTTTTCAGGCAGATCGTTAGACTTTTCTATCTGAATGACTTCAGGTGTGATTGTGTCCGTAACCCAGGCACCAACAGACGGCGCATTGCCGTTGGTCGAACTACTGCCGAGAACGAATCCTGGGCGATAGTGAACTTCAATTGGCTGTCCGACCACGGCGTCAACCGTGAAAGATCCTGTGCCAGTGAAATTCACTGCCGGTTGGCCCGGCACGAAGCTGCCGAAGGGTTTCTCAATGACCACCCAGCGCGTGCCGATGTCGAGGCCGCCAATTCCGGTGCCATCCGGGACCGGAATAATTCCCGCGTCACGATTTAACGGGTGAACGGACACCGGGTTACTGCTCTCATCCAGCCACTGAGCACCGTCCCAGGTGGCTACCAGCGATGGTGGATTCGGTACACTCAATGGTGTACCAAGATAGCTGAACGAACTGGCGTCGAATTCAACGCCAGACTCGATCAGGAAATCGCTGAAAGGAACAAAACCAGTTGATGTACCCGTATTCTCGAAACTGAAAGAGGCAGTAAAATCGGTATCAAGCATTGCGCCGGACGGCAGAGTCACTGTGCCCGAAGCCTGCTCACCAACCAGTACGCCTTGCCAGGTGTTATTTGATGATTCGGTCATCACCAGAGAGGCTTCGATATCGCCACTTGCGTATTCGAGTTCGAAATTTCCGCCAAGCACCGACGAACCCGTATCGTCCACCGAAGCAGCGACATCCTGACCCGTGGTAGCCGCTAACATTTCAACCAGTACTTCGCCGTCACTGTTGCCAGCAATATTGCAGCCGTACAAGAGAATATCTCCGCCATCCGAGAATGCACTGCGCCACTGCGAAATGCTCTCCTGGTACGCCTCGATATTTTGTGAATTGAGCGTACTGCTGCCGAGCTTGAGTTCCGCCTCATCGCCATGGGAGACGATATGCAGGGCTTCAAGATCGCGATAACCTGTAAGAAGTTCGGAGACCTGTTCTATGCCGTCAGTTTCGCTATCGACAATATGAATTTGAATATGTCCTGTGCTACTGGCGCGGATATCGCCCACCAGCGACTCGTAGTCCTCGATAGAGGAATCGACCACCACCAGGTCAGTGGTGGCTACATTTTCACTGACATCGAATTCGACTGTTGTTGACGGGGCTACAAGGATTTCTTTGGTACTTTCCTCAGTGGTTGCGACTGTGGAACTATCCGCTGGGTTGCTAGCGTCCTCAGCGTCAGTTTGTTCCGAGGCAACATCGCCCGTAGTGCTTTCGCCATTGGCTTCCGGGTCATGATGAAACTCAGATGCCGCTTCTTCAGCGTTTGCCTGAGCGCTGACCTGGGCGTTGGCAGCAGGATCCTGCTCGTCAGTAGGTGGTGCTGTGTCAGTTTCGTTGTCAGGCGTTGCTGAAGCTTGCTGGACAACAGTAGTTTCGGCGGTAGAATCGGCTGTGTCGACCTCATCCACCAGATCCATGCTGGCATCCCAAAGAATGCGTTCTTCAAGATTTTCGAGTAAAAGTGATCGCCTGACCGCTTTATTTTTTCGGCCACTGCGCGCGCGCAAGAACGGAAACTTCATCAGTAACACCTATTTCCATCTGTCATTTTGCTTTTCACACACAAAACATTCCTGTTTCGCATGCTATCAAGCGTATCGATCAAGTTTGGCAATTTAAATGAGGCATCACGAATCCAGTCGCTCGCCCTTTATGGAAATTAGTTAAAAAAAACCGCACGAATGTGCAAGGATTTCCATCCCATCAGCAAATAAAGACCGTTTAATTGGTAAATAATACCTTTAAGCTCGTGAATAGTACCATTGATCATCGACAAATTGTTACTTACATAATTCAAATAATTGTTGTAAAGGCTGTCAGATAACTGTGACCATGGATATTTTTGCCTTGCCGGGAAGATTGATCGAGATCATGATGGTTGAATAACATCTGAATTACATTTTCGTTAGTCTCAGGCAAACCGCATTTAAAAATCGAGTAATATCCGAACGTCCGGGTGTGCACCGCAGCAGACCTTCCAGCAACGCTTCTGTTATTCAAGATTACGATGTCCACCCAGGCTGAAAGCACCTCACGAAATCGGCCGTCGCGCTTCAAGGTAGCCTTCCATAGCCTCGGTTCTCCGCAGGCTTTCTATCGCCTCAGTCGGATATTAACCCCGTGGCTCGGTTGGCTTAGCGTCATCCTGTTTGCCGCGGGTCTCTACGGCGGGCTGGTATTGGCGCCCCCCGACTATCAGCAGGGCGACAGTTATCGCATCATATTTATCCATGTTCCGGCAGCCTGGATGTCGATGTTCTGTTATGTGGTATTGGCATTTACCGGTGCGATCACTTTGATCTGGCGAATGAAGCTGGCTGATGTGGTTGCCCGCGCTACCGCGCCGCTCGGCGCCAGTTTTACATTGATTGCCTTGTTCACCGGCTCTATCTGGGGCAAACCAATGTGGGGGACCTGGTGGGTTTGGGACGCACGCCTGACCTCGGAGTTGATTCTGCTGTTTCTATATCTCGGCTTCATGGCGCTGCAGGCAGCCATCGAGGATCGCCGCAATGCCGCCCGGGCGGGCGCGGTGCTGGCACTGGTCGGTGTCGTCAACCTGCCAATCATTCATTATTCGGTTGAATGGTGGAATACCTTGCATCAGGGTGCAACAATCACCAAATTCGACAAGCCGTCGATTGCAATGAGCATGCTGATTCCGCTGTTGATCATGTTTGGCTCATTCAAGAGCTATTACTTTGCAGCCATGCTGGTGCGCGCACGCGGCGAATTGATTATTGCCGAGCATAAATCCAACTGGGTGACACAATTATTGGAGGAACCACACAAGTGAGCGAATTTCTGAATATGGGTGGCTATGCCGGCTACGTGTGGTCCGCTTTCGGGCTGACAGCGATAGTTTTGTTTGCTAACTTCATCGCCGCCCGGCGCCTGGAAGTCAACGCAATCAGGCAGGTCAGAGGTCGTATTCGGAGGCAATCCCGAAGTTCAACACGAGGTTAAGGGGTAACATCATCATGAAGGCCAAACGCAAGCAACGCTTGATTCTTGTTGCGCTATTACTGGCAGGTATCGGGTTTGCGGTGACATTTGCATTGTTGGCTTTAAAGGAGAACATCAACCTGTTTTTCAGCCCGACCCAGGTCGCCGCCGGTGAAGCACCCACGGACAATACTTTTCGTCTTGGTGGAATGGTGGTGGAAGGCAGCGTTAAACGCGAGCCGGGCAATATCGAAGTGCAGTTTGATCTGACCGATACTGCCAACGGTATCAACGTTGTCTACGCAGGTATCCTGCCCGACCTGTTTCGTGAAGGTCAGGGTATTGTTGCGACGGGTCGTTTGCAGAATAACGGTGTATTCAGAGCCGACGAGGTTCTTGCCAAGCATGACGAAAATTACATGCCGCCCGAAGTAGCGGAGGCGTTAGAAAAAGCGCACAAAACGGTTAGCGTTCAATGATTGGCGAGATTGGTAACCTGGCGTTGATTCTGGCGCTGATCATCGCCGTATTGCAGTCGGTGTTGCCACTGACGGGGGCAGCTATCGGCAATACCCGGATGATTGCCATCGCCTCGCCCGCTGCGCGTGCCCAGTTGCTATTCGTGGCGCTATCGTACGCCTGTTTGACGACCGCATTCATACAATCGGATTTTTCACTTAGTTACGTCGCCACTAACTCGAATACCCAACTGCCGCTTCTCTACAAGATATCCGGCGTATGGGGCGCCCACGAAGGATCACTGCTGCTATGGGTGCTGGTGTTATCCGTGTGGACGGGTGCGGTTAGCGTATTCAGCCGAAACGTACCGCCAGCAATGATTGCCCGGGTGCTTGGGGTAATGGGTCTGATCAGCATCGGCTTTATTTCTTTTATCCTGTTTACCTCCAATCCGTTCGAACGATTAATTCCCGCCGCCAGTGAAGGCCGTGATTTGAATCCGCTGTTACAGGACATCGGACTCGCCATTCATCCGCCCATGCTCTACATGGGATATGTTGGTTTTTCGGTCGCATTTGCCTTTGCCATTGCGGCCCTTTTAAGCGGACGGCTCGATGCCGCCTGGACACGCTGGATGCGTCCGTGGACCAACATAGCCTGGGTATTTTTAACGGTTGGAATCGCTCTCGGTAGCTGGTGGGCATACTATGAACTTGGCTGGGGTGGCTGGTGGTTCTGGGATCCGGTAGAGAATGCGTCTTTCATGCCATGGCTGGTAGGTACCGCGCTGATTCATTCATTAGCGGCCACTGAAAAACGTAATGTCTTCAAGGCATGGACCGTCTTGCTCGCGGTATTCGCTTTCAGCCTGTCCCTACTCGGTACGTTCCTGGTGCGCTCCGGAGTACTGACATCGGTTCACGCATTCGCCTCCGATCCCGCCCGCGGCCTGTTTATCCTGATTTTTCTGGTCATCATAGTTGGCGGCTCACTGACGCTATACGCCTGGCGCGCGCCGACGCTGCGTGGAACCGGCCAGTTTGGTCCGGTGTCACGTGAAAGCGGCATACTGATCAACAACATCCTGCTGGTGATTGCAGCTACCAGCATACTGCTGGGCACGCTGTTTCCGTTGATCATGGATGCTCTTGGCCTGGGTAAATATTCTGTCGGACCGCCCTACTTCAACAAAGTCTTCCTGCCGCTGATGATGCCGCTGGCGGCGGTCATTGGAATCGGCGCCCTGCTGCGCTTCAAGCACGACATTCTGAGCCGACTTGGAGTGGCGGTACCGATTGTCCTCAGTATCGCACTGGTTCTTGGCTTTTTGTTTCCGTTGAGCGCACCGGGTGCATGGTCCATTGGTGCTGCCTTCGGCATGTCGCTCGGATTTTGGGTCATTCTTTCCAATTTATTGTCGCTTTGGGAACGAATGGGTCGTCGCTGGCGTCCTGGCCTGCTGGCCAGTGCGCCATTCGGTTTTTACGGTATGTTAATCGCTCATATCGGCATCGGAATATTCACCATTGGGGTCACCATGGTCAGCGCCTATCAGGTGGAGAAAGACATCTCCATGGCGGTCGGCGATCAATACGAAGTCGGTGGATACGAATTTACCTTCAAGGGTGTCGAAGGTTACCGCGGGCCAAATTACGTTGCCCAGGAAGGCCGTGTAAAAGTGCTGATGCCAAGCGGCCGCGAGATTCTGCTGGAACCGGAAAAACGCAGCTATGGTCAAGGGTCGAGCCCAATGACAGAAGCTGCGATTGATCCGGGACTCACCCGGGACTTATATGTCTCCCTTGGCGAATCGTTAGGTAACGATTCCTGGGCAGTACGTATTTACTTTAAGCCGTACATTCGTTTGATATGGCTCGGCTGCCTGTTTATGGCATTCGGCGGGCTTCTCGGTGCAGCCGATCGTCGCTATCGAAGTCAACGAGTTATGGTCAAGGAGCACCACACGAGCAGTTCCGGAGCGCACACATGACGCGTTATCTGCTGCCGCTCGGTATCTTCATTTTATTAGCTTCTTTTCTTGCCATCGGACTGAATCTGGATCCACGGGAAGTACCCTCGCCTTTCGTCGGCAAGCAGGCACCACCTCTGGATTTGCCTCGGTTGTATAACGCCGATCGTATCACCAGCAACGATCTGAAGGGTAAGGTATGGATCCTGAATGTGTGGGCATCATGGTGCGTATCCTGCCGTGCCGAACATCCTGTTCTCAATGAATATGCCGCGACATCCGATGTAACCCTGGTTGGCCTCAATTACAAGGACACCGATGTGGATGCCAAACGTTGGCTGGCATCGCTGGGTAATCCATATCATCTCATCGCGGTAGATCGGAATGGCGATACCGGTATTGAGTGGGGTGTTTATGGTGTGCCGGAGACTTTCGTGATTGATCGCAATGGGGTAGTCATATACAAACACATCGGTCCTATCGATGAAGGCGTGTTGAATGACAAGATCAAACCGTTAATCAGCGAGCTTGAGACGCGTTCATGATATCGATTTTCAAGCGCAGCATTAGCCGTTCAAGATGGATAATAGCACTGGTAATTCCAGCCCTCTTATGGTCGACTTTAGCGTGGTCAGCAATCGAATCTCGGGAATTCGACGACCCGATTCATGAGGCGAGATACTATAATTTAATCAAAAAACTGCGTTGTCTGGTTTGCCAGAATCAAAATCTGGCTGACAGCAATGCTGATCTGGCCCGGGACCTTCGCAACAAGGCCTATGACATGATCAATGCCGGGCGCAGCGATGCTGAAATTGCCGATTTCATGGTCGACCGTTATGGCGAATTTGTTCTATATGATCCGCCCCTTGATTTTCACACTTTGTTTTTGTGGGGCGCACCATTTTTGTTTGGACTGATCGGCGGGTTGGTGTTCTTTAACCTGGTCAGAAAGCGCAAGTCGGATCGTGAAACGGTTGTATCTCAGCAAGATCTCGATAATGCCCGCAACTTACTCACGCGGGACGATTGAATGATTACTTTCTGGCTGGTGGCTGCGGCAATGACCGGAGTCGTCCTGATTCTAATTCTGCCGTCATTTCTGAAAACACACGTTCACACACACATCGACCAATATTCGCAGAACGTGACCATTGCCCGGGATCGCCTGCGAGATCTCGATGCATCGCGCAATACCGGGACGATAAGCGTTGAGGATTATGAAGCCGCTCGAAGTGAACTCGAGCAATCACTGGCGCTTGATCTGGCCGCGCTGGAAAGTGCACACAATAAAAGCCCCAACGACAATTCAACCCGGTTTACGGCCGCCACACTGGTTGTGCCAATTCTAATCGCCTTTACAGTCCCGGTGGTCGCTGGTGGTTTGTACTTGCTGGTCGGAGAGCCTGCTGCGCTTGAGTCTGTCAATGGTCTTCGAAATGAAGTCACCGCAACCGATGCAGGCACAAGCCCTTCAATTGAATCCATGCTTGATCAACTCAAGACACGGCTCGAACAAAATCCTGATGATGTCCGCGGCTGGAATATTCTTGCCAGAACATCCATGCAACTTGAACGATACGACGATGCCGCTCGCGCATTGAAACGGCTCAATTCACTGATGCCTAACGACCCGGATATCCTGGTGCAATACGCTGATGCACTGGCCATGCTTGAAGGCGGCGTGCTTGAAGGAAAACCCATTGAACTGATTAACCAGGCACTAACCGTTGACCCGAACCAACCGCAAGCACTGTGGCTCGCCGGTATGGCCGCCGATCGTCGTGGTGACTACCCCGTTGCCATGACATTATGGCAACGGTTATTGCCCCAACTCGATCAGGACCCGCAATCCCGATCCGAGTTGATGAGCATGATTCAAGATCTCAAGCGGCGCGCCGATGAGGCGGGTATCGATTTATCTTCTTTACCAATAAACCCGGAGACTTCAGCTACTGATGCAGCAGGAACAACGAAAACGATCGCCGTGGAAAATAAAGGTGAAGTCGTTGCCAGCACAAGTGGTGGCCGGGCAGTCAATGGGTCCTCATTGACCGTGCGGGTAAGTCTTGCAGAAGGACTTAAAACTGAAGCACGCCCTGATGATACCGTGTTCGTGTTTGCTCGCGCTGTCGGTGGTCCACCGATGCCCATTGCGGCAGCTCGAAAAAAAGTATCTGATTTGCCGTTCAAACTGGTCCTTGATGACACCAGCGCCATGATTCCTTCAATGAGTCTGTCATCGTTCGACACGGTTAACGTCGTCGCACGTATCTCCCGTAGCGGTCAACCAATAGCTGCCAGTGGTGATCTCGAAGGAATGATTGAAAATGTTAAGCCAGCACAATCCAGCGAGCTCAATATCGAAATCGCAAGGAAAATCCCCTAAGGTAATTTGCGAGTACACGGTCTGCGGTCATTATCGATCTCGTCAGTAACGTGGTACTGAAACATGGTGCATTACACTGCATTTATACACCAACATCTCACCTGTCTTTTTAACTATTCTAATATTGTCAGGGATTAAATAACTCACTCAGAGACTCACTATTCACGACTTGGATTACACCTTTTGGGTCGACTCGCACCCACTCATGTTTCTTGAAAAACGACAGTTCACGGGACAGGGTTTCCGGGGTGATGCCCAGCAAGCTTGCAATATCGCGGCGTGAGGGGTTAATAATTGAATCATCTTCTGCGTATTCGCGGCGGCTTTCGGTAACAAGATATGCGGCCACCTTCTCTCGTGCACCGTAGTGGTTATAGCGAAAACACCACGATGAGGTCTCCTTGTAACGCATACCCAAACTCATCAATATCTGCGTACAAAAATGTGTATTGCCACTAATCAACTCGGTGAGGATATCCCCATCAATCATGAGGAGTTCGCAGGGTGATATGGCATAGGCGCTGAGATCGCGCTGACCGTCGGTCAGAATGTCAAAGATACCGAGAAGATCCATCGGCCGGACAATCTGGATAACCTTATCGCGTTTATTCTTGACCGGAGTGCACAGCTTGACTCCGCCGCTTAGAAGCAGGAAAGCTTCTCTGGCAATATCGTCAGCAAGATAGATATTACGATTGCGCTGAACTTTGCGAAAATAAGAGGCGTTAAGCAATGCTGCAAGTTCATTATCGCCACACTTGCTGAACAGGTCGGATGTGTCCAACGCCTTACGCGCTTTGTAATACTCCGGCGAATTGATAATCATCGATTCGAGACCTTGCGATTATATTATCTCCATGATATCCGTCGAGGCTTGAATATTGATTGATTTACATCAATATTAATTTCTCAAGCGCGTGTTCGGGTTTTTCCATAAACCAAAGAGCAACCTTTATCAGCGACTAAAGTCGGTAGTTCGGGTTACGAGGTCTCAAAGACTTTTTTCACGGCGCGATCGAGTCGCACCAGTGCCTCGTCAATATCAGCATCCGGAACAATTAACGAAGGCGCAATCCGGACGACGTCAGGACCGGCAACAAGAATAAACAAACCCTCGTCCAACGCAGCATTAAGAACATCTCGGGATCGACCCTTGAATGTTTCCTCGAGAACCCAGCCAATAAGCAGGCCGCGACCGCGCACCTCATTGAACATCGGATAATGTGAGTTTATTTCATTCAAACCGTCTTCGATACGCTGACGGCGAGTCGCTACCCCATTGAGGACTTCGGGTGTATTAATCAGATCGAGTACTTTCGATGCCACCGCGCAAGCCAATGGATTTCCACCATAGGTACTACCGTGGGTTCCCACTACAAGGCTAGCGGCGACATCAGCACGCGCGAGCATCGCACCGATCGGGAAGCCACAGCCAAGGGCTTTTGCAGTGGTAAGGATATCCGGAGTAACACCGAATTGTTCGTAAGCATACAAAGAGCCGGTGCGTCCCATACCACACTGTACTTCATCAAATACCAACAGGGCATTATGGGCATCACACAATTCTCGTGCCGTCTTCAGGAAGGTAGTCGAGCAACTACGTACCCCGCCTTCCCCTTGAATGGGTTCAACTACAATAGTGCAGGTTTTATCCGTCACGGCATTTTCAAGAGCATTCACGTCGTTGAAGGGCAGATGCGTGATGCCACTTGGTAAGGGTCCAAATCCGTACGTGTACTTGGGTTGGCCACCGACGCTGACAGTGAATAGCGTGCGTCCGTGGAAGGAGTCGTTAAAAGAGATGATTTCGTGTTTGTCTTCACCATAGTGATCAAACGCATATCGGCGCGCCAGCTTGAATGCGGCCTCGTTGGCTTCGCCACCGGAATTTGCGAAAAATACCCGCTCTGCAAATGTCGCTTCACATAACTTGCGGGCAAGTTCCAGTGCCGGTTCGTTAGTGAATACATTGCTCAAGTGCCAAAGTGAGTCAGCCTGACGCTTGAGTGTCGATACGACTTCCGGGTGGGCATGACCCAACGCAGTGACTGCAATTCCGCCGGCGAAATCGATGTAGCAGCGATCATCCTGATCCCACACGCGTGAGCCTTCACCGCGAACTGGAATTATCTTCGCAGGCGAATAGTTTGGCATCTGATACTGGTCGTACATGTCGCGTGTGACATCAGTCATTAATCCATACTCCAATTTGTAGAAATTCGAATTCTTCGAGCGCGGTTCTTCTTTTAAAAGAGCGGCAATTATACCGACCAATAATAGAACAGTCTGCGTGGTACAACCGCTAATCGACGCATAATATGCGTGCGCATCAGGAGCTCGCAAACGATAATATTGTGGTAAATCAGAAATAGTATCCGAGAGTCACTTCGATATAGTCATCGTGTCGCTGCCCGTACAGCGGGTCGGTTTGTGGTATCGAGGAAAACAGCCGCGCCTCGACGCCGAGTTTGAGACTGTCGCCGATACGTCTTGATGCCTCGATATTAAACACGCGTGAACCATCATCCACATCGGCAATCACGCCGGCCAGCAATTCGCTGCTGTCGGCATCGTTAAGGGCCAGGCGAAAACCCACAAACAGGTCGTCCTCGAAAGGCCCGACAGGCAAATCGCCAAAGTCCTCGTAGAGATATTCGGCAAGTATGCCGAGGTCGTACCGGCTGCCGAGAAATGATGACACGGTGTATTCGAAGCCTGCAACCGCAGCGGTGTAGTTATCGATCTCATTGTAGTTTCGATAGACTGCCTCAAGCTTGTAGAGCCAGGCACCAAACACACCCTGTAAGGATATTCCAAGCTGACTACCCGTATCATAGTGCGGGACCAGTACCGGCAGGCCCTTACTGTCCGTTCCCGGGATCAGGCGCGGCTCACGCAAGATGCCGTCGAAGTAGGATATGCCGATATCGATTGGCCCGATGTACTGTGACCAACGGGCAGCAAGGTCGATATGATCATCGCCTTGGGGATTATCGTATGTTGCCTGGGATGTTTGTACCCGAGGCTGGGTTCGTGGTCGTCCATGGACACCGGGAAACGTCCGTTGGCGAAAACCGGGTAATACGAAGAAATCGAATATTCCCGTATCCCGGGGCAACGACAGCCATATCATGGGTTGCCCAAGCTTGTCTTCACCATCGATATTCTCGACCTGATCAGTCTGGTTGATGATATCCACAAGGTGACGAGACTCTGTTACTCCCCAAAACACCTGGCCAATTCCGGTTCGTACCTCATATTGATTACCCAGGTGCAACCACAACAATTCTCGCAAATCAGCATGAGTGCGATCCGGATCCCCCTGATCGAGCCGACCAAAGGGCCGTACTACCAATGAATCCTGTTCCTTGTTCCAACTCCAGTACCAATCCGGCTCGGCGCTAAGCGAGAGGTTATCGCCATGCTGACGCGGGTCCACCGGTTTCTCGGTAAACAATCGGACTTCAGAGGTAAAATTACCACGTGACGAAAACTCTGCTGCATTGACTGTGGCAACCGCAAGCAAAAGCGTTATACCAAATATTGCTCGCATCGCTAGCGTAATCGCTTCAAAACTGAACGATCAAAATCATGGTCATCAAGATCTTGCCTGAATGAATAGTCCGTCCAGGTAAGAGTCGAGCGTTTACCGGTCTGATGATTTTCCATGTACATTTCACCAGCCCTCCAATATTTGTCGAGATATTGCTGATAATCGCTAAATGTCAGCGTTTTCAGTAATGCATCCTTGCGATCGTAATAGTCAAGTTTCAATGGAATATAACGTGCCTTGTCGATCCACACGACTTCCCTGGTATAACCTGATTTTTCATACTGTGGATACTGCTCGACCACAAAAGCATCATTACCGTCTATGGTTTCCTCAGCGACTAACTTGTAAGTGAATTTATCAATCTCCTGGGAGGCGATATCCTCATAAGCAAATTCACTCCCCATAAATGGCCCTGACTTGTTTGCAGAAGATATACGCTTTACCCTTTTTAAAGCCGGCAGATATAGCCATTGGTCATCAGGCTGCAGCGCATGGGTGTGACTTAAGAACGCCGTTCCCCTGACGTCAGCAGGCGCATCAAATATCGACAGGCTTTTGTCACCATCTCCAGGCACTTCCAGTGTATACATGCGAACTTCCCGCGTACTGGTCTCGCCCTGCCGATTGGTTAGAATCATTTTCATTTTGGCGAACTGATCATGCCAACCCGTGTCACGAGCATGCAGTTCGCTGACAACCGCATGACCCTGTTGTTGCGGCGTCTCGGCAAGAATACCCGTTGACCAGAACAATATGATGGTCGTGAGGCAAAATACGCTACGCATTTTTATGCTCCTCAATCAACATTAACAAGGGAGGCAGAAAGAAGAAATCAACAACTAGCGCGATGACGATTGTCATTGCAGTCATGAGCCCCATCTGCGCATTAATATTAAATGCGGAAAAAGTAAGCACTAAAAATCCTGCAGCCAAAACAATCGATGTCGTTAATAATGCAGACCCGACGGTCTCGAATGCATAACGAATCGCGTTAGCCGGATCGAGCCCCTGCTCTCGCCGGGCTCTCAAATACTTGCTTAAAAAATGGACAGTATCATCGACGACGATGCCAAGTGTCATCGCCGCCACCACCGAAAGCGCCAGCCCGATCTCGCCATCGATCACTGCCCATAGCCCAAATGCCATCGCCACCGGCATCAGATTAGGTATAACACTCACCAGACCCAGTTTTACGGAACGCAGTGCCAGAATCAACAATGCTGAAATCAATACCAGCGCAATGGTAGTGCCGATCAACATGGTGGAGATGTTACGACGGGTGATATGCGAAAACATGATGCTTGGACCCGTACCGTCGGTTGTGAGTGCCGGAGCATTGTTGTCCAGCCATTGGCGGGCGTTTGCTTCAAGATCGAGTGTCTCATTGACTGTCAGATTTTCAATACTGACGACCAGTCTGACTGCGGATTTGTCAACATTAATCCGGTCGTTGAGATCCAGCCCATAAGGCAACGACATCTCGTATAACAACAAGTATTGTGCCGCCAGCTCTCGACTATCGGGGATAGCATACCGAGACGGATCATCGCCATGGAGATTCCGGTTCAAGCGTTTCATGATATCCGTATAAGTGCTGACATGTTGCACACCGGGCTGTTCACGATACCAATTGGAGAACGATTCAACCTGATTCATGAAGTCCGGCTCATTGATGCCGCCAGATTCTTTCGAATCCAGTGAGTATTCAATCCGGTATACACCAACCAGATTCTCGCCAGCGAAATCTGATGCCGTACGGAACGGAATACTCTTGTCAAAGTATTCGACAAATTGATCGTTGATAGTATTAAACGGTATCAGTACAACCATCGACACCATGACGACCCCGATACTTGACAGAAGTATCTTGCGGCGTGCGATGATGAACTCGGCCAGATTGGTGAACATACGATTCGGTCGCTTTTGTACTGATCTGTAATTCTTCTTATTCAGCATCATCGCCGCAGGCAAAAAGGTCACCGATAAAACGAACGCGGCCAAGACACCTACAGCACAAATATTACCGAGATCGCGAAACGGTGGTGCGTCGCTGAAATTCATGGTCAAAAAACCAATGGCGGTAGTCAGGCTGGTTAACCACACCGGCTGCATATTAATTCTGAGACTGTCGACCATTGCCTCTTGCCGACTATTGCTATCGCCAAGCTTATGCAGAAAATTAGTCAGAATGTGAATACTGTCGGCAACTGCAAGAGTTAAAATGATGATCGGCGCTGTCGCCGATGGTGGCGTAAGTTCCATATCAGCCCAACCCGCCACGCCCATCGCCGTAACCACACTCATCACGATAATCAGAAACGTAATGAATGTCCCACTGAGCCTTCCGAGAATGATACCGATCAGTACGATGATCACGGCGAAACTTATCGGTATCAGTGTCACCAGGTCATGACGAGTCGCCTCGGAAAAGGCATTGTTAAGCATGTTGACGCCAGTAATGTATAACGCTTTGTCCGGATACTTCTGCCGAAACCGCGCCGCCAGATTTCGTGCCGCCTCAACAACCTCCGGGACCTCCACATTGTGATTCAACCCGGGGAGCTGGATCGTGACATTGACGCCGGCAACATCGCCGTCATAGGACACAAGTTGGCCATTTATGAGTGGTTCATTGCGTACGACTTCGACTATGCGTGATAACTCATCGGCATCGAGTTCCGAACTTGCACTTACCAGATCTTCAACTACGAGGTCATCTGCTTCGGCATAGCTGTTCTGAAAATTAGTCAGCGAATCAACCCGGATGGAATAGGGAATTTGCCAGGATTCCTCGGTCAGAAATCGAAGCGCTGCGATAGTTTCTGCAGTAAACACGTCGTGATCGTCAGGTGCCACAACAAACAACACATTATCGAATTGGGTGTAGGTCTTCTCGAGGGCTTCGAATGCCAGTAGCTGAGGATTGTCAGTACTGAAAAAGACTCGATAATCATTGGTGAAGCTTAAGAAACGGCTTCCATAAGCCGCGATAAGCACCCACAGGATCGAAAAAAATATCGTCAGCCACGGTTTGCTGACAATCCACTCGCCGAATTTTCTGGCAAAAACGTCGGGGATCAAATGAGCCTCTCCTTAACAGACTTGCGATGGGGGGTAATAATTGACCACCTCGAGTATGAATCTCCCTATAAAACACCGATCCAACAGATCGCGCGTAGTCCAGCGAAGATAGCTTAAAGATGAAGGTATTAAAAAACGCCACCATGTGACGCCAAATTTAACAGCGGCAAATGATCGATCCAAGTTTAAGTCGATTACCATATCTGTTCAAATACTTCTGCAAGTAGCCATTGATTCGATTAAGGATTAAATCCAAACTCGTATAGAGACGTAAATCAGATTATCGTAATCCAGTCTTAATGTTCTGTAACGGGCTGGTTGCATGGTTTTTTGCCATATCAATGGTGTACCTTTCAAGATTACCGATCGCTACTGCCAGCATGCCGTACCCTTGTATTTCGCCAGTTGCACACCTCGTATTTATAACCATTTCTGCCGGCTGATAAAATTTTATGCGCGATGATTTCGACATCCCCGAAGACGTAACGTACTTAAACTGCGCCTACATATCGCCACTTGCTCGCACGGTCGCGGAAGCGGGAATCACAGGTGTTCGCCGCAAGTCGCAACCGTGGCTTATCGAACCCCGGGATTTTTTTACTGAAACCGATGTTGCACGAAACTTGTTTGCCCAATTGATCAATGCCCGTCAGCAGGATATTTCCATTGCCCCATCGGTGTCCTACGGCATGGGTATCGCTTGTCGTAACTTGCCATCACCCGAAAGCCGTCCGGTGCTCGTTCTCGGCGAACAGTTTCCATCCAACGTGTATCCGTGGTTACGCTATTGTAAAGAACATCGATGCAAACTGATAACGGTGAATCCGTTGAAGAGTCAGAGCTGGACTGATGCAGTGATAGATACACTCGAATCCATCGATGTTGCCGTTGCTGCCCTGCCCCATTGCCATTGGACCGATGGCGCACTACTTGACCTTGAAACAATCGCAATGCTGTGCCGGCATCGTGGCACGCAACTGGTGCTTGACGTGACTCAGTCTCTCGGTGCCCTGGCGTTGGATATTGATAAGATTAAACCGGCATTTCTGGTTTGCGCGAGCTACAAGTGGCTGCTTGGTCCATATAGCCTGTCTTTTGTATATGCCGCACCGGAGTTTCATCATGGCGAACCTCTCGAGGACGCCTGGATTACTCGGCGAAATGCCCATGACTTTCGCAACCTGGTCCATTACGATACAAATCTTCGGGACGATGCCTCACGCTTCGATGTCGGCGAGACCGCAAACTTTGCTCTTATGCCTATGGCGATTCGTGCTCTCGAACTGATTTTAAAGTGGGATCCCAAGCGGATTCAAAAGACACTTGCAGGGTATACACTAACCATAGAACAAGCCGCGCGAGGTCTTGGTCTTGTAGCATCATCAATCCCTGCACGCGCCGGTCATTTCCTCGGCATTCGTTTTCCCGGGGGTTTACCAGATCATTCACTGGAACACTTCAGCAAACGAAACATTCATATCAGTATTCGCGGAGACAGCATACGAGTGACCCCGCATTTGTACAACAATGACACCGACTCGATTAGATTTATTGAAGCCCTGACCGAATTAGCCAGCACGGATTAGTCACTGATGAGTAACACTTTATACCTTACCAATGGCGATTCAGCAGTCGGTCTGATGCGCGCCGCCGGCATCAATGGGAATATTATTCCATGGCAGGACATTCTCCATGAGGGACCCGTGCTTCCCCAGCTATCATTGACTGAGCAAAGCGAGTCTCGGGCACGCTTTCTGGATCAGGTCGGTTATGGTGACTATCACACAGTAATTGATGGACTTCGGGAACGTGACGATGCATTACGAAATCATGCAAATTACGATCGAGTTGAGCTATGGTTCGAGCACGATTTATACGATCAATTACAGATAATCCAGATCCTTGATTGGTTTGCAAGGAAAAATAATATTGATACGCCGCTATTTCTGGTGTGTACCGATCGCTATCTCGGCGAATGTCAGCCTGATGATATCGCCATGCTTGCGGCATACCGTGTTCCGATAGATGACGTCATGTTAAGCCAGGTGCGACAGGCCTTTGCTGCGTTCACCTCACGCGATCCAAAGGCCCTTGAGGCGCTACTTGATGAAAATTTAACAAGCCTTCCCTATCTGCATGGCGCCATTATCCGATTACTTGAAGAACTACCTTCAACAGAAAGCGGTCTGACACGCATAGAGAAAACGGTCCTTCAGTTGTTGGCTCGAGGTGAATGTCGTCCAGGGAAACTGTTTGCCATGTACCAGTTAACCGAAGAACGTCGACACCTCGGCGATTTGTCATTCTGGAGAATTCTTATGGGACTGGCGGGTAAACCTCATCTGATCGACGAAGCCAATCCGTCTGGGGGACTCATTCAATTTAATTTCGATATGCCTGTTTCTCCTCCTTTCACAGCAGATCAAATGGTAAGCATCACACAATCAGGCCGCGAAGTACTGGCCGGCAAACAAAACTTCCTGGATGAACGAAATTTCGATTATTGGCTGGGTGGAACCCACCTGTGTGACAATAATATCTGGTGCATCGATTCTTTAACCGGAAAAGTATGCCGGCACCGTTGAATGTAAGCTATCAGGAATTATCTGAAGTCCACATAATCACGACTTGCACAAACAACAACAGACATGGCTTGTTAATGTACAAAACATCATCGCTTAATGATAAGTTTCTCGTTTACCTGACATCGCACAAGTCATAACCCACACGGAGGAATTATTCATGCATTCTCAACTTTCACACCGCACGTTGATTGCACTCACCACATTTACCCTGTCAATTGGTTCGATACTCACGGTGACTCGTGCCGATGAGGAACCGGTTGCATTGCCAATCATGCGGCTGACACTTGAATATGCAACTCGGGCAGCGCAGGCATCCATTGAAGCTTGTCGTGCCGAAGGGCTCAATATCGCAGTGACGGTTATTGATCGAGGCGGTCATGTGCAGGTCGCATTACGCGATACCCTGGCCATGCCCATAACAGCGCCGATCAGTGAACAGAAAGCCTATGCGGCTCTTAATTTTAATTCACCGACTTCTGGGCTCGAAGGCCGCTTCACATCGCCCTTTTCTCCCGGCAAACTCCCCGGTTTGATCATGTCAGCCGGTGGTCTGCCAATCGCTGCTGCGAGTACGATCCTGGGTGGAATCGGTGTTAGTGGAGCACCTTCCGGATTAACGGATGAGGCCTGTGCTCAGGCTGGCCTTGATGCGATCTCAACGGATCTTGAAATGGGCTTGATGTAGATCGACAGGATACTAATATGTCATGCACCTGTGCCATACGACGATCTCGGAAACTGTATTTTTAAAAGATTTCCTTGATGTATTTCTCGCGAGCAAGACGCCAGAAGACCACCAGAAAGGCTGTCAGGGGAATAGCCAGAATCATGCCGAGAATACCATCCAACGCGGCGCCCCAGAAAAATATTGCCACAATAATTGCGAGCGGATGCAGACCGGTTTTATCACCCATAATCTTCGGTGTCAGGAAGTAACCTTCTATGGCCTGTACCACGGTAAATACACCGATGACAAACAATAACTCCTGTACTCCACCACCGACCTGCAGGTACGCAAGTGGCAAGCATACAGCCAAGCCAAGCGCGCTACCGAGATATGGAATGATGTTCAAAAATCCAAGTGTCAGCCCTAACACGACACCGTATTGCAAACCGATCAGTGAAAACCCGATAGCGAATAAAATTCCCTGAATGAGTGCGATAAGAAGCTGACCGCGGAAAAACGTGACCACAAGATTGAGGAACTCCCTGGCCAGGAAGGTAATGTCATCGCGAGTCTCTTCTTTGAAAAACGGCATGGTGACGGAAGACACATCACGTGCATTAGGCATTGACAGAATAAGAAAAAACGCCACGTACACCGGTGTAATAACCCAACCAAACAGGGACACGAAAATATTTGCTACGCTTGCCCCCGCAGTTACCAGAGAATTTAAAAAGAAACTCGATATTTGTATGAGAGGGCCACCCGGTTGCGACAATGTTTCTTTAATTTTTGCGCCTACCGGATGTTCGTTCCAAAGATAGGATAATTCAGGACGATGTTTTTCAAACCAATCTGTCAGTGAATCGAGGAGAACTGGAAGTTGATCTATCAGCCCATTGAGTTGTGTCACGATCAATGTGCCAAACAATGTCAACGCACCAACAAACGGCAACCCGATAATCAGGAACAATGTACACAGCGCAAGTGGCGCCGGCAATTTTGCTCGGGTACACAACCACATGTATAACGGTTTAACCACCATCGCAATAACACCTGCGACCGCTAACGGTAAAAACACATGGTCAAACGTACTGAATATACGAATCAGCAGTAGAATCAACAGCAGCATGGCCAGCAAGATAACGCCTGCAGCCGCAGTGGTTATTCCGGCAGCAATTATCTTTTTCTGTTGGGGATTGAATTCGACTGACATTCTGGACTTTACTGGTGATCAAGAATCGTCATGGTAGCTGATACGAGCAATAGGTTACAGTGGATTAGAACAGCAATTCATCGAAAATATAAAAAGTGTTTTTATCACGAATTGAGAAACATAACCTGTTTCTATATTCCGCTACACATGTCGAGCACCACACCACACTCAAATCCTCTCACATCACTATGAATCGGTTACCATTTAAATCCCTGATCCTGATACTGATTTGTGGCGGCATAGTCGGTTGCGCGACACTTCCTGAAGACTACCCGAGATCGCCATCCCGGGCATTTGCTGACACTCATGACACAACTCTTGCCCGACGCATGGGTGACAAGCTTCAGGCTCATCCTGGCAAGACGGGCGTCGTGTTACTGGAAAGTGGAGCCGATGCATTTGTGGCCCGTGCCGCACTCTCCATCGCCGCCGAAAAAAGCATCGACGCCCAATACTACCTTTACCATGACGACAAGACTGCACGCCTGCTTACTTACCAGCTTTTGAAAGCTGCTGATCGTGGAGTACGGGTCAGACTTCTGGTGGACGACATGGATCTTGGAGGGAGAGACTTGAGTGCTGCCTCACTTGACGCCCACGAAAATATCGAGGTCCGCCTGTTCAACCCGTTCATTCGCGGCACTCCCCGGCTATTACAGTTCGCCACTCGGTTCGGCGATATCACCCGTCGAATGCACAACAAGTCGTTTACCGTTGATAACCAGGTATCAGTGGTAGGCGGGCGCAATATCGGGGATGAATATTTTCAGGCAGGTAAACGATTCAATTTCACCGATCTCGATGCCATGATAATCGGACGAGGCGTTAGTGATGTATCTGGCTCATTCGACTTATACTGGAATCATGAACTGGCCTATCCTGTCAGCGCTCTGGTTACAACATCGATAGCTAACAAGGACATTGAAAGACTTTACCAAAGACTTGAACTTCATACCCGACAACTGCACCAGGATCCCTATATTGTCGCTCTTCGTACTTCGAAGCTGGCCAACGAAATCAAAGCGGGTTCCATTTCATTCGACTGGGGTGTAGCGCATCTGGTCTACGACCAACCCGACAAGCTGATTGAAGGTCGTGATGAACATCACTATCGTCTTATCAGTGACCTTGCCAAGGAGTTTAAGTCTGTCACCGATCAACTGATTATAATCTCGGCTTATTTTGTTCCGGGACCCTTAGGGACACAGTTTCTTGAGGATCTCAGAAAGCGTGGTATCAGAGTTCGGATAATTACCAACTCTCTTGCATCAACGGATGTCGCTGTCGTCCACGCAGGATACGCCAAATATCGCCGCCGATTACTCAAAGCCAGGGTCGAGCTGTTTGAGGCAATACCGGATTCCAATACCAACCGATCAAACTCTACATTATCAGGATCTTCTGCCGCCAGTTTGCACAGCAAATCATTTGTTTTCGATAACGACCGTGTGTTTATCGGTTCTTTCAATCTTGATCCACGATCAGCTGTTGAAAATACCGAAATGGGTCTGATCATCGAGTCGAAGGCAGTTGCAGGAAAAGTCGTCGATTGGTTTGAATCATTTACTATGAACAATGCCTATCGTCTTGAGCTCGCTGCATCAAACACAGGCGGCGAAAAGATCACGTGGTACGAGCCTGACGGGAGCGGATCTCTGATCTGGTCACATGAACCCGAAGTCTCTTGGTGGAAGAGACTGGCGGTATTAAGTTTGCGTGTCCTGCCACTGGACTCGCAGTTGTAGTTTTACTGATGTTCGTTTGTTTTCAATTCAACTGTTGAGTCTTGAGAGAATCAGCTTTTTAGAGTATCGCACTACGCGTAACGATCATTACGTCGAACCATGTAATTTCTCGTAATTACCGCCAGCATGGTCAGGATAGCAACAGCTCGAACTGTAAACAGCAATGGCGTTATCAGTATCAATCCGGCGAAGACAGGCAGAACCCATCTCGCTGTGCCAACAAGCACAAGCTGGTCACGAACGAACCATAGTCCAAGCAAATAGAGCGCCACGGGGATTGCGACTGCATAGCTGCCACCGATGTTGCCGACTTCGGCATGGCCTGTACTTACATCGACCAGCACTGCAAAGCCGGCCCCGACCGCCGCACCGGCCATATAAATCACCACATGCCCGTATCCCCAAATAAACGCACTCGACAGATCCTTTGACTCCAGGTGGCCATCTCTACTGAAATAGAGCCACCACATTGAGAATACAACAACCAGTGCAGTGAGTGCGATATGAACCAGAGTACCATCAACATGTCCACCGGAGGCTTGGCCGAGCGCCATGGAACCGGCGAGCAGAACTTCTCCCAACACGATGATGTTCAGAAGGCCATAACGCTCGATAATATGATGCCGATGCCAGGGAGTCGTCGCTTTTTTCTCGGCCAGCAACGGGACCAGCAACTCAAAGACGACTCCGACAGCAAACAATATATAAAGTGAATCTTTTATAAAGGACTGGTAAAAAATTATAACAATCCAGTAAAACTGGACAACGGCAATACCACCGGCATACCACAATGCGGTCTTTCGCCGTCCTGCATCGTTAGCCGCCGCACGCAACCATAAAGCAACCATGGCAATACGCATAACCACATAGCCGATTCCAATCAAGGTCAAATCGGTGGAGATGAACACATGGTTGATACCAGCGGCCATCGTCAACGAACCACCCATAATTATCATGGTTAACAGACGGAATGGTACGTCGTCGTTGTCATAGGCAGATGCAAACCAGGTGTAATTCATCCACGCCCACCAGATAGCGAAGAAAGCCATGACGAATTTTATTATGCCTTCGACGAAATGAGCTTCAGTTATCGAGTGGTGCAGGCCAGTGGCGGCAGCAGCAATAGCAATCACTGATACCAGATCGAATAGCAGTTCAAGAGGAGTCGCTGCTCGGTGAGCTTCGTCTACGTCACGGGGTTTCATCGGACGTATATGTGCTGAGGTAGACCCGTGTACGAAGTCCATACGTTGTTCACTCGGATAAGATTGAGTCAGTGCTTGTTTGTGACGAGCACATTGACTTGATCGACAGTTTTCTCTTTCGAACGGATGTTAGCTAACAAGCCAGTAACCTTTCCTTAAAGAATTGGCGCCATCAAGCGTGCAAAACCGGTTGCAAGTGGAAACCAGAATGACTTGGTATCAAGTTCTTCGGGTAACACCTGCCTGGAATTCTCCATATCATTTACAAGCATTTCCCTGACCTCCCGCGCGAAGTCAATATCTGTTGCCATTAGTACGATTTCAAAATTCAGCCTGAAAGAGCGATTATCAAAGTTAATGGTACCGACGCCTGCATCTTTGTCATCGACGAGGAAAACTTTTTCATGAAGAAAACCACCGGTGTATCGGTAAACTTTTATGCCGGCTTCCATCAGCCTCGGCAAGTAGGACCAGGCAGCGAAATCAACCAGTTTGTTATCTGATTTATCAGCAATAATCAGCCGCACATCGACTCCTCGTAACGCCGCAATTTGCAACGCAGAAATAATGCCTTCATCCGGAACAAAATATGGCGTTGCTATCCACAGTGATTTTCGCGAAAGAGTAATAGCCTGCATAAACAACATCGTCGCCCCTTCGTACTGACCAGACGGATCCGTCGGATACACCATGACGGTAGAGTCCCCATCTTCGACAGGATGAATCGACCAATCGACCTCGGGTAATGAATTGGTCGCCCAATACCAATCCATGGCAATGACCGCTTGCGCCATGATCGCTGCAGGACCATCCACCTGCGAATGAGTATCACGCCACGGACCAATCTTCGGATTCAATCCAAGGTAGTCATCGCCAACGTTATGACCACCAATCCAGGCAGACTTTCCGTCAACTACGACAATCTTTCGATGATTGCGAAAGTTCAATTGAAAGCGGTTGCCACTCCCCTTTCTGGTATCGAAAGCGTGTATCTGTACGCCGGCATTGCGAAGGGCATCAACATACGTGGATGGCAAACCAAGACTGCCGACCTCGTCATAGACCACGTATACCTTTATGCCGGCACGGGCTCTTTCGATGAGGGCATCTTTTAACCTGCCTCCAAGGCCGTCATCCTTGATGGTATAAAACTCAACCAGCACGTGACTTTGAGCACCTGAAATTCCTTTCAGAATACTGTCAAAAGTCGCGTTGCCATTGATTAACAACTGCAGACGATTTTTACGCATGGCGGGCAACGTGCCAAGCTTCACAAGACTGGTATAGATTGGCATATCGACACCTGGCGGCAAACCGTACTCCCTGGCATCGGCAATGATCTGCTTGCTCAGGTTATTCATGGTGTTAGCCACCTTTTCACGCTCTTCAAGATATCCTTCAAACCTGGAGCGTCCAAACAGAAGGTAGGCCGGCAATGCTACATATGGAAAAGTGACCAGTGATACCGACCAGGCCACCGCACCCTGCGAGGTCCTGACACTGATAATGGCATCAATGGCAGCAGCAATACCGAGCAGATGCATGATCGAGATAAATAATGCAATCATCTTGACACGTCCGCGTTTCATTTCATTAATATTTCAAGGTGTGTTAGAAGGAATGATATTCGAATTCACCACTTGCCCCATGATGAGGTAAATCCCGGATATGTAATCCGGAATTTCCAAATAGCATGCATTTCGTCATATTTTTGCCAGATTATGTAACTAGTCAAGATCAATCGAAGGAATGACTGCTTGATAAACCTGATGTGCACATCAAGCATGTTTAATTGGTCAAATTCGGACTGTCATTGACTTCGATAGCTGATAAGTCCGCATGCTATCGTTCCAAAAGCCAGCCGCAAATCCATACGTAATAGCGCGAATCATGTCCAAGCTCGACGATGTCACAAATCGTGCCCATATATCGTGGACAAATTAAAACCAGCATCAAGACCCATCAGTCTTCTTAAGGATTCTATAAGTCGGCTCTTGCTATAATTAATTTCAAATTTCTGTCCCGTGGTCATGAAGAATCCGGATATGAGTCAGGCGGTAATTGTTATACTTCCAACTAAAAGTAAAATCTGACGTTCGAATAATACCGTATCAGTATCATCTGGATGGATAATGTATCAAGTGCCATTGCCGATCAACTTCAGCAATTTCCATCTCCACTACATATCAATAGGTAGCCTGACATGTCGTCTGAATACAACCATTATTCATTAAATAACCTAGCCGCCGGTTGTTGTGCAGCTCTGTTGCTTTTTTTGACTCTGCTTCAGCCGGCAACCGCAATCACCGCTGATAGTTCGGTTGTTTCTCTTTCGAAAAAATGGACCGGGGATTTTGATGCCATGCAGGAACGCCGACAAATACGTGCGCTCGTCGTTTACAACAGGCTCATGTATTTTCTGGATGGACCTACCCAGCGCGGTATTTCCTATGATGCGCTGGAGCAGTTCCGTCAATTCATTGACGAGAAATATAATCACAAAGCGAGAAAAATGCAGGTGATATATATACCCGTCACTCACGACAGATTGATCCCGGCACTCAATGAAGGACTTGGTGATGTCATTGTAGCCAACATGACCATTACTCCCGAGCGTCAGAAAGAAGTGGATTTTTCAAATCCTTTGCTCACCGGTGTTACAGAAATTCTGGTCACAGGATCAGATGCACCAACGATAAATACATTAATTGATCTCGCTGGTAAAGAGATTTTTGTACGCAAGTCGAGTAGTTACCACACCTCTCTACTCGAGCTCAATAAACAATTTGAGCAAAGCAATCTTGACCCGGTCAACATTCAGATTGTCGATGAGGTTCTTGAAGATAGCGATCTTCTTGAGATGGCTAATGCCGGTCTGATGACAATGACCATTGTAGACAGTCACAAAGCCGACTTCTGGAAGGATATTTTTCCTGACATCAAGGTTCGTTCGGATATCGCAATAAACAAGGAAAGCAATATTGGCTGGGCATTCAGGAAAAATAGCCCGGAGCTTGAAAAAGTTGTCAATGAGTTCGTCGCGGCAAATAAAAAAGGCACCATGATCGGCAATGTTCTCTTCAAGCGATATATGAAGGAAAACAAATGGGTACGCAATGCTACTGATAAAGATGAGCTCGCCCGTTATCAATCAATGGTGAAATATTTTAAGCACTATGCGAATGAATATGATTTCGACTGGCTCATGCTCGCAGCACTGGGCTATCAGGAGTCGCGACTTGATCAGAGTACCCGAAGTTCTGCGGGAGCAATAGGAGTAATGCAACTGTTACAAAGTACGGCTTCAGACCCGAACGTCGGCATTCCCGAGATTGATGTTCTTGAAAATAACATTCATGCCGGCACCAAATATTTACGATTTCTGCGTGATCGCTATTTTGCTGATTCAGGTGCCGACGACGTTAATAAAACACTGCTGACATTCGCGTCCTATAACGCGGGTCCCGCCAAGATTACCAAACTACGTAAGGAAGCGGCTGAGAGGGGCCTTGATCCTGATGTATGGTTTGGCAATGTCGAATATGTCGTCGCTGAACGAGTAGGTCGCGAGACGGTTCAATACGTTGGCAATATTTTCAAGTACTACATCGCTTACAAGCTAATTTCCGAGCGTAACCAGGAACACTTGGAAGCCACAGACTCGACACAATCAGGAAGTTAACCAGTTAGCTATATCGTACAACATCAATAGACCAATTGAGCGATTACCGTGTAGCTGATGTTCGAGCAAATGGCAGTCATGCTTAACTGCTTGGAATTATGATATTCCGTTGTTTGATCTCACTGGCAAATTGTGGTGCGATATTCTGTAGCTTTGTAAAGTCCAACCTCTGTGCACGCATGATATAGCTCAATGCGAACGGCCATGGCGCGAGCGCCATATGATCGCTAAAATGCTCATACCATTCGGCGGATGCACCAGCAGCGCGGGTGAGCTTATCAAGAATTGGCTGACGCGCAGCTTGGTATGCGGGCAGCGCATCTTCAATACGATAATCATTTGATTCAAGGGCTTTCACCAGGGCAACGACGTCTTCAAGAGCTAACCGGGTTCCAGACCCTATGGAAAAATGTGCGGTGTGAAGTGCGTCACCAACCAGGACTCGATTGGTGTGATGCCATGTGGAACAACGAAGGACCGGGAAGCGTCGCCAGATGGAATTATTGGCAATCAGAGATGCGCCGTCGAGCTCGTCCGAAAATATCTCTTCGCAAATCTGTCGATAATCAGGCTCAGACATGGAACCGAATCCGACTCTTTTGAATGTTTGTTCACTACACTCAATGATAAACGTGCTTTTGGCCTGGGCGTATCGATAGTGATGAGCGTTGAATGGACCAGACTTCGTCGATTTGAAAGTTTGCGTTAAAACATCGAACGCCTTACTCGCCCCATACCAGACGAAACGGTTATTCAGGTAAGTCAGATTTTCCCCGTAGACTTCCGGTGCCTGTGCCCGGACGATTGAGTTGAGTCCATCAGCGCCAATCACCAGATCCACATCGCCTGCATCTTCGACTCGATCAATGTGCGTGTCATATTCAGGCTCGATGCCAAGCTCGATAGCGCGTTTTTGCAGCAACAGCAAAAACTCAAGACGACCGATTGATCGAAAGCCGACACCGTCAATTGCCACACGCTCGCCACGATGGACTATGGCAATATCATCCCAGTGTTGCATGACAGGTTTAACCAGCTCAGCCGTTTCCGGATCATCTTCCTTGAGAAAATCGAGCGCTCTATCGGAAAACACTACGCCAAAACCCCAAGTCACATTTGCAGCATTTTGCTCGATGAGACGTATATTGATATCCGGTCGCAATCGCTTGATTAGTATTGCTGCATACAGACCCGCTGGTCCTGCACCTATAATTGATATTTTCATAACCATTTTGTGGGGAGTTGTTTCTATCTGCGCAACACCGGACACATCAAAGTGAATTGGCTGAATCAATATTCTCAACTGGAATATGTGCGTTCGGCCATCGGTGTCGATTCAATCGACTCTAACAACAGTTCCAGCAATTTAGCTTCTGCCCGATTGAAACGAGTCTTCGGATTATAGGCAACATAAACATCTATGGCCGGTAATTCATCATAGGGTGGCAGACGCCAAAGTAGTCCGTCCCGAACATCGCGTGTCATTACATGAACAGGCAACGGTCCGATACCGAGTCCTGAAACGATCATCCGCCTGACTTCTTCCAGATTGGAAGATATACCCACTACCCTGCCATCCAACCCAGCGCGCGCGCGCATCATCGCGACAGGTCTCAGAACATCTGTAAACTGATCCGTTGAAAAGGATACTGAGGCTTCACCTGCGAGATCGGCGAGCGTTAATCTTTTACGACCGAACAGTGGATGGGAAGGCCCGCAATACAGTCCGAAATACTCCCTGTACAGTCGACGATATTCGAGGCGTGAATTCATCTTGTCGATGAGACATACCGCGAATGAGACACTCCTGTGCACTACTCGTTCGATAACGTCGCGACTCGAATGAATATCTATGGAAAGCGTTGCCTTGGGATGATCCTTATGAAACCGGGACAGCGTCTCGTTCAATAATGGTGACGATACATGACTCGCCATGGCCAATTGAACATGTTCGTTGATCTCGTCAGTAACACCCTTTAATTCATCGGCTAATCGAATGACTGTGCCATGAATTTCGACACATTCGCGATATAGCGTCTTCCCCGCACCCGTTACCCGGAAGCGATTCGAACCGCGTTCTATCAGTTGAGTACCGGTATGTTTTTCAAGTCGTCGAAGTGCATTAGAGACACTCGGTTGTTTTAGGCCGAGTTCCGATGCAGCCGAAGTTATTCCCCTGGCTTCGACTATCACCATAAAGGTCCTTAGTAAATTCCAGTCGAGGTTACGGACAAAGGCTTCTGCGCTACGTCCTGGATCGTCCGCTCTAATATCAGAATTATTGTCATTCATGAAATCTATTCTATACATTCCTGACATGTATTTGAAGAATGGATGATAAGCGCCTAGACTGGTTTGGCAGTTGCAACGAATAACAATGAATTAGCGCACTTCAAGCAAGGTGTCGCAAACAGATTCGGAAGAGGAGTATGGCGTCGACTGTTGAAGCACGTGAAACGCGTCAGCCGTGGATTTTACTATCCCCGGCGTTAACAGCTATTGTGCTGTTATTGATCATACCCCTCGCCTTTATCGTGGTGTATTCGTTTTGGCTTCGAACCGCAGCCGGGTCAGAACAAGTCGGCTTTTATCTCGATAACTGGAAAGAAGCGCTCACCGATTCATTCTACCGGGATATCCTGTTAAGTACGCTGCGAATCGCATTGATAACAACGATTGCCTGTGCCTTGCTAGGTTATCCTTGCGCCTATTTTATCGCCCGCTCGAAGTCTGGCAACAAGACTTTGTTGTTGCTGATGCTTATCCTGCCTTTCTGGATCAGCTACATCATCCGCACCATGTCGTGGATAAACATTCTTGGTGTAAGCGGTGCGCTCAACACGCTTTTGGTCAACAGCGGTTTGTTAGCCGAGCCGCTGCAACTCCTCTATAACGAACCGAGTGTCATTCTCGGACTGGTTCATTTTCTACTCCCATTCATGGTTCTTAACGTTTATGTGAGCCTTGAGGGAATTGATGAAAGCCTTGAAAGTGCCGCTCGTTCCTTGGGTTGTACCTCATGGCAATCATTCCTTGAGGTCACGCTACCACTGTCGCTGCCAGGACTGGCCGCCGGCGGGTTGCTGTGTTTTGTACTTGCCGCAGGTACTTACATTACCCCACTTGTGCTGGGTGGAGCACGCGACGCCATGTTCGCTAATCTGGTGTATGAAGCCATTATCGTGCAACTCAACTGGCCGCTGGGTTCGGCATTGTCCTTGATGTTGTTGTTCGTGCTCGGTCTGGTTGTTACGGTCTATAACCGCTTCGTCGGTATGGGTCAGATAGCCAAGTCATTCGGCCAGGAATGATTTCATGAACGGCTGGTCATTCATTCGGCTTCACGCAATTCTGATTTACCTGTTCATGTTTCTGCCGGTCGGAGTCGTTGTACTGCTGTCCTTTAATGACAGTCAGTTCGGCAGCTTCCCGATGACTGGTGTGTCGCTACGATGGTTTGTCGAATTGTGGAATAACGATGCCATCGTTAGAGCATTCAAGGTGTCATTTCTGTTGGGTGGATTAACCGCCATGATATCCACGACTATAGGCGTACTCGCCAGCCTGGCACTGGTTCGCTATGAGTTCCCTGGCAAACAATTCATGTCCACTTTGCTGATCGCACCAATCCTTGTACCGGAAGTTGTTCTGGCTGTTGCCTTGTTGCTGTTCCTTCGATTTTTGAACGTACCAAAAAGTTTCCCACTGTTGTTATTGGGGCACGTAATCTTCACCATGCCATTTGTGGTGCTGGTGGTACAAGCGCGGCTTGTAGGAATCACACGCAATGTCGAGGAAGCCGCGTTGAGTCTTGGGGCATCGCCCATACAGACTTTCTTTACGATCACCCTGCCACTCCTGGCACCGGCAATCTTCGCCGGGGCATTGTTTGCCTTCACTATTTCTTTTGACGACATAACAGGCACCCTGTTCTGGAAGCCGGGTGGCGTAGAAACCGTGCCGACACAAATTTTTGCCATGTTACGTAACTCAATCAGTCCAGAGATTAACGCTCTCGGCACCGTAATGATTGTGCTCACGGTTGGCCTGCCGCTGTTCGGTGCAGCGCTCGCCCGAACCATTTCAAGCCGAAGGGGCGCCTGAGTCCCAACATCCACCATCACAACTTTAAGGGGAATACGATGGACAATAGTAAACGTTACGAACGCCTGCTCGAGCGCTATAAGAACGGCGATCTTGATCGACGGACTTTTCTTGGTCTGATTGGCGCTGCCGGGGTAGCGTATGGCGTTGTGTCGCCATTTTCACGCTATGCCGTGGCGGCAAGCAAACCGGACGAAGTTCGATTTGATGGTTGGGGCGGTGTCGTTTCCGAAGCCTTCCGTGAGCATGCTTTTACACCGTACGAGGAAAAAACCGGTATCAAGGTTGTCGATGGTACTTTTGGCGGTGGCGACGAATATCTGGCGCGAGTCAAGGCGAGTGCCCCGGGTGAATATAATCTCGCACACCTGTCCGGTGTATTCGACTACGCTCGTTATCATGGTCTCGGACTTACAACGGTACTGAACGAAGATAATATTCCCAACCTTCAGTATGTAATACCCAAGTTAATTGAAGTATTTCGCGGTGTCACCGACGGAAAATTGTCTTGTGTACCTTACGACTACGGAACAACAGGTATTGCATATAATCGAAAACATATCAGCGATGACGAGGCCAAAGAAAAGGGTGCCAGGTTGCTGATCGACGAGAAATACAAAGGCAAAATTGGTGGCTGGGGCGACTGGCGTACACGTATATGGTATGGCGCCCTGCAAACCGATCAGGATCCCAATAATGCCACAGATATGGAAGCCATCTGGAACGCTATCCGCACACATCGTGATCTTTCCCTGAAGTACTGGGGTTCAGGCGCTGAACTGATGAGTCTGTTGGCGGAAGAAGAAATCTACACAACCGAAGGCTGGTCCGGTCGAATATACGCGCTCCGTGAACAGGGTCATGACATGGGTTACCTCGATCCGCCCAATGGCTACGGCTGGCAGGAGTGTATCTTCGTCATCAAGGGAAGTCCGCTTGAAGCATGTGAAGAGCTGCTGAACTTCATGCTGGAACCGGCTACTGCCATTGCTGTTGCGGAAGGACAGAATTATCCACCAGCACTCGATCCCAACAAGGTCGATCTGGGCGAGAAGATTCCGAAGCTGCCCGCGTTCGATCCAAGCGGTACTCTCGACGGCCTTACCTTTGCGAACTCCGCCTACTGGAATGGCAACGAACAGGCATGGTCGAAAGAATTCGGACGGATACAAAAAGGCTACTAAAGCCAGTGCACGGCAATACGGAGAAAGCCATGCGCCTTCTCCGTATTGCGCCTCTTTACATTAATGGATTGCGATAGTGACAACACCCGCCGTTGAACTCGTAGATATCGTCAAACGGTTTGGCGCCATTACTGCGCTGCAACCCATGTCGCTAACCCTCCCGGAAGGCAGCTTTGTAACACTTCTTGGCCCATCCGGCTGCGGCAAGACAACTACTTTGCGCATGGTGGCAGGGCTGCTGGATCCGAGTGCGGGCGAGATCCGCATCAAGGGCAAACGCGTAAATGAAACACCCATCCATAAACGCAATCTCGGTTTGGTATTTCAAAATTACGCACTGTTTCCACATAAGACTGTGTACGACAATGTTGCCTTCGGTTTACGCTATCGTGATATCGAACGAAGTCAAATCAAGAAACTGGTAAACGAAGCGCTCGATCTGGTACAGCTACCATCATTAGGTGATCGTTATCCGAAACAACTATCCGGCGGTCAACAACAACGAATCGCGTTGGCACGCGCGATCGTTATTAAACCGGATGTACTGTTGCTCGATGAGCCGTTATCAGCCCTGGATGCCAATCTTCGTGAGGACATGCGTGTTGAGTTAAAGCGGATACAACACCAGCTTGGCATCACCACTTTATTCGTGACCCACGATCAGTCAGAAGCGCTGGCAATGTCGGATACCATCGTTGTTATGAGCGCCGGCAATGTCGAGCAGGTCGGGGCACCAGAGGAGGTCTACAATACACCGTCATCGGAATTTGTCGCCCGTTTCCTTGGTGCATCCAACATCATTGAAAGCCGTACCTTAAGCGTAGATGGCGAGCATGCAATGGTCGAAGCAAGGGACTTCGGGAATGTACCTGTTCCCATCGAGCGCGTACGTAATGCAATCACCGGAAGAGAGTCGAAGCTTGTGATTCGCGCTGAATTTCTAACATTGAATAAAACCGATAAGACACCTGCCGACGGTGTATTGAGCGTTAATGGACAAGTGGAAACCGTCGATTACCAGGGACAGGCCGTTCGCTACTTCGTGCGTGTTGGTGATCGTCAACTTCAAGCGATCAATATGATCGATGGGCATCCATTCGCCGAAGGCGAAACGGTATCCATACATGTACGACCACGCGATTGTGCATTGCTGCCCGGTGCAATCACATGACGGTTAGCAATCACAAGCCCGGATCTGATGCGGGTGGACATCTTTTCTACCAGACACGCCAGCGTCGCCCGGTTCTTGAGCGCGCACAGGGTGTCTACTTGTGGGACGTTGATGGCAAACGTTATCTTGATGGTTCATCCGGCGCCATGGTTTGCAATATTGGTCATTCCAATAAGCATGTTCTCGATGCCATGCGTCGGCAAATGGACAAGTCGACTTTTGGTTATCGTCTGCAATTTGAAACAGAAGCCGCCGAACAGCTCGCTTCTCGCACCGCTGCGTTGATGCCAGATGGCATCAATCGTCTGTTCTTCGTATCCGGTGGATCGGAGGCGGTCGAAAGCGCCATCAAGCTGGCACGGCAATATACTCTCGCCATAGGTGATAGCTCTCGTTACAAGATCATCTCGAGATATCCAAGTTATCACGGCTGTACCCTGGGTGCGCTCGGTCTCACCGGTTATTCCCCGATGACCTCACCCTTCGCACCGATGCTGCACGAGTCTCCCAAGATCGACGCACCAACCTGCTACCTGGATAATGATGGCCTCACAGATGAAAGTCGTGGACAACGCTATGCCAATCAATTAGAGGAAGAGATCAAACGTCAGGGCGCTGAAACCGTTCTCGCCTTTATCGTTGAGCCTGTCGGCGGCGCATCGACAGGTGCCCTGGTGCCACCACCGGGATACATGGAACGAATTCGGGAAATCTGCGATCAATACGGTGTTTTGCTGATTTATGATGAAGTGATGACTGGCGCCGGACGGACAGGTTGTTTTTTAGCTGCCGATCACTTCGACGCACAACCTGACCTCATCGTGCTGTCGAAGGGATTCGCAGCCGGATATGTGCCGCTTGGCGCACTGGCAGCACGTGACGACATGGTAGAGACTGTACTTGACAATGGTGGGTTTATCCACGGCTTCACTTATGCAGGCAATCCTCTTGCCTGCGCTGCCGGCCTGGCAGTACTTGAAGAAATACAGACCAACAACCTGGTTGCAAATGCGGCAAAGATGGGCGACATACTGCGCGGTGAACTGGACGGACTGATGAGCGAATATCCTTTCATTGGCGACGTACGTGGTCTCGGTCTGTTACTGGCATTCGAGATGGTCAATAACCGTGACACCATGGCACCATTAGCAAAAGAATTGAACGCCTATCATCGACTGGTTGAAATTGCTTATGAAGCAGGCCTGATCATTTACTCGCGAAGAACTCGTGGTGGCCTTGAAGGTGACCATTTCATGATTTGTCCGCCACTAATTGTGGACACCACACACATCGACGAGATCATGGAGAAATTGCGGATAAGCATTAATCGATTTGCATATGAGGCAAAGCTTGATAGGGCATTGCATAGCGCAATCAGCAGATGAGCAAGATTATCATCACCTGTGCTGTGACGGGCTCGGTTCATACACCAACCATGACACCTTATCTGCCGATCACGCCGCGGGAGATTGCGCGCGAGGGAATCGATGCCAGTGCTGCCGGTGCGTCAATTTTGCATTTGCACGCACGAGACCCGGATGATGGCCGGCCAAGCTCCGATCCGGCATTGTTCATGGACATTCTCACGCGGATAAAAAGTGAGTGCGGCGCTATCTGCAATGTAACAACTGGCGGTAGCGCGATCATGAACCTGGATGATCGTCTTGCCGGCGCACGCGCTGTATCTCCCGAGATGTGTTCACTGAATCTTGGTTCCATGAACTTTGGTTTGTTCGGTGCTGTCGATCGATACGATCAATTCAAACATCCATGGGAAAAGCCGTTTCTTGAAGGCACCCGCGACCTCGTCTTCAAGAATACCTTTGCCGATATGGAGCAGGTATTTGATGAATTGGGAAAAGCCAATGGCACGCGGTTCGAGTTCGAATGCTACGATGTTGGTCATTTATATACATTAGCTCACTTCGTTGACAAAGGTCAGGTCAAGCCACCATTTTTCATACAGTTTGTGTTCGGAATACTTGGTGGTATTGGTGCAGATATCGATAACCTGACCCACATGAGACATATTGCAGATAAGCTTTTCGGCGGGGAATTTTTGTTTTCAGTACTGGCCGCCGGCCGCCATCAGATTCCAATGACCACAGCCGCCGCTGCCATGGGCGGGCATGTACGAGTTGGCCTGGAGGATAGTATCCATATCGCACGCGGCGAGTTGGCAAAATCGAATGCCGATCAAGTCACAAAAATTCGCGGGATCGTTGAGTCTCTCGGTCGAGAGATTGCAACACCAGCCGAGGTACGCCAGATGTTGAATCTGAAAGGTGCTGACAACACCAGATTTTAATCAACCCTGTGTATGCTGTTTGGCGAGGCATCTGTTTAATCCGATATTTCTTCAGGAAATACTGAACCTGCAAATCACACTACGAGTCATTTTTGTGTCACCTGACATCATCATCCGCAATGCCGGGATTGGCGATATTGCCGACATCAATCGATTGCTCATTCATCTGGCTGAATCACTCGGTGAACCTGACGCTTACCAGGGCGACACAGACGCACTATTGCGTCATGGCTTCGGTCCTGATCCGATCTATCGCGCACAAGTTGCGCAAGTGGCATGTAAGCCGGAACTAAAGTCACCAGATACAGATGTGGGAAGCAATAGTTATCTGGCTGGTTTGTGTCTTTACTTTGCCGAGTTCTCCACCTGGCGGTGCCGACCCGGAATTTACATACAGGATCTTATCGTCGAGTCGAATTGGCGCGGCATGGGCATCGGTCGTGGACTTCTCGAGTATGCGCATGAGGATGCCGTAAAGCATTGGGATGTGAATTACCTTCGACTTGCGGTTCACCGGCAAAACCATGATGCACAAGCATTCTATGCAGCTCTCGGATTCACTGCCGATACCGACAACCAGATAATGATGCTTGACAGTGCCGCCTTCAAGCAGGAAGCCTTCAGGGCATCACAGACAATTCATGTATCGAAGATCAAATGAAAGCAATCTATCATGAGGACCAAGGCCGTCACTACCCGCGCCACTTTTTGTCAAGCGGCGCACGCAAGGCCAACCCCGAACAACCACAACGGGCCGATGCCTTACTCGCCGGCGCCCGGGCCGCGGGACTATCGATCGAAGCGCCTAATGACCATGGTCTTGCGCCAATCGCATCGGTACATTCGCCTGAGTACATCACTTTCATTAAAAATATCTACCAACGCTGGCAACGGATAGAGGATGCCTCCGAGGAAGTAATCCCCAATATCCACCCTGATAAACGCACTGTCAGTTATCCCCGTTCCGCAGTTGGTCAGGCTGGCTATCACATCATGGATACCAGTTGCCCTATTTCCGCTGATACATTTGTATCCGCATGCGCCAGTGCCAATAGCGCCGTGGAAGCAGCTGTACAGGTACTTGCAGGAAGTTCGGCCGCCTACGCACTTTGTCGACCACCTGGACATCACGCATTTCGCGATATCGCAGGCGGATTTTGCTACTTCAATAATGCGGCCATTGCCGCCCAGCGTTTTTGCGCGAAAGGTCTAAGACCCGTAATTATTGATGTCGATCTGCATCACGGCAACGGCACCCAGGCCATATTTTATGCTCGCGATGATGTGTTGACGATTTCCGTTCATGCCGACCCGATTCGTTATTACCCATTTTTCTGGGGCCATGCAGATGAACGTGGCGAAGGTGCCGGCATGGGCTATAACCTGAATTTACCCATACCACGCAAAACAAGTGACGATGGTTTTCTTAAGGCCCTCGATACAGGAATAGAACGGGCTGACACTTTCGCAGCAGATGTACTTATCATCGCTTTAGGTCTGGATGCATTCGAGGACGACCCGTTTGGTGGTCTTAATGTGACCACGAATGGCTTCGGAAAAATTGGCGGGAGACTTAAGGATTTGAATTTGCCAACAGTAATCGTTCAGGAAGGCGGATATCTATGCGATGCGCTTGGCGACAATCTGACAAGTTTCCTCGATGGTTTCAACGCCACAAGCGACCATCCAACGTTGTCTCACCAATTATCATGACTCGTTTAACGATCGGTAGATAATATCTATGCTATCAACACAACGTGCCAGTATTGTGGTCATCGGTGGCGGCATCGCCGGTGTTGGTTGTGCGTCATTTCTCGCCAGTCACAGCGACGTGCTGGTTCTTGAATCAGACAGTGTCGCCGGCTATCACTCTACATCCCGATCAGCAGCGATCTTTATTCCAAGCTACGGTAACCACGTAATCCAGGCGCTAACTGCGCAAAGCCAGCCCTATCTGGACACACCGCCTTCAGCTCTTGCCACAGGGAGTTTTTTGTCCCCTCGCGGCGAGCTGCTACTGTCCATGGAAGATGAGGTCGAACGCTTTGAACAGTTACTGATTGAGGCACCGCATATTCGTGAGCTGAGTCTTGACGAAGCTCTCACACGTGTACCCATCCTAAATCGACAAAGATTTGTACGTGCCTGCATCGAAGAAAACGCTCGCGATATAGACGTCGATCGTCTATTGCAATGCTGGCAACGAAAACTCAAGAGCGCTGGTGGTGTCATCGAAACATCTCGATCAGTCACTGCCTTGGAACAGCACAATAATGGTTGGCGTTTGCAGACAACAAAAGGACCTGTCGATGCTGAGATTGTCGTCAATGCCGCCGGCGCCTGGGCCGACACGGTAGCTGGTATGGCTGGACTTGATCCGTTGGGGCTTACTGCCTGCCGTCGTTCGGCTGCCCTGTTACCAGTACCGCAGGGCTATTGCGTCAATGACTGGCCTTTGTTCGGGTCGATCAGCGAAAACTGGTATGCAAAACCCATGAGCGGAAAGTTGATGGTATCCCCCGCCGATGAAGACCCGGTGGAACCACACGATGCATTTGCCGATGATATGGTCCTGGCAGAAGGGTTATATCGTTTTGAACAAGCCGTGACCGTACCCGTCACGCGTGTCGAGCATAACTGGGCTGGCCTTCGTACCTTTGCCAGAGATCGTGTACCGGTTGTCGGAGAGGATCCACGCAAGGCGGGATTCTTCTGGCTGGCGGGGCAAGGAGGTTATGGTGTGCAAACTGCGCCAGCGCTGTCGCGACTGGCTGCTACAGTCCTGCTTGAAAGTCTGCAAGGTTTCAAGCTGTCAGACATTGATGAACCCGACAACGGTTTTGACACCGCTATCGACCCAGAACTTGTTCGGTCACTCGATCCGGGACGTTTGATCGGGTTATCACACTGACAGATCTATGATGACGAATAGTCCCTGCCCTTCACTACCATGTCACCCAATACGACATCGCGACCATTCATGATATCGGCATGAATTCTCATATCAAGATTTCTACCAGTGATGATGGTTGCAACCGGGCCCTTCACCGGCGGAAGCCGTCCAGACTCCAGCGCAGCAATTCCAACAGCGCTCCCACCCTCGCATACCAAGCGGTCCTCATAGTAAATAGTTTGCATGGCATGGTAAATCTCCTGCTCCGAGACCAGGATAATATCGTCGAGATACTCACGGCACAGTGGGAATGACAAACGATTTTCAAGCCCTATGCCACCACCCAGCGAATCCGCAAGACTCGCGAACTCCTCCACCTCGATCGGCCGACCGGCGCGGACTGATTCATACATCGCTGCGCCGCGCTCCATGGATACCCCAATCACGCGAATCGCCGGATTTATCTGCTTCAATGCAAAGGCCACGCCACCGGCAAGACCACCACCCGACAGTGGTATGAGCACCATGTCGAGGTCGTCGCACTGATCGAGTAATTCAAGGCCAATGGTACCCTGACCTGCGATCACCAATGGGTCATCGAATGGTGAAATTTCTATTAGCCCTTCCTCTTCAACCAGGCGCAGGCATTCTTGCAAGGCATCGTCCTGGGAGCGACCGACAATGCGCGTTTCGCCGCCAAGATCTTCAATACCCTTCACTTTTGTGTCTGGCACCAGTTGCGACATACACACCACCGCCCTTATGCCGCGTTGGGCCGCCGCGTAGGCGACTCCACGTCCATGGTTGCCGGTCGAGCAACAGGTCACGCCCATAGTCGAGCGGTCAAGGCTTAACACCGCGTTGGCAGCTCCACGCAACTTGAACGCACCGATCGGCTGAGTCATCTCGAGCTTTAATAAAAAGACCGCACCTGCGCGTTTACTCAAGTACGGCGAGGGTATCAGCGGCGTGCGAATCGCCACGTCATCTATGCGTGAGCGGGCGGCATGGATGTCTTCAATCGTAATTGTCATCATGGATCACGATCATACCGTTTTTAACAATTCAATGGGAAAACCTTCAGAACCATCACAACCCGGTAAGGCAATGTATTGTGATGATTAATGTCAGCCTATATTCCATGGTTGGTGGATACCGTCTGCATCCACTATAGTTACAGAATCATCATTCCGGCCATGAATTATCCCTGAACTATCGACCATGAAAAAGACAAGCACATTCAGAACATTGATTGAAGACCCGCAAATACTCATGCTACCTGGTGTGCACGATGTGTTATCGGCAAAGATCGCAGAACAGGCGGGCTTCGATGCCATCACTTGTGGGGGCTATTCAATCAGTGCCACATTGCTTGGTCAACCTGATACCTCACAGCTTTCTGTAACCGAGATGGCCGACCAATATGGACGATTGTGTGATGCCGTTTCGATACCGGTCTTTGGTGACGGCGATACCGGCTTTGGCAATGTCACCAATACCGTACGCACCGTCCGTCTTTACGAACGCGCAGGACTTGCCGGCATGTTCATAGAGGATCAGGTATTTCCAAAGCGATGTGGCCATATGGCAGGCAAGGACGTCATCGAAACTGATGCCATGCTTGCCAAACTAAAAGCTGCGCTGGATACCCGGGAAGATCCCGATTTCGTCATCATGGCACGCACTGACACCATTGCCGTTAATGGAATTGACGATGCCATTGATCGACTCTCATTATTCCGCGAAGCCGGGGCAGATCTGCTTTTCGCTGACGCCCCGCAAAGTGTAGATGAGATGCGCCGGCTGTGCCACGAGCTCGAAGGTCCGGTGATGGCAAATATGATCGACGGCGGCAAGACTCCGATCATGCCAATTGATGAACTTGCCGAGATAGGTTTTGCCGTTGCCACCTATTCCCTGGCAGCGACATATGTCGTGGCGCGCGCCCTTAAAGACTACATGGCACATCTGGCAACACATGGTACTACCCAAGGCTATGAAGAACACATGCTGACATTCGACGACTTTAATGAGATCGTCGGGCTGGGTGACCTCCGCCAACGCGAGGCGTTATACTTGAGTTTTGCGGAATTATTCCAACGTTAAATCTAACGGTGTCTGACAGTAACGAATTTTTGTATCCCTGCAGATATGAGTTTTCATGACGCCAAAATAAACATAAAGCGCAAACTATAAAACAGGAGAACGGAATGACTAATTCAAAAACATATCTGCTCGGCACGATTATGGGCTGTACGGTACTAGCATCCACGGGCGTTTTTGCCGCAGAGGAAATGCGCTGCTCTCACCAGTTGCCACCTACCCATCATATTGCCAAGGTGATCGATAATTGGGCCGCGGAAGTAGAACGTCTGTCGGACGGCGAAATCGATGCCCAGGTTTTCGGAGCGGATTCCCTGGTCGGCGCAAAGGAAAACATCGCCTCGGTCGCCAAAGGTAATATCGAATGCGCATTCTCGGTTAACTTCCAATGGGGCAAGACCCTGCCTCTGATGAACGTTACATTGAAGCCATACGCCGTCACCGATCTTAAAACCCTGGCCTCATGGCCCGATTCCGAAGCTGCCGCATTCCTTGAGGAAAAGCTGCTTGCCAAAGGTGTTCGTAATGTTGCCTGGCTATTCACCACGCGAATGAGTGCCTTCACATCCAAAGGTGCACCGCTGATCAAACCCGAAGATTTCAAGGGAGTAAAAATTCGCGGATTGAATCCAACCGTCGACGCCGGTCTTGTGGCACTCGGCGCAGCCCCATCTGCAATGTCCGGTTCGAAGGTGTATCAGGCTCTATCCACCGGTGTAATCGATGCCGGATTGACCGACATCTCCGCCACCGTGTCACGCAAATATTATGAAGTTCAGGATCATGTCACTGCCTCACCCTTGTTCAGCGTCTTCTTCCACGGCTATGTAAACCCCGCCTGGTACGATTCGTTGAGTGATAAATCCAAGGCGGCTTTGAAGCAAGCCGGCGACGACGCAGCAGCCCTGGCGGTTGAAGCGACCGAGATATCGGCAGGCGCCGCACCCTATCAACTTGCTGACAAGAATGTCATGGTACATATCCATACAGCCGACGAACAATCGGTAATGAAATCGATAATGGGCCCGGCGTTCGACGAAGCCTTTGCTGAAGCGACGGGAGAGGACGGTAGAAAGCTCCTCGAACTGGTATCAAAGATATCGGAGTAGTCAGCCATTTGTATTGAGCACTTATAGCTCACATGTCCAACTCTGAATTCGCGCCGACGGAACCTGACCCGTCGGCGCCTTTTGGCCGATGGTTATCCATTGTCTCGAAATTGGCCGCGGGCATCGCCGCCCTGTTGACGCTGACGACACTTGTCATCGTGGCTTACGGTGTGTTCAAACGATACGTGATGAATACACCGGTCACATGGACTGATGAACTGTCGGGATACCTGGTGGTAGCCATCGTAATTCTTGGCGCAAGTGAGGCGTTACGTCACGGGGACCATATCAATGTAGATCTTCTGTCCTCACGATTTACGGGTCGCACCGGTTTCTGGCTTTCAATCTGGTCCCTCATCGGTGTCACCCTGTTCGCCGCAGCACTGGTCTACAGTGGAATACTCATGGTGAGGTTTTCCCATGACTTCGGAATCTATTCACAGGGTTACCTGGAAATGCCAATGTGGATACCGCAATCGATTCTACTCGGTGGTGCAATACTGCTTGTAGTAGTTAGCCTTGGAAGTGTTCTACGATTGCTGATTAAGCGATGACACTGTTTTTCATCCTTCTGTTCCTGGTCGTCTTGTTGCTTACCGGGATGCCCATCTTCGCCGGTCTCGGGGTCGCATCACTGGTCATCATGTTGCTCACCGAGGGCAATATAAACAGCGTTGCTGATACGGTTTTCGCCAAGCTCAATAACGAAGCCTTGACCGCTATTCCCATGTTCGCCTTCATGGCACATGTGATGATTAAATCGAAAGTCGTCGATGATCTGTACGATGCCGCCAACGCGTTGGTCGGACATCTCAAGGGGGGGCTTGGCGTTGCGACGGTACTGTCTTGCACAATATTTGCGGCTATATCCGGTTCATCGGTAGCCACTGCGCTGACCATTGGCTCCAGCGCCATACCGCAGATGAAAAAATTCGGTTATCGCGGCTCGGATGCATACGGCATTATCGCTGCGGGCGGCACCCTCGGCATTCTGATTCCACCTTCCGGCCCGCTGATTCTCTACGCTATCGTGACTGAAAGCTCCATCGGCGCACTGTTCCTCGCCGGCATGATTCCAGGTCTCATGATGGCAGTGATCTTTGCCCTGTTTTGCATGGTTCAGGCGAGTTTTCGGGATAATATCACTGCGGTTGAATGGGTCGGCTGGCAGAGTGCGATGGGTGCCATCAGGCGGTCGATATGGGCACTGCTCATGCCTCCTCTGGTGCTTGGCGGAATTTATCTGGGCATATTTACCGCATCCGAAGCGGCAGCTATTGGCTGCCTGTATGCACTCGCGGTGGGCGCGTTTGCTTATGGAAATTTCGGTTTCAAAGCCTTGTGGGAATGCGCATACGAGACTGTTCGCACCACCGCGATGTTATTCATGATTCTCGCTGCCGCTGCGGTCTTCGGCCATGCCATAACAATTATCAGGCTTCCCGCAGAGTTGGTTGAGATCGTCATTTCACAAGGCTTGACTCCCATATTATTCGTATTTGCCGTGATGGCCGTGGTGTTTGTACTCGGCATGTTTCTGGAGACAATTTCCATCATTCTCATCACTACACCGATTATTTACCCGGCCATGCTTGAACTCGGCATTGATCCGATCTGGTACGGCATATTGTTAATGATCAATCTCGAATTGGCATTGATCACACCGCCGGTTGGCATGAATCTGTTTGTCATAAAAGGTATCGCCAAGGCACCGCTTGGCGAAGTAATACACGGCATCCTGCCCTATGTACTGTTATTGATGCTGGGCCTTGCAATCGTCATGGTGTTTCCGGCAACGGCTGTATGGTTGCCAACCATCGCTGGCTTCGAGTAATGACTGTGCCTTATCTGCAACCTGTATCCTGGCTGTTTGTCGGAGGTGTCGACGAGTCGGAACTTAAAGCCGTGCCATCATGTGGCACTGATGTCGCTATTCAGGATCTTGAGGACTTCACGCCACCGAACCTGAGGGTCAAGGCGCGACGATTCTGCGCTGACTTGATGAACACTTGGCGCACTGCCGGCATCAAGGCTGCGGTACGGATCAATCCACTTCACACAGATGGGCTCAACGATCTGGACGCGGCGCTTGCTGCACAGCCCGATTATATTCTTTTACCAAAGGTATCAGACCCTGGCGAGGTACTGGAACTTGTTAATGCCATTACCTCACGTGAATCCGGTTCCGCTATTGGTGATGGCTCCGTACAGGTTGTTCCAAATATTGAAACAGCACGCGGGGTAATGCAGACATATGATATCGCGATGAGTAGTGAACGGATTGCCGCGTGTCTTGTCGCTGCTGAAGACCTCGCCAATGACCTCGGTGCTGAACGTGGTCGCGATGGAATAGAACTTGCCTATGCACGGCAACGATTCTTGCTTGAATGCCGGGCTGCTGATGTATTGGCGATTGACTGTCCGTATACCTGGACCGATATCGAAGGCCTTGAAGCTGATATTCGCTTTGCCCGACGTCTTGGCTATATGGCGAAATCCACGGTCACGTCATCTCATGTCGAACCGCTTAACAGGCTCATGCGCCCTTCGCCAGAACAAATTATATCGGCGCGAAAAATCGTGGCCGCGTTTGAAACAGCACAACAACAAGGCGATGGTCGAGTACTGGTAGACGGTTCACTCATTGAATTACCGATTTACTTGAACGCCCGCCGTCTGCTTGATCGTCAGTGACGAGGAACGATGCCCCGGTAAAGATCATTACTCGCCTGACCTTGTTGAGTCTTAAATCAAGCCGGGCATCTCGAAGGACCTTTCCACGAGAGTAGTAACAAGATGTTGACGCTGTGATTCATCAAGCTCAACTAATGGTGGACGTACCCGAATCCATTCGTCGTCATCAGAGTACGCGGCGATTGCCGCTTTCAGTGAAGGAATCATGACGTATCCTTCAAACGCACTTCTGATGTCATTGAGTCGCTGTTGTTGCTGCACCGCGTCATCCGATTGCCAGTTTTCAGCCAATGTCGCAATCGGCCCTGGATGTACATTGGCGGTTGCACTGATGCAACCTGCTCCACCACCGCGGCAATTGTCGAGCAGGAATGTTTCTGCGCCCGAGAAGATTTCAAAACCGCGCGACGCAAAACGTTTGAGCATGGCTTCGGTATTATTCCAGTCACCGGAACTATCCTTGATACCGGCGAATGTCTTCGGATAAGCATCCAGTAAACGGTCGATCAGATCCAGCGATATACCGACCTGCGCTATTGGGGGTATATGGTAAAGATAGACTCGCAGGCGGTCGTCGGCGACTCGTTCAACCACTTCGGAAAAATGTCGAAATAAACCTTCGTCACTGACGTTTTTGTAGTAGAACGGCGGTAACATCAAAACGCCGGTACAACCAAGGGAAACCGACGTTCTGGTGAGTAATACGGTATCGTCGATGGAACAACATCCGGTGCCAGGCATCATTTGCGACGGTGGTAGCCCGGCGTCATGCAGGCGATTCAGCACGTCTACTTTCTCGTTTGCCGACATTGAGTTGGCTTCGGAATTGGTACCGAAAACAGCCAGACCGACATTGTTATCGATCAGCCACTGGCAGTGTGAGATGAGCCGATTCACATCCACTTCAAGCTGCTGATCGAACGGAGTTACCACGGGTGCCAGAACGCGACTTATGGCAGGTTGTGTCATTAGAAATCCATTATGATTAAGTGTTGTAGAAGTGTATATCCCGCCAACTTGAATTTGTCTATATACAGTACATGCTATTGCGTTGTGTGGAGTATTATATTTCCGATTGGTTGCGGTCCAAATAACATCCATCCGAGACAGCGAATTATCATCTGCAGATTAAAACATTTCAGTTGATCGGAGCAGTCATCAACGATCATGCCAGGAACAACAGACAGACTATATGACCGACAGCTCAGAACACATTTTTCCACTTTCAATTGTCGTATGTACGCGTGATCGTGAAGTACCATTAATTCGGTTGCTGGACTCACTTATCTGTATCTCCCTTCCCGAACTGAATGGCTACAAGATTGAATGGGACGTTGTCATTATCGATAACAACGATACGCCAATGGATCCGGACAAATTTGATACACACCGTTCACATTACGATATTCGTCATTACCACGAGCCGGTTGCGGGGTTGTCACGCGCAAGAAATCGGGCATTGGATGAAATTGGCCCAGCACGACATATTATCTGGATCGACGATGATGTCACTGTTACGCCTGACTGGTTATCGGTTTATGAAAGAGCGTTCAGATATTGGCCTGAGTTCGATTGTTTTGGCGGACCAGTCGTGGCGCAATTTGAAGGCGGTTCGCCAGAGTGGATTACAACGGCAATCGAAATAGTTCCGGAGGTATTCTCTCATATCGATCCGGCTGTGGGCTTTGTTGAAATCGCTGAAAATAGCAATTTCCTCCCCTTTGGTGCGAACATGGCATTCAGGGCCGGTGTTCTTGAATCATCAAGATTCGATACCCGTCTTGGCAGACAACCTGGTGCCCTGTTAACGGGTGGCGAGGAATCAAGTTTGTTTAAGGATTTTCTTCGATCAGGCAAACGAGGTCTTTGGCTACCGCCGGCAAAAGTATCTCACTGGATCGATGCAAGCCGTCAAAGCCTGCGGCAGATATTCGATCATGCCTTGGGCGAGGCTTTGCTGGGTGAGTTGATCGAATGTGAGGTTAACATCGAAGAGGTTCTGAAAGATATTTCAAGCGATAAAATCGAGCAACTTTATCGCCATGCAGCATCTTCGATAAGCAATATTGAGGGACCCACACGTACTGATATCGAACATTTGAAAGAATTGGGGGAGCGCGATGGCCGTGCACTGGCCCTTGAGATAGTCCCAACGCACTTTCGCAGAAGGTACTTTAGCAACCGTCGAAGAGTGCTTGTGATCGGACTGGATGGAATATCACTTCCCCTGATAAATCAATGGATAATATCAGGTTATTTAAGTAATTTTGAGAAGTTGTACAAAGACAGCGCAACCTTTGAACTGGATCATGGCAGTGCCCTTAAAACGGGTCTTGCCTGGGAGCATTTTTCAACGGGGCGCTCCCCTGCCGCCTATCAACGTTACTCGGCAGTAGATTTCGATACGAATACCTACGCCGCCACACAACGTGGTACTTATGAACCGCCATTTGTGGACGCCTTCGACGGGCACACCGTTGTCTTTGATGTTCCCTACTTCGACATCAGGGCGGCTACCCGTGTATCCGGAATGACCAACTGGGGTTCGCACGATCCTGGAGTAGCGCGAGACTGCCGACCAGTTGACCTGACATCGGAAATCTACAGGCGCTTCGGCGAGTATCCGGCACATCGCTGGATTTACGGCTTCAGCTGGCCAAATACCGATCTGACCGATGACATGGTCAATAAACTGGTTGAGTCGGTTAACTCGAGAAGCACCATAACCAACTGGCTGTTAACCGATCGGTTCAAGAACTGGGATCTCGCGATAACCACTATCAGTGAACTGCACTCGGCTACCGAAGGGCTCTGGCATGGTGTCGACAACGTCCACCCGTTGTATGGGACGCCATCGACGGATCGGGCCGGCAAGGGGATGCTTGAAATATTTCAGGCGGTAGATCGATTCATTGGGGATATGCGAAAGGCGCTCCCCGATACCGACATCATCACCTTCTCGATGCACGGCATGTCCCGAAACGGCGGCGATGTGGCCACCATGCTGCTGCTTCCTGAATTACTGTTTCGATATCGTTTCAATCGCTCCGCGTTCACGGCACCTGATGAGTGGCTCGATAAAACGCTTCGTTATCCACCGCTGGATTTGAACGCCGATTGGTCGCAAGCCGTTAACGAGCATATTCATCTACCGGATGATTTGATTCCCCAATCCTCGGAGTTAACAAACGGCGGCCTTGCCTTTATGCCAGTCATACACTATCAGCGGGTGTGGCGTTATATGAAGGCTTTCGCATTACCCGCATTTTATGACGGCAGAGTACGATTAAATGTCAAAGGCAGGGAGCGTTATGGCCAGGTGCCTGTAAATCGTTATCGCGCGGTTATGGACGACATAATCCAGTTGGTTTGCGACTGCCGTGACTATCACACCGGGCAGCCGGTGGTGAAGGAAGTCTACCCATATCAAGGTAACGATCCGCTGGCAGTCAATATGACGGATTGTGATCTGTCGATCGAATGGAACGGTCTATCAACTGGATTCATCCACCCCCAGTATGGAATCATCGGCCCTGCGCCGGTTCGTCGCCCCGGAGGGCATGATGGTCCGGGAATTGCCTGGATTACAGCCGATGGTATTACTCCAGGATACTACGGCCAACGGAGTTCTTTCGATGTCGTTCCAACTGTTCTGCAACTACTCGGGGTAACATCCGGGAACGCTTTCTCAGGACGATCCTTATTTAATAATGAATAATTCTGATACAACTTGCAAACGACGAATCAAGCCATTTTACGAAGAGCTTGACTTGCTTTATCTTAAAATCCTTAAGCGGAATATCGATCATTCAGGTTATTTTACGTACGCAACTGTGCTTGAACGTGGGCAGAAAAGTTTAAAGGATGTCGAGGCAATCCTAAAAGCGTCTCCCGAACATATAAATCGGACACGTAGCGGGTCGGGGAACTAAATATCCTGGCTTAGCATATTGAATTTACTCGTTTAATATTGAATCGACCATCATTATTGTAAATTCATCATGCCGGACACATCTTTCTCACGCGAATTCTTTCGAGCACTTACCTGGTAGATAAACATGAATGATTTATTCGATAATCCGATGCATCTGGACGGCTTTGAGTTTGTTGAATTTGCCTCGCCCGACAAGGGCGTACTTGAAGAGACATTCAAGTTACTTGGCTTTATCCGAGTCGCCGATCATCGTTCGAAGGATGTCAGTTTGTATCGCCAGGGCGGGATCAATTTTATCGTCAATCGAGAAACAGACAGTCTGGCAAAGTATTTTGCAGAGGAACACGGCCCTTCTGCCTGCGGACTGGCATTTCGGGTTGCCGACGCACACCATGCCTACTGTCGCGCAATCGAACGCGGTGCTCAACCCATTGACATACCCACCGGACCAATGGAACTTCGTTTACCGGCTATCAAGGGAATTGGCGGTGCACCCATCTACCTGATCGATCGATTCGATGAAGGATCTGCAATTTATGACATCGACTTTAAATTTATCGAAGGTGTTGATCGGCATCCGACAGGTTACGGCTTTCATACGATTGATCATTTAACACACAACGTCTATCGCGGCCGCATGGACTATTGGGCGGACTACTATCAGAAATTATTCAACTTCAAGGAGCTTCGTTACTTTGATATCAAAGGTGAATATACGGGCTTGACCTCACGCGCCATGACCGCTCCAGACGGCAAAATCAGAATCCCGCTGAATGAAGAAGCATCGGGCGGTAGCGGTCAGATTGAAGAATTCCTGATGCAGTTTAACGGCGAAGGTATCCAGCACATTGCGCTGTTATGCGATGACCTCGTGAATTGCGTTGACAAGTTAAAAACAAATGGCGTGCCGTTAATGACAGCACCGCCAGACACTTACTACAACATGATCGACGAACGTCTGCCGAATCACGGTGAAGCAATAGGGCCACTTCAGCAACGCGGCATACTGCTGGATGGTTCGACAGTCGATGACGATCCGCGACTACTGCTGCAGATATTTTCCAAGCCAATGCTTGGGCCGGTATTCTTTGAGTTTATTCAGCGAAAGGGAGATGACGGTTTTGGCGAGGGTAACTTCAAGGCCTTGTTTGAATCGATCGAACGCGACCAGGTTTCTCGCGGCGTGATTCAAACGAAAGATCCTTGATATTCTGGTTGAGTCCAGAATACTCCAGGCAGATGAGGCTTACTGGTGATTATCTTCTGAGCTTTTTTATTGTCCCGAGTTAGCGACGTCGGGTTCTGCTCAACAGGAAGAACGCTGTCAGTAAAGCCACCGTAAATGCCAACAAGGCACTTGAGATTGCATTCACCTCGGGCGAGATGGAGCGACGAAGCTGACCCAGCATGTAGGTTGGCAAAGTATCCTGCCCGGCTGATTTAACAAACTCTGTAATCACCACGTCGTCAAGGGAGATGACAAATGCCAGCATCGCGCCCGCGCCGATTCCAGGTGTTAGCAACGGCAAGGTAATGCGCTTGAAAGCATGCCAGCCGGTGGCGTACAGGTCTGCCGCGGCAAGCTCCAGTGCCGGGTCCATTCCCTCCAGTCGCGCGCGAATTGGCAAGTAGGCAAATGGTATGCAGAAAGCAGAGTGCGCAGCGATCAGATAGCCCAGACCGCTGTAGCCGGTAATCACCTTGATCGATGCAAAGAAAATCAACAAGGCAACTGCTGTAACGATTTCCGGCACCATCAGCGGTTGATTAATCAACAGATAAATTGCGGTTCTTCCTGGAAATGGTCCGGTTCGAGTTGTTCCCAAGGCCGCCATGGTTGCCAAAGTCGTTGATATGAGAGAGGCAAATATGGCAACTACAAAAGACCGTATGGTGGCTTCCTGGACCGCCTCGTTCAACCATGCCGCCTCATACCAACGCCATGAAAACCCCTGCCACAGGGCAATTGATTCACCCGCATTGAATGAGTACACAACCAGTGTAACGATGGGTGCGTACAACACCACGAAACAGATTAGCGCCATGAACGTAGTTCCCGGGAGTTTCTTGACAGAAAAACCCCGACTACCCATTGCGTTCATTACTCGATGTGTTTTTTACGTAGATCGACAAGGCAATAGCGACGATGATCAGTAGCGTGATGGAAAGTGCAGCGCCAAGCGGCCAGTTCCTGCCCTGTCCAAACTGCAGTTCAATCAGATTACCGAGCATCATGTTCTTGCCGCCACCCAACACTCTCGGTGTCACGTATGCGCCGAGTGAAGGCACAAACACCAGTATGGAACCGGCAACAATCCCGGGCTTTACCAATGGCACTATTACTTTTCTAAGCACCATACTTCGACTTGCGTAGAGATCGTAAGCCGCTTCCACCAGACGAAAATCGAGACGTTCCATTGCAGCGTACAGCGGTAAAACCATTAGCGGCAAGTAAACATAGGCCATGCCGATTAATACCGCGGTATTGGTATACAACAACTGGATTGGCGTATCGATGAGTCCTGTCGATATAAGTAAGGTATTCAGTATGCCTTCATTCCGGATCACCTCCATGATGGCAAAGGTGCGTATCAAGAGATTGGTCCAAAATGGGATAGTTATAAGAAACAACCAGGCCGCACGCTGGTTATCCGGCCGGGTTGCAATAAAGTAGGCAGTTGGAAATCCGAATATGAAAGCAAGTAATGTCGTTGCCAGTGACAGCGAGGTTGAGCGCCAGAATATCGACAGATGGGCATCGGCCAGACTGACCGTTTCATCAAAAATATCGCGATTGAAGATCACCTGGAACCAACCGTCTGCTGAGAAATTCCAGATTACGCCACTGTAGTCCCCAGGCTCCAGAAAACTGTAAACCAGCACAATCAGCAAGGGTCCCGACGCCGCAGCCACCAGCAATAATAGTGCCGGTACAGATAATAACCAGTTGCGGCGCGTGCGCTGTGCACGCATGCGAATTTCAAGCGGTTGATTAGTGGTGTCAGACATCAGTCTTTTAAAATTTGCATCGAATCAGATGACCAGCGCAATCCCACCTCGCTGCCAACAGGGTACGTATCGTCACGACCGCGCGTGTTTTGCAGTCGGGATACCAAAGCTGTGCCGTCTTGTAACGAGAGGTGATAATGCGTATCCGTACCAAAGTACACTTTCTCCGTGACCCTCGCGCCGATAGTACCTTCGGTATCTGCCGGTTCGATACGAATATACTCGGGTCGGATCGCAAGGGTGACCGCACCATCTGGAATAAATCCCGCTGGGCATTCTGCCGATGCCGTCTCGTTGCCGCCAAATCTGATTTCGACCGTACTATCATGCCGTGAGACAACCTTGGAATCGATAAAATTCGTTTCCCCTATGAAGCTCGAAACAAATCGACTTTCCGGACGATCGTAGATCTCTCGGGGCGAACCAATCTGCAGAATATTACCCTCGCGCATGACGGCGATTCTGTCAGACATGGTCAACGCTTCTTCCTGATCGTGAGTCACAAAAATAAATGTGATACCCGTTTCATGTTGAAGTCTCTTCAACTCTCCCTGCATCTCTTTGCGGAGCTTTAAATCCAGAGCAGATAACGGTTCATCAAGCAGCAAGACCTTCGGGCGCGGAGCGAGCGCGCGAGCAAGGGCGACGCGCTGTTGCTGTCCACCCGATATCTGTTCTGTCTGCCGATTGCGCATGGCTTCGAGCCTGACGAGCTTGAGCATTCGATCAACTGCATCGGCAATCTCGTCTTTCGGCTTGTTAAGCATTTCAAGACCGAAAGCGACATTTTGCGCTACTGTCAAATGTGGAAACAACGCATAGCTCTGAAACACAGTATTAACGGGTCGTTGGTAAGGCGGCTGGCTGGATATCTCTTCGCCATAAAGAAATATCTCGCCCTCGGTTGGATGTTCAAAACCCGCAATCATCCGCAGCAAGGTTGTCTTGCCGCAACCGGACGGACCCAGTAACGTAAAAAATTCGTTCTCGTGAATCGATACAGAAACCTTGTCCAACGCAACAACCTTGTCGTCAGCCGCCCCGAATATTTTCGAAACATTACGTGCTTCGACTGCGGTTGTGATTGACGTTTTGCTTGACTGTTCTTGCATACTCAATCCTGCCTGATTACTTTATATCTACCTTAACTCAACCCGGGCGTGCCGGCCGTTTATCAAACCATGGTCGCGCTGCCTCGAGTTGCGCTGATAGTGAGATAAGCGTTTCATCCTGTCCACTATCCATTGCCAGATGAACCCCTATCGGCAATCCTTTGTCCGAAAAGAACAGCGGCAATGATGCAGCCGGCTGACCACTTGCATTGAATGCTGCAGTAAACGGTGAGTAGGGAAACACCCCATCTGGACCCAGGCGATACGCTTCAAAATCTGTCCTGTCGTGTTTGAATCGACCTATTTTGGCAGGCGGTTCCGCCATAGTCGCTGATAAGAGGGCATCATGGTTCACAAAAAATGCTGCCAGCTCACGACCGAATGAATGAATCTTCTCAACCGCTTGAAGGTAGTCAGCACCATCAAGACGCTTGGCATATTCACAGGCTGCCATTGCTACTGGTTCAATATCACCTTCAGCAAGGGGACGTTTCCGGGAAGCAACGCGTGACCGCACCCATAACGCCGTGCCGCAGGCGACAATAACCGTCCAGGCCCGCATCATGCCGGAATAATCCGCTTGTGGCGCGGCTTCCTCAACATGATGACCCAGTTCAGCCAGAAGATGGGCGGCTTCGATAACAGCCCTGTGGCAATCCGGATGAATCTTCTCGCCCGTTGGCGAACCATCCATAATGGCTACCCGTAGTCCGACAGGAGTAGAACCAAGCGCCTCCATAAACGACGCAACCAAGGGTGGTGCCCGATAAGGGGCACCGAGATCGGGTCCCTGAACGGCATCAAGTAATGCTGCTGTATCGCGGACGCTGCGTGTCAGGAAGCCATCGATTGCCATGCCCGCCCAACCTTCTCCTGCAAAAGGACCGTCCGGCAGGCGTGCCCGTGTTGGTTTCATGCCAAACAAACCACAGTTGGAAGCCGGTATACGCACCGAACCGCCACCATCAGAACCATGTGCTGCCGGAACTATACCCCCTGCTACAGCCGCTCCTGCCCCACCGGAGGATCCGCCCGGCGTTCGTTCAAGATCCCATGGATTGCGGGTGGGTCCATCGTAGATAGCCGCTTCAGTTACCGGACCGACACCACCTTCCGGTGCGGTCGTTCGACCGAAAATCACTAAACCGGATTTTTGCAATCGATCAAACAGGGTTGAATTTTGGCTGTAACGGGTATTTGCCAGCAATCTGGAACCGTTATGAGATGGGAATTCAATCGCTTCAGCACCCAGGTCTTTCAGCAAAAAAGGAACACCGGTGAAAGGACCTTCCGGTAGCCCGTCGCGAATCATTCTTCGGGCGACCTCCGGCTGTAGATTTACCACCGCATTGAGGCTGGGATTTACCTCATCGACACGTGCATGCGCATGATCAAGCAGTTCATCCGCACTGACTTCGCCGTTTGCCACCAGTGCAGCAATGCCCAGTGCGTCGTTTTGTTCGTACAACTCACCAAGACTCATGGAATGTCACGTTGCATGTGTATCGAGTGAGTTTTATACATGAGGTTGTTGTATCTACCTTCGGAGTGACAGCCAATTCAGGTGTTTTGCCGGAGTCATAAGACGCAAATACAGCGAAGACCGGTGGCATAAAGCACCGGTCTTCGCATTCTACTCGCAATTTAATGTCGGACTACTTTTGCAGTTCCGTCCAGATAGCCGTATAAAGTTTCTGCGCAGACGGCGGACAGGTGGGCAGGAATTTGCCGGCTGCCGCTGCTTCTTCCGGTATTACGATTTCGGGGGCTGTTTTCATCTCTTCCGGCATGAACTCTTCCGAACCTTTGATACCGTTAGCATAACGGGCAAACGCGGAGATCAATGCAGCATTTTCAGGTTCCATAATGAAGTTCTGAAACAGCTTGGCATTTTCTACGTTCTTGGCGTCGGCCAGTACCGCAACGCTATCCATCCACAGAGGATAACCTTCCTTCGGATAGCCGTACACCACGTTGGGATTGTTCAGACGCGCACGAAAGGTTGAACCATTCCAGTTTACCGTCGCCATCACGTCGGAATTCGAAAGCTTTTCGGTCATGCCGTAGTCCATGGACATCCACTTGGGCTTGGCCTCCATCAAGATATCGCGAACTTTTTTCAAGAGGTCCTTGTCTTCTGTGCAGGCTTCGCCGCCGGCATACATGATGGAGAGCGCCATGACATCAGACATCTCCGGCACAACGTTAACCTTGCCCACCAGTGATTCAGGCGGATCAAGGAATATTGCTGAGGTATTCGGGTCGCCGTCATAAGCTGTCTTGTTAACTGCCACGCCCGTTGAACCCCATTGCCAGGGAACGGTGTAGTGACGACCCGGATCCCACGATACGTCTGCCCAACGTTCAGCAACATTCTTGAAATTATCCATTTTATCCGGGCGAGTCTCCATTAACAGACCCTTCTCAACAAAAATTGGCACGTAGTTTGCCGAGGGAACGACGATGTCAAAGCCGTGACCGCCCGCTTCAACTTTCGTTAATGCAGTGGTATTGGAGTCATAGTCGGTAATGGTAACTTTAACGTCGTACTCTTTTTCGAACTTCTTGATTAATTCAGGATTAGTGTAATTACCCCAATTATAAATATTCAGCTCACCGGCAGCATGCGCTGCACCGGTTACTGCCATAATCGAAGCGGCGGCAATTACTGCACGCAATGGCTTGTTGAAACGTTGTTTCATTATGTCTCCTCCTGGGGAGTCGGGTGGTTAAACGTTTGTATAGGAATAGTGATCGTCAATATAAAGTAGAGTACAAAGGCTGTAAGTTGTCAATTCATCTTGACCTGATTGGGTAAATATATGAGTGAACTCACCGTTGCGGCAACACAAATGAAGTGCACCAGTGACCGAAACGAGAATATTGCCAACGCTGAGCGGTTAATACGTCAAGCCGCTACCAGCGGTGCGCGTATTATCCTTTTACAGGAGCTATTCGAGGGGCCCTATTTTTGCAAGGACCAGGATCCCGCCTGGTTTGACCTGGCAAGACCGCGTGCCGACAACGAACTCATTAAGCTAATGTCAAGTCTCGCCAGGGAGCTTGAAGTGGTGCTGCCATTAAGCTTCTTCGAACAAGCGGGCAACAGTTATTTCAATTCACTTGTTGTGATCGATGCCGACGGGAGTGACCTCGGTCTGTATCGGAAGTCACATATTCCAGATGGACCCGGTTACCAGGAAAAGTATTACTTTACACCCGGCGATACGGGTTTCAAGGTTTGGGAAACACGCTATGCCAGAATCGGCGTTGGGATATGCTGGGATCAGTGGTTTCCTGAAGCCGCGCGAACCATGGCACTGAAAGGCGCTGAGATACTGTTTTATCCAACGGCAATCGGGTCTGAACCACCGGCACCCAAATGGGATTCATCCAGGCATTGGCAACGTGTCATGCAAGGACATGCAGCCGCCAACATCGTTCCCATCGTCGCCGCAAATCGCACAGGTGCGGAACAGGGGCAAAGCTGCACCGTGACGTTTTACGGTTCATCCTTTATCGCCGATGCAACGGGTGAAATTATTGCTGAAGCATCGCGGGATGAGGAAGCGGTGATTACCGCATCGTTTGATCTCGATAAAATCAACAGACTGCGACGATCATGGGGCTTGTTTCGGGACAGACGCCCCGACCTCTACACCGCACTGAGTCGGTTTGACGGGTCATGCTGATTAGATCCTGCTCTACTGACTCTTTGCCAATGAATCGTAATCGAATTCCGGAATGGGATTCTCTGAAGCAGGTTTAGGTTCAAGTCCTGACCAATTCGACTGCGCTTTGTTGATGAATCCATCAACATCTTCCTCCCAAAACCCGACAACAACCTTGGTCACATTCAGATACAACTTGTCATCGACAATACGCCATAGATTTGGATTACCCGGAACTTTACCTCCAAGCGCGACCCCGTAAGCGCAGTGACCATCGTAATGTGGCGCATATTTCTCGGGGTTGGCGAGGAAACGGTCACGATTCTCTTCGCTGGAAAATGCCCAGGTCGCTCCGTTATATTCCGCAGTGATATTTGGATCTCCCGGCACTGCCGCCGGTTGCGGTGTGCCAACAGGACTTTGTTCAAGATCGAAATAGGCAACCGTATCAAAACCGCTTAGCGCCAGACCGGTTTTGTCTACGTATTGATCGCCGGCATAAGATACTGACACAAGATAAAATAATAATAATGTAAAGAATGACGTGCGGAAAAAGTATTTCATGAACATATTATTACCCTTAAGAAGTCGTTTGTTTTAGTAACGGCAGCACTCGCGCACCGCTAAGGAGTTCGTCACGTGCTTGAACCAATTGGAGTTCCGGTGGCGCCTGAAGTTCCTCCGGTGTCGCCAGCAGTTTCCACCTGAGAAGCCACAGGCCTGCCATCGCCTTGCTTGAAATGACCGCCATCGGGACACACAAAACGAGTCCGGCAACAACCGGTGATAACCATACGGCATGCTCCGGCGTAAAACGCGATATCAGTATCAGTAAGGTGACACCAAGAAATAGCTGCAACGCCTGATACTGAACAGCCTCGGTCACATTGAGTCCACGATTACCGCGCGGTTGCGCATTCCAGGTTACCGCCCATCCACCGACGATCAGGAAGATGAAAACTGAATGAAAAACCATCAACACCGGCGCCACCAGAGCAGCGAAGACAATCTCCAGAAATGCGCCGCTTGACAGCACCAGCGAACCACCGAAGGCAGTTCGGCGAGATCGATCACTAAGTGCAAGCATTACCGCGAGCACCTTCGGCATCAGCAACATGGCCATAGTCATGAGTAGCAATGATAGTGCCTCTGCTGTTTTGAACACTGGCCAGGCGGGTAATAGATAGTTATCCGAGACGACATACTCCATGTGCACCAAAGCCTGCGACACGATCTGCGCCAGCCCGAGAACCAACAGACAAAACCATAGTGGCGAGGAGATGAAAGACAAGGCACCCATTAGCAAGTGCAAACGGCTAACAGGATGGAAACCCGGTGTAAAAAGAAGTCGCAAGTGCTGGAGATTTCCCTGGCACCAGCGTCTGTCGCGTCTGGCGTAGTCGAGTATATTGGAAGGGAGTTCCTCGAAGCTGCCACTTCCATCCGGCAGATTCCAGACCTGCCAGCCTGCCCTGCGCATCAATGCGGCTTCGACAAAGTCATGACTTAAAATCGCCCCGGAAAGTGGTCCACGGCCTGACAGTACCGGAAGTTGACAGTGCTCGATAAATGGCTTGATTCGTATGATTGCGTTATGACCGAAGTAGTTACCTTCTCCAAGTTGCCAGAAGCTCTTGCCTGCGCAAAGCATCTCCGAGCACAGACGCCCTCCAAATTGGATCATTCGCGCAAAGAGCGTGCTTTGGTTAACCGGTAGCGGAACCGTTTGAATAATGCCGACAGCGGGGTTTAGTTGCATTAGTGCCGCCAGTTGTTGCATTGTTTCCCCACTCATGACGCTATCGGCGTCGAGGACAATCATGGCCTCGAATTGATCACCCCAGTTGGCACAAAAGTCTGCAATATTTCCTACTTTACGATCAATGTTTTGCTCTCGACGCCGATAATGAACTACCGGTCCATCACCTGTCAGTTCATCGGTCAGGCGCAGCCTCAGATCGTGCACCATCTGCAATTCGTCGGCTGCAATGGCATCGTCTGTTGTGTCGCTGAGAAGGAAGAATTCAAATTGTTGCCAGCCCTCAAGTGAAGCGAGCGAATGGATGCTGGCTTCAAGACCTGTAATCACTCGCTCGGGTTGTTCGTTATAAACCGGCATGACCACGGCTGTTCGGATGGTCGCGGCCAGACTGTCCATGGGATACTTGAGTGGACTTGTAAATCGAACCGGATTGCGCGAAAAGATATGGATGGCGAAGCCGATAACACCAGTCCAGAAGAACGCTGCAACCTGGCTGAAGGTTACCGCGAACAGAACAAAAATACCGATAGACGTGGGTGTTACACCGTTTGCCACAACAATTTCGCCCATGGTCCACGCACCATAGATTGCCGTGCAGGTCACCAGGGCGAAGTAGACGGCTCGTCGCCATTTCAGGAATACAGGATAATCGCGTCTAGCGGGCTGCAATAAGTCTGGTTCGTCTATCTGCATACAACTTTCAGTCAAGGCTATAAATTTTTAAGGCTGATTAACTTTTTAAGGATCTGTACCAGGCAAAACCCGAATCATCCTGTAGATTACAAGTACTGTCCGGGAGTGACGGTCAGAACGAGGACGGGATATTCCTTGACCCGATACAACGACCTGCCCTTAAGTACACTTGCTGATTCGACAGTATTGAGGCCAACGAGTTCCGAAGAACAAAAAACAGTCGGTCAACTCGTGTTTGCAAACGGTTAGAGGACGACGCTAAAACGAATCACTAGCGGCAGGGGAAGTCCATAAAATGGGTTAATCAAAGCGGTCAATGTAGGCGCGGCGGGCGATACTACAATACCGCCTCGCAATAAACCAGAGAGAAATTCACAAAAGAAATCATTTGCAATCATCCAGTTAATTGCACTAATAGAGCGAACCAAAACACCGCTTTATGGTCGAAATCGTCCGTGGACGAGGTAATTACGAAAACCAGTCAACAGTTAAGTGCAGACCCCGATGACATCAGCCTGTGCAGATGAATCATTGAGCACATGATCATAAGACCATATCCACCGGCGATCCACGTGTGGGTGGAGCTAAAAACCGCCAATAATTTAAGGACCCGATGACTTCAAATACACAGCAACCCAGGCAACGGGATCCACGTCTCGACTTTTTCCGCGGAATGGCCATGTTGATCATATTCATAGCCCACGTACCCAATAATCGATTCGCCAACTACATACCGGCACGCTTTGGTTTTAGCGATGCAGCGGAAATGTTCGTTTTCTTATCGGGAATGGCAGCGGCAATCGCCTTTGCCGGCACCTATCGACGCGCCGGGTTCGTTACAGGCAGCGCACGAATCGGCTACCGTTGTTTCCAGCTATACGCGACCCACCTCGGCATGTTTTTCCTTATTGCCACACTCGCGGCCTATGCAAACACATTGGTGGAATACCCGAACTATATCGGGCAACTCAATCTCTGGCGCTTTTTTCAACACACCGAAGAATCGATGATCGGTTTGTTCTCACTGACGTACGTACCAAATTACTTCGACATAATGCCCATGTATATGGGGGTACTCGCCATGGTTCCACTGATCATGCTGTTATCCAGGGCAAGCATTCGTATCGTGCCTTTATTTTGTCTGATGTTGTATGCGGCAATGTGGCTATTCGATCTCGAATTCCTCGCCGACTCAATGACAGATCGACCATGGTTTTTCAACCCGTTTGGCTGGCAAATAATATTTTTCACCGGCTTTTGTCTTGGCACGGGATGGATTAAACCGCCACCAACTTCGAAAGCACTACTATCGGTCGCCATCGTTTTTATAGTCGCCTGTGTACCGTTTGCTCATTACCCCACCTGGTCGCAGGTCGAAACACTAGGCAAGGCACGAGCCATGCTGGAACCGTTCTGGATTGATAAAACCAATCTCGGTCCGCTTCGCTGGCTGCACTTCATGGCGATTGTTTATATTATGGTGACACTGCTTCAGGGTCGTATCTGGTTGCTCTCGACACGTATTGCGGCGCCAATAGTGAAGACGGGTCAAAACGCCCTTCCGGTATTTTTCCTGAGCATGACTCTATCGTTTATTGCCGGGATGATTCTCGATCAAATCGGTCGAAGCACGACGAGTCTGTGGTTCGTAAACGGCGTTGGAATTTCAATTCTGATGCTGGCAGCATATCTTTTCGGCTGGTTTAAAAAGAAACCATGGGTCAGACAGCAAGCGTACACACAACATACCAGCGCCGTCAGCGACCTGACAATGAAGCACAGCGACGCAACAAGTCTCAAATCTGAGCTTCTTAAAGTCAAGGCACTATAAATCAATGCTAAAAATTCTTGTTCTGACTCTTCTGCTAACAATCAGTGTTAACAGCCGTGCAGATGTTCGCCTGTCTGAAAAGTTTCACAGCGATGCCTTGAGTGGTGATCTGAATTACTCGATCTACCTACCGCCAGGATATGGGAACGATCCGGACCATCGATATCCGGTGGTCTACCTGCTCCATGGTGTGGGTGACAACGAGAAGGTTTGGCCCAATGCCGGCCACGTTGCCGCCACCGCTGACGCTCTGATCGCCGCCGGCGATATTCCCGAGATGTTTATTGTTATGCCAGCCGGGAAAGTGAGCTGGTTCGTTGACTCAGCGGATGTAGGTGGCCCGGGGCAGTATGCCACTGCAATACGTGACGACCTGGTGAAGTATATCGATTCAAATTACCCCACCATCGCCGATCGTCGAGGCCGGGCTATTGCCGGTAATTCCATGGGTGGATTTGGTGCGCTGAGACTCGCTTTGGAACGTCCGGATGTATATGTCAGCACTGCAGGATTGAGTTCCGCACTATGGACGCAGTTGACCGAAGACAGCGTTCTTGATGCGCGCCGGGAAAAGATATTCCGTGGCTCATTCGGTAAGCCATTTGACGCAGCACGTTTTATTAGTCTTGGGCCAAATGCTTACATTGATAATCTTAAGCGTTCACCGGAAAAACCCGGTATATATCTGTATGCCGGAGACGACGATTATTTCGGCGTCTTCAATAGTACGACCAAACTTTATGACGATTTGTGGGAGGCTGGAATACCCGCTGAATTACGGATTGGCGACGGTGGCCATAACTGGAAATACTGGTCGTCTATATTGCCGAATGTTCTGAAACATTTCGCCAGGGATTTCGGCTATCGTGCAGATAGTGAGGCTGCCAATAATTCCGCATCCGTTACATCTGAATCCGCGGCTGATATCACGGCGTATCCCAAGACTCAATCGGTCACTCCAATCCCTGAGACCACTCCCGGCAAAGTGTCGATGATTGGCAGTACAACCCCACTCATGACACGGATCGTACCGGATGATTTTGCTGATATCGCCGATGCGGTCGCATCACTGCCCGATCAAGGCGGTACCATATATATAAGAACACGAGCCGATTGCTATCCTGTCAACAGGAGCATTCACATTACTCGCTCCAATACAGCGCTTATCGGCGAGCAAGGTGCAACACTGTGCCTGGCAGATTTTGTCCGTCAGCCCGTCGTCCTGATTGGTTCGGATGAACCTTATGTTCCGGAATCGGAGCACATCGCCAATATACGAATTTCCGGGTTAATCATTGACGGCAATCGGGATAATCAAGGTAATGAGCCTGAAGCCGAGAGCGCCCTGGGAAAACCGTATCTCAACAACAACGACCTATCAATCCATGGTGCCAGGGATGTTTATCTCAATTCGCTCATCCTTAAAAACGCACGCAGTGGCGGATTGGTTATCAGTCAACAATCCCATTCCATATTTATTACCAATACAAAATTTGAACACAATTACTTCGATGGAATAGCCATTGATGGTGGACATGCGGTCTTTCTGAACAACTTTACTGCGGCCTACAACGGCGCCAGTGGCGTTTCGGTGGATACGGGTAGTAGCAACCTGAAAATCAGCGATGGGCTTATTCGTTATAACGGCCATAACGGAATATTCATACGTCAGTCCAGAGAATCCAGCTTTAGCGATTTATCCATCAAGGACAATTGTCATCACGGTGTGTTCGCCTCACACGCGGTCGATAACGATGTTCTGGTGCCTAATTCCGGCGTATCTGCTATCACCTTCAACGACATCGATTTGATCAGAAACGGCATGGCCGGATTTTTTTACGGATCAAGACGCGAAGACCCTTATCTGTCGACCAATAATGTCATAAGCAATACCCGTATTGGTGGCAATATCGATGGCGCTATTATCGGCAATGCAGACGGTGTTTCTGAACTGTCGAAGTCGTTTGTCACCTTGACTGAATTTCAGCAAAAGGGTCCTGTTAATAATCCATTATGCAATTGAGCATAAACCCGTTAGTGGACAGCCTGCTCAACAATCCTGGCAAACAGCACATCCAGCTCTTTCGCCATCGTGTCAAGCTCGTCGCTCTTGTAAGGGGCAAAGACTGCAGACGGCCGGCGATAGGCAAGTGTCGTCGTTCCATCGTCTTCCGCTGTCAGGTAAAACCTGATGGGTGCTTCATACCCAGCCGCAATGCTTGCCTTTAACATACGAACAGCGAAGTCATTCCGATACACTTCAATCACGGCATTACCCGGTATATCAATGCCACGACCAGCGGCCCCCCGGCTGGCGCTGGCACGGGCTACCAGCAACATATCGTTATCCTTGACCGATTGACTCAAGCTGTCGAACAAGGCATCGAATGAATGGGGTGTTTGTACTTCAATCATGTCATCGTATGGATAATCCCGTGCATGGGCACTGGTCAGAGATAGCGAAGTACCGATAACAATTAAAATAAAACTGAGTGTGCGAGCGCTGCGTATCGATATCATGTGGGTATTTCCCATTAAATCAATGTGTGAAGATATGTCAAAGATTAGTACCCGTTTGACTCCGGTTAGTTCCGTTAAAGTCAGATTGAACTTCTCAACATGCAATGGGTCGGATTTTGATAGTTAACAATACAAGCATTCTCCCGCAGTCCGGCTTCGCCCCTGTCATGAACAAACGCATTGTAATTTTCGCTGCATTGGTTATCGTCATGGGAACATTGTGGCTCGGGGCAGAATACAACTGGCGGCGTGGCGCACTGTTTATAACCGGCGCTGGACTTGGTATCGCCTTGTATCACGCCGCATTCGGTTTTACTGCGGCCTGGCGGAAATTTTCTGCAGATTTCGACGGTCGCGGTTTACGCGCACAGATGCTGTTGCTGGCTATTACCGCACTCATATTCTTCCCCGCCATTGCGGGAGGTGAACTATTTGGACACAAGGTTGGAGGTTATATTCTGCCGGCCGGGACATCGGTGATTGTCGGTGCATTCATCTTCGGAATCGGAATGCAGCTCGGCGGTGGCTGTGGTAGCGGAACATTATTTGCCGTCGGTGGTGGCAATACACGAACTGTCGTGACCCTGATCGGCTTTATTGCCGGATCGGTTATCGCAACTGCCCACACACACTGGTGGTACGCGCTGCCCACCTATGGCCCGATTTCATTTATCAGGATTTTTGGTTGGCAATGGGCGCTGGCAATCAACCTCGGAATATTCGCAGCTATCGTCGTCTTATCTGTCTATCTTGAGAAACGACGGCACGGTACGCTGCTGATCCAGACTCGATCCGAAAAACCACCTGGTCGGCGTATCCTGACCGGACCCTGGTCATTAGCTGCCGGTGCAATTGCTCTTGCCATGCTCAGTATCGTTACCCTGTGGCTTGCCGGCAGGCCGTGGGGTATCACTTCGGCGTTTGCATTGTGGGGCGCTAAAATCCTGATGTTGTTCCATATTGATGTATCCACCTGGCCTTACTGGTCTGGTTGGCGCGCTGCATCGCTCAGACAAAGCGTGTTTAATGATGTCACGTCTGTGATGAATTTCGGCGTTATCCTCGGCGCCATGCTGGCAGCCGCACTCGCCGGACGGTTTTCACCGACGTTCAGGATACCGCCACTAAGCCTTGCCGCCGCTCTGGTAGGCGGTTTAATGCTCGGCTATGGAGCGAGACTCGCCTTCGGTTGCAACATAGGCGCCTACTTCGGTGGGGTTGTTTCCGGATCGCTGCACGGCTGGTTCTGGCTGCTTGCCGGATTCGCCGGTAGTGTTGTCGGCACCCGTTTGCGACCCATGGTGGGGTTACCTGTGGAGAAATCGTCTCCGCAAACTGTTTAGAGTACGTGCAAACTATCCCGGGTCTGATTCAGGTTTTATCTATCTCCCAACATTCATAACTTTCATCAGCTTGTCGCCATTCAATGCGCGACATATCTTCCCTTCAGGCCGTACTGTAGTCATGTCTTCCGCTGCCAGCATGGCATTGATCACAGCTTCCTCGGTTGCCTGTACAGCGGCCATATAGTACGCATCGAACATATCGTCACCGAGGAATTCGAACCTGTGGGTACCAGAGGTGAGTTCATCTCTCGTAAAAGGATTGGCTGTACTGAAGGCGAGAAAAATGTCCCCTGAATTATTCCCGCCCGGCGTGCCGTGCAAACCAATGCCGATGGTTGCGCGACGCGCCAGGCGTTGCAGTTGATGGGGCATCATCGGCGCATCGGTGGCGAGAATTACAATGATGGAACCCATCTCCCGTTGATAAAGCAAATCCTCTCGTAAATACTTCCCCACCGGCACGCCCAATACCGTGAACCAGTCACGCATACCGTGATTCGCCTGAACCAGGGCCGCCACGGTATGCGTGCCAACGGTTCGTGAAGAAGTGCCGGTACCCCCCTTGAATTCGTAACACACCATGCCGGTGCCGCCACCAACGTTACCCTCGTCCACCGGACCGCTTTTTGCGCCTTCAATTGCCTGACGGACATGGATTTCGGATAAATGCTGTCCATTAATATCGTTCAGTGTGCCGTCATAGGTTTCTGCCACCACTGGTAGCGCCCAGGCATGTTGCGCCTTAAAAGATGGAAAATGGTCGATCATCCAGCGTGTTGTGCCATGGTGGACAATGCCGACACTATGGGTATTGGTCAGGCATATAGGCCCGAAAAAGTATCCGCCATCAGCTATCCAGTGAGATCCGGTCATCTCGCCATTGCCATTGAGAGAGCAGATTCCAGCCCACACGGGTCGCATGGTTCGATCGAATCCGCGCGGCAATATGGCGGTCACGCCAGTCCGGATTTGCGCCGATGATTCGATAATATTAGTTGACCCAACAAGCACCCCTTCAACATCTGTCACCGCATTGTACGGCCCGGGTTGGCCCGGGAACCTCAGCCCGAGTTCTCGTCCACGGGGTTTGCTCATGGTAATTCTCTCCTAAGGATTTAATGGTAATGATTGGATTCAATCCAAAAATTATATATTTATCTCATGAATATATACATGTTATTCTTATATCACCTATCTCGGGTACACCGTCATCAGAATCGAAAAGTTGATCGGTCATTAAGCATTGATGAGTAATAGTCCCGAGTGCCGGCAAGCATTGACCAGTTATTATTAAATTGTGAGGAGAATCCCATGTTAACGACCTGGCGAAGCGTCGTCGCAACCACCGCGGCACTTACCTTGTTAGCCTGCGCAAACGTGCAAGCCGCAGATAAAATCCGAATAGGATCACCCTATAAAACCACCACCCTCGACCCGATGCGGTCCGCGGCAGCAGGCAATATCGAAACCTACGGACAACTATATTCCCGACTTCTGCGCCTTGACGAGAGCGGCGAGCTGGCACCCGGTCTTGCCGAAAGCTGGGAAGTTTCTGACGATGGAACCACCATCACTATTACAATGCGAGATGCGATGTTTTCAAATGGTGAAACGATTACCGCTGAAGACGCGGCGTTCAGTTTATTGAGGATTCGCGATACCGAAGAGTCCGCCTACCCTGCACCGTTGCAAACACTGGATACAGCCGAAGCAATCGACGACAAAACACTCGTCCTTAAATTAAAGAGTGCGTTCGCCCCATTTCTCGGCAACCTCGAAGTTTTCAACGTTGGCATCATATCCAAGAAGGATGTCGAAGCGCGTGGCGATGATGCGTTCACGGCTGATCCGGTTACCTCAGGCCCTTACATGGTCGAGGAGTGGATTCCAAACGAACGTCTTGTAATTACCCCAAACCCGAATTACTGGCGCAAGGGCTATCCCAAGAATGATGGCGCCGAATTAATCGAAGTCGTTGCTGAAAATACCCGCGTATCGATGATGCTTTCTGGCGAGCTGGATGCAGCGCGCGAAATACCCTGGAGTCAGGTTGCGGAACTCAAAGCGAATGATTCCATCAGCATGCCGCTTGAACCATCAACCGTCATCTATATGGTGCTGCTGAATCATGCCCGCGCCCCGTTCAACGATATCAAGATTCGTCAAGCTGCTGCCATGGCACTCGACACACCCGCTATCACCGAAGCAATGACTTTTGGCGCAGCCACGCCCGCTAACTCAACCCTTCCGGGCGCCCTCAGATTTCACGACTCGGAACTAGCCGTCAATACTTATGATCCAGAGGCGGCCAAGGCAATGCTCGCGGATTCAAGTTACAACGGCGAGGAACTTGTTATTCTGATAGCCGATAATCCGGAACGTGAAAAAGTTGCCGTACTGATGCAGGCGCAGTGGGCGGCAATTGGTTTGAAATCAAAAATCGAAAAGGTCGACGGTGGTACGTGGTGGACCCGTGTACCGGAAGGTGATTACGATTCGGCACCGACATGGTGGTATAACGAAACAACCGATCCCGATCTTGCCGTGCGCTGGGCAGTGTGTGGTTCCTGTGGCAATCGCGCCTACTACACGAACTACAATAATGATGAAGTTAACGCGCTGGTTGATGAGGCGGCGGCTGAGTTGGATGAATCAAAACGTGCCGACATGTACCGCAAGATTGAGAAAATTACTACAACTGAAGTCGCTCAAATCCCCTTGTATTACCCACCATTTGCAAATGCCTATGGTGATCGCGTGAAGGGATTATCGATGACGCCGGCTCTGCAATGGACATTGGAGGGCGCCGAAGTTGTCAAATAACTCTGACACTGATTGACTCAGAATGAGGGGACGGCGCAACCGTCCCCTCCATCCATGCTTTTTAAAAGATGCAACAGCTAGCCTACATCGGCCGGCGACTGATCCAGCTTATACCGGTGCTCATCGGTATAAGCATTATCAGTTTTCTTCTCGTCAAGCTCTCGCCAGGTGACCCTATTCGGCTGTTGCTCGGACCCAGGGCAACCGATGACGCCGTCGCTGCAGTGCGTATTACTTACGGTCTCGACGAACCGCTGTTAAAACAATACTTCATCTATCTCGGCAACCTGCTTGCGGGTGATCTGGGCAGATCCTTGCGCTACCGCATTCCAGTGAGCGACCTGATCGTACAATTCCTGCCACGCACGTTGTTTCTTATCGCCTACGTGATGTCCCTGACCTTACCCTTGACGATCGGTTTAGCCATCGTCGCTGCGCGACATCAGGGTCGTTGGCTAGACCAGGTAATCCGGATTTTTTCAATTCTCGGCATGACCATTCCAGTATTCTGGCTGGCGGTATTAATGGCCCGTTACTTCGGCGCGGAACTCGGCTGGTTTCCGGTGAGTGGCTGGGGTAGCGGCTTCATGAGCCATCTCCATCATCTCTTCCTACCCGCACTGAGTACATCTTTGTGGCTGATTCCACTTCTGGTCCGTAATTTGCGTGGTGCGTTAATTGAGCAGATGGAATCCGATTACGTGGTCGCCAGCCGGGCAAAAGGGCTTCCGGAAAGTTATATATTCAGGCGTCATATCCTGCGTAACTCACTGCTACCCACGCTCCATCTGTTGGGCGTCATGATTGCATTTCTGGTGGGCGGTTCTGTGATCGTGGAAATCGTTTACGCCGTCCCGGGGCTTGGAGCACTGATGGTCGGTTCTGTCATCGGTCGGGATTTCTACGTCGTACAGGGGCTCACCCTGGTCTATGCGATAGGTACGGTCCTTGTTACCCTGACAGTCGACATGCTCACCGCAGTCATCGATCCGAGGACAAGCGCATGACGGACGTCGCGACGTTCACCCCGCAACGATCCACCGTTCCTTCAGCCGGCAAGCTAGAGATTATTATCGGTAGTGCAATCATTGTCACCTGGTTGGCCATGGCTCTCGGCGCGCAGTGGATCGCACCATACGATCCAAATACCATCAGCCTGATGGACATACTGAAGGGACCATCACTGGCGCACCCCTTCGGTACCGATCATCTCGGCCGTGACGTTTTATCACGCGTCATTTTCGGTGCACGGATCGATATCTGGATGGGATTTATCGGTGTACTCGCCCCACTGGTTATCGGCGTAACAATCGGTCTTGTGTCCGGGTATTTCGGCGGATTTATCGATACCTTCATGATGCGCCTTGTGGACGTCACGGTAGCATTTCCTTTTTTCATCCTGGTCATCGCCATCGTCGGTGTACTCGGGCCTGGGCTGTCCAACTATTTCATTGCCCTGGCACTGGTTGCATGGGTCGCCTATGCCCGTTTAATACGTGCTGAAGTACTTGTACTGAAGCGCGCTGAATTCATCGATGCGGCACGCGCCCTCGGTTATTCTCATCGTGCGATTTTATTGCGTCACATACTTCCCAATTCACTCGGCCCTATCGTCATCTATGCGTGGACCGATGCAGTTTTAGTCATACTTGCCGGTGCCAGCCTTGGTTTTCTCGGACTTGGCGCACAGCCACCAACTGCAGAATGGGGCGTCATGATCTCCGACGGTCAACCTTATGTTATTCAGGCGTGGTGGATATGTTTTTTCCCGGGGCTGGCGGCAGTCACCTTAGGCCTTGGGCTTATCCTGGTGAGTGACGGCATGTCACGACGAATGAGGATCGTTCAATGAACGATCTACTCACCGTTGAAAATCTTAACGTCGATTTTCTATCCGGCTTAATGCGTGTCGAAGCAGTTCGCAACGTCAGTTTCACTGTTGCTCCTTCCGAGATACTCGGCATCGTTGGTGAAAGTGGATCCGGCAAATCCGTATCCTGCCGGGCAGTGCTCGGACTATTACCGGGTCACGCCAGAGTAAACGGACGGATCATTTACGATGGTAAAGATCTTGGCGCGATGTCTGCGAATGAGCTCTCATTGACACGCGGTCGCGATATTTCAATGATCTTCCAGAACCCGTCTTCGCACCTCGATCCACTCATGACCATTGGCGACCATGTCGCCGAACCGCTGCATTATCATTTTGGACTCGATAAAAAGAACGCCCGTATCAAGGCGCTGGAACTACTCGATGTAGTCAAAATACAGAACCCTGAACAACGTTATACAGCCTATCCGCACGAACTTTCCGGCGGGATGAAACAGCGTGTATTGATTGCATCCGCCCTCGCCTGCCAACCGCGAATGCTGCTGGCTGACGAACCAACTACTGCACTTGATGTCACCGTACAGGCAAGTATTCTGGAACTGCTTAAATCACTGAATCGCGATCACGGTCTCAGCATGATTTTTGTCTCGCACGACCTCGGCGTTATCGCGGAGATTTGTGATCGCGTGGTGGTCATGCGCGGCGGTGAAATTGTTGAACAAGGTAGTGTTAACCAAGTCGTTGGGAACCCGCAACATGAATACACTCGCTTGCTGATTGGCTCACAACCGGGAAGACTCGATTCATATAATCAACCATCGCACGAAGGACACGCATTACTTGAAATTGAACAATTAAGTGTGAGGTTTAACGATAAAGGCGGACTTGGAACACTGCTTGGTGGCCGGTCACGTGCAGTCAACGCACTCGACAACATCAACATTAATATCCGTTCCGGTGAGACATTTGGTATTGTCGGTGAAAGTGGATCAGGCAAGAGCACCATAGCCCGCGCCGTGGTACGACTTATCGAGGCAACGTCGGGCGCCATAGTCTTCCAGGGAAAACTGGTGGGCGATCTAAAAGGCCTGGATCTGGTCGAATATCGCCGCCAGGTACAAATGATATTTCAAAATCCCTATGACTCGTTAAATCCGCGTGCCAGTGTCCGCCAGACAATTGCTGAACCCATCTGGCGACATGGTCTTGCCACACAACAAGATGCGAACGAACGTGCTATCGAACTGATGGCCATGGTGGAGTTGTCCGAAAATCTTGCTAATCGACGGCCTCGACAACTATCCGGCGGTCAGTGCCAGCGAGTTGCCATTGCACGAGCCCTCGCCCTATCGCCGCGCCTGCTAATTGCTGATGAGGTGACTTCAGCACTGGATGTCACTATCCAGGCGCAAGTACTTAAGCTGCTTGCCAGATTAAAAGACTCTCAGGATTTGACCATTATTTATATCAGCCATGATCTGGCCGTGGTGAGGAAATTCTGTGATCGGGTCGCGGTTCTTCGTCACGGGAAACTCATTGAAACCGGTCTGACCGACAAAGTCTTCGATCAGCCCGCAAACGACTACACACGAACACTTATTGATGCAGCGCCTGAACTTGACAGCGCGTTGTTAAACGCCGCAGCGCTTTAGGATAATGAAAAAGAAACTACCGGAACGGTCACGTGGCAGAACAGAACTTGAAGCCGCCCTCGATGCGCGGATGAATTTTATGACTCCGGCGGCACGCTCAATTGCGGCCTATTTCCGCGAACACATGGCGACCTTGTCTTTCGAGACTGGCGCACAACTTGCCCGATCCATCGGTGTCAGCGAGATGACCATCATCCGCTTCGTACGTGATCTCGGTTATGCCAACTTGAGAGATCTTAAGAATCGACTCAAACCCAAAGCCGGAGATGCCGAAGTACTCGACGATGTGCGTGAACGTTTCACAAACCGCGCAAGCGATATTGGTCATCTGACTGACAGCATGGCACTGGAGCTTGAAGCCGTTCAACGTGCTTATGAAATGACTACAACCAGACGTTGGGATCGGATAATCGAACTGATTTCAAAACTTGGTTATATTTATGTCGCCGGCTTCCAGGCAACTCAAGGCGTCGCACTGGATTTTGCCAGTCGACTGAAATACGTTCGATCCGGTGTCCGTTACGCTCACAGTACCACCGGTGTTTACTCCGATGTTCTTGAAAGCAATCCCGACAATACCGTTCTGGTCGTCATAGATACCGCATCCTATTCCCGCAAGGGAATTCTGCTCACACAAAAGGCGCGCGAACTCGGCATACCGCTCGTCATCATCACTGATCGCTTCAGCCACTGGGCTCGTGAGTACACCGATAATCTGCTGGAGATGAATACCCATGTCGGAACATTCTGGGATTCAACCGCCAGCTTATCGGTGATACTCAACTTGCTCATACATTCCGTGGCTTCCCGTCTCGGCGACAGTGCACTGGAACGTTTTCGTTACCTGCGGGAACTGGGTGACCATTTCAACGAATTCGACGCCGCCGCCAGTCGTTTTGGAGAAACCGCGAGATTAGATCGAAGACGTGATTGAATATCGATAGAACCACCACCAATTATTTTTTACCTGTGGTAATACGTAGAGCAATACATCTTCACAGCGAACACCAGGACCGTAACCAGATTTTTCTCAAACTTGGCTCATTGAGGTATCAATCATGTGGCCTGATCGTAAATTCCTCGACCTGGCGGGCGTCGATCTGCCTGTCATTCAGGCGCCCATGGCCGGTGCCAACGGATCGGCCATGGCGATTCAAGTTTGCAAGGCGGGCGGTCTCGGTTCCCTCCCCTGCGCAGTGCTGAATGCGAAAGAGGTACGCTCTGAAATTCAGGTTATCCGGCAGCATGTCAGTGGTCCTTTAAATGTGAATTTTTTCTGCCATGCCGATCCCGAATCAAATCCTGATCAGGACGCCGCATGGAAACAACGGTTAGCAATTTACTATGACGAATATGGTCTCGATGCATCAGTCGCTACGCCTTCGGTCCGACGATCGCCGTTTAACAGCGAGATGTGTGAGATTGTCGAAGAATACAAACCGGAAGTGGTCAGTTTCCATTTCGGACTTCCACAATCTGCACTCGTTCAGCGAGTTAAGAAGGCCGGCTGCCTGATATTGAGTTCAGCAACCACCGTTGACGAGGCACACTGGCTTGAACAACATGGATGCGATGCCATCATCGCCCAGGGTTATGAAGCCGGTGGTCATCGAGGCATGTTTATAACGAAGGATATCAATGCCCAGCCGGGTACTCTGGCGCTTGTGCCACAAGTGGTAGATGCTGTTGACGTACCCGTCATCGCGGCTGGGGGAATTGCCGATGGTCGTGGCATAGCTGCCGCGTTCGCTCTCGGTGCCAGTGCCGTTCAAGTCGGTACTGCATACCTGTTTACCCCACAGTCCCTGATATCGGATCTTCACCGGGCAGCACTACACAGTGCGCGGGATGATCAAACCATGCTCACCAATGTATTCTCCGGCAAACCCGCACGCAGCATAGTTAATCGAGTAATGCGGGAAGTCGGTCCACTGTCGGATAAAGCACCCGCATTTCCAACTGCCGGTAGCGCCCTGGCTGCACTAAAGGTACAGGCGGAAGCACTGAGCAAGGCTGACTTTTCATCATTATGGTCCGGGCAGGCCGCAAGTCTCTGTCATGAAACCAGCGCTTTTGATCTGACACGCAAACTGGCCGACGACACGCGAAGATGTTTGGAAACTCTTGCTTCCAATCTACAGGATTAAACGAGTGTTATTAGCCTGTCTTGAATATTCCTGTTTATTTAAGCGCTTGCGTTCTCAGGTTCTGCTGGATCTGGTCGCGTTGTGACACGATAACGCCGGCTTTATCAGCATAGTCTGCCCACCGCAACACCGCTTCGCGGACTTCATTGATAATGCTTTCCGCACGACCTCGTTTCATGGATGCGCCTTTTGCACAGGACTTGAAGTCATCAAGTGTGAATCGATCACGTTTGCCATTCAAGGTCATCTGATGCTTCGAGGTCCAGGACCCCGCGGGGTTATAGCTGTAGGTCACATCGAATGCCGGCGATAGCGACCACCTTCCTGTACGATCCATCAGAAAAGCGATGTTTTTGACGTGATCGTCCTGATTACGAGCAAAAATATTGAACACCATACGTCGATACATTTGCTCCACATCCCGCATCGGCAAGTCCAGCTTGCGAATCACTGCCAGTGCTTGTTCATACCCATAAGCACCTGCCTGATTAAAGTCATAATGCGCTATTCCGCACAATGACAACATATGTAATTTGCCACCACCCGGAAGTCGATCAAATCGTTGAGTCATAAAGTGGCGGCGTCCGTTCTCCTCAAACAACCGACAGGAGTTCATCGTGATCCCCGCATCCATGGCCATCTTTGAATAGGCATACTCAATAGCACCATATCCTTGCGGGTCGTCCAGCTCCTTATCCTTGTTGCCTTGCACGCCATCGAATTTAAGCAACCAGTATTCGAACCCTTCGCCAGCGGCCACTTGACCCGAACGTACCTCGTTGGTTGACGGATTCCATGCAATCACGGCCTTCGCACGCGCCCCGCCGGCTGATGTACCGACTTTAAGAATATCGCGCATCGCTTTGTCACTCTCATTAAGAGACGTAGCAAGGCTGCCTCGATGAGTCAGAATCTTCGATGCCAATTCAACGAGTCTATCGACTTCAATTTTTGTCGACCGCTGTGAGCCAAAACTGACAGCCGGTTCGTATTCAAGCGCACCCATGCCACGGTCACCGATATAGCACAGGCGTTCCACCGCATTGAAGGCGCCGGCACTGCGTCCCTGTTGTACCAACCAGGCATCGATCAGCGCATTGCCAAAACGATCGGGGAGCGAATCGGCCAACAGACCTGGCAGACCGTGAAAAGTCTGATCCGGCAATGATGGGAAATGGTAGATCTCATCTGACAATGGCATCATCAGCGGTGCGATGTTAATACCGCTGTCGGTAAACGCCTGATCGAATTCAAATTCGGCAACCTGCTCGCCATCCCCAAGGGCAACGGCGCCTATAGTGCGACCCCATAAGTTGACTGCTGCAACAGTGTTCACGACTCATCGCCCCACGTCCAGGGCTGATCCTGTTCTCTTAACTCGCTCTGTCGCGTTGATGCCCGTTTACGTTGCTTGCCCTGTTGTCTGAGCAACTCCATCGGACGAGGCCCCGGCTCTGGTAATAGCGCATCCAGTCCTTCGACAAGTCGCAGCACGCGCAGCACCTGCAGGAAATTTGCAAGTTGTATGGATTCACCGGCTTCAAGACGCTCCAGCGTTCGTTTGCCGATACCCGCCTGCTCTGACAACACCGCCTGGGTCAATCCCAGATCGATTCGTCGCCTGGCCACCCGGACACCGATTTCAGCCAGCATCGAATCATCATTGAGTAGTTCTTTGAATTTCATAATCGTCAATTATGACGAATAATTGACATATAAGCAAATTATTTCGCCTTATATGACGAAATAATGTATCACAATATTTTTATTTTATTTCGTCTAAACTGGCGATATATCTAGATAATCCCTATATTTCTCGCCGTATTTGACGATTTATTGAATTCTGGATACAACATGGTAACAGCAATGAAGCGTGGTATTAAATAACTGCAAGCCTTCGTCACCGATGCATCGATAAACTACCCTGTTTCCCCTGTCTGTTCCAGGTGATAAGGGATATACAAGACGATGCCAACTGATTCCAGGCAACCTGTTGCGGACTTCAAAACAATGGCATACCTTCATGCATACAGATCAGACGTTGGCATACGGGTATTGCCGGTTGGCGACGTCAGTCGTTCGCATTGAGTAGAAGCTGGCCAAGCACCAGTATTCATAACTGCACATTGGAACTTAGGTGACAGAAGAAACCACAATACAGGACCCCATGCCTTTGCCGGATTCATTTCCGGTTAGCGTGTTAATGGAACGACGACCAGGGGTGACACGTTGGGCAACAGAAGTATGGCAAGCGGTGGGAGTTACCGTAGGCAAAGGTCCGGATCGCGATTATCCCGAAGTGGCCGTTGATCAAGGTACGTATCTCCAACTACGCTATGGTAGTTTTTCCATACGCCTGCATCGCGACGAAGCGGCAAGTTATTACCATAACCTGACATCTCCGGCACCGGGTTGTTATGTCATCGCAAGTAACGAGGAAATTCCCAAGCCTTTAATGGTGACATTGAATTTCGATGAAGCTAACGCTTATGGTGAGGGTGACGCAATAGTTTTCCATGTTGCTCTGCCTGCCGAATTGCATCAATGGCTGGAACGCTATGTGATCATGTACTACGAACCGGAAGAAAAACGAAAACGCAAACTCAAATCATCGCGTGAACAGCGTGGTTTTGATGGCACGCAATGAATAATCGACCGACTAATCAGGACAACGATGATGAAGGGAAAAGCTTTCTCGGCCGTTGGTCAAAAAACAAACTGGCCAATCAGCAATCACACGATGCAACAAATGAAGAAGCAATCCCTGCCGAGGCACAACCACCAGCCGACGAGACATCACCCGATGATGTACCCAAACCACAAGTACTTACAGACGATGATATGCCCGATGTGGAAACGATTACGGGTGATTCAGTAGTTGCAGATTTTTTTTCTCCCGGCGTTAGCAAGATACTTCGTCGCAAGGCGCTTCGAAAGTTGTTTCATTCCGAGGTATTCAATATCCGGGATGGCTTGAACGACTATGATGATGACTATACCAAGTTTGAAAAACTCGGCAACGTAATCACTGCGGACATGCGTCATCGAATGGAGATGGAAGCCAAACGATTAAGCAATCTGGAAGAGGAAGCGCAGGAAAACGATATGGCATCGGTACCGTCAGCCGATATAGAGACAACCTCGGAAACAGTCAATGACGATCCACCTCCTGACAATCAGAAATCTGATGCCGATACAGAATCTGAACACGCACATGAACAAGAACCTGGCGTGGAGGTTGATGATTCCATGAATTCAAATACCATGGAATCACAGGAACCAACCGGAATCGATGATTCAACGGAGAAGCACATTTGAACGACGCCAATTCGGCTAATTCCGCAGCACGCGAGGCGGCCTATGCTGCGATTAAAAACCACCAATCGACGACAACATCGATCATGGAGTATCGCTCACGAGGGCGTGTACTCGTCATAGGATCGGGTGACCTGGCCGATGGAGCAGCGTTTATGTTGCCAGCGCCGCTGTCAGCACGAATACTGCGTCTGGATGATGATGCAGAAGATGATGTATCCGTGGTATGTGCCGGACGCCCGATCTCGATAACGGGACACCTTGGCCAGTTCGTCATCCATATCGGCGAAGAAGGCGACGTGGATACGCAAATACTCACTGCGGATCTTATTCTCGATCTGGGTGACAACCCGCAATTGACCACCCCATTAAAGCCGCCAGGTTATCTATGGAACGGTACTGACCCGGATACGCTCGAAACATCGGTTGAAGAACTCGGTGAGCTGGTCGGCACTTTCGAAAAACCCCGCTACTTCGACTATGACGCAGCCATTTGCGCCCATGGCCGCTCCGGTCAGGCTGGTTGCAACCGCTGTATCGAAGCCTGCCCGGCCGAGGCGATTACCGGTCTGATTGAATCTATCGAGGTAGATCCCTATCGATGTCAGGGCGGCGGTATGTGTGCCACGGTATGCCCAAGCGGCGCAATTCGTTACGCCTATCCACAATTGTCCGACTCACTGGAACGCATTCGCCAAATGCTGCGAGCGTATCTTGAGGCCGGCGGTTCCAACCCTGTGGTTGCGTTTGTGGCGGAAGCTGATGCTAATACATTCAATCTACTGCCTGACAATGTACTGATGGTTGAATTGGAGGAACTGGGCAGCGTCGGAATAGAAGTCTGGCTGTCCACACTGGCCTTTGGTGCGCGTCAGGTCGCATTATTGCAAGGTGATAGCGTGCTTGATGTGGTTGTGCCGGTAATTAATGAACAAGTAGACATTGCACAGCGCATTCTGGCATTCCTGGGTTATGGCAACGACTCGCTGGTAATGGTCTCAGGCGACACGGCACTTCCGCCGATACCAGCGTTGCCGGAGAATGCACGAAATGTCAGTCACGCCCCCATGAATGACAAACGCAACATGCTGTTTGCGGCTATCGATACACTCGCAGCGCATCTCGACACAACAGAAATTACACTGTCACTACCATCCGGTGCGCCGTTCGGGCAGGTACTGGTTGACTCCGCAAAGTGTACTTTGTGCATGGGTTGTACATCGGTCTGTCCGGCGCAGGCGCTGGTTGCTGGCGGCGACAGCCCTCGCCTGATATTCCACGAGATGAATTGCGTGCAGTGCGGAATCTGTGAAACCGCTTGTCCTGAAAACGCCATCAGTCTTGACCCGCGATTGAATCTGGATATCGATATGCGCCGTCGTGGAGTCACGTTGCACGAGGAGACACCGTTTACCTGCGTTGAATGCGGCAAACCATTTGCAACGCGTTCAGCCATTGACCTGATACTCGGCAAGCTCAAGGATCACCCCATGTTCGCTACAGAGCGTGCTCGCCGACGACTCAAGATGTGTGATGACTGTCGCGTAATGGACGTAGTTCAGGATGATCAGGCAATGAATCGAATGAATTGATTTTAAGTCACACCTGATTGACATCTGAATCATGTTTAAATTATTGTTTTTATTGTTTTTTAATCGTAACTAGTTACATTTGTACGCTTGTACTAAGATAGGAGTTAGTAATGGCCCAAAGCAATGAAATTAGTACAAGCATCGAAAGCCAGCCTGAGGATAATCAATACCGGGCCGGTGCCTACTCCCTGCTTGCAGCATTGCTGAGATCGGAACCCGATACGGCGCTGCTTGAACGTGCATCGGCATTCGCTGAAAGTTTCGCAGGCGACGAATTAGGGGCATCATTAGCAACCCTTGGAGCGGCATCAAAAGCGGTGAAACAGGAAGATGTTAAACACGAGTACTTCTCACTGTTTATTGGCATCGGCAGGGGTGAACTGCTCCCCTACGGTTCCTGGTATTTAACCGGCTTTCTCATGGAGCGCCCGCTTGGTGAATTGCGATCAGATCTGGCACAGCTCGGATTCGAACGTCAAGCGACAAACAAAGAACCAGAGGATCATGTCGCCGCACTATGCGAAGTGATGTCCATGCTGGCGAGCGAGCCCGACAGCTTCGAGATGCAGCGGACATTTTTCACTCGACATATGGCGCCATGGCTTTCCCGATTTTTTAATGATTTGGGCAAGGCTAAAAATGCTTCCTATTATCAAGCGGTAGCGCGCTTCGGCACTGCTTTTACTGCATTTGAAGAGGACTACATGGGGATGCAGGTGTGAGTACTAACATTCATATGGATAACACGACACTGCATCGATGTGCATTTTTTCTGGAGGTTGAGACAGATAATCCAATAACGGCTTGCCAATAGGTGTGTCGTATTAATTCAACAAAACGATAGTCATAACGATTGAACCTGGAGGTTACAAACCATGAACAAACCAAGTGACAAACATACAAAGGCGCGACGCGAATTCCTTCGCAAGAGTGCAATAGTTGGAACTGGTGCCACCATTGCCGCATCACTCCCCGGTGCGGTGGCAGCAGCAGAAAATGTTACTGAAACGATAAAACCCGATGAGAATTATCGGCTCACAAGACATATCGCAGACTACTATAAAACGCTCAGCTAATCGGTTTGGCCAACGAGCTATTAAAATCCTTTAGGAGGAATTTCGATGAAATTACGAAAAATCTCATCACAAGTTACCGAGCCGGCTGTAGTTGCCAAAGCAGCGGACTTCAATTCACGCACCGGTGGGGTCGGTATCGATCGCCGGACATTTCTACGTAACTCCAGCCTCATGGCCGGTGGCACGGCGCTTGCCACTACTGTTGGCCCGGTAATGATGAAAAAAGCCCAGGCCGCACAAGCAACTGGGTCGGCTACGACTGCTAAAACAATCTGTACTCATTGCTCCGTAGGCTGCGGCATCATTGCCGAGCTTCAAAACGGCGTATGGACCGGACAGGAACCGGCCTTCGACCATCCCTTCAATCGCGGCGCGCATTGTGCCAAGGGTGCATCGGTACGCGAGCACGGTCATGGTGAACGTCGCCTGAAGTATCCCACCAAGATGGTCAACGGTAAGTGGGAGCGCATAAGCTGGGATCAAGCCATCGACGAGATTGGCGACAAAATAATGGAAATCCGGGAAAAATCCGGGCCAGATTCCGTGTATTGGCTGGGTTCCGCCAAACATAGCAACGAACAGGCTTACCTGTTCCGCAAGATGGCGGCCATATGGGGCACCAATAATGTCGATCATCAGGCGCGAATCTGTCATTCCACCACCGTAGCCGGCGTCGCCAATACATGGGGCTACGGCGCCATGACCAATTCCTATAATGATATTCATAACTCCAAGGCAATCCTGCTGATCGGATCCAATCCGGCAGAGGCACACCCGGTAGCGTTACAACACCTCTTCAAGGCAAAGGAAGAGAACAACGCGCCGATCATTGTCATCGATCCGCGTTTTACCCGTACCGCGGCACATGCCAATCACTTTCTGCAGATCAGACCCGGCACCGACGTGCCGATCATCTGGGGCATGTTGTGGCATATTTTCAATAACGGCTGGGAGGACAAGGATTTCATTCGTCAACGCGTCTATGGCATGGATGAAGTCATGGCCGAAGTGGCCAAGTGGACACCGGATGAAGTCGAGCGCGTAACCGGTATTCCGGAATCACAGGTTCATGCCGCCGCCAAGACCATGGCGGACAATCGTCCCGGCACCTTTATCTGGTGCATGGGCGGTACCCAGCATACTATCGGCAACAACAACACGCGTGCCTACTGCGCGTTTCAGTTGGCGCTTGGAAACATCGGCCGCTCCGGCGGTGGTGCCAACATCTTCCGAGGCCACGACAACGTCCAGGGCGCCACAGATGTTGGCGTGCTATCTCATACATTGCCCGGATATTACGGCCTTTCCGATGGCGCCTGGAAGCACTGGTCGACTGTATGGGGACTTGATCCTGAATGGGTGATGGGTCAATTCGATTCTGCCAGTTATGAAAAGAAGGGTGACAAGGACTTGCCGACGAAAAATACCGCCGGTATTCCTGTCTCACGCTGGATCGACGGGGTACTTGAAGACAAGGAAAACATTGCCCAGAAGGATAACCTCAAAGCAATGTTTTTCTGGGGCCATGCGCCCAACAGTCAAACCCGCGGCATGGAGATGAAGAAGGCATTCGAGCAACTTGAGTTGTTGGTAATAGTGGATCCCTACCCCACCGTTTCCGCTGTCATGCACGACCGTACCGATGGTGTTTATCTGTTACCGGCGGCGACCCAGTTCGAAACCTATGGATCAGTCACCGCGTCCAATCGTTCATTCCAGTGGCGCAGCAAGGTTATCGAGCCCATGTTCGAGTCTCTGCCCGATCAGACCATCATGTACAAGCTGATGAACAAGGTCGGACTCGCCGATCAACTGTTCAAGAACATTACAGTTGAAAATGACGAACCACTTATCGAGGACCTGACGCGCGAATTTAATCGTGGCATGTGGACTATTGGTTATACCGGCCAAAGCCCGGAACGTCTCAAAAAGCAGCAGGAAAACTGGGGCACGTTCGATTTCACCAGTCTCAAGGCTGAAGGTGGCCCTTGCGATGGTGAATTCTATGGATTGCCATGGCCTTGCTGGGGCACAGCCGAGATGGGGCATCCTGGAACACCAAACCTGTACGACACGAGTAAGTCGGTCGCCGATGGTGGTTTGACATTTCGTGCACGCTTCGGCGTTGAAAGAAACGGTGTAAACCTGCTCGCCGAGGGCTCTTACTCCAAGGATTCTGAAATCGAAGACGGCTATCCTGAGTTTACCGACAAGATGCTCAAGCAACTGGGTTGGTGGGACGACCTGACTGATGAGGAAAAAGCAGCCGCTGAAGGCAAAAACTGGAAGACCGATTTGTCCGGCGGTATACAACGAGTGGCTATCGCACATGGTTGCGCACCGTTCGGTAATGCCAAGGCGCGTGTCATCGTGTGGACCTTCCCGGATCCAGTTCCAATTCATCGTGAACCGCTGTATACCAGCCGACGCGACCTGGTAGAGAAATATCCCACTTATGATGATCGCAAATCGCACTACCGCTTACCGACGCGTTATAAGTCGATTCAAGCCACCGATTACTCGAAGGACTATCCAATCATCCTGACTTCGGGCCGATTGGTTGAGTACGAAGGTGGCGGCGATGAATCACGATCCAACCCGTGGCTTGCCGAATTACAGCAGAACATGTTCGTCGAGATGCATCCGCGCGATGCCAATGACGCCGGTGTGCGTGATGGCGACGATGTCTGGCTGGAGGGTCCGGAAGGCGCCAGGGTCAAGGTCAAGGCGTTGGTCACACGTCGTGTCAAATCCGGTGTTGCATTCATGCCATTCCACTTTGGTGGCCATCTGGAGGGAAAGGACTTGCGCGACAAGTATCCCGAAGGTGCCGATCCGTTCGTGTTGGGCGAGGCTGCTAACACGGCTTTGACCTATGGCTATGACTCCGTAACCCAGATGCAGGAGACCAAAGCGTCTCTATGTCGCATCAGCAAAGCATAACTCCAAGGAGATAGAAAAATGGCACGAATGAAGTTCTATTGCGACGCTGAGCGCTGTATCGAATGCAACGGCTGCGTCACTGCATGTAAAAATGAAAACGAAGTACCGTGGGGCGTCAACCGACGTCGTGTGGTAACGATCAAGGACGGCGAGCCGGGAGAGCGGTCGCTATCAGTGGCTTGTATGCACTGCTCGGATGCGCCTTGTGCGGCTGTCTGCCCGGTTGACTGCTTCTACACCACTGATGACGGCGTGGTATTGCATGACAAGGATATCTGCATTGGTTGCGGATATTGTTTCTACGCATGCCCGTTTGGAGCGCCACAGTTTCCCGCATCCGGCGCATTTTCGAGTCGCGGCAAGATGGATAAATGTACGTTCTGCGCGGGCGGCCCGGAGGAGACTGGCAGTTCTGACGAGTATCGAAAGTACGGCTCAAACCGACTCGCCGAGGGCAAGCTCCCTGCCTGCGCTGAAATGTGTTCTACCAAGGCGCTGCTTGCCGGCGATGCCAACGTGATTGCCGATGTATATCGCAAGCGCGTAGTCAATCGTGGCGCCAGCGTACTCGACTGGGGCGTGCAATATCAGAATGCAAGTCTGCGCGAAACATCCGGACTATCCGGCAAGGCAAGTAGCACTGACTAAAGGTGTTATGACAACCTGACTGATATAGTCGAACTGGCCGCGTCGCCTGCATTGGCGATGCGGCCCCTGTGATTGACGACATGAGGATGGTCGCCGTGTTATCTGTTACCAAGAATCAGCACACCGTTGGCTTGCTGGTGTTGCTCGCAATGGTCGTCGCGGTCTTCAGCTTTGAGACGATTGCATACGCGCAACAAGAAACAACCAGCGAAGCTATCCCGGTTCCCAGCCCCGGGACTGACCTGTGGCGTAGTATCCGCGATCGTACGCAGCCCGATATTACTGACCCCTCGCTGCGGAACGTATCTCCCAGAAAGTTAGCCAAAGATCTGTGGGTCGAAGTAAATTCGGCTGATGGTGATATTGTCGGGCAAACTCAGGTACTGGGACCAGATGCAGGCGCCTTGATCAATACCCTGGGTGAACAGTGGCGTCAATTTCGCATGAACCAACTGGTTCCGGTCGCAGGCTATGTGCTGGGCGGCATGCTAATTATCATCGCACTGTTTCGAATCATACGGGGAAAAATTCGTATCAAGGCGGGTCGGTCTGAAAAACGCGTCAAGCGTTTTTCCCTATATCAGCGAACCACCCACTGGACTGTCGCCATCACCTTTATCACTCTCGGACTGACCGGCTGCATACTGATATTCGGTCGCTCTGTGTTGCTGCCGTTACTTGGTGGCGATGTCTTCGGCAACCTTGCCTTCGCTGCCAAGCGAATTCATGATTTTGTCGGCCCGGTATTCGGTATCGCTCTTGTTGTTCAATTCATTTTATTCATCAAGGGAAACATGCTCAAACCCAAAGAGGACCTCATGTGGATCCTCAAAGGTGGTGGTATGTTCGGTTCACATGCGAGTTCTCATCGTTATAATGCGGGCGAGAAAACCTGGTTCTGGCTGGCGATGCTCGGTGGATTGATCGTCGTTGCCTCGGGCCTTGTGCTGGACTTCCCTTTGTTCGGCCAGGATCGCGCTGACATGAGCCTGGCGCACATAGTTCATTCCAGTGGGGCAATATTGATTCTCGCGGCGTCTTTCGGGCATATCTACATGGGAACCATTGCCATGGAGGGTGCATTTGAAGTGATGGCGACAGGTTACTGTGATGCGAACTGGGCCAAGGAACATCATGACCTGTGGTATGAGGACGTAGCGGATCGCGTCGAACCCTACCCGGATGCCAAAGACGAACACAAATCGGACGTTGTCGCACAGACACCTTCCGGCGCGTGACATGGCTGATTGGTAAAGATCTGGCGCGAATCAACGAAAAATGGATATACGCGAAGGTCTGATTACCCCACTCACGCCAATAACGACCGAGGACTCCAACTCCGGTTATGTTAATCCGGTTATGGGTATATATAAGCCCGCCTTGACCTGCTGTGGACTGGATCCGACTCGTGAAGTAGATGTTATCGACCAAACCGGTACACGCCGGATCGTACATGCCTCATCTGAACTGCCCTTGACCATTATTGCCGATGGACAGGATATCGTCACGTTGATGACACTTGGTACAGAACCAGAGAAACTTACTCTTGGTTACCTGCTCAACCAGCGTCTGATCGAACACCTGAAGGACATCGCATCGGTTACCGTCGACTGGCAACAGGAAACCGCCCGAGTTGCCACGGTGAATGGCCTTGGGATCGATGAATTGTCTGTCGAGCCACGCCATCGGATCATAACCACTGGATGTGGTCAGGGTACAATTTATAGCTGCACTCTCGATAAATTGTATGATCAGCGCCTGCCGAATAAATTAATACGTCAAACCGCGATTTATTCAGCACTCACGGCCGTAAAATCACATAACAGAGTCTATCGAAAATCTGGTTCGGTGCATGGCTGTGCACTGATAGATGGCGATACAGTTGTGAGCTTTGTCGAAGATGTTGGACGGCACAATGCCATGGATACGATTGCCGGACAGATGTGGCTGGATGGCATACAAGGCGCGGGTAAAATATTTTATACCACGGGTCGACTGACCTCCGAGATGGTCATGAAAGCCGCGATCATGAGAATACCGGTATTAGTATCGAGGAACGGTGTTACACACATGGCAGTTGAACTTGCAGAGGATCTCAACGTAATGCTGGTAGCCCGTGCCAAGAGTCATCAATTCAAAGTGTTCAGTAATCATGATCAGCTTGTATTCGATGCCCGGTAGAAGTCGAATTTATAATATTCACCCCGCCTTGATGGATTATGAATGTAATTGCTAACGCCCGGATACAAGATTCCGGCATCGTACCAATTCAACAAATAAATACACTGTGGAATTTAAAATGAATGAAGATCACCTGAATATGCAAATCAGGAAGTTCCTGAAAAAAGTTGGCATTCAATCTCAACGGGATATCGAGAATGCGGTGGCACGGGCAATTGCCGAAGGCCGTATTTCAGTGGGCGATGAACTCAAAGCAAGCATGCGACTAAACGTATCCGGGATCGATCTTGACGTGACTATCGATGGTGATATTTCCATCGAACAGGACGATTAAAACCTGTTGCTTCCGTTACAGATTGGTGATGTGAAATGCAAAGCTGTGGTAATACTTAACAGGTTAGTCCATTACGACAGGATTACAACCGGGAGGTTACGTCAGGCAGGCTGAACATGTTCGGACTCGGTCTCGACCAGAAATTAGAGATTGAGTGTGTGATACTTTCCATTACATCTGCGCTTGAATACAGTTTAACGATGCTTGTGGCGTTGAAGCATTACGGTTACGATGATTGCAGAACCAGTAATGTAACTACGCTGGATTGACGACGATCCGTAGATCGTACAATGCAGCAACCCCGGTTAACGCATTAATCTGAACACCTGCGAGCTCAACGATGAACCTCCCTTCTCTGGTTTGTTCGAAATGCCAGGCTGTCAATGAGGCGGGCAGCAAATTCTGCAATCAATGTGGCACACTAATAGTTCCTGCTTGCCCGCAATGCGGTTGCGAAGTTCCACCAGGTAGCCGGTTTTGCAGTGAATGTGGAACCCGCCTTACATCAAATGATGATACAAGCAAACGACAGGAAGATACTTCAGGTGGCGAACGTCGTTGGGCAACGGTGCTATATGCCGATCTATCGAAGTTTACCCAACTTTCCGAAAAGCTCGACCCTGAAGAAGTCGATCGATATATGGAGCGCATCAAGCAGGAAGCAACTGAAGAAATCGAATATTACGGCGGTACAGTAAATCTTTTCATCGGTGACGAAGTCATGGCGCTGTTCGGCGTTCCCAGCGCCCATGAAGACGATCCCGCGAGAGCAGTGCGTGCAGCACTTGGTCTGCATCAACGCATTCGCAATGTTGGTGCCGAATTGAACTTCGAATCTCGTTTGGGGTTTCCCCTGACATTGCACAGCGGTATTGAAAGCGGTCTTATCGTTACGATTAATCGTAGCGGTTTGCACGGCAAGTATCATGTCACAGGCGATGTTCTCAATGTCGCAGCCAGACTACGTGAATTATCAGCTGCTGACGAGATCATGATCGGCCCGCACTGTTATGCATCGGTGACTGACTTTTTTGAAACACACTCCCGCGATCCCATGCAGATCAGAGGCAAAGCAGAGCCGATGCAAGTGCATCAGGTGATGGGCGAGAAGTCGATTCTATCTCGATTTGACGCAGCGGAAATTCGTGGATTCAGTCAGTTTACAGGACGTGCCAATGACCTCGCACAACTAATGTCGAAGCTTAAGCTGGCGACTACCGGCAACAGTCAGTTTGTTTCCGTAGAAGGCGAAGCAGGTGCCGGCAAGAGCCGGCTCATCCATGAGTTTCGCCTTCTTGTGAAACAATTCGATTATGCGATTGTCGAAGGTCGCTGCCAATCATACAGTCAAACCACGCCCTACCACCCATTCATCGACGGTTTACGCTTTGGTCTCCGACTTCAGAACCTGAATGATCCTGACGATATACTCAACGCATCGCTTCAAAACATACGCAAAATCGATCCGGCACTGGAAAAACATATTCCAGCTTACCTGCACCTGATGTCACTCGAAAGTGATTACATTTTACCCGAGTCCCTGCAAGGCAAGAGTCTGCGTGAGGCGTTGGAGCAGGCCATTGTGGACATGGTTGTCGCCAATTCACGGAAGCAACCGGTAATCATGGTATTTGAAGACTGGCACTGGAGTGATGAAGCATCAGTCTCAGCACTCAAGTATTTACTCAGCACGCTTAATATCCACCCAGTCATGGTTGTTGTGTCCTACCGCTCAGAATTCGATCTTCAATGGGAGTCGAAAAGTAACCATAGCCATATCAATTTGCGCCCACTCGATGCTGACAATACCGCAGACATTATGCGTTCGGTTCTAAAAGCTCACGAATTACCACATGGCATTGTCGAGTACGTGCATGAACGTACCGACGGAAATCCTTTGTTTATAGAAGAAGCATGCTATGCACTGATCGGCACAGGATTTCTTAACGTAAAAGAGGGCCGCGCAATACTTAGACGCGAGTTATCCGAACTGCCACTACCCGACAGCATTCAGGCTATCATCGCCTCGCGAATGGATCGCATGGATACAAATACTCGTGAGGTTATCCGGCTTGCTTCCGCAATCGGCCGGCAGTTCAGCCAACAGATTCTTGCCGAACTTTATAGCAGCCGCACACCGCTGGATCGTGCCCTTAGTACGCTCAAACAACAAGAACTCATTCAACAAACGCGTCTGGAGCCTGATGCTGAATATATCTTCAAGCATGTGCTTATGCGGGAAGTGGCTTATGAAACAATACTTCACAAAATGCGGCTACACCTTCACGCCATGATCGGCGATGTGTTCGAGCGACTATACCCGGACCGTATTGCTGAACATACCGCCTTACTTGCATACCACTACATGCGTAGCGACAATCAACCAAAAGCTGTGAAATACGCCTTGCTTGCGGGTGACAAGGCTATGGGCTTTTACGCCAACAACGAGGCATTGCCATTTTTCGAAGGCGCTCTGGAAATCGCTGTAGACATGGGCGATGTCATTGAAGGAAGGCAGCTATATATTGAGGCCGTTCTACGCCTGGCACAGGTCGAGTCCAACAATAAAAACCGACAGCAGGAACAAAACCACCTGCAGCATGCTCTTCAACTGGCCAGCGAGGTTAGCGATGACCGATCACGCTCGCAAATTCTCTATTGGTTGGGACGAGTGCACTATGCTGAAGGTAAGCTCCACAGCGCTATAGATTACGCTGAACAAGGATTGGAGATCGCTGACCAACTCGAAGATGAATCGCTTGCTGCGCCTTGCGTTAATCTGATTGGCCGTGGCTATTGGCAATTATCCGACTTCGCAACATCCGCTCGCTATACCGAACGCAGTATTGAGCAGCTGCACAATGTGGGAAACAAGGTTGAGGAAGCTACCGCTTGTGGATTCGCGGGGGCACTACTTTGCTATGTGGGGGACTTCAAACGCGGCCAGGAATTTGTAGAACAAGGCATCCATCTGGCTCGTGAACTGGAGAACCCGTTCGTCGAAGCAGCTAACTTTCATTACCGTGGCATCATCTACGATCAACTGGGTTGCTGGAAGGAAGCCATCGAAGACTACACCATCGCCAAAGAAATCGCCGATATCTCTGGAGATGTATTTCGCAAGTATCTAATAGAGTTCATGCAAGGACGCGCATTAATGTTTCAGGACAAAATGGATGAGGCACAAGAGTTAATTGAAAAAGGTGTACAAACCGGACGTGATCTGAAGACTCAATTCATATTTGGCCAGGCATTGGCGGCACAGGCTATGTGCTCCCTGGCCTTCGGCGATGCGTCTCATGGATGTACAGTGAGTGAGGAAGGAATCCAGGCTGCGATCACTACAGGTGACCGTTTTTCCGAGGCATTGGCTCGCAGAGCAAATTGTGAATGTTTGGCTGCATTGGGGAAAGATTTCAGTATTATTGAAGAACAATACCGGATGGTGATTTCAATTCAGAAAGAAATTGGCGTACGTCCCGAACTGGCACGTACCTATGCATGTTTCGCAAAGTACCTTGACAGACAGGGTAAAAGCAGTGAGTCGATGCATTACTATGACGAGGCCGAAACTTTATTTAGTGCCCTCGGCATGAATTGGGATCTGAATAATCTTCGTATCCCGGTAAGTAATTCTGAAACGACAGTCCTTGATGTGTAAATACTCAATCATTCAGTCAAGTGAGTATTGGTTTGCATAACGATAACCGCCAGCAAAATCCGTCTTACTGAATACCAGTTGCCAAACCCTCATGCGGTTGCAACGAAAAGCACCTGCACAGCCCTGCAAGTACAGTTTCCACATTCGGTAAAACCTGTCGTCGTACATGTCCTTGATTTCAGACCAGCTTGCATCAAAGTTATCAAACCACGCCATCAACGTTCTGTCATAGTGGCTACCATCCCAGTTATGAAAATCCTCCAGCTCAAAGTGAGGCTCGGCACAGGTCATGATCTGACTCATCGCTGGAAACGCAACACCCGGCATGATGTAGCGATCGAACCATGGATTGGCCTCGCCCTGCTCCTTGTAACCAACAGTATGCAAGAGAAATAATCCATCTGATTTCAGACAACGACTGCAGGCATCCATGTACTCCTGATAGAACTTGTGCCCGACATGCTCGAACATGCCGATTGAAACGATACGATCAAATGTTTCGCTGATTTTGCGATAGTCTTGAAAACGCAGTTCTATGGGAAGCCCTGCGCCAAGCTCTTCTCCCAGTGATCTTTGTTCTTCCGAGACCGTGACACCGACCACTTCTACTCCGTAGTGCTCCGCCGCATAACGTGCAAAACCGCCCCAGCCACAACCTATATCGAGCACTCGCATACCGGGTTTCAACATCAGCTTTCGACATGTCAACTCGAGTTTATCTTGTTGCGCCTGTTCAAGTGTTTGCGCGCGCAACCAGTACCCACAGGAATACATCATGTATGGATCGAGCATGCGTCGAAACAGTGCATTACCGGTATCGTAGTGAACTGATCCGATTTCATGGGACCGCGATTTTGAACCAAGGCTTCGCGCGTGTGCACGTATCATGGCGAAGAAGGCATCCTTCTTGTCGATCCGTGTTTGTAGTTTGTTTTCATAGACTTTGTTGATCAATTGGTCCAGACGTTCACAGTCGAACCATCCATCCATGTATGCTTCACCGAATCCGAGACTACCATCTGTGATGACTCTTTCGAATGCCCGATCGTCATGGACGATCAGGTCATGAGATTTATCGCCATTGACCGTAACTCCAACATCGTTCAGTAAACCACTTATGAATTTTTCTGGCGTCATGGTTCAGATCTCTTTTATTCCGCTGTCTTGAGTCAACACCTTGCCTGGCTGACGTAAATCCCAGACTATTCCTAATATTCTCAATAGCTTGAGAAGGAGATAGTTGATGTCGAGTTCCCACCAAACAAGTCCGTGACGCGCCGAAGAAGGGTACTGATGATGATTGTTATGCCAGCCATCGCCCAAGGTAACCAATGCCACTAAAATATTGTTACGACTGTTATCTCGTGTCTTGAAGCGACGTGAACCATATGTATGGCAAACAGAATTGGCTGACCAGACACAATGAAAAACGCAGACCATACTCAGGACACCACCCCATATAACCAGTTGCATACCACTGGTATGCAACCCCGGTTGATGAACTCGCAATATTTCGCCAACTGTAAACAAACCGATGAATAACAGAGCATGGAATACGTAGTAGTATCGTTGCAGAAACATGATCTCCGGTTGACGCATCAGATCGGGCACCATTCGCATGAGTGCGACCGTATTTGTGGGTGAAAATAACCAGCCAACATGACTCCAGAAAAACCCGTCACGTGGAGAATGTACATCACCATCATGATCTGAAAAGCGGTGATGTATCCGATGGTGCGCAACCCACCAGAGAGGACCGTTTTGCCCTGCCAGTGTCCCCATAAGAATAATTACAAAACGAACTGTGCGCGATGTCTTATAGGATTGGTGAGAGAGAAGTCTATGGTAGCCTGCAGTTATGCCGAAGCAACGAACGAACGTGAACACTGCGAATACCTTGAGCGCAGTTGAACTGACGCCAACCCAAAACACCAGCAGACAGGCGAAATGGAGAAGCAACAATGGAACAACAAAAACCAAATGCCTCCGGGAATACAGGACGACCCCTGTATTTTCCGCTTCTTTTTTCATGAACTTTTTACGGAGTTACCAATTTGTTAAATCCGGTCCTCATCCCGAAGTCCGAAATCAAGGGTAATCATAGCACTGCTTGATAGACTTATCTAAACTTCTAGATTTATATGACCACGGAACAGGAGATTAATCATGACCATTCGTGTCGAAAAGCAGGCTGCGGTAACCACCATCATTAATCATCGTCCAGAAGCCAGGAATGCCATGGATCCTGATTCTGCCGACGCCCTGGTTGAAGCCTTTACTGAATTTGAGCGGGACCCGGATGCAAAAGTCGCAGTACTTTATGGTGAAGGTGGCGCGTTTTGTGCAGGCTGGGATCTAAAATACGGTCACACTCTCAAGGGTAAGCATCCACTGGCACACCTGGATTTTACCGAATCACCGGACAACACCCCACGAGGACCGCTAGGACCAACCAGGATGGCACTTTCCAAGCCGGTAATTGCAGCAGTCGCAGGTCCTGCAGTGGCCGGTGGGATGGAGCTCGCATTGTGGTGCGATATTCGCGTAATGGAGGAGGACGCATACTTCGGTGTCTATTGTCGCCGCTGGGGAATACCGTTGCTGGATGGCGGTACAGTACGTCTGCCGCGCCTGGTGGGTCAGGGCCGCGCCATGGAGATTATTCTCACTGGTCGACAGGTCCTGGCAGAGGAATGCCTGCGCATCGGCGCCTGTGAACGTGTCGTTGCCAAAGGTACTTCGCGCATTGAAGCTGAATCTCTGGCCCGTGAGATCACCCAGTTTCCTTTCCAATGTGTGCTCGCCGACCGTAGATCAATTTATGCCCAGCATGGCAAAAGCGTGCATGACGCCATGCAAGCAGAATGGGGTAATGGCCTTGATGTGCTCGAACAGGAAGGCATCCCCGGTGCAGGTCAGTTCGTCGATGGCCATGGTCGCCACGGTGAATTTTAAATACAGATGGGATCTTGCAACACCGGTGTAAATATCCGAACGACATACATGTGGAAGAAATAACTTGATGCTCGTTATAATCATGACTGTATTGCTAGCAGATTCAACATTCATACCATGGTTACAGTCAATTTTACGCCCAACTTGCGGCGTCACGTAAATTGCCCGACAACTCAGGTTGAAGGTGAAACTGTTGCAGAGGTGCTCGATAAAGTGTTCGAAGCGGAACCACTGTTACGAGGTTATGTACTGGACGAACAAGGTATACTGCGTAAACACATGATCATTTTTCTAAATGGCACAGCACTTAAGGATCGCAAACGACTAAGCGATCCGGTGCCGAATACGGACAGTGAAATTTTTGTGATGCAGGCACTGTCTGGCGGCTAAAAAAACTGAGGACATCAAAATGGCCGAAACGAAACTAAGAATCGCCACCCGCAAAGGATTGTTTCATACCAGCCGAGAAAACGGATGGGAATTAGGGGCAGCAGATTTTCTGGGTGATAATTGCAGCGCGGTATTACATCATCCAGTTTCTGGAGCAATTTTCGTTGCCCTTGATCACGGCCACTTCGGCGTGAAGTTGCATCGTTCAAGAGACGGTGGCAAATCATATGAAGAAATACCGGCACCGGCCTATCCACCGACGGATGTAAATACGGAACCCTGGGTCGATATCATGGGTCGTACCATACCGGATTCACTGCAACTTATCTGGTCATTGGAAGCGGGGCATGCCGACCAGGATGAACGTCTGTGGGCGGGTACGATTCCGGGCGGGCTTTTTCGTTCGGACGATGGCGGTGATAGCTGGCAACTTGTAGAGAGTTTGTGGAACGATCCACTGCGTCGTAAGTGGTTCGGTGGTGGCATGGATTTTCCAGGTATTCATTCCATACTGGTTCATCCCGATAATCCCGAAGACATCGTCATTGCAGTGTCCTGTGGTGGTATCTGGCACAGCACCGACGACGGTGCAAGCTGGTCAAACATCGGCGAAGGGATGAATGCGCCCTATACACCACCGGAAATCGCTTCTGACCCAGGCATTCAGGATGTGCACCGATTGGTTCGCTGTCCCTCGACTCCGGAACGGATGTGGCTGCAACATCATGCGGGCATATATCGCTCTGACAACGCCGGTTTCAACTGGCAGATAATCAATGATGTCCAGCCATCCAGCTTCGGTTTTGCCGCAGTTGTCCATCCTCAACAACCCGACACCGCCTGGTTTGTTCCCGAGATAAAGGATGAACACCGGATACCTGCCGATGGCAAAGTCGTTGTTAACAGGACCGATGACGGCGGCGCTACTTTCAATACACTTGATCAAGGTCTGCCCGGACCGAACGCATACGACCTGGTATTTCGTCACGCACTCGATGTTGACCAAAGTGGTGATGTACTCGCCATGGGCAGCACCACGGGTTCACTATGGGTCAGCGAGGACGGTGGAAAATCCTGGGAAACGATTTCCAATCACCTGCCACCGATCTATGCACTGCGATTCGACTAGATATTGTTCATGACAACGAATGTTGTTAATTCTTTATCGCTGACTCTCGATAAACTCCCTGCGTGACCGTATACGGTGATTCGCACAAGCGACAAGATCAGGTTTTGGATTCGAAACTGATGCAACACAGTCCTTTGGTGGTTTATACCAGTTTTCAAATGCAGTAGTGGATTCTGAACTTTGCCGTGAAATCTGCACACCCTGAATCAAGGGATCAACAACCGATAAACCGGATTCATCTATGCTCTTATTCAGGGTATCCATCGATGCTTTGCTGACTTGCTGATTCCCCGTCCCTTGAATAGAAGCAAGATTGGAATTGATCTTTTCGGTTACATATAGAATTACCGGCACCAGTAACACAGAGAATAAAAGTATAAGACCTATCTGGCCGACACCGCGTCGTATGAATTGCGCCAATCTCGAGCCTGACCGTATTTTCAAAAACTTATCCGGATCCGTTCTCGTCTGCTTCAGCATATGCTTTAGTGTTCTGTTATCGACCAGTACCATTCCGTTGGCATTCGCGAACTGTTGGGCGTCTGGAGTAAAACGACCTGCACAGGCGACAATGGCGCCATCAGCTTTCTCGTGATGCATCACACCAAACAATTCTCGAACGATCGCCACGCCAACTCTTTCCGATGTCCAATATTTACACTGGACAAGTGACCTGCGATTGTCCTTGTGTATTTCAAGATCGACGCCGCCGTCAGGCTTTGCTCCTCCCCGCTCAATAACACGGTACCCTAGACGTCTATAAACTTCAGCTATCAGCTTCTCGAATTGTTGCCAGTTCTTGATACGGGGCGTGACGTTCAAAGTATCATTTTGACTATCCAATCTGTTACCGGCTTGTCTGCTGATATTGCGGTACCGGTAAAGTAGCTGGCGAAGTTCTGCTGCACCAGTAATGATGTGTGAATTCGTTTTAAGGTCGCGATGAAGCTCATCCCCTGTGTAGCCAATAGGCATGTTCGTATGGTGACTAACCACCCAGGATGCCTGTGGACGCCGAGGACCAAGCATTGCGCCAAGACGCCGCGCAGAGCATCCAATAACATCAGCTACAGCACCATACGTTGCCCGGGTACGAGATTCACCCAATAGTTTGAGGATCTCCGCAAGGTCGGTTTTCTGTTTCAAAGACATATTTAACTTACTCAGTTACAACATAACTGATTTAATTTGACCTCACTCTCTAATGTCTGCCCTGCCTGAAAATCTCTTCCCGATTGATCATCCAGCCACGATCATTGAAGTTGATGCTGGAGTATCCCTGAATAGCTGATTGACGTAATTTATTCGCCCTCAAACGCATTCTGAAATCACAATAATAAGGCTTGCAATTCATGTAGTTACGTATTTTATTTGCCTTCAGACTTTTGCACGCTTCATGTAAGAAGCTATTGCCTCTACTGAAGTTTGTATCAGACAACGGTAACCATTCCAGTTGTTCCGATTGATGGCGCGCTTGAGTACCGTAGGGTATATGCAACTGATCGCACCGTTCCCCCCGTATCAGGAACGGTATTTGCAAATACCGAACTCGTGTCAAGAATATCCGGGCACGCACCTTGAAAACAACAACCTAAACCGCCTATCAGAACTCCATTTTCATCAAATGTCATAACCGCTACATTTAATTGGTTCGGGTTAGCTGACTTTCTGGTAACCAGGAAAATATGATTGGGTATGCCGACTGCTTCCGCATCGTCTGTAAGAAAATCGTTACCCCGAACAAGACTAAAGCACTGACCATCAGCCTGGACAAGGTAAGGGGTTACAGAAAACTGACTATTTGAATCATCGGAGCACGCAATGATTTTTTCAGGAATGGATTGCGAAGAACATACCAATGGATCAATGTCTGTTGGGACATCATTCGTCTGGACATTCGTTGTTTGCGCATGCGCAGGAAGTACTACTTTCTCAACAACCGGACTGACCCATAATTGCGAGGCCACAAACGCCGAAGTCGAAACAGTCAGTACATTTTCAATCACTTTTCTTCGCTTTTTATTGGTTGGCGTATTCATTACTTGTATATCCTGATGCCATGATTGTTACCTATATTGCCTTACGCAATAGCAGGGAATGGCAAACATAATACGCGCGTCAGAAATGCGAATGAGAGTAAATACTT